>DAOKZW010000035.1:0-39104 GCA_035325445.1 Flavobacteriales bacterium
GGTGAAGAGGTGAAGAGGTGAAGAGGTGAAGAGGTGAAGAGGTGAAGAGGTGAAGGGGCGAAGAGGTGAAGAGGTGAAGAGGTGAAGAGGTGAAGAAGTGAAGAAGTGAAGAGGTGACGAAGTGATTGCTGCGAGCGTTGAAGGGCCAACGGCCCGTTGTATCACAGCCCGGAGCAGCGCTCCGGGTTTGGGATGATGGTTGAAGGTGGAGGGCTGTAAGCCCGGCGGCATCGAGATTTCGGGTTGGGGGAAGTAGAGTAGTGAAGAAGGAAAGTTGCCCGTTGTCCGTTACCTGATCACCAAGGCCCGTCCTGAGCCTCCCGATCACTATAAACCGACAACTGACAACTATCCCCTAAGTTCGCGTGGCATGAAAATCCTGATCACCGGCAGCAACGGCCTGCTGGGCCAGAAGTTGATCGGTGCCTTGCGGAATGATTCCGGGGTGCAACTCATCGCCACCTCGCGGGGACTGGACCGGTCGGCCGAACCGCTGGGTGACCGCTACCGTCCGATGGACATCGCGGTACGGGCCGAGGTGGATGCGGTGGTCGATGCCGCCCGTCCGGACGTGATCATCCATGCCGCCGCCATGACCAATGTGGATGCCTGCGAGCTGGATCCCGAGGCATGCAGGTTGCAGAATGTGGTGGCCACGGAAAACCTGGTCCAGGCCGCCAAGCGCTGTGGCAGCCATTTCATCTTCCTCAGCACCGATTTCATCTTCGACGGGGAGAAGGGGCCTTACCGCGAGGAGGATGCTCCCGCGCCGCTCAGCGTGTATGGCCACAGCAAGCTGGAGGGGGAACGCATCGTGCAGGAGAGCGGCCTGGAGCGCTGGGCCATCGCCCGCACCATCATCGTGTACGGCACGGCGCCCGGCCTGAGCCGCAGCAACGTGGTGCTTTGGGCCAAGGACGCCTTGGAGAAGGGTACCCCCATCAAGGTGGTGGACGACCAGTGGCGCATGCCCACCTTGGCCGAGGACCTCGCGGACGGGTGCATCCGCATCGCCAAGCGCGGGACCACCGGCATCTATCACCTGAGCGGGCCCGATGGCATGAGCATCCTCGAACTGGTGCAGCGCACCGGTGCCTTCTTCGGCCTGTCCACCGACCATGTATCCGCCGTGAAGAGCGCCTCCTTGGGGCAGCCCGCCAAGCGCCCGCCGCATACCGGCTTCATCCTGGACAAGGCCCGGCGTGACCTGGGGTACGCGCCACGGGGCTTCGAGGCCGGCTTGGCCGTGCTGCGCGGGCAATTGGCCCAATAGACAAGGTAACCATGGCACGTCGTCGCGGAAACCGGCCGTGGAAGGAGGAATTGAAGGACCTCTTTGCCATGCACCGCGGCGAGCGCAGGGCCTTCACCGTCCTGATCGGCCTCTGCCTCATCGCGGCCGCTTGGGTCACCTGGGAGCAATGGATACGGCCGCCCCTGCTGGCCGAAAGCGAGGCCAACGCCCTCCAAGTGGTATGGGCCTCCATGGCCGATAGCACGGAAACCTTGGACGGAAGGCCCGCCAAGGGCTGGGAAGACGTGCGGCTGTTCAAGTTCGATCCCAACGGCCTGCCCGTGGAACAATGGGTGCTGCTGGGCCTCAGCGAACGGCAGGCGGGGGCCATACACCGCTATGAGGCACGCGGCGGACGTTTCCGTACCAAGGCCGATCTGGCCCGCATGCATGTGGTGGACCCGGAATTGTACGCCCAATGGGAGCCGTACATCCAATTGCCCGACCGCGTGGAGCGGGGCCGCCGAGCGAAGGACGGTGAATATCCCACCCGCAGGGACTCCACCGCTTGGAAATCGGGAAGAAACGGGGAAGGACCATCCCGTAAGTCATGGACCGTGGAGCTCAATACGGCCGATTCCGCCGCCTTGGTGACGGTGAACGGCATCGGCCCCGTCTTTGCCCGCAGCATCATCCGCTACCGGGCGCGCTTGGGGGGCTTCATCAGTCTGGAACAGCTGGCCGAGGTGCCCATCCTGCGCGACAAGCCCGATGCACTGGAACAGATCAGGCCCAAGCTGGAACTGGACCCGGCCACGGTCGTCCTCCTGCCCATCAATACCTGCACCGTGGATGAATTGGGCCGGCACCCCTACATGAATTGGAAAGTGGCCAAGGCCTTGATCGCCTACCGCCAGCAGCACGGGCCATTCCGGACCGTGGACGATATTTCGGGCTGCGTGCTGGTGACGGACAGCTTGAAGGAGCGGATGAGGCCGTATTTGTCGGTGGATTAGGTGCGGACAGATCCCTCCATTTACATAACCGCAACGGTGCCTGTCCGGTCAAGACGGCCATGGGGGAGCGGCTTGGTGCAAGAATGGCGGTGGGCGGCAGGAGGGGGCGTGTCGCAGCGGCTGTACCGTTGTGGGGGATCCGGTTAGTTTTGCCCCGCCCAAAAGAGCGGGCCCTCGCTGGCCGGCCGAATAGACCGAACAAGCAAACATGGAATTCACCACCACCGAAAACCAGCAGATGATCGCCCAGGCCGTGCGCGACCTGGTACAGCGCGAGGTAAAGCCGAACCTGATGGACTGGGACGAGCGGCAGCACATGCCCATCGACCTGTTCAAGAACCACTTCGGCCCCGCCGGCTTGCTGGGGGTGCTGGTGCCCGAGGAATACGGAGGGGCCGGCCTCGGCTACCACGAATACGTGGACACCATCGTGGAGGTGGCCCGGGTTTGCGGCAGCGTGGGCCTCAGCGTGGCCGCGCACAATTCGCTCTGCACCGGCCACATCCTGTATTTCGGCAACGAGGAGCAGAAGAAGAAATGGCTGCCCAAGCTGGCCACCGGCCAGTGGCTGGGCGCCTGGGGCCTCACCGAGGCCGGCACCGGCAGTGATGCCATGCGCATGGCCACCACCGCCCGCAAGGAAGGCAACGAGTGGGTCCTTAACGGCACCAAGAACTGGATCACCCACGGCATCAGCGCCGATGTGATGGTGGTGATGGCCCGTACCGGCGAACTGCTCGACAGCCGTGGCATGACCGCCTTCGTGGTGGAGCGCGGCACCCCCGGCTTCTCCGGCGGCAAGAAGGAGAACAAGCTGGGCATGCGCGCCAGCGAAACGGCCGAGGTCATTTTCCAGGATTGCCGTGTGCCCGAGGCCAACGTGCTCGGCCAGGTTGGCCAAGGCTTCCAGCAGGCCATGAAGATCCTCGACGGCGGGCGCATCAGCATCGCCGCCCTGTCACTGGGCATCGCCAAGGGCGCCTTCGATGCGGCCGTGGCCTACAGCAAGGAGCGCCACCAGTTCGGCAAACCCATCTCCGAGTTCCAGGCCATCAGCTTCAAACTCGCCGATATGGCCACCAAGATCGAGGCCGCCGAGCTGCTCATCCGCCAGGCCAGCGACCTGAAGAACAAGGGCCTGCCCATGACCAAGGAAAGCGCCATGGCCAAGTACTACGCCAGCGAGGTGGCCGTGCAGGTGAGCACCGACGCCGTGCAGGTCTTCGGGGGCTACGGCTACACCAAGGACTTCCCGGTGGAGAAGTTCTACCGCGATAGCAAGCTCTGCACCATCGGTGAGGGCACCTCCGAGATCCAAAAGCTGGTCATCGGCCGCAGCATCCTACGCTGAAGCGTGGAAAACTCGCCTTTTCCCGCCCGGCCTACCCGCCGGGCGGGATATTTTTGCCCGATCCAACCAACCCACACAAGGATGACCGAAAAGAAACAGTTTGTGGCCACCCCCGAGGCCAAGGCACAAGCCAAGCAGCTTCGCCTGTTCGCCATGCTGGCCTGGATCATCGCCATCGCCTGCGAGGTCTACGCCATACTCAAGCTCCTGCACAACGACATGCTCACTTGGCTCATCGTGGCCATCGTGGTCATCCTCGCCCTGTCCATCACCGGTTCCCTGCTGTGGAAGAAGAGCAACCGCCTGGATCCGGCATCGGAAAAGGACAAGTTCCGGTTCTTTGTCCAAAACCAGCTGGGCGCCATCATCGCCGCCGTGGCCTTTCTGCCGCTGATCATCCTCATCTTCACCAACAAGGAGCTCGACGGCAAGTCCAAGGGAATCGCCGGGGCGATCGGCATCGTGGCCCTGCTCGCCGCAGGCATCGTGGGCACCGACTTCAACCCGCCCTCCATCGAGAAGTACACCGAGCAGATCAATGAGCAGACCGATTCCCTCAGGACACTAAACGATGGGGTGGACCATGCCTACTGGACCCCGGGAGGAGAGAAGTACCACATCTTCAAGGATTGCCAGCACATCAAGGGGCGCGAGATCCACGAGGGCACCGTGCAGCAGGCTTGGGAGGAACGGAAGAAAGGCGACAACGAGCTGTGCAAGACCTGCCGCAAGCGGGCCGAAAAGCGCCAAGAACAAGGTGGGGCTGATGCCAACGCCGAACCTGCGGAGCAGGCTGTGCCCCAAGAGACCGGGGCCGAGTAGGACGGGTCCGAAAGGGACTTTTCAGGGGAAACGTGGACGATCCGGAGAAAGCACTATATTTGCGCCCCCTAACAGAAAAAGCAGCATGCTGATCATTCCGGTGAAAGAAGGCGAGCCCATCGACAAGGCCCTGAAGAAGTTCAAGAAGAAGTTTGACCGTACGGGCACCTTGCGCGAACTCCGCAAGCGCCAGCATTTCACCAAGCCCTCCGTGGAGCGTCGTGTCGAGCGGATGCGCGCGGCATACAAGCTGGAGATGTACGGCGGGGAGCAGTAAGACCCGCGACCGGGGAGGCTATCACCAACCCGTTGTAAACAAACACATCCGGAAGGCGGAAAGGCGCACAAGCCTTTTCGCCTTCTTTGCGTTCCATCCGGTATCATGTCCGTGGAACGTTTCCTGGAACACTTGGCCTACGAGAAACGCGCCAGCCGCCTGACGGTGGAGGCCTATCGCGGCGACTTGGCCCATTTTGAGGCCTTCCTGAAGGAGGAGTTGAGGGTGGACACCCCGGCCAAGGCCACGGAAAAAGCCGTAAGGGCCTGGATGATGCGCCTGATGGAGGCCGGTAACGGGGCCCGTACGGTCAACCGGAAACTGAGCGCCCTGCGGGCCTACTATCGCTTCGCACGCACCGTGGGCGAGGTGGAGGGCGATCCCACCGCCTTGATCACACCGCCCAAAACACCCAAGCGGCTGCCCGAATTCGTGGCCGAGCGGCAGATGCGGCAATTGTTCGTGGAGATGCCGTGGCCCGAAGGATTCATCGGCCTGCGGGACAAGGTGATGATGGAACTCCTTTATGGCACCGGCATGCGCTTGGCCGAGCTCATCGGCCTGTCGCCCGCCGATGTGGACCTGCGCCGAGCCACCGTGCGCGTACTGGGAAAACGCAACAAGGAGCGCATCATTCCCTTGGCCGACCCCCTGGCCGGGCTCCTGCGGGAGTACCTGGCCCAAAGGGCGGCCGTGGCCGGGGCCCAGGATGGCCCCCTGCTCGTACGCCCCGACGGAACCCCGGTGCCCAGACGCACCGTACAATCCTTGGTGACGCATTACCTTAGTGCGGTCACCACACAGAAAAAAAGAAGCCCGCACGTGCTGCGCCACACCTTTGCCACCCATCTGCTCGAACATGGCGCCGACCTCAACGCCGTGAAGGAGTTGCTTGGCCACGCCAACTTGGCCGCCACGCAGGTGTATACGCACAATACCGCGGAAAAACTCAAACAAGCCCATCGCCAAGCACACCCGCGTGGCGGGGCATAAAGCCAACAGGACCAACAAAAACGCAAACCGACATGAACGTCAACGTGCATTCCATCCATTTCGATGCCGACATCAAGCTGGTCAACTTCATCAAGGAAAAGCTGAACAAGCTCACGCTCTTCCATGACAACATCATGGGCGGGGATGTCACCCTGAAAGTGGGCCCCGACGGGGAGCGGCCGGAGAACAAGCATGTGGAGATCCGCTTGTCCGTGCCCGGCAACGACCTTTTCGCCAAACGGAAGGGGGCCAGCTTCGAGGAAGCGGCGGTGAACGCCATCGACGCCCTGCGAAGCCAAGTTGAAAAAGAAAGGAACAAGGCGCGGGAAGTGCGCGGATAGTGGGGTTTTCAACCTTTAACGGCGGCCATGATCAACTTCATGGCCGCTCGTGTTTGGTGGCTTCAGCCTTTTGTATACATTTGCAGGCCCAATTCCGGGGGGTAACCATTCCGGAAGAGGGTCGGGAACGTTCTTTCACTTGCTGTACACGCCAATGTAGCTCAGCTGGTAGAGCAGCTGATTTGTAATCAGCCGGTCGGGGGTTCGAGTCCCTTCATTGGCTCCGTGAGAGGACCATGGGGAGATACCCAAGCGGCCAACGGGGGCAGACTGTAAATCTGCTGTCTTACGACTTCGTAGGTTCGAATCCTGCTCTCCCCACCAATACGGAGCCACCTGCCGGAAGCCTTCCAACAAGGGCTTCCGGCCTTAAGCGGGAGTAGCTCAGTTGGTAGAGCATCAGCCTTCCAAGCTGAAAGTCGCGGGTTCGAGTCTCGTCTCCCGCTCTACACCCAAGCCTTGAAAAAGACTTGGGCCATACAATACAAAGGCCTTTGTAGCTCAGAGGTAGAGCACTTCCTTGGTAAGGAAGAGGTCGCGGGTTCAATTCCCGCCAAAGGCTCCAGGCTTGAAGGGTGACCAACCAGGCCCGCCAGCAGTGAAAGGCACGTACAGCAGAGGGGAACACCCGGAACAAAAAGAAAAAGAACAACACCAAACGACCGTTCCAAATGGCAAAGGAGACCTATCAGCGCACCAAACCCCACCTCAACATCGGCACCATCGGCCACGTTGACCACGGCAAGACCACCCTCACCGCGGCCATCAGCAAAGTGCTGGCCGATGCAGGCTTCTCGGAAGCACGCAGCTTCGATTCCATCGACAACGCACCCGAGGAGAAGGAGCGTGGCATCACTATCAACACCTCCCACGTGGAGTATGCCACCGAAACCCGCCACTATGCACACGTGGACTGCCCGGGTCACGCCGACTATGTGAAGAACATGGTGACGGGTGCCGCCCAAATGGACGGTGCCATCCTCGTGGTGGCCGCCACCGATGGTCCCATGCCCCAAACCCGCGAGCACATCCTGCTCGGTCGTCAGGTGGGCGTGCCCAAGATCGTGGTGTTCATGAACAAGGTGGACCTCGTGGACGACGCCGAACTGCTCGACCTCGTGGAAATGGAGATCCGCGAACTGCTCTCCTTCTATGAGTACGACGGCGACAACACCCCCGTGATCCGCGGTAGCGCCCTCGGCGCCCTCAACGGCGAACCGAAGTGGGTGGAGTCCGTGATGAACCTCATGAGCGCCGTGGACGCATGGATCCCCGTGCCGCCCCGCGACAATGAGAAGCCCCTGCTGATGAGCGTGGAGGACGTGTTCTCCATCACCGGCCGCGGTACCGTGGCCACCGGCCGTATCGAAACCGGCGTGGTGAAGACCGGCGACCCCCTGGAGATCGTGGGTATGCAGGAAGAGAAAATGACCAGCACCTGCACCGGTGTGGAGATGTTCAAGAAGCTGCTGGACCGCGGCGAGGCCGGCGACAACGTGGGCCTGCTGCTGCGCGGCATTGAAAAGAACCAGATCCGCCGTGGCATGGTGATCGCCAAGCCCGGCAGCATCACCCCGCACACCGAGTTCAAGGCCGAGATCTACGTGCTGAAGAAGGAAGAAGGTGGCCGCCATACCCCCTTCCACCAGAAGTACCGCCCCCAGTTCTACTTCCGTACCACGGACGTGACCGGTGAGATCACCCTGGAGGCCGGCCGCGAAATGGTGATGCCCGGCGACAACGTCACCATCCACGTGAAACTGATCGTGCCCATCGCCATGGACAAGGGCCTGCGCTTCGCCATCCGCGAGGGTGGACGTACCGTGGGTGCCGGCCAGGTGACCGAGGTGATCAAGTAAGCACCATTGAACCGAACGTAGGCAGGGCCGTCCCGCATAAGGCGGGACGGCCTTTGCCGACGAAAGAAAGACCAACGGACAAGAATAACGAACGGGAGTAGCTCAATTGGTAGAGCGACGGTCTCCAAAACCGTAGGCTGCGGGTTCGATTCCTGCCTCCCGTGCCAAAGCGAACAACAGTGGCAAGCATCAGAACATACCTCAGCGAGAGCTACAACGAGCTGGTCCACAAGGTGAGCTGGCCTACATGGAAAGAGCTGCAGAGCAGCTCCATCCTCGTGCTCGTGTCAACCGTCGTCGTTTCGCTCATCATCTTCCTCATGGACTTCGTGTTCGGGGTCCACAACATGGGGAATTCCAACTTCTGGAAAGGGATCCTGGGCTTCATCTACAAATTCATCGCCTAACCGGATGTCTGTGGCCAACGCCAAGAAGTGGTACGTCCTTCGCGCCATCAGCGGGAAGGAGAAAAAGGTGAAGGAGCTCATCGATGCCGAGATCAGGCGCTCCAACTTGGGACAGTATGTGGCCCAAGTACTCATCCCCATGGAGAAGTTCTACCAGATCCGGGATGGCAAGAAGGTGAGCAAGGAACGCAACTTCTTCCCCGGCTACGTGCTGGTGGAGGCCGACCTCTCCGGCGAAACGGCCCATACGCTCAGGCAACTGACCAATGTGATCGGATTCCTCGGGGCGGAGAAAGGGGGAGATCCCGTGCCTTTGAGGCAAAGCGAGGTCAACCGGATCCTGGGCACCGTGGATGAACTGGCTGATGCCGATGAGTCACCCTTCAACCCCTACCATGTGGGCGAGGGCGTGAAGGTGATCGACGGGCCCTTCAACGGGTTCAACGGTACCATCGAGGAGATCAACGAGGAGAAGAAGAAGCTGAAGGTGATGGTGAAGATCTTCGGAAGAAGGACCCCGCTGGAACTCAGCTTCATGCAAGTGGAAAAGGAAGTCTAGGAAAGAAACCAACCGTCCGAGTCCCGCATATGGTGCGGGACGCCAACCAGGACATAAACCAAGAACAATGGCAAAGGAGATCTCGGGGCTCGTGAAGCTCCAGGTAAAAGGCGGGGCCGCTAACCCCGCGCCGCCCATTGGCCCCGCACTGGGTGCCAAGGGCGTGAACATCATGGAGTTCTGCAAGCAGTTCAATGCGCGCACGCAGGACAAGGCCGGCAAGGTGCTGCCCGTGGTGATCACCGTTTACAGCGACAAGAGCTTCGACTTCATCATCAAGACGCCGCCCGCCGCAGTGCAGCTGATGGAGCATGCCAAGGCCAAGAAGGGCAGCGGCGTTCCTCAGACCGATAAGGTGGGCAGCGTGACCTGGGACCAGGTGAAGGCCATCGCCGAGGACAAGATGCCCGACCTGAACTGCTTCACCCTGGAGAGCGCCATGAGCATGGTGGCCGGCACGGCCCGCTCGATGGGCATTACCGTAACCGGCGAAAGCCCCCTCAACAAGTAACCGCAGCCATGGCACAATTGACCAAGAAGCGCAAGGCGGCGGCTGCCAAGTACGACGCCACCAAGGCCTATGACCTGCTCGAGGCCGCCAACATCGTGAAGCAGACCAGCACCACCAAGTTCGACGCCACGGTGGACATCGCCGTGCGCCTGGGCGTGGACCCCAAGAAGAGCACCGAAATGGTGCGCGGTACCGTGAGCCTGCCCCATGGCACCGGCCGCACCGTGCGCGTGCTGGTACTGGCCGACCCCGCCAAGTGCGAGGAGGCCCTCGCCGCCGGTGCGGACATGGCCGGACTGGATGACTATGTGGAAAAGATCAAGGGCGGCTGGACCGACGTGGACGTTATCATCTGCACGCCCAACGTGATGGCCAAAGTGGGTGCCCTGGGCCGTGTGCTCGGCCCCCGCGGCCTGATGCCCAACCCCAAGACCGGTACCGTGACCATGGACGTGGCCAAGGCCACCAAGGAGGTGAAGGCCGGCAAGATCGATTTCAAGGTGGACAAGGCCGGTATCATCCACGCGGTGATCGGCAAGGCCTCCTTCGCCCCTGAGAAGCTCGCCGAGAACGCGAACGAACTGCTGCAGACCCTGCTGAAGCTCAAGCCCAGCACCGCCAAGGGTGCCTATGTGATGAGCATCTCGGTGAGCAGCACCATGGGACCTGGCATCAAGGTGGATACCCGCGTGGCGGGCTAACGGGACGCACGTCCGAACAAAAGACAACAAATGGCAACCCGCGCAGAAAAAGACGCAGTGATCGCCGAACTCACCGGCGAGATCAAGGAAACCAACGTGCTTTACCTCACCGACGCCAGCTCCATGAGCGCCGAGGCCACCAGCAACCTCCGCCGTGCCTGCAACAAGGGCGGCATCCGGATGCGGGTGGTGAAGAACACCCTCCTGCGCAAGGCCATGGAGCGTGTGGAAGGCAAGGACTACAGCGAGCTGTTCCCCACCCTGGCCGGACAGACCGCCGTGCTCTTCGCCGACAAGGGCAACGCACCCGCCAAGATGATCAAGGACTTCCGCAAGAAGGGCGACCGCCCCGTGCTGAAGAGCGCCTGGATCGACGAGGCCGTGTTCATCGGTGATGACCAACTGGTGATGCTCAGCCAGCTCAAGGGCCGCGAGGAGCTCATCGGCGAGATCATCGGCCTGCTGCAAAGCCCGATGAAGAACGTCATCAGCGCCCTGCAGGGCAGCGCCGGACACAAGGTGGCCGGCCTGGTGAAAGCCCTCGAAGAGCGGGCCGCATAAGACACCACAGGGCTTCCCGCACTTGCGGGCGCCCGTTAACCGCGTTACGCACAGTCAGCTTCCCAACAACCGTAAGTAACAACAACCAAAGATGGCAGACATCAAGAACTTGGGCGATCAGCTCGTGAGCCTCACCGTGAAAGAGGTGAATGAACTGGCCCAGTACCTTAAGGACGAATACAAGATCGAGCCCGCAGCTGCTGCTGTGGCGATCGCAGGCCCCGCCGCTGGCGGTGGTGGCGCCGAGGCCGCCGAGGCCAAGACCAGCTTCGACGTGATCCTCAAGTCCGGCGGAGCAAACAAGCTCGCCGTGGTGAAGCTCGTGAAGGAGCTCACCGGCCTGGGACTGAAGGAGGCCAAGGAGCTCGTGGACGGTGCTCCCAAGCCCCTGAAGGAAGGCGTTTCCAAGGAGGACGCCGAGAGCCTGAAGCAGCAACTGACGGAAGCCGGAGCGGAAGTTGAGGTCAAGTAAGCCCGACCCGTCCGAAGGACAGCGATGGCCGGGTGTCCCGCAATGGCGGTGACACCCGGCCCATCGGGTCCTTTTTCGCGTTACCGCTCCGTTCACCAACCCCGGGTACCAGGGGCTCTTTCAGGTACCATCAGGTCGTCGGTCGTCCGTTAATTCCCAGCATCCCCCAATGGCCCAGACGAAGTCCCGCCAGCGCAAGAACAAGCGCATCGATTTCGGTTCCACGCTCCTTCCGGCCGAGTATCCGGATTTCTTGGACATCCAACTGAAGAGCTTCGAGGAGTTCTTCCAGATCGAGACCCTCCCCGAGAACCGGGAGACCGAGGGCCTCTACAAGGTGTTCATGGAGAACTTCCCCATCACGGACACCCGGAACCAGTTCGTGCTCGAATTCCTCGATTACTTCATCGACCCCCCGCGCTACACCATCGATGAGTGCATCGAGCGGGGCCTGACCTACAGCGTGCCGCTGAAGGCCAAGCTCAAGCTCTACTGCACCGATCCGGAGCACGAGGATTTCGAGACCATCGTACAGGACGTCTACCTGGGCCAGATCCCCTACATGACCCCCAAGGGGTCCTTCGTGATCAACGGCGCCGAACGCGTCATCGTCAGCCAGCTGCACCGCAGCCCGGGCGTGTTCTTCGGCCAGAGCCGCCACGCCAACGGCACCAAGCTCTACAGCGCCCGCGTGATCCCCTTCAAGGGCAGCTGGATCGAGTTCGCCACCGACATCAACGGGGTGATGTACGCCTACATCGACCGGAAGAAGAAGCTGCCGGTGACCACCCTGCTGCGCGCCATCGGCTTCGAGAGCGACAAGCAGATCCTGGAGATCTTCGGCCTGGCCGACGAGGTGAAGGTGACCAAGACCGCCATGAAGGAGGCCGTGGGCCGCAAGCTCGCCGCACGCGTGCTCAAGAGCTGGGTGGAGGATTTCGTGGACGAGGACACCGGCGAGGTGGTGAGCATCGAGCGGAACGAAGTGTTGATCGACCGCGAGACCGTGATCGAGGAGGAGCACGTGGACCAGATCCTGGACAGCGGTGCCAAGACCATCATCCTGCACAAGGCCGGGGTGAATGCCGCCGACTACGCCCTGATCTTCAACACCCTGCAGAAGGACACCTCCAACAGCGAGAAGGAAGCCGTGGAGGTGATCTACCGCCAGCTCCGTAACGCCGAACCGCCCGACTTGGAGACCGCGCGCAGCGTGATCGACAAGCTCTTCTTCAGCGAGCAGCGCTACGATCTCGGTGAAGTGGGCCGCTACCGCATCAACAAGAAGCTCGGCCTGGAAAGCGAGCTCAGCGTGCGTGTGCTCACCAAGGAGGACATCATCGCCATCATCCGCTACCTCATCGAGCTGGTGAACTCCAAGGCCGATGTGGACGACATCGACCACCTCAGCAACCGCCGCGTGCGCACCGTGGGCGAGCAGCTCTTCAGCCAGTTCGGCGTGGGCCTGGCCCGCATGGCCCGCACCATCCGTGAGCGCATGAACGTGCGCGACAACGAGGTGTTCACCCCCACCGACCTGATCAACGCCAAGACCCTCAGCTCGGTGATCAACTCCTTCTTCGGTACCAACCAGTTGAGCGCCTTCCTCGACCAGACCAACCCGCTGGCCGAGATCACCAACAAGCGCCGTCTGTCGGCCCTCGGACCCGGCGGCCTCAGCCGCGAGCGCGCCGGCTTCGAAGTGCGCGATGTGCACTACACCCACTACGGACGCCTTTGCACGATCGAGACGCCGGAAGGACCCAACATCGGCCTGATCAGCTCCCTTTGCGTGTACAGCAAGATCAACACCCTGGGCTTCATCGAAACCCCGTACCGCCAGGTGAAGGATGGAAAGGTGGACCTCAAGGGGGATCCAATCTACCTCAGCGCCGAGGAAGAGGACCTGAAGGTGATTGCCCAAGCCAACGCCGATGTGGCGGAGAATGGTGAATTCCGCAGCAACCGCGTGAAGGCCCGCCAGATGGGCGACTTCCCCGTGGTGGAGCCCAAGGAACTCAACCTGATGGACGTGGCACCGAACCAGATCGCCTCCATCGCAGCCAGCCTGATCCCCTTCCTGGAGCACAACGATGCCAACCGTGCCCTGATGGGATCGAACATGATGCGCCAGGCCGTGCCGCTGCTGCGGCCCGAGGCCCCCATCGTGGGTACCGGCCTGGAGGAGCTTGTGGCCCACGACAGCCGCGTGCTGCTCACCGCTGAAGGTGACGGTACCGTGAAGTACGTGGACAGCGACCGCATCATCATCGACTACAAGCGTTCCGATGAGGAGCGCATCGTGAGCTTCCACGGAGACGAGAAGGAGTACAAGCTCACCAAGTTCATGAAGACCAACCAGAGCACCTGCATGAACCTGCGTCCCATCGTCCGGAAGGGCGACAAGGTGACCGCCGGGCAGACCCTCTGCGAAGGCTTCAGCACCCAAAACGGCGAACTGGCCATCGGGCGCAACCTGGTGGTGGCCTTCATGCCTTGGAAGGGGTTCAACTTCGAGGATGCCATCGTGATCAGTGAGCGCGTGGCCCGCGAGGACATGTTCACCTCCATCCACATCGATGAGTACACCATGGAGGTGCGCGACACCAAGCGCGGCCAGGAGGAACTCACCGCCGACATCCCCAACGTGAGCGAGGAGGCCACCAAGGACCTCGATGAGAACGGCCTGATACGTATCGGTGCCGAAGTGAAGGAAGGCGACATCCTCATCGGCAAGATCACCCCCAAGGGTGAAACCGACCCCAGCCCCGAGGAGAAGCTGCTGCGCGCCATCTTCGGCGACAAGGCCGGCGACGTGAAGGACGCGTCCCTGAAGGCGCCCCCCAGCACCAAGGGTGTGGTGATCGACAAGAAGCTCTTCGCCCGCGCCGTGAAGGACAAGAAGGTGAAGGGCAATGAGAAGGCCATCCTCGAGCAGCTGGCCAAGGATGAGGCCAAGGAACTTGCTGCGCTCAAGGACCTGCTGGTGGAGAAGCTCATGAGCCTGATCGGCGGCGAGAACTCCAACGGTGTCTTCAACAAGTACAAGGAGGAGCAGATCCGCAAGGGCGTGAAGTTCAGCGCCAAGGTGCTGGAAAAGGTGGACTACATCACCGTGGACCCCACCAACTGGACCGGCGACAAGAAGACCAATGAGCTGGTGCGCCAGTTGATCCACAACTACACCATCCGCCACAGCGACATCAGCGGGGCATACAAGCGCAAGAACTTCCAGGTGAGCATCGGCGACGAGCTGCCCACCGGCATCATGAAGCTCGCCAAGGTGTACCTGGCCAACAAGCGCAAGCTCACCGTGGGCGACAAGATGGCCGGCCGCCACGGCAACAAGGGCATCGTGTCCAAGATCGTGCGTGATGCCGACATGCCCTTCCTGGCCGATGGTACCCCGGTGGACATCGTGCTCAACCCGCTGGGTGTGCCCAGCCGTATGAACCTCGGCCAGATCTACGAGACCGTGCTCGGATGGGCCGGCCTGAAGCTGGGCCGCACCTACGCCACCCCGATCTTCGACGGGGCCACCGTGGACCAGATCAACGAACAGACCGATGAGGCCGGCCTGCCCCGCTTCGGCAAGGCTTACCTTTATGATGGCGGCACGGGCGTCCGCTTCGACCAGCCCGCCACCGTCGGCGTGATCTACATGCTCAAGCTCTCCCACATGGTGGACGACAAGATGCACGCACGTTCCATCGGACCCTACAGCCTGATCACCCAGCAACCCTTGGGCGGTAAGGCCCAGTTCGGCGGCCAGCGCTTCGGTGAAATGGAAGTGTGGGCCCTGGAGGCCTTCGGCGCCGCCAACGTGCTGCAGGAGATCCTCACCGTGAAGAGCGACGACGTGGTAGGCCGCGCCAAGGCCTACGAGGCCATCGTCAAGGGCGACCCCATGCCGGTGCCGGGAATCCCCGAATCTTTCAATGTGCTCTTGCACGAACTCCGCGGCCTCACCTTGGAAGTGAGCCTGGAGAACGAGGGCGACATCAACCTTTAATCGAACGCCTGAGCCATGACCATGATCAAAAAGGAGGTGAAGCTGTCGAGCCAGTTCGACAAGATCGTCATCAGCCTGGCCAGCCCCGAGAAGATCCTCGAGCGCAGCCACGGCGAGGTGATCAAGCCGGAGACGATCAACTACCGCACCTACAAGCCGGAGCGCGACGGCCTTTTCTGCGAGCGCATTTTCGGTCCGGTGAAGGACTTCGAATGCCACTGCGGCAAGTACAAGCGCATCCGCTACAAGGGCATCGTGTGCGACCGTTGCGGCGTGGAGGTCACCGAGAAAAAGGTGCGCCGCGAGCGCATGGGCCACATCCAGCTCACCGTGCCCGTGGCCCACATCTGGTACTTCCGCAGCCTGCCCAACAAGATCGGCTACCTGCTGGGCCTGCCCACCAAGAAGCTCGACCAGATCATCTACTACGAGCGCTATGTGGTGATCCAGCCCGGCGTGGGTAACGTGAACAAGGAAGGCGAACCGATCCAGTACCTGGACTTCCTCACCGAAGAGGAATACCTGGACGTACTGGACAAGCTCGGCAAGGAGAACCAGCATCTGGAGGATACCGACCCCAACAAGTTCATCGCCAAGATGGGCGCCGAGGGCCTGTACGACTTGCTGCGCCGCCTGGACCTCGACAGCCTGAGCTATGAGCTGCGCCACAAGGCCAACACCGAGACCAGCCAGCAGCGCAAGAACGAGGCCCTCAAGCGCCTGAGCGTGGTGGAGGCCTTCCGCAGCGCCAACGCCCGCCGCGAGAACCGCCCCGAGTGGATGATCGTGAAGGTGGTGCCCGTGATCCCGCCCGAGCTGCGCCCCTTGGTGCCCCTGGACGGCGGGCGCTTCGCCACCAGCGACCTCAACGACCTCTATCGCCGCGTGATCATCCGCAACAACCGCCTGAAGCGCCTGGTGGAGATCAAGGCCCCCGAGGTGATCCTGCGCAACGAGAAGCGCATGCTGCAGGAGGCCGTGGACAGCCTCTTCGACAACAGCCGCAAGAGCAGCGCCGTGAAGAGCGAGAACAACCGCCCGCTGAAGTCCCTGAGCGATTCGCTCAAGGGCAAACAGGGCCGCTTCCGCCAGAACCTGCTCGGTAAGCGCGTGGACTACAGCGCCCGCTCCGTGATCGTGGTGGGACCCGACCTGAAGCTGCATGAATGCGGCCTGCCCAAGGACATGGCGGCCGAGCTCTACAAGCCCTTCATCATCCGCAAGCTCATCGAGCGCGGCATCGTGAAGACCGTGAAGAGCGCCAAGAAGATCGTGGACAAGAAGGAGCCCGTGATCTGGGACATCCTGGAGAACGTGATCAAGGGACACCCCGTGTTGCTCAACCGTGCCCCGACGCTGCACCGCCTCGGCATCCAGGCCTTCCAGCCCAAGCTGATCGAGGGCAAGGCCATCCAGCTGCACCCGTTGGTGACCACCGCCTTCAACGCCGACTTCGACGGTGACCAGATGGCCGTGCACCTGCCCCTGGGCCACGCCGCCATCCTGGAGGCCCAGCTGCTGATGCTGGCCAGCCACAACATCCTCAACCCGGCCAACGGCGCGCCCATCGCGGTGCCCAGCCAGGACATGGTGCTCGGCCTGTACTACATCACCAAGGGCCGCAAGAGCGAGAAAGACCACATCGTCAAAGGCGAGGGCGGCATCTTCTACAGCCCCGAGGAAGTGGCCATCGCCTACAACGAAGGGCGCCTGGACATCCATGCCTGGATCAAGGTGCGCTGGACCAATCCCGACGGTTCGCGCAACCTGGTGGAAACCACCACCGGCCGTGTGCTTTTCAACGCTGTGGTGCCCGAGGAACTGGGCTACATCAATGAGGTGCTCACCAAGCGCTCCCTGCGCGACATCATCGGCCGTGTGGTGAACGAGAGCGGTACGGCCAAGGCCGCCAAGTTCCTGGACGACATCAAGGAACTCGGCTTCATGAGCGCCTTCCGCGGGGGCCTCAGCTTCAACCTCGCCGACGTGGTGATCCCCGCCGAGAAGGACAAGCTGATCAAGGCAGCGCAGAGTGAGGTGGATGAGGTGATGGGCAACTACAACATGGGCCTGATCACCAACAACGAGCGCTACAACCAGACCATCGACATCTGGACCCACACCAACAGCAAGCTCACCTACACGCTGATGGAGCGCCTCAAGGGCGACAACCAGGGCTTTAACTCCATCTATATGATGATGGACTCCGGCGCCCGTGGTTCCAAGGAGCAGATCCGCCAGCTCAGCGGCATGCGGGGCCTGATGGCCAAGCCCCAGAAGAGCGGTGGCGGACAGGACATCATCGAGAACCCCATCCTCTCCAACTTCAAGGAGGGTCTCTCCATCCTGGAGTACTTCATCTCCACCCACGGTGCCCGTAAAGGCTTGGCCGATACCGCACTGAAGACCGCCGACGCCGGTTACCTCACCCGCCGACTGGTGGACGTGGCGCAGGACGTGGTGATCACCGCCGAAGATTGCGGCACCCTCCGCGGCCTCATCGCCACCGACCTGGTGAAGAACGAGGAAGTGGTGGAAACCCTCAGCGCCCGCATCCTCGGCCGTACCGTGGTGCACGATGTGGTGCATCCCCAGACCGGCGAGCTCATCATCGCCAGCGGGGAGACCATCGACGAGGCCACGGCGGCCGCCATCGGCAACAGCCCCATCGAGGAAGTGGAGGTGCGCAGCGTGCTCACCTGCGAACAGCGCCATGGTGTGTGTGCCAAGTGCTACGGCCGCAACCTGGCCACCGGCCGTATGGTGCAGATCGGCGAGGCCGTGGGCGTCATTGCCGCACAGTCCATCGGTGAACCGGGTACCCAGCTTACCCTCCGTACCTTCCACGTGGGTGGTGTGGCCGGCAAGATCACCGAGGACAGCCAGGTGACGGCCAAGTACGACGGACGCCTGGAAGTGGATGAGCTCCGCACCGTGAGGAAGAAGGACCGCAAGGGCGAGGATGCCGAGGTGGTCATCAGCCGCAGCACCGAGATGCGCATCGTGGACAACAACACGGGCATCGTGCTCACCACCAGCCACATCCCCTACGGCGCCATGTTCTATGCCAAGGCGGGCAAGCAGGTGAAGAAGGGCGAGCTGATCTGCCAGTGGGACCCCTACAACGCGGTGATCATCTCCGAACTGCCGGGTGTGCTGGCCTTCGAGAACATCGAGGAGAGCATCACCTTCCGTGAGGAGATTGACGAACAGACCGGCTTCACCGAGAAAGTGATTGTGGAAAGCCGCGACAAGAAGAAGAACCCGATGATCCGCATCCTGGACCCCAAGTCCAAGGAGGAGATCAAGAACTACTCCCTGCCCGTGGGCGCCCACATTTCGGTGAACGACGGCGACAAGGTGGAGGCCGGCGACATCCTGGTGAAGATCCCCCGAAGCTCCGGCAAGGGAGGCGACATCACCGGCGGTCTGCCCCGCGTTACCGAGCTCTTCGAAGCCCGTAACCCCAGCAACCCCGCGGTGGTCAGCGAGATCGACGGCATCGTGTCCTACGGCAAGATCAAGCGTGGCAACCGCGAGATCATCGTGGAAAGCCGTACCGGCGAACACAAGTACTACCTGGTGCCGCTCAGCAAGCACATCCTGGTGCAGGAGAATGACTTCGTGCGCGCAGGCCAGCCCTTGAGCGACGGATCCATCAGCCCCTCCGACATCCTGGACATCCAAGGCCCCACCCGCGTGCAAGAGTACCTGGTGGACGAAGTGCAGGACGTGTACCGCATGCAGGGCGTGAAGATCAACGACAAGCACTTCGAGGTGATCGTGCGCCAGATGATGCGCAAGGTGGAGATCGAGGATCCCGGCGATACCCGCTTCCTGGAGCACCAGGCCGTGATGAAGGCCGAATTCATGGAGGAGAACGACAATATGTTCGACAAGCTGGTGGTCACCAATGCCGGTGACAGCACCAACGTGAAGGAAGGCCAGATCATCACCCTGCGCAAGCTGCGCGACGAGAACAGCGTGCTGAAGCGGAAGGACGGCAAGCTCGTGGAAACGAGGCCAGCCACCCCCGCCACGAGCCGACAGCTGCTCATGGGTATCACCCGCGCCTCGCTGCAAACCGAAAGCTTCATCAGTGCCGCATCCTTCCAAGAGACCACCAAGGTGCTCAACGAGGCAGCCGTGGCCGCCAAGGAGGATGACCTGCTCGGCCTGAAGGAGAACGTGATCGTGGGACACCTGATCCCGGCCGGTACGGGCACGCGGGCGTTCCAAAAGGACCTGGTCTACGGCAAGGACGAGTATACCCGCTTGATGGCGGCAAAACTCGCCACACAGGAGATCGAGGAATGATGTTGAAGCGGGGGCCTCATTCAGGGGCCCCCGCCATTTTCAAACCACAACGGCCCATTGACGGCCGGAACCATACCCTAACATGGCAGACCCAAAAGACCAACCCCGGCCCAACCAACTGAACATCGAGATCAGCGAGGAGGTGGCCGATGGCATTTACAGCAACCTGGCCATCATTACCCACAGCAACTCCGAGTTCGTGCTGGACTTTGTGCGGGTGATGCCCGGCGTGCCCAAGGCCAAGGTGAAGGCCAGAGTGTTGCTAACCCCGCAGCATGCCAAACGCCTCATGCGCGCCCTGATGGACAATGTGCAGAAGTTCGAAGCGGTGCATGGTACCATCCGGGAATCCGAGATGCCCGAGATACCGATGAACTTCGGTGGGCCGCCCGCACAGGCATGAGCTACGACGCATTCCGATGGAAGCCCTTGCCGATGCAGGGGCTTTTGTCTTTTCAGGTATGCCGCCTTCCCGACGCTGCTCCCTTGGACCGCGCCAGCAGAAGCCCGGCGATGGCCAGTGCCCACCCGGCCATGTACCAGGCTATGCGGAAATCATCCGCGGTCAGGGGGAGTAAGCCATTTTCAACGCCGCCTACGGGGGCATCCGTCAGTAGCAGGGCCGGGCCCAAGGTGAAGGACACCACCATCAGCAAGGCCCCGCCCACAAGCAGGAACCATGCTTGGCCACCTATCCGGTATGCTTCGTCCTTGGAGCGTGCGTGAAGGATCACCAGGCCAAGCGTGATCAAGCCTGCGGAGATCAGGCAGGGTGCCCAGACCGGGCCGACCCAAGGCACGGGCAGCAGAAAAAGCAGGTCGGGATCGGCCAAGGAGGAAGGCCAACCCAGCAGCACCCACAGCCAGACGTAGTAGAAGATGTCCCAGATCCCGAACCCGATGCTGAACCAAGCGAAGCGTTCCAGCGCGGACCGGCTGGCGATGGCCGCTGGTGCCAACAGCATCACCAATGTGGCCAATTCACGGCCCATTTCGGTTACCATCAAACGGGTGTCCAAGGGCACCAAGGGAAATCGGAACCCATCCGGGTAGTACAGGGCGCGCAGGTACACCACAACGGCGCTTTCCAGGAAGGCCATGGCGATGAAGAAGGCCGTCAGCCATGGCAGCGATCGGAGTGGGTGGTCGGTACGCATGTTATTGGGAGCCATGGTTTCAGGGTATCCCGGTCATGGCGGTTGACGAGGATGTCGCGGCGGTCAAGGCCGGGCTGTTTGGCATGTTATTCCCGCCGGGGACCAGTTCGATCAACAGGCCGCGGTGATCGCTTCCGGGGATGTGCAGCGTTTGCAGGGAGCGTGGAATGATGTCCGGGGTGACCAGTGCATGGTCCAAGGGGATCAGGGCCAAAGGGCCCATGGCGGGCCATGTGCGCTGCGTGGCCGGTGTGGTGGGCCGCAGGCCCGACCCGGCGCAGAAGCGGCGGAAGCTCCGGTCCCAAGGCACCGTATTGAGGTCGCCGATCACCATGGTGGTCGTGCCTTGGCCCGCCAAGTAGGAGCCCAGCTGGGCCAACTGATTGTTGCGCCGCCGGAAATCCGTGTAGCTGGTGGGGGAAGTGGCGTGCACGGACAAGAGCCGAACGTGGTGCCCTTCGTGGGGAATGATCGCCTCGATGAAGGGGTTGCCTTCCATGGTGATCGTCCTGAGCGAATCCGGACGCACGCGGCTGAAGAGCGCCATACCGTAACAGTTGTTGCGTGCCTCGATGTGGTGGTAGGGGTACCGCGCGCCCAGCCCCTCCGTCAACCGCACGGCCCATTCGGAGCTCACCTCCTGCATGCAGAGGATGTCCGCATCGCTCTGCAGGGCTTGATCGATCACGGCATCATGCGCGGTGTTGGGCTGCCATACGTTCATGTGCAGGACGCGGAGCGGCCTGCCGTCGCCGGATGCCGTGTATGTGCGTCCGGCGGTCTGCACCTGCGCACCTACCAGCAAGCTGCTGAATGCCGCGCATAGGGCCGTCCAACGGGCCTTGCGCACCCATGCGATCAAGGCAAGGGCGCCGAAGGTGATGGCCGCCGGGAGCATGAAGGCCCGCAGCAGCATAGGCAGGTAATGATCGGGGGCGAAGGCAATGAACACCCCGCCGGTCAGCAGGACCAAGCCCGGAAGGAGAGGGCGCATGGGATGTCGTTTGTTCATGGCATAAGGTTGATCGGTCGTTTTTCCATTTGCTTGATCCGCTTCCACACCAGCCCGAGAGGTATGGCGCCCAGCACGCCGAACGAGGCGTCCATGCAGCGCCAGAAGAAGGGAATGTCCCGAACGGGTGCCCATAAAAAGGCCAAGGGCACCACCAGCACGCAGCACCATAGGCCCCATTCGATCACCCAGCGGTTGCGGACCGGGTCCCTGTACGGGCCAATGAAGGCCAGGGCGATCACAACATGGGCGAAGGCCAGCCAGTCCGTGCCATAGAACAGCTGCGGATAGCGGCGCCCCACATCGGAAATGGCCCCGGCGATGTATTGTGCCCAGCTGTGCCAAGGTTCGCCCCACGGTGCCACGGTGGCTGCGAGCCAGCGTGTCCCCCATTCCAAGGGGACGGCTGTCAGGCCGCTGAAGATCAGGGCTGCCATGAAAAAGGCCAGCCAACGCCGGATGTAGGTCAGGTCCTTGACGTCCATCAGTGGTGCATGTTCAATGGAGGTCACTCAGCGCGGCCAACGTCCGACGGTCCGCCAGGTTGCTCTCCTGCCAGCGTTGGGCCGCCACGCGCTTTTCGAACCGCTGCCGCTTCAGGTCAAGGGCAGCACGGAATTCCGCGGGGTCGAGATGCTCCACCCAGCGTACGCGATTGTTCCGGTGTTGGGCCATCTGCTTCTCCACCAGGTCCAGGTTGCTGTACAGCAGCGGCAATACCTTGTCGCTCATGGCCAGGTAATTGCCAATGTCCACCTCGCCCGGGTTGTCGTGCCGCAGGTTGTAGCGTACGATGGTGCTGTCCCAATCCACGGCGGTCAGGGCCACCATCACCACAAACCACGCCCAGCCATTTACGCGGGCCAGGTAGAACAGGCTCCGCCGGTCGCGCACCTTGCGGAACATGGTGGCCAAGCCCACCAGCACCAGCAGTAGGAATACCATCACACCGATGCGTTTGTAGGCAAGGCCGTGAAAGGAGATGTAATGCCAGTTCCTCAGGAACACCGAGATGCCCAGCACGAAGTTCTGGGCCACCCAGGTCAAGGCGAGCATCTTGAGGCCTTGGTTCCGTGGATGGAAGTTCAGGTTGTCCCGGAACAGGACGAGCAGCACGCACATGCCAAGCAGGATGCTTATCACCAGCAGCCAAGTGCCTTCATGCACGAACTGTTTCAGGCTGAAGTCCTCGGGCACGGTGAAGCCGAACCAGAGCCAGTGGATGTCGATCAGGTTGACCACCAGCAACACCGTGTTCAGCATGGCCAACAGGATTATGCCGGCCTTCCGTTCGCGATCGAGCGGGTTCAGGCCCGCCGGGGGAGCCCATCGGGGGCGGGGCACGCGCTTGCGGACCAACAGGTCGCTCATCGATGATTCGATCTGTACCAAGCGCCCCGGTGCCAAACGCCGCACAAGGGTGGCGCTTACCATGAGGCCCAGCATGAAGAACAGGATCCGCGGGGAGAACAGCTCGCCCAGCAGGTCCATCAGGCCGTCCCACAGGCTGGCCGTCACTTGCCCGAAGCGGGGGTTGCCGCCTTGGTAAAGGAAGATGAACACGCTTGTCACCAGCAGCGGGATGAAACCGGAGCGCACAAGTTGCCATGGGCTGGTGCGCACGGCCGGCCCTGTCGGGAGTGTGGAGGCCCTGAGCCGGAACGGCGCGACGAAAAAGGCCGCAACAGCCTGCAGCATCGGGTGGAACACGCCGCGCAGGCGGGGTTCATGCACGAGGCCGGCGAAGAGCATGAGCCCGCCGAAGGTGGCCACGCCGGCCAGCGTGCTGTGGTGCACCACGAACATCAGTGCGGAAAAGGCGGACCCCGCAAAGGCGAGGCGTGCGGGCGTGGAGACCTGCCGCCAGCCGTACCGGCCCATCGCCACGGCCATGGCGGCCCACGCATAGATCGCCACGTTCAGGCCGGAGGCCATGCCCAGGAAGAGATAATGGAACAGGAGGGCCAAGGGGACCACGGTGAGCGGTGCGGCCCAGCGTTGCAGCAGGGGGGAGGGGTGTTGGGGCATGTTCATGGTCTGGGGATCAGGCGTTCAATGGCATCCAAGTGGTCGCGGAAGGCTTTGGCCCCGCCGGGCGTGGCCTTGTAGCTTGTATTGGGGCGCTTCCCGATGAACCGCTTCCGCACCTGTACATATTTCAATTGTTCCAAGGCGGACAGGTGGCTGGCCAGGTTGCCATCGGTCACTCCCAGCAATTCCTTCAGGGTCGAATGGTCCACCCATTGGTTCACCACCAGCACGGCCATGATCCCCAACCGGACCCGGCTTTCAAAGGCTTTATTGAGCCCTTCGATCATTCCACTTCCCCGCTATCGTTTCGGTCATGGCGCAGGTACATCAGGGCGCCATAGAAAATGTGGAGCACCCCGAATCCCAGCGCCCAGAAGAGAATGCCCGCGCCGATCCAGAAGGAGGCGATCAGGCCAAGGGCCAGTTCGCTGAGGCCGAGCCAGCGGATCTCGTCCAAGGTGTATTTGGAGGCGTTCAGCAGGGCCAGCCCGTAGAAGACCAAGGTGGCCGGCGCCACCAGTCCGGGAAGCCCGTGGCTGATGAGGGCCAAACAGAAAATGCCTCCCGCCAACAACGGGATGGCGAGGTTCCATAGCAGGCGCCGGGAGCTGGCATCCCACATCTTCCGGCCCGTGTGCCGCGCCCTGCGCCAGGTGAACCACCATGCACCGGCCAAGGCAAGCGCCAATACGAAGGCCCCGTCCAGCACCAGCACTTCCAAGAGGTCCTGGTAGGATTGATCCCCCCGGACCGGGTTGAAGGTGAGGGGGTCGCCGGCGGGGTGCATGAAGGCATTGATGTAGGCATGGGCCACCCATGCACCGACGATGGCCATGGTGCCTGCCCAAATGCCGCTGAGCCCGCTGAGCCCGAGGAACCGGGTGCTGCGGTCCATCAGCTCGCGGATGTGCCGGAGGTCTTGGATCTCTTTGTTCATGTGCAAAGAACTTTGCGGTACAAAGTTAAACGATCAACGCCAGACAACCTTGATCATTGTGCCGCGGTCCGGGAAGGATTCAGGAGAAGGCCAACCGAACTTACTCCCGCGCCGTTTGCGCGAAGATCACGTAGCCGAAGTTCAGGCTCCAGACCCACGGGTTGCGCAGGCCGTCCATGTAGCTCATGTTGAACCACAGGGGACCCAACGGGCTTTGGTAGATGAGCGATCCGCTGCTGATGAAATGCCGGTCCCCGATGATCGACCCTTCACCCGTGATGTTGCCGCTTTCCCGACGCAGGGCCTTGTACGGCTGGAAGATGTAGCCTTCCAGCCGCAGGTCGAACTTGTTGCGGGCCACGGCCATGATGCTGCGCACGCCGCCGGCCACATATTGCGGGGCCCGGTAGTTCTCGAAGAAGTAGGTCCTGCTTTCCGGGGTCGGCTGGAACACCGGTGTCTGCAGCACCGTGGCCGTGTAGTTCTGGAAGAAGGACTGGGTGCTGTACACACCCTCGGCCAACAGCCCGAACTTGAAGATCCCTTTGGGCAGGAAATACTTGTTCAAGTGTGCCTTCAACACAAGCCAGTCGTGCCGTTGACGGTAGGTCTGGCGTTCCTCCCACTGGGATCCGGGCATCGTCTTCTCGTCGCCGCCCACGTAGCGGAGGCTCAAGCGCAGCAGTTCGCCGCTATTGGGTTGCTGCTTCCGGTTGAGGCTGTTGCGTTCCAGTGTGAAACCCAGGGTGGCATGGCTGAATTCCGTCATGTCGGCGGTATCGCGGGCGGTGAATTCCGCCTTCTGGTAGTAGCTGTCCTTGCTATCGGCGTATTTCAGGTCCATCCGGGCCACGCCCTTATTCCCCAAGGCCATCCCCACGTTCAGGCCTTCCCACAATTCCTTCTGCACGATATACGAAGGACGGACTTCCTGGAAGAAGGAGGTGAAGCCGCTGAAGTAATCCCAGCGGTTCAGCGTCATTATCGGTTCGATGTAGATGGGCAGGCGCGAACTCAGGTCCGTGCGCCAACGCAACTGGCCGGCCGTGTAGAACTTGCCGAAGTAGGCGCGGCCTTCAATACGGCTGCTGGTGCGGCCGAACAGGTTGTAGCGGGCCGCCAGCATGCCGGTATTGATGGGGCGTGAGCTCACCAGCCCCCCGAACTGTACCTCCAAGCTCCGTTCCCGCTTCACCGCAATGTTCAGGTCAAAATTGCCCCGTTCGGGAACGTAGCAGGCGCGTGGCAGCATGCCGCCGATGTTATAGTCCGCGAACAGGCGGAAGTAGCGAGGTTTCAGCCCCTCGCCGGTCACCGGCTCATTTTGCTTGTTCAGCAGGCGTTCGCAATAGACCGCCTGCCCCTTGGTCAACCCTTCGAAGTGGATATCACCGAGGACCACCGGAGGGCACTGGGCCTGGAAATGCCCACGGGCCTCCTGGAGTTCCTGCCGGTCCCGCCGCCGTTTTACATGCTCCTTGATGGATTCCATTTGGGCCATCGCGGCCGCATAGCCGTCGGCAATCGCCTGTTTGGCCCCCGCAAAGTCGAAAAGGGATACTTCCGTCCGGGGCTCAATGATCACACCCTCATCGCAGGGCAGCACGTAATTGGTAGGCTGGGTCATGATGGCCTTCAACTGGCTCATCAGGTCGTCCTCGCTCGGAGGGTGGGCGTTGTAGCTCACATTGCTACCGATGATGAAATCCGGCATGAACGCATCGTACATCACGTCCGCCGGGAAGTTGTTGTACATGCCGCCGTCCATCATCAGGTGCCCGTCGATGCGGATGGGCTTGAAGTAGAACGGATAGCTCATGCTGGCCCGTACGGCCACTGCCAGGTCACCTCGGGCAAACACAACCTCCTTACGGGCCGTGATGTCGGAGGCCACGCACCGGAAAGGCACAAACAGGCTATCCATGTTGTAGCTGGCGGCGGCGGCGGCACCAGCGAAGGTCCGCATCTGCTCGAAGTCGATCAAGGTGGGCGAGCGCAGGTTGGTGGGAAGCGACATCTGCAGCGTGGTGTCCACGTTCAGGCCCAATGTGAGCATGGAAGCATCTGGCGGGTCTTGCTTGAAGTAGTACTTGTAGGCCGGCTCGATGCCGCCCGTGGCCATGATCTGGTATTGGTCGCTTTGGAAAAGCGAATCCATCTGTGCGGGGGAGATGCCCGAGGCATACAAGGCCCCCACCAAGGCCCCCATGCTGCTCCCGGCGATGTAGTCGATCGGAATGTCGTTCTCCTCCAAGGCCTTCAACACGCCGATATGGCTCAAGGCCGTGGCCCCGCCTCCGCTCATGACCACGCCCACCCGCTGGGCCTGCCCGGCCAAGGCCAGCACAAAAGCCAATAAAAGGAGGAGGGAGCGGTACATGCGGGTGTTCGAGGGGGCGCTAAGGTAGGAGGGGCCTTGCGCTGCTGCCACCCGTGCCATGTTCATGGTGCACCTTGCTCCAGCCGGGCGAGCAGGGCCGCGAAATACGATGCCGAGCGGAGCAGGCGGCTGCCATACCAACTGAACGGCTCCCCGTCCACGCATAGGCACCTGGCGCCGGGCAACAAGAGGCGAAGCTCTTCGGCGTGCACCTCCTTGAACGGAAAAGGCTCTGAGCTCAACAGGACCAGTTCCGTGGTGGAGGGGAAACCGCCGGGAGGATCGGACAGCACCGGATAGCGGTCTTTATCTGCAAACACATTGATCAGACCGCAGCGCTCCAGCATGTCGTGGATGAACGTGCCTGAGCCCACGGCCATATACGGCTTCCGCCAGATCAGGTACGCCGTGCACACGGGGCGGGGCAGGGGCTGCAATCCCGCGAAGGCATCGGCAATGTCGGAAGCGATCTCCTCCGCACGGGGCATCGTACCCGTCAACGTGCCGATGCGCCGGATCATCTCCAACGCACTGTCCAGATCATCGACGTCGCTCATCCACACCGGGAACTCCTTCTCCAAGGCTTCGATGTCGGCGCGTTCGTTCTCCTCCTTGTTCCCGATGATCAGGTCGGGCTTCAGCACACGTACCTTCTCGAGGTCCACCTTCTTGGTGCCGCCTACGCGCGGTTTACTTCGAAACCAGCCCTCCGGGTGGATGCAGAATTTGGTGATGCCCACTACGCGCTCGCCGAGACCGAGGTCGTGCAGCAGTTCGGTTTGGGAGGGGACGAGGGAGATGATGCGCTGGGGGTGGGCGGGCACGGGAACGGTGCGATGCATCTGGTCGATGGAGGGCATGATCAGCGGATCAGGAGTCTGTTCGTCGTGACCAAAGCATCCATAGGCCGAGCGCCGTGAACAGGATCATACCCCATTTCAGGATCCCGTAGCCAAGAGGCATGCCCCACCCTAAGTAGTCCCAGCGTGTCACAAAAATGACGGGGTTCCAACGATCCCCCTCGTAAACTCGATCAAATCCGACCACCTCGCCTTCCGCAAGCATGTAGTCGTACATCGTCATAGGGTCGTCATTCCATGGGTTCTTTATCCCGGTGACATAAACCTCGCCCTTGTTCAGGTTGGGAATGGTATCCAATAGCGGGCTTGATATCTTCCATGAGCCCTGGACCACACGATAGTCCGGACAGGTGCACGCGAATGCCTCCAGAACCAGCACATTCGGTTTGAAGATCTTGGTGTACCAGGCGAGTACAGCAAACAGAGAGAGCCCGATGGTGAGAAGCACGTAGGGAAGCTTTCGGCGTTTCATCCCCCGATTTTAGCACGTCCAGAACTTCCTGCCACCGAAGTCGATCACGGAGGGACCATCGCTACAGCCACCAACCTCCGGTGCGTTCACGTCGTTTGGATCGTGTGCGATGATCCACTGCCCGCTCTTGTGCCGCATGATCCGCCCTTCGTCCAATAGATGTCCCTTCGGCACCGTCAATGAACCAACACCGTTGTATACCACACGGATGGAATCGCCTTTGATGATCACCTCGCATTGGGCACCCAGCGAACGCCCTTCCCATTCGGCGAAGGCGATGTCGTAGACGTAGGTTCCATCAGCCGGTTTCTGCCCGGACCGCTCCTTCTGGTAACGCTTCATGTCGATCTGTTCCCTGATCGCGACAAGGATTTCTTGCGCACGTTGGCGCCCAACAAGATCACAAAGCCTTCTCGAACGTTGCGTGATCGTGTCCACATATGTGCGGAACGAGATCAGGGGATCTTCCTCTTCCATGAGAAATTCGGATGCGATTGCCTTTGCCCATCCGTTCAGCGCGTCCATGTCGCTACAACCCTTCTCCCAACAACATTCGGCGAGTATGCATGTACGCTCCTCGAAAAAACGCTTGGCCATGATCCCAAGGCCTTCTGCATAATAGCCGTCACTCATACTCATGGTTCGCTCAACGATGGTCATATAGAATCGGCTGGAGTGATGGCTGAACAGGCTGTCCAGCAGTGCAAGCGCTTCCGTGTCGTTGCTCAGGTCGAATACTCCGCCGTCGGCAATCTGGCGGGCCAGAGAGGATGCGTGTTTGTAACCCTGCATGAGGCTCGGGTCGCATTTGTCGAAGGTGTTGTCCCCATTATTGTTTGTAGCGGACAGATGATCGCCAACGACCAGTGCCGAATCCATGCCGGGTTCAGGCGGGGGCGTGGTGTCAGGTGCGGACGGGGCGCAACCGCCCAGACCCATGATCAGCACGACCAGTACCGCGTGGTGAAGGGTGGAAGCTGGAGAAGGCATGTTCACCGCCAGTTTGCCGGATTCCGTGCAATGTACTGTGCGATGTGCCCCCGTTCACCGGTATGTTCACGGATGACCCGTTCGTGGAAATTGGGTTGCCATAACCGTTTGCCATTGGTTGCGTTCATCCTGTTCACGCGTTTGGTGGTTTCGGATTTGAACGCACCTAGGATGGCCCCCAGTGAACCTCGCCGAGGGCCTTTCGCCCTGCCTTTGATTTCATCTTCGGCCATTGTTGTCTCCACCCCGCCATTGTTATGCTCTCTTTGCAATATGATGATTGCATGCAGATGATCCGGCATGATCTGCATTTCGTCCAGCCGTACGTATGGGAAATGGTCCGGAATGGCGTGCCAGCATTCATCCACGATACGTCCCACGGCGGTGAGCTCGATACGCGCATCATTATCCGTACCGATGATCTTTCCGAGTACCTGTCTGCGATATGCGGTGCATAGGGTCACGAAATACGCTCCGTGCATGTAATCATGACCGGGCAGGCGGATGTGCTTTCGGTAACGTAGGGCCATGATGCTGCGGATTGTAACACGCTGACCTCACCCGCCGCACCCGTTGCTGCGACCCATTGGGTCGCCTGTAACGGCTAAGCGGTACGACCCGATGCGGTGCGGTTATTGGTGTATGGGCCGATCATAAGGATTGGGCGACCCGTTGGGTCGCAACTACTTCAACTTCCCCAGAATATCCTGCTTGGTCAGGATCCCGTACCCGTTAGGCTGCTCCACCAGCACGGCCGGCGAACCGCCGCCCAGCTCCTTGGCCACTTCCTCCAGCGTGGCTTCGGGTTTCAGCACCGGCAGGGGCGCACCCATCACCACCCGGCAGGCCTGCAGCCGCACGTCGGCATCTTCCAGGATGGCATCGAACAATCGGGCATCGGTGATGGTGCCCACCGGCTTGCCGTCCTCGAACACGGGCAGCTGATCGATGTTGTGGGCCCGCATTTGGTCGATGGCGTTGCGCACCGGCTCCTCGGCCTTCACGCTCAACAATTCAAGGTCCTTCCCCTTCAGCAGGTCCGCAGCCGTGGGCTTCTCCTCGACAAGGAAGCCGCGCTCGCGCATCCAGTCATCGTTGAACATCTTGCCCAGATAGCGTGTGCCGTGGTCGTGGAAGATGACCACCACCACATCCTCCGGATTCAGCTTGTCCTTCAGTTGGATGAGGCCCGCCATGGCCGCGCCCGCGCTATTGCCCACGAAGATGCCTTCTTCCCGTACGATCTTCCGCGTATAGATCGCCGCGTCCCGATCCGTCACCTTCTCGAACAGGTCGATCAGGCTGAAGTCCACGTTCTGCGGAAGCATGTCTTCGCCGATGCCTTCGGTGATGTAGGGGTAGATCTCGTTCGGATCGAAGATGCCCGTCTCCTTGTATTTCTTGAACACTGAGCCGTAGGTGTCGATGCCCCAGATCTTGATGTCCGGGTTCTTCTCCCTCAGGTAACGGCCCGTGCCGCTGATGGTACCGCCGGTGCCCACGCCCACCACCAGGTGCGTCACCTTGCCGTCGGTCTGGTCCCAGATCTCCGGGCCGGTGGTCTCGTAGTGTGCCTGGCTGTTGCTCAGGTTGTCGTACTGGTTGGCCTTCCAGCTCTTGGGCGTCTCCTTTTCCAGGCGCGAGCTCACCGAGTAGTAAGAGCGGGGGTCTTCGGGCTCCACGTTGGTGGGGCACACGATCACCTCGGCGCCGAAGGCCCGCAGCGCATCCACCTTTTCCTTGCTCTGCTTGTCGGTGGTGGTGAAGATGCACTTGTAGCCCTTGATGATGGCCGCAATGGCCAAGCCCATGCCGGTGTTGCCGCTGGTGCCTTCGATGATCGTGTAGCCCGGCTTCAACTTGCCGGCCTTCTCCGCGTCCTCGATCATTTTCAGGGCCATCCGGTCCTTGATGCTGTTCCCAGGATTGAAGGTTTCCACTTTGGCCAGCACCGTGCACGGCAGGTCGGCCACAATGCGGTTCAGTTTCACCAAGGGCGTGTTGCCGATGGTGCTCAGGATGTTCTCATGGATCTTCATGCGCGGCGAAGGTAGGTTCGAGTAGGGGCGGATATTATCCGCCCCTACTCGAACCTGATCGCCTTCGCCGGCGCAATCCGCGTCACCAACATGCTGGGCGCCACCAGCGCCAGCACGCACACCAGCAATACGCCGATGTTCAGCGCCACGATGGGCCACGCGTCCAACGCCACCGGCACCGCGCTCACGTAGTAGCTCTCGATGGGCAGCCGCACCAGCCCGAACTGCTTCTGCACCAATGCCAGCCCGATGCCCAGCACGTCCCCCAAGAGGATGCCGATGCCCATGATGTAGGCCGCGTCGATCAGGAAGATCCGCCGGATGGCCCGGTTGCCCGTGCCCAGTGCCTTCAACACGCCGATCATGTTCGTGCGTTCCAGGATGATGATCAGCAAGGCCGAGGTCATGTTGATGATGGCCACGATCACCATCAGCAGGATTACCACCACCACGTTCGTGTCCAGCAATTCCAGCCAGGCGAAGATCTCGGGGAACTTCTGCCAAGCGGTGATCGTGCGCTGCCCCACGCCCAGATACTTGTCGTAGATCAGGTCGTCCATGGCCACCAGGTCCGCCGTGCTGTTCAGGATCACCTCGAAGCCGCCGCAGTAGTCCTTGTAACTGCCGCCGCTGGTGCGGCGGGTGATCCGCACGTCGGTATAGGACGGACAAGCGGCACCAGGGCCCAACGGTGAGATGCTGAGCCATGCCGTGTCCGGAAGGGCGCCGCTGTTGTCGCTCAACACCATCATCAACGTGGTGTCCCGGTCGGTGCAAATGCGGTGGGGCCCCTTGCCGCGCAAGGAGGTGCCCGGCCAATCGAAGCTGAATTGGCCATCGCCGCCGAAGCCCAGCCCCTCGATCATGAGCCCCGGCCCTGCAGCATCCGGGTCCACGCGGATCTCGGCCTGCACGCCCCACTGGGCAAAGCGTTGGATGTGCGCCAGGTCCACATAGATCACTTGGTGGTCCACCTTTTCCAGCCCGGTCTCGTAGATGCCCGTGATCCGGTATTTGCGCGGCCGGATGTCTTCACGGCCCTTGATCAGGTACACCGTGAGGTCATCACCCAGGCCGCGCCGCAGGCGCCGTGAAAGCCATTGGCTGATCAGTACCTCGGAGCGTACGCTGTCGCCGATGGAGAGCACCGTGCCTGAGACCAGATGGGCCCGCAGGAAATCCCAATCATGGTCGGCGCCCACACCTTTGGCCACAATGCCTTGGATGTCATCGTTGGTCTCCACGATGCCCGGCTGCATGGCGAAGACCTGGATGTGCTTGACGCCCGGAACAGTGTCCAGCCAAGGATAGAAAGGCTGGTCGATCCGCACCCGCGTGGAGGCCCCGCCATCACCTTGGGCCAACGGCACGATCTCGATGTGCGCACCGGCGCCCGTTACTTTGGCCCGGACTTCGCTTTGGAAGCCCGTACTGATCCCGACGGTGAGGATCATAACAGCCATGCCGATGACAATGCCGAGAATTGCAATGAGCACGATGGGCCTGGAGAGCCGGTCCTGCCGGTCCCGGTCGCTGAGGATGCGGCGCGCGATGAAGTGTGCGAAGCCCATGCGGGTGGCGGCGAAGATAGCCGCCGCCTTGGCGCTGGCCAGTTGCCACGGGCCGGTGCCCGCGCAAGGGTCGCAAGCCGCCACCGAGGTGCTGAAGGTGCCGGTGGAGGTGCAGGATTATGCCAATGCGCGGATCACGGTGGGGGCGGAACGCACCGGGGAGTACCTGCCGCTCTTGGCCGGCAAGCGTGTTGCCGTGGTGACCAACCAAACAGGCCTCATCGGACCGGCCCACCTGGTGGATTCGCTCCTTGCCCTGCACGTGGACGTGGTGAAGGTCTTTGCCCCTGAGCATGGGTTCCGGGGAGAGGCCGATGCCGGCGAACACGTGGCCAGCGAGCGCGACAAGCGCACCGGATTGCCGTTGGTCTCCCTGTACGGGAAGAACAAGAAGCCCACGCCGGAACAGCTTCGTGACGCGGACCTGCTTCTGTTTGATATCCAGGATGTGGGCGTGCGCTTCTACACCTACGTCAGCACCCTGCACTATGTGATGGAGGCCGCCGCCGAACAACGCAAGGCCGTTGTGGTGCTGGACCGGCCAAATCCCAATGGATTCTTCGTGGACGGCCCGGTGCTCGATACCGCGTTCCGCTCCTTTGTGGGAATGCACCCCGTGCCATTGGTGCACGGCATGACCATCGGTGAATATGCCCGTATGATCAATGGGGAGGGATGGTTGAAGGGAGGCGTGCGGTGCGACCTCACCGTGATCCCTTGCACCGGGTACGACCATCGGCTCTTCTATCAGCTGCCCGTGCGACCGTCGCCCAACCTGCCGAACATGTCCGCCGTGTACCTCTACCCGGCACTGGGCCTGTTCGAGGGGACGATCGTCAGCGTGGGCCGGGGCACCGACAAACCGTTCCAGTCCATTGGCTTCCCCGGCTGCACGTTGGGCGGTTACCGCTTTACCCCTCATTCCATGCCGGGGGCCAAGGACCCGCCCTATCGGGACCAGGCCTGCACCGGGCTTGATCTGAGCTCGTTCGGGGAGGTGTACAGCCGTGCCGACCCGCGCCTGGACCTGCAATGGTTGATCGGTATGTACAACGCAGCTCCCGATAAGGCCAAGTTCTTCAACAACTTCTTTGACAAGCTGGCGGGGGAGGCATCCTTGCGCCAAGCGGTCCAAGGCGGGCAGTCTGAAGAGTCCATCCGGAAAAGCTGGCAGCCGGGGTTGGAGGCGTTCAAGCGGATGCGGGCGCGGTACCTACTGTACCCGTAGGCAGCCAATGCTTTCGGAAGGGTAGGGCGGGCATGGCCGCCCCTCTTTTCGGCGTGCAGGCCGGGCCTTCGGCCCCATTTGGCGAAGAATGGTCCCCGCCCGGCGGGAACCACCTCGTTAAGCTGTTTCTTTGCACACGATATGGCAACGAAGACCAAAGCCGCCCCGGCGGCACCCAACGCCGAGGCCGCAACCGTGGAAACGGCCCAAAAGCTTGGCCTGCTGGCCGAAGAGTATGACAAGATCACGGAGGTGCTGGGCCGTAAGCCCAACTTCACCGAAGTGTGCATCTACAGCGGCATGTGGAGCGAGCATTGCTCCTACAAGAACTCCATCGCCCTGCTGAAGACGCTGCCCCGCAAAGGACCGCGCATCCTCGCCGAGGCCGGCCAAGAGAATGCGGGCCTGATCGATATCGGTGATGGCTGGGCCTGCGCCTTCAAGATCGAAAGCCACAACCACCCCAGCGCCATCGAGCCCTACCAAGGCGCGGCCACCGGTGTGGGTGGCATCAACCGCGATATCTTCACCATGGGTGCAAGGCCCATTGCGCAGCTCAATTCGCTCCGCTTCGGCGACATCGCCACCACGGCGAGCAGCCGGTGGCACATGCGCGGCGTGGTCAAGGGCATCGGCGACTATGGCAACGCCTTTGGCGTGCCCGTGCTGGGCGGCGAGGTCTATTTCGATTCCTGCTATACCACCAACCCGCTCGTGAACGCCATGAGCGTGGGCGTGGTACGCACGGACAAGGTCATCAGCGCCACTTCGTACGGGAAGGGAAACCCCGTGTACATCGTGGGCAGCGCTACCGGCAAGGACGGCATCCATGGTGCCAGCTTCGCCAGCAAGGACATCACCGGAAGCAGCGTGGACGACCTGCCCGCCGTGCAAGTGGGCGACCCCTTCATGGAGAAGCTGCTGTTGGAAGCATCTCTCGAACTCGCCCAGACCGATGCCATCATCGGCATGCAGGACATGGGTGCGGCGGGCATCACCTGCAGCACCAGCGAGATGAGCGCAAAGGGTGAACACGGCATGGATATCCACCTGGACCGCGTGCCCCTGCGCCAAAGCGATATGCAGCCCTGGGAGATCCTGCTCAGCGAAAGCCAGGAGCGCATGCTCGTGGTGGTGAAGAAGGGAAGGGAAGCGGAGGTGAAGGCCATCTTCGATAAATGGGACCTGCATTGCGAACACATCGGTGATGTCACCGAAGGAGATACACTGCGCTATTTCTGGCACGGGGAACTGGTGGCCCAAGTGCCGGCCGAAAGCCTCGTGCTCGGAGGCGGGGCGCCCGTGTATAAGCGCGAACAGAAGGAGCCCGCCAGTTACCGGGAGAACAAGAAGTTCTCCTCCGACATGGTGCCGGTGCCGCAGGACCTTGAGCAGGTGGCCATGGAGCTGCTGGGCAGCCCCAACATCGCCAGCAAGCGGTGGGTGTACGAACAGTACGATACCATGGTGCGCACGCTGAACATGAGCACCAACGCGCCCAGCGATGCGGGCCTGGTGCTGCTGCGCGAAACCGGCGGGAAAAAGGCGCTGGCCGTTTCCGTGGATTGCAACGCCCGCTACGTGAATGCCGACCCCTATGTGGGTACCATGATCGCCGTGAGCGAGGCCGCGCGCAACATCGTGTGCAGCGGCGGGGAGCCGGCCGGCGTCACCAACTGCCTCAACTTTGGCAACCCCTACGACCCCGAGGTGTACTGGCAGTTCGCCCAGGCCATCAAAGGCATGTCCGAGGCCTGCATCGAGTTCAAGACACCCGTCACCGGCGGCAACGTCAGCTTCTACAACCAATCGGTGATCGATGGCCATGAGGTGGCCGTGTTCCCCACGCCAACCATCGGCATGGTGGGCGTATTGGAGGATGTGGAGAAACGCATGGGACTGGCATTCCAGTCCAAGGGGCAACTGATCTTCCTGATCGGCAAGGTCACCGAGGACTTGGCGAGCAGCGAATACCTCGTACGTTACCACAATGTCCACAGCTCACCGGCACCCTATTTCAACCTGCAGGAGGAGCATCTCGTGCACGTCGTGGTCACGCACCTCATCAAGCGTGGCCTCATCACGGCCGCACATGATGTGAGCGATGGCGGCCTCTGGACCACCTTGGTGGAGATGGGACTGCCCAACAGCTTGGGCTTCGACATCGTTACCGATGGGGAGATCCGGCCGGATGCCTTCCTGTTCGGGGAAGGGCAGGGCCGCGTGGTGGTCACCATCACCGAGGAGCAGGAGGACGGCTTCCTGGACCTCATGCGCATGAGCAAGGTGCCTTTTATCTTGCTGGGCCACGTCACCAAAGGCAAGCTGCGTGTGGATGATGAATCCTTCGGGGCCATCGAGGAGGCACGCGCCATCTACGAAGGGGCCATACCGGCCGTCATGGAGGAGAACTGAACAACGGCGTGACCCCGGGCCATGGAATGCCATGTGCCGCGCAGAACGCCCATGAACAAAGCATCAAGTGATGAGCACGAAATTCAAAGGCAACGAAGTGAAGCTGCAGGGAACCCTGCCCAACAACGGCGAGGAAGCACCCAATGTGCGTTTTGTGGCGACCGACCTTGCGGAAGGTGACCTGGCCGGCCTCAAGGGGCAGGTGGTGGTGCTCTTCAGTGTACCCAGCGTGGATACCGGCGTGTGCGCCACCGAAACCCGCACCTTCAACCAACGGCTTGCCGGCATGGGTGCCGTGGGATTGGCCATCTCGGCAGACCTCCCCTTCGCACACAAGCGATTCTGCGCCGCGGAAGGGATCGACAACGTCAGGGCCGTTTCCGACTTCCGCTTCCGCGACATGGACAAATACGGTGTGCGCATGGCCGATGGACCACTTGCCGGGCTCTTGGCACGTGTGGTATTCGTGGTGGACAAGCAAGGGGTGCTCCGCTATACCCAAGTGGTGCCCGAAGTGACCACTGAGCCGGACTATGAGGCGGTGCTCGCCGAGGTGAAGCAACTGCTGTAGCAAACACTGACCGACTCTCCGGCACCTGCCGGGGCAAGTGGCCAAGGCCATGTGGAAGGGGATCAAGGCGGGCGTCCGTTTCCTTGCGTTGGCGGTCCTGTGGGCCATGGGCGTGAGCATCCTATGGGTGCTGGTGTTGCGGGCCGTGCCACCGCCCGTTACCTGGGTGATGGCCGAACAGGCGCGTGAACAGGACGGTGTGCAGCGTACATGGAGACCGTTGGAGGAAATGGGCCGGGCCATGCCCATGGCCGTGATCGCGGCAGAGGACCAGCTTTTCTTTACCCACCAAGGATTTGACTTCGCCGCCATGCGCAAGGCGCTTGACCACAACGAGCAGGGTAAGCGCATACGCGGCGCGAGCACCATCAGCCAGCAAACCGCCAAGAACGTATTCCTCTGGCACGGCCGGACTTTCCTGCGCAAAGGCTTCGAGGCGTGGTTTACCCTGATGATCGAAGGTCTGTGGGGTAAGCAGCGCATCATGGAGGTCTATCTCAATGTGGCCGAGACCGGAAAGGGAAGCTTCGGGGTGGAGGCCGCCGCGCAGGCTTGCTTCAAACGGTCCACGGCCAAACTGGCCTCATCGCAGGCCGCGCTGATCGCAGCGGCACTCCCTGCACCGCGCAGGTACAATGCATGCTCCCCGTCAGCCTATGTGCAGCGAAGAGCGGCATGGATACAACGGCAAATGCGCCAACTCGGCGATCTGCTTGCACCCGAAGAACGACAGCGGCAGCAAGAGTATAGGCAGCAACACGGCAAAGACCGGAGGAACAAGTGAGCCGGCGCCGTGCGGCCGAACGGCCCGCATAGGACGTAAACTTGCCATCCGCCCCACAAAGGAGCTGATGGAAATGGCCATGATAGGACAAAACAGATTGGTGGTGGTCACCGGCGCCAGCACAGGTGTAGGCAGGGCCACCGCCATGTCGCTTGTGCAAAAGCACGGGTGTGAGGTGATCGCCGTGGCGCGCCAAGCGGAATTGCTCAGCACGCTGGCCGCCGAATGCGATGGGGCGCGGGGCAAGCTCGTCCCCCTCACTTTGGACCTGCTTGGTCCCGATGCGCCCGAACTGGTCGCGCAGGCCGTACAAGGGCGCAGGCTTCATGGCCTGGTGAACAACGCCGGCCTCCTGATCAAGCGCACCTGGGGCGAATGGACAGCAGGGGATGTACATAGGTTGTATGGCCTGAATGCCGTGGTGCCCCTGCTGCTTGCCCAAGTACTGGGCCCTTCCTTGCAGGGTGACCCGCCGGGCCATGTGCTCAATATCGGAAGCATGGGTGGCTTCCAAGGCAGTGTCAAGTTTCCGGGCTTGGCGGCATATAGCAGCAGCAAGGCGGCCTTGGCCAATCTCACTGAGTGCATGGCCGAGGAATGGAAGGACCAACGGATACACTGCAACTGCGTGTGCCTAGGGGCGGTGGATACAGCCATGCTGAGGGAGGCATTCCCCGGCTACAAGGCCCCGGTCAACCCGATGGAAATGGGAGATTGGCTTGCCGGTTTTTTGTTGGATGGCCATAAGTTCTTCAACGGCAAGGTGTTGCCTCTTGCCACGAGCACTCCTTAACGGCCTGCGTGAAAATTTTTCTTTGGGTAGTGTTGCAAGTATCGAAAGTCCGCTTACCTTTGCAGCCGCTTTCGGAAAAAAGTTCTTTGAGCGCCCTGCGGAGGGGGATGTTGGTAAGCCTGGTTCAAGAGGCAGGTTGAAAATAAATTTTCAACGACGCTTGGTGGATCGAAAAATAGGCTTACATTTGCAGCCCCTTCCGGAAAACGCTTGTGGAACGGAAGGCGTGAAGTTGACAGTTCAGTCCCGGGTTCGACCGGGGTCCTGATACGTTCTTTGATTTATTGTCCATTCTGAGAAAGAGAAGTGTCCCTGTGTGCTGTAAGGTTCACATGGGAGGCGCTTCAACAAAAAAAGGGGGCCAGATCAAACACACTTACAATGGAGAGTTTGATCCTGGCTCAGGATGAACGCTAGCGGCAGGCTTAACA
>DAOKZW010000036.1:0-37954 GCA_035325445.1 Flavobacteriales bacterium
TACTTCGCCCCAGCCAATCCGCTTTGGACGATCCTTTAATGCGAAACGGTATAAGGAGCCCCTGTTTAGCGTCGACCTGCCGGGTTTACCGATCACGAGGTCATGTGCGAAACGCCAGTCCACCGGCGGGCGAACGCTCACCCCACCACTTTTTCCCGTTTGCCCACCAGCCACACGCCGGTGAAGATGCACAGGGCCGCGGCCCCTTGCCACCAGCCCAGATCGAGGTTGCCGGGCATGAACAGCCAAGTGACCACCAAGGCCAGCAAGGGCTGCAGGTAGATGAAGGTGCCCGCCAAGCTGGGCTGCACATAGCGCAGGGCCCAGGTGTTGAGCATGTACGACACGAAGGTGACCATGACCACCACGAACGCCATGCCCCCGATGTCGTTGGCCGACAAGCCGCCCCATTCCACGGCGGCGAGGTCCTTCAGCCCAAAGGGGAACACCACGATGCTGCCCACCAGGAAGCACCAGCTCATCACCGTGGTGGCCGAGTACTTGGACATGAGCGGTTTCACCATCACGAGGAAGATGGCATAAGAGGCGGCATTGATGAAGATGAACAGGTCGCCGAGCATGGAGGCGGCCCCACTTCCGCCCGTACCCAGGAAGATGAGCATCAGCGCCCCCACCGCGCCCAGCACTACACCCATGGCCTTGGTGCGCGTGATGCGCTCACCGATGAGCACCCCGCTGAGCACGAGCACCAGGATGGGCGTGGCCACCATGATGATGCTGGCGTGCACGGGCGACGTGCGCATGAGGCCATGGAAGAACATGAGCTGGTTGATGGCCACCCCCGAGAGCCCGCACAACACCAGCCGCTTGGCATCGGGCCACGCCACCCGTTCGCGGCGGATGAGCCAGACCGGCCAGAACAGCAGGTTGGCGCCCACCACCCGCAGCAGGATGAAGCCCGAGGGGTCGATCACCCGGGGCATCAGGTCCTTGGCCACCACATAGTTGATGCCGTACAACAGATTGACGAAGAAGAGGGCGGCAAGGGCAAGTTGGCGGCGGTCCATAAGTAGGCAGGCTGGGGTGTCGGGCGATCAACGGGCAGGGATACCTTGGCCCCGTGGCAAAGGTGGCACAGGACGGCTTGGGCATGGATGCCCGGGAGGAGCAGCAGGTACGGGGCTCATTCCGCGCCTGGCGCACGCTGCTGCCGGTGCTGCTCGGCTTGGTGGCCGTGGCCTTCCTGCTGTGGAGCGAGCTGCGCGAAAAGGGGTTCGAGCAGGTGCCCGGCGGCACGGGCGACCACGCCTGGGTGGACGTCAACGGCAATGGTGTGGCCGACCTGGACAACCCGGCGGAATTCGTGCCGGCGGTACAAGGCGATTACCGGCTCATGAGCGGGGTGGAGCGGCTGCGCAGCGTGCATCTGGTGCGTTGGGGCTGGTGGCTGCTGGCGGCGGCCTTGGCGGCCAACCTGCTGCGCGACCTGGGCTACATCATACGCCTGCGCATCCTCACCAACGGCGAGTTCGGGTGGAAGCGCTCCTTCCAAGTGATCGCCCTGTGGGAGTTCGCCACGGCGGCCGCGCCGGCGGTGGTGGGCGGCACCAGCGTGGCCGTGTACGTGATGGCCAAGGATGGGATGACCTTGGGGCGAAGCGCCGCCATCGCGCTGGTGACCGCCATGCTGGACGAGATCTTCTTCCTCGTGTTCGCCCCGGCGGTGTTCTTCTTCGTGGGCATGGACCGCCTGTTCCCGCCCGAGCTGGATGAGGCCCTTTGGGGGCTGCCCGTACAGGCGCTCTTCTGGATCGGGTTTGCGCTGATCGCCGTGATGAAGATCGCCATCTTCTACTCGGTCTTCTTCCGCCCGCGCGCCATCAAGTACTTCCTGGTGAACCTCTTCAAGCACCGCTGGGTGCGGCGGCTGCGGCCCCACATGGCCAAGGCGGGCGACGACCTGATCGCCGCGAGCGACACCTACAAGGGGCGCTCCGTTTCGTTCTGGTTGAAGGCCCTGGCCGCCACTTGGTGCTCGTGGGGATCGCGGTTCCTGGTGCTCAACTTCATCGCCGCCGCCTTCTTCCCCGTGAGCAACCACCTGCTGATGTACGCCCGGCAGATCGTGCTCTGGGTGATCCTGCTGATCAGCCCCACCCCCGGCGCCAGCGGGGCCGCCGAATTCGCCTTCGTGGGCTTCATGCGCGACCTGATGCCCGCCGGCGCGATGCTGGTGGTGGTGGCCCTGCTGTGGCGCCTCTTCACCTACTACTTCTATCTCTTCGTGGGGGCCGCCGTGGCCCCGGGCTGGCTGCGTCGCACCGGAAAGTCGCGCCAGCCGTAGCATGCGCCGGAGCCCGGTGCAAATTCCCCATATTTGGCCGTGATCTCCGAACTTTGCCTGTAGCCGTTTTCATCCGTGATGATCAGAAGCAAAGACCCCTCAAGGGATCCTCCCTTCGCGATCAGCTCCCCGGCAACGAAGGAGCGCTGCGACCAATCGGCCATGTGGAAGTGGTGAAGCTCCGGAGGCGCTCACGCAAGCACCCGGAACTCCTGCTGTTCAAAGGTGAGCCGGCCTCCTCCGCCAGCGTGGCCAAAAGCGTGCAGATCACCATCGTCCCGACCCATGATGAACTGCCGCCTCCGCGCTTCGACAGGGAGAAAGGCCGCATCCACCTGTACTACGACAGCGCCGAGCACCCCGATGTGGTGGCCTTGACCAGGGACCCCGATGCCTGCGTGTGCTACCTGTGGATCAGCGGCGATGGCCGGCAGAGCCACGCTTGGCTGCTGAAGACGCGCTGAGCACCACACGGTGCCTACATCCAAAACACATCCTTCCCCGCCATGGGCGGTTGGCGCTCGTGCAAGGCCGTATGCGCCCGCGCCACCTCGGCCAATTGATCGGGCGTGGCCGCATCCAGGATCCGGACGAACAACTCCCGCTCCTCCAGCCGCACCTGCGCCTCCAGCTCCTCCTCCACCAAGGACAGCGCCACCTCCGGGTCATCATGCCCCTGGATCAGTCGCTGCAAACGGCGATGACCGGCCATCGCCTTGCGCACCAGCGGATCGCCCAGGCCCAGGATGGGGAAAAGCACCGTCTCCTCCACGTGGAAGTGCGGCCTGAGGTGCCAACGGTAAAAGGCCCGGCAATAGCGCTGGATCCGGGCGGGCGCGATATCCTGGCCGATGCCCCACCGGATATTCCGGCTCAGCTCCAGCACATCACGGTGGTCGTGCACGATGCCGTCCAGCTCCGGCGGCTGCTTACTGGGGGACATGCGCCAGGCGCTTCTCCAATTCGATGGCCCGGGGGAACATGATGTTGTTCTCCAGGTGGATGTGCAAGTGCAGGTCGGCCTCAAACTCCTTCAGCATGTTGAAGGCCGTGTCGTAGGTGGCGCAACCATCGGCCGGAGTGGTGAACCCGTCGCTTACCTCGCGCATGCGGCGGAAGCGCTCACCTTCGTCGTTGTGGTCGTCCATCATGGCCTTCACGGGGTTCTCCACACTGCCGAACCGGGGCTCCTTGAAAGGCTCGCCGCTGCGCTCGCTGTGCGCCAACCTGCGGACGAAGGGGAACAGGATCAACTCCTCCTTCTTCATGTGCATGGCCATGGCTCCCAAGCAGGTGTTGAACTCGTCCTGGATGACCATGAGCTCCGGATGGCGCTCGCCGTGCACCACGACCAGTTTGGCCAAGTATTGCTTGATGATGGGCCCGCGCTCCTCCACATAGCGGTGGTGCACCGTTTCCACATGGTCCGCCAGCTTGTCCAAGGGCCAGGAGCGCACATCGTCCTCCACCTTGGCCTCGCGCGACAACAGTTCGTTGATGTCGTTCACCAAGGCCTGCCGGTCGATGTTGTCCGTTTCGCAGACCTCCTGCAGCGAGCGGCCTCCCTTGCAGCAGAAATCGATGCCGTACTTGGTAAGCACCGCCGCCGCCCGGTAATCCTCCGCCACAATGGACCCCACGGTCCTCTCGGGTGTGATGTTCATGACGCAATGATCGGTTGGGGGCCTTCCGGAACGACCGGAGACCCGGGTTTGTATGTTTCCCGTGCATGGTGCATCCCGTGCGGGGACATGCCCATCACCCTGATCTCCTTGGTGAACACCGCGACCGCCATGACCCGATGCCGCACCATGGTCCTCATTGTATGGGGGTCAGCCCGGCTTCCCGGTATTCGGTGATCTTGAACAGGAACATGCGCGCCATCATCACGGAACGCATGCGCGCCTCCTCGGTCCTCGGGCCTTGGAAGAAGTCGTCCAACGTGCCATGAAAGAGCTGCAGCCACCGGTTGAAGTGCTCCTCCGCGATGGGGAGCGGAAAATGTGGCACGAAAGGCCTGCCATGATAACTGCGCGCATCCAGCAGGATGGTGGACCAGAAGGCGTAAAGCTTCGCCAGATGTTCCGGCCAACGGTCCTGGATGGTGTCGTTGAAGATGGGGCCCACGAGCTCGTCCTGCCGGGCGCGCCCGTAGAACGTGTCCACCAGCAATTTCACATCCTCCAAGGTGTTGATGTCACCCTTTTCACCTTGCTGCCGGTCTTGTCCCGCCATGATCACTGTTGGAGCCTCACCTGTGCGACAGGGCCCGCAAGGTAACCACCGGGTCCAAGCCCAACTGTCTGGCTTTCGTCAATTCCGTGGGCGCGGCGGCCGACCCTTTAGGCCGGCGCATAAACGTTGAAGCGGCGGGCACCCAGGAAACCCACGAGGGTAAGGCCCGCCTCCCGCGCCAAGCGGACCGGCAAGAAGGACGGCGCCCCGATGGCCGCCATCAAAGGGATGCCCGCCATGATGGCCTTCTGCACCAGCTCGAAACCGGCGCGGCCGCTAACGAGGAGCTGGCAGTCGTCGATCGGGGGCAGTTGCGATACGGCACGCCGGGACAGCAGAATGGCACCGATCACCTTGTCCACGGCATTGTGCCGGCCCACATCCTCGCGCACAATGAGCAACCTGCCTGCCCGGTCGAACAGGGCCGCCGCATGGATGCCGCCGGTGTGCTTGAAGACCACCTGTGCCTCGCGCATCCTGTCCGGCAGGGCCGTCATCACCGCCGGGTCCACCGCCCCCCATGGCGAGGGCCGGCGGGAACATTGCGCATGCACGGCCTCGATGCTGGTCTTGCCGCACACCCCGCAACTGCTGGTGGTGTAGAAGTTGCGCTGCCACCGCGACGGGTCCAGTTCCACATCGGGGTGCAGCTCCACGCGTACTACGTTGCCCCGCTCCTCGGCCTTCACGTTTTCGCAATGCTCCACACGCAGCACTTGGGAAAGTTCAGTGATGATGCCTTCGGTGTAAATGAACCCCAGCGCCAACTCCTCGTCCTGGCCGGGCGTTCGCATGGTGACGCTCAAGCGCATCTCCATGCGATCATCAAGCGGTCCGTGGCCCAAGCGGATCTCCAAGGGTTCCTCCACCACCAGGATGTCATCTACCCGATAGGCACCCTCTGCGGTGATCCGTTGGATGGAACATTTTTCGACCGGGATCCTCATGGCCCAATTCCTCAGGGAAAGATCCGGTAAATGTCCTTGCGATCAAGCAAACGGGCTAGCTGGACCAGATCTCCCTCCACGAAAATGCCCAGCCGATAGTTCCCTATCCTAATGCGGTAGGCGTGTCCTGGGCCATGAAGCTTCTTCACTTGGCCGATTTCCCGGATCGATCCCGCCTTTTCCAAGCGATCGATCAGGTCCACCAATTTATGCCTCACCGGAGCCGGTACTTTGGTCAGGTCCTTCTCGAACGATTTCAAGAACTGGACCTTCATGGTCAACCGCGCAACTTGCGCATCACGCGGTCATGGTCGGCGACCTTCGTCCTGTCAACCTTGGCCATGGCATAGGCCAATCCGGCATCCTCCAACTCTTCCCCGCTCAATTTCCGTCCCTGCAGTCCCATCCGCTTGATCAAGGCCTCGAGAAGCTTCTCCTCTTCCTTGTCCTTGGGGGTAATAATGATCGCGTTCCGTGCCATGTTCCAACAAAGGTAGCCTAACCTGCCACTATTGCATGCGCCGCCAGCAGCTTTCCAAGTGGTCGTCCACCAGCCCGCAGGCCTGCATGAAGGCGTAGACGATGGTGGTGCCTGCAAACTTGAACCCGTGTTGGACCAGGTCCTTGCTCAGTGCATCGCTTTCCGGCGTGGAGGCCGGGATCTGTGACGGATGCCGCCAGTGATTCACTTTCGTTCGGCCATCCACGTGCTTCCACAGGAAGCGGTCGAAGGAACCGGGGCCGTCTTCCATGATCCGCAGCCACGCCTGGGCATTGGTGATGGACGCCTCGATCTTGCGCCGGTTGCGGATGATGCCCGGGTCGTTCATCAGGCGGGCGATGTCCTTCTTCCCGTACCGGGACATCTTTTCAATGTTCCAATCCTCGTAGGCCCGCCGGTAGTTGTCGGAACGGATGAGGATGGTGTACCAGCTCAGGCCCGCCTGTGCCCCGTCCAGGAGCAGTTTGGCGAAGAGCTTGCGGTCGTCGTGCTCGGGCACGCCCCACATCTCGTCGTGATAGCGCTTGTAGATGTCGTCCTTCAGGCACCAGGGGCAGCGGGGTTTGTCGGGCACAGGCATGTGGGCAAGGTGGTGAAAATGTCGGGATCGGGAATCCCCTGATGTTCTTCTGAACCGCAAGGCACCTCGAAGGACCGCTTCCGCTCTTGTGCCACACGAATGAGCAGCGATAGGTGCAATTTCGGTGTCTTCTGCTATGGGGATACTCCGTGTACATGCACGAACAAATACTTACCTTGTTCAAGACCAACCCAAAACCCGACCTGAGATGCAACAGGCGCAAGGCACGCACCGGAAGGGCGACGGCCCGCTGGACGTGGCGGAGTCGGCGCCGGGGATGTATGCAGTGACCGCGCTATCCGCGGAGGGCCGACGTTCCACGATAAAATGGATGAAGGAATGAGGACGGTGATCGGTACGACGGTGATGATTTTGCTGGGCGGTACGGCCGTACTCGGCCAGAGCTGGTGCCCTTCGGGCGCCAAGTGGATGATGAACGAGCATACAGTAGACTGGGGCAGCGGGTATTCGACAGAGGGCTTCATCTTGGACGAATACGTCGGCGACACGCTCATCGGAGGCGTGGTGGCCCATCAGATCAAGGGCACCCGTTTTTACCGGGAACAGGGCTCCACGGAACCCTATGTGCAAGGCTCCGCAGGCATCAAATTCACCTATTCCCAGGACGGGGTCGTATTCATCCAATACGACGATTCCTTTGGTCCGAACAATGCCTTTGACACCTTGTTCTGGTTCGGTGCCGACCCCGGTGACCAATGGATGGTTCCGGATGGGATACTCCGGTTCACGGTGCTCGATACGGCGACCGTACTGATCAATGGGGAATCGCTACGCAGGTTCGCGGTTGAGGTGGCCGACGCAGATAACGTCCATTTCGCCAGTGATACGCTGTACGAGCGCATTGGCCTGCTTTACGGCTACTCGTTCAACCCAAGTACATACATGGCGGATGGGGTCTCCATAGGTTTCCGCTGTTATCAGGATAATGTGTTTTCATTCACCCGTCCGGACATGCCTGATTGCGACTTTACCGTGGGCCTTCCGGAATGGACGAGCAGCGGTGCTACCATCTGGCCCAACCCCAGTTACGGTCGTTTATATGTCGATACCGGTCAGCTTGGTGCCACAGAGCTGCGTGTGCTGGACCATATGGGACGGACCGTCCACCATTCCACGATCCTTGGGGTGGAGGTGGAGTACGACCTCCACCACCTGGCACCGGGTACGTATTGGGTCTTGGTCCGTTACCCGGACGGGGATCAATTGTGGAAGTGGATCAAGCTGTGAACGTTTGGGGACCGGTGGGAGGTCCGTCCCCACGCGAACGAAGCTGAACGAAATGCGCGAAATACAGCTCACGGCACACGTGGAACGCGATGCGGAGACCGGCCTGTACATCGGTATGGTACCCAGCATCCCGGGCGCCCGCACCCAAGCGAAAAGCTTGGATGAATTGCAGGCCAGACTGAAGGAAGTGGTTGAACTGTGCCTGGAGGAAATGACCAAGGAGGAAATTGACAGCTTGCCCCGGTTCGTGGGTGTCCAGTCGTTCTCTATCGCTGTATGAGCAAGCTTCCCATCGTGGATGCCAAGACTTTTGAGCGTTGCCTGCTCAAGTGGGGCTTCGTTATCATTCGGCAGAAGGGGAGCCATGTCTTCTACCGGCATCCGGATGGACGGTAAACCACACTGCCCCACCATAAAGGTCAGGATATCGGCCACCCCTTGATCCGGAAGATCTTGAACGAGATCCAGGTCTCGCCGGAAAAATTCATCGCGGAGCTTCAAGGCTGACCGGTCTTGGCTAAGTGCCAACGACCCCTTAAATCCGATCCAAGGCCTGCTCCAAGTCGGCGATCAAGACATCGGGATCTTCAAGGCCCACATAAAGGCGTACCAGATCCCAAGGCACTTCGCCGGAAGGCGCTTGGGGATCGACCACGGCGGCAGTGGGGAACTGCAGGGATTCATAACCGCCCCAGCTGACGGCCAACAGGAAGCGCTGCAGGCTGTTGCAGAAGCGTTCCACTGCCGCTACATCGGGTGCCTCCAACCGGATGCTCATCAGTCCCCCGCAGCGTTTCATCTGCCGCTTGGCCAGCACGTGCTGCGGAAAGCTCTCCAGGAACGGCCAATTCACCTGCTTCACTTTCGCGTGGTCCTCCAAGAACCGGGCGACCCGCTCCGCACTGTCCGCACTCCGGTGGGCGCGCAGCTCCAAGGTGCGCAGCCCGCGCATCACCAGCCAGGCATCGTGCGGCGAAGGGATGGCACCCAAGGTCATGAACTCGCCGGCCATCACCTGCCGGATGTGGGCCGCGCTGCCCGCCAGTACGCCGCAGACCACGTCGCTGTGGCCGTTGATGTACTTGGTGCCCGAGTGCGCCACCAGGTCGATGCCCAGGTCGATCGGATTCTGGAACAGCGGGCTGCTGTAACTGTTGTCGCACACAGTGAGGATGCCGAGCTCCTTGGCAATGGCCGCCACGGCCTGCAGGTCCTGCAGCTCGAAGGTGATGGAGTTCGGGCTCTCCAGGACGAACATCCGCGTGTCCGGCCGGGCCGCCCTGCGGAAGTTCTCCGCATCGGTGCCATCGATGAAGTCGGTGGTAATACCGAACCTCGGCAGCAGGTTGTCCAGCAATTGGGCGGTCCAGCTGTAGGGCTTCTTCACGCACACCACATGGTCGCCCGCTTTCAGGAAGCTCATGACCGCCGCGGCCATGGCAGCGCTGCCGCTGCCGAACACCAGCGCATCGTGGGCGTGCTCCAGCGCGGCCAGCTTCCTGCGCAGCATGGCCACCGTGGGGTTTGCGCCACGCGTGTACACGGGCATGTCGAACTCATTCCGCATGGCGTTGCGCAGCTCGGCCACGGTGGGATAGGTGAAGTTGCCGCTTTGCACCACCGGCGGCACCACGGCGCGGAAACCGGACTCGCGGTCCTCGCCCAAGTGGTTCAGGATGAATGGGAGATCGGTCGGTTCCATCGGTTTGCGGATCGGGCAGGAAAGGTAGAGGGACAGGGCCCTTCATACCTTTGGGTCCCTTATGTCCGCACTCACCGACCGCTTCAACCGTACACACCGCAGCCTGCGCATCAGCATCGTGGACAAGTGCGACCTGCGCTGCGCCTACTGCATGCCCGAGGAGCAGCAGTTCCTGCGGAACGACGCGCTGATGACGCGCGACGAGATCCGCGCGCTGGCCACCCTTTTCGTGCAGCGCTACGGCATCAACAAGATCCGGATCACCGGCGGCGAGCCGTTGATGCGCCGCGACGTGGCGGACATCGTGGGCGACCTGGCCCAACTGCCCGTGAAGCTCGGCCTTTCCACCAACGGCATGCGCCTGCATCTGTTCCTGGACCAACTGATCGCGGCCGGCCTGAAGAGCGTGAACATCAGCCTGGACACGTTCGACCCCGACCGGTTCAAGGAGATCGCACGCCGCGAGGGCTTCGAGCAAGTTTGGGCCAACATCCGGGCAGCCATCGACGCAGGCCTGCGCGTGAAGCTGAACACCGTGATGATGCGCGGGGTGAACGATGACGAGTTGCTGCGCTTCGTGGAGCTCACCCGCGACCGGAACGTCCACGTTCGCTTCATCGAGTTCATGCCCTTTGCCGGCAACCATTGGGGCCGCGACAAGGTGTACACCTATGCCGAGATGCTGGGCCGCATCGGGAGTGCCTGGCCCATCGAGAAACTGGATGATGAGCCGCACAGCACCGCCAAGGCCTATCGGGTGAAGGGCTGGCCCGGCACCTTCGCCGTGATCAGCACGGTGACCGAGCCATTTTGCGGCAGCTGCGACCGCCTGCGGCTGACGGCCGAAGGCAAGATGCGCAACTGCCTCTTCGCCCGCGAGGAGACCGACCTGCTCACGCCGTTGCGCAACGGGCAGGACCTATCCGCCTTGATCGAGGCCAACGTGCTGGCCAAGCACGAAATGCTCGGCGGGCTGCCGCGCTTCCAGCCCGACAAGCAACAAGAGGTGCTGAAGGACCTGAGCAGGCGCCCGATGGTGAGCATCGGTGGGTGAGCACCGGGCAGCAACGGGACGGATTCAATTATCCGCAACCCGCTTGAATCGGAAGCTGCTGTTGCTGATGGTGGCGTATGTACCGGAAGAGCCGAGACGGATCACCGTTCCATCGAAGCTGCCGCGCACCCAGCCGCCTACGGCCCCATATTCCTCAATGACGACGGTCCCTGAATAAGACAGGTAAGAGCCACCGGCGAGCGTCATGGAAAACCCGACCTGCGTGCTCATGTTGGCATCATACTGCTGCGTGCCGGTGGTGTTCCCGTCGAAGAGGATACTGAAGAGCTTCCCGTCCGCCGATACGCACACCCCGCTGGTCTCGTCATCATCGGTGGAATAGGTCGCCTGCCCGGAGCTCGGTATCGGATTGATGGTGATGACCTGGTTGCTGAAGCCATCTCCGTTGATGGTGAACTGGACCATGGCCGTGCCGGTAGGAGGTGTGCCGCCTCCACCGCCTCCACCGCCCGACGGACTGGCATTGTCCTTTTTGCACCCCATGCCGGTGGCGACCAGGGCGAGAATAAGCAAGTAGCGGAAGAATGGTTGGGGCATGATGTATTGGGTTTGTACTTGGGCGAACGTACGGCACGCCGCGAATCTTCGTGCATGTGTTCTAGAACACACCCGCAAAGAGTGCCGCGCCCTTTTCATTCGTGGTTGACCAGATGTATCCGCCCCTACGCCCGCTCGTGCTCTGCGCGGCCCTGCCGTGCTGCGGATGGCTTAGCGCCCAGGACCTCGGGCAGGTCGGGAAGCAGAAGCCCTTCACCCTTTCCGGCGGGATGAACGCTTACGGGGCGCTGTACACCACCGACCTGAACAACCCGCGGATGTCGCCCTTCACCTGGGGCGTGAACGGGCGGATGACCATCGGCATCTACGACCTGCAGATCCCGCTGAGCTTCATCTTCAGCGAGAAGGAGCGCGAGTTCCGCCAGCCCTTCAACCAGTACGGCATCAGCCCGCGCTACAAGTGGGCCACGGCGCACATCGGGCACCGCACCATGCACTTCAGCGAGCTCACCATGAGCGGGCAGCGTTTCCTGGGCGGCGGGCTGGAGCTCACGCCGAAGAAGTTCCGCTTCGCCGCCATGTACGGCCAGCTGCGCCGGGAGATCTTCGCCGATACGCTCACCGAGGCCATCGTCGAGGCGGCCTTCCAGCGCACGGGAATGGCCGCCAAGGTGGGTGTGGGCACGCAGGCCAACCACGTGGACCTGGTGCTGTTCCGCGCCAAGGACAAGTACGACGAACTCGACCTGAAGCGCGGGCTGTACGGCGATGCGCAGCCCGAGGAGAACCTGGTGGTGGGCATCGAAAGCGCCTACGTGATCCGAAAAAACCTGCAACTGGCCGTGGATTTGGCCGGTAGCCTGCACAACGTGGGCGTGCTGCCCGCCACGCGCGAAGGCTCCTTCGCCGAGCTGGGCAACAAGTACGACAGTTTTCTCTTCAACGTGGACCCGCGCACCCGGCGCGGCACCGCCGTGAAGGCCGGCCTGAGCTACAACCTGAAGGGCACCACCTTCAGCGTGAACTACGACCGCATCGACCCGCTGTTCCGCACGCTGGGCAACTACTATTTCATGAACGACTTGGAGAACTACCGCGCGGGCTTCGCCACGGGCCTGTTCAAGCAAAAGGTGCGTGTGGCGGGCTCGCTGGGCCTGCAGACCAACGACCTGGCCAAGAGCCTGGAAGCCCGCACCCGCCGCACCATCGGCAGCGCCAACCTGACCTACAACAGCGGCAAGGCCTTCACCACCTCGTTGGGCTGGAGCAATTTCGAGGCGAACCTGCGCAGCGCGTACGAGGCCGCCGGCAGCGACACCATCCGCCTGCGGCAGGTGTCGGACAACATCACCCTCTCCAACAGCCTGCGCCTGCGCAACACCGCCACGGGGATCACCCGCACGCTCGACCTCTCCCTCAGCTACCAGGACTTCAAGAACGAGGGCTATCCCGGGCAGGGTACCGCCAACACGGTCACCTGGAGCGGCAGCCTGGGCTATCGCCAGCGCAACAAGGCGCGCGCCTTCGACTGGGGCGCCCGGGCCACGGCCTCGGTGTTCGAGAACGCCGGCAACGGCCGCACCCGCTACGGCGCCTCGCTGAATGCCCGCAAAGGCTTCCGCGACAACCGCACCGGCGTGAACGCCCGCGCCGCCTTCTACCTGAACCGGGGCGAACAGTACCGCGGCAGCACCACGCTGGTGGCCAACGCGGGCGTGGACCAGCGCCTGGGGCGCCAGCACCGCGTGGGCCTCGGCCTGAACTACAACGGGCGCAGCACCAACGACCGCTTCGAGAACAGCCAGTACCAGTTGCGCGTGCAGGCCACCTACGCCGTGGAATTCCTGCCGCCGCAACGCAAAACCGCAGCACCATGAGCCGTACGCACCGATCCCTCCGCCTCCTGCCCGCGATCGCCCTGATGGCCCTCGCCCTGCACGCGGCGGCCCAAGGGAGTTTCCCGATCAGCGTGACCACCACGGCGCCCATGCCGCCGCCGCTCACCTGGGCCGACCTGCACGACCAGGCCGCCTCGGCCACCGTGACGGTGAATTCCACGTTGCAGGGCGTCACGCAGGTGAGCGCCAAGGTGTCGCTGCGCTGCCAGGAGCGCGGCATCCTGATCACCAACAACCCCTCGCTGACGCTATCCAACTGCATGGACGTGGAGTGGGGTGTGACCACCTACAGCCTCGACGAGCTCAGCACCTCCTTCAGCAGCGGCTTCTCGCAGGACCAGTTCAGTTTCTCGGGCATCAATTACACCCAAGTGCGCGACGACCAGATGCTTCCCGCCGGGTACTGGGAGATCTGCGTGCAGCTGGTGGCCTGCGGCACCGGGCAGGAACTCAGCGCGCCCATCCCCGACGGCTGCGCAGGGTGGCTGGTGGTGGAAAGCACGCCGCCCATGTTCACCAACATCTGCAACACCACCTTCACCTTGGCCGACGGCCTGCTGAACGTGGCCTGGGTGTACATGCCGCCTCCCGGCCTCACGGACCCCGTGCAGTACCGGCTGGAGATCGTGCGGATCGACCCGCAGGACGGGCGCGAGGGCGATGCCAACGATGCCATGCTCACCGCCACCGAGCCCGAGCTCTTCCTGCGCCGCTACGATGCGCCGCCCGCCATGATCGAGGTGCCCGATGAGCTGATGCTCGACCCCGGCTACCGCTATGCCGTGCGCGTGACCGTGGAGATGGAGGGCAGTTCCTCCTTCAACCCCACCGTGCTGGCCCAAAGCGAGGTGTGCTCTTTCCTCTACCAGCCGGAAGGGCTTTCGGGCAACGGCGTGCTGCAGGCCGTATGGCCCCGCGGCAACGATTGGATCCCCTTCGACTTCCCCAACGTGGTCACCATGTTCGAGCCATACCGCGACTACACGCGCTTCTCCTACACCACCACGATGCAGGGGCCCGGCTCGCTGCCGTCCTACAGCCGCACGCTCAATTGGCCCAGCGGTCCGCCGGGTTCGCAGAGCATGGTCACCTTCGACGTGAGCGGCTACGAATCGCAATTCCTCTCGGTGTACCAGCCCAACGGCGCCTTGCCCGACAACAGCTTCCAGCGGGGCGAACAATACCGCTGGCGCACCACCGGCGATTTCACCCTGGGGCGCAACACCTACCATGGCGACAGCGGCGAGGAGCCCTTCCGCATCGGCATGGGACCGTCCACGCCGCAGCTGCCGCTGGACCGCGCCGTGCTGCCCGCCGGCAACGTGCTGCTGCAGTGGCATACCGCCGATGCGCCCTGGGACCTGCTGCCACCTTTTGCCGTGGTGCAGGCCACCGCCGCCGGAGGCACCACCATGATCAACGGCTGGGTGGACCAGCAATGGAAACTGGAGATCAGCCGCCAGAGCGACTTCAGCACCATCTGGCGGGACACCACGGGACGCATCAACGATCCCTCGCTCAACATCCTCGACGGGCTGAACGACCCGGCCGCGCTGTCGGCCGCACTGTACAAGGACCTCACCTGGGAGGTGAACGCCACCGACACCGGCACCTACTACTGGCGCCTCTACTGGCTGAAGGAATCGGGCAACACCTCCGGGGACCGCTACAGCATGAGCGAGGTGCGCAGCTTCTGCATCGGCCGGTGCGATGATGACGGTTCCACCCCATCCAGCGGTGGCGGAGGTGAAACTGCCGAGGAGGGCGATGAGGAATCGACCGAAGCCCCCTGCGTGAGCACCTGCCTGGAGCCGCTGGGCGACAATCGCACGCCCGTGGGCAGCCTGCATGTGGGCGACCAGGTGAAGGTGGGCAAGTTCCAGATGAAGGTGACCGAGGTGAACGGCACCGGCACCGTGTTCAACGGCAAGGGCTGGATCCAGGTGGATTTCCTGAACAACGCGCACATCCTGGTGGAGTTCAGCGGCCTGAAATGGAACAGCGAGGGGCGCATGGTCTCCGGCGAGGTGAACGCCCGCAAGGATTGGGAGGTGCCCGGCCTGAGCTACGTGACCGAGGCCGCCAAGCGCATCCCTAATGTGCCGGCGGAAGGCGTGGACCTGCTGGAGAACATGATCACCGACAACGGCCGGCTGGTCTCCCTGCTGATGGGCGACCAGGAGCTGGGGCTGCCCATCGGCATTGACCGCGTGGTGGGCGACCGGCAGATCATCCTGGGGATCGTCAACATGAAATTCGAGGCCGAGCGCGCCGCCATGGACGTGGTGATGGGCGTGGAGCTGCCCGAGATCCATACCAAGCTGGCCTTCGGCATCGGCGACTTCTGCTTCGGGCCGCAAGGCGGCGGCGATGAGGGGCGCGCCTACCTGCCGTACGACATCACGGCCTCCGGCGACCTCAGCACCACCTTCCGCTTTCGCGGCGGCGCCAGCACCGACCTGGCCAACCTCACGTACGTGGACTGGGACTGCCACGGCTTCAAGTGCGTGCAGGTGGCGGCGGCCGTGGAGTTCGACCGCGGCACCGTGCTGCCCGCCGGTGACCACGACGAAGATGGCACCGCCAAGGTGGAGGCCCGCTTCAAGTTCAGCGTGTGCCGCGAGGCCGTGCATGAAGGGGCCGTGAGCGAATGGAACGTGATGGCCGCCTTCACCATGGATCCCTTCGAGGTGCCCGGTGCGCCCGACTGGGTCTTCACCGTGAACGAGGCCTGGCTGGACTGGAGCACCATCGCCAACCCGGACGGGATCGTCTTCCCCGACGGTTACACGCACCCGGCCGTGGCGGGCGGCGGCACGCGTGAGCTGTGGAAGGGCTTCTACCTGAAGGACCTGTCCATGCGGACGCCCGAGGTGATCGGCGATGGCACCGGCAACCCGCTCACGGCGGCGGTGCACAACTTCATGATCGACGACCAGGGCGAGCTCTCCTTCACCTTGGCGGTGGAGAACCTGCTCGCATTCAACCGGGGCAAGTTCGACAGCTGGGCCTTCAGCCTGGACAGCGTGTACCTGAGCGTGCTGCAGAACAACTTCCAGCGCGGCGGCTTCAAGGGCAAGATCGGCCTGCCCATCAACGGCGAGCACGACTTCGTGCGCTACGGCGCCATGCTGGGCTACGACCCCGAGAGCCGCGAGTTCGCCTGCACGCTGGAGGCGGTGCTGGAGGATTCGCTGACCGCGCCGCTGTGGATCGCCCAGATGGAGCTGTTCCCCAACAGCTACGTGCGCGCCACCATCAGCAATGACAGCAAGGTGCGCGCCGAGCTCAACGGCCGCATCGGCATCAGCACCGGTCTGGGCGACGAGCTGGGGCTGGACCTGGGCAGCCTGCCCAGCATCAACATGCCGGGCATGCAGTTCGAGCAACTGGTGCTGGACAGCCGCGATGGCATCAGCTGCCGCAACTGCGGCTTCGCCTACGCCAGCCCGCAGAAGGAGGTCGGCGGTTTCCCGCTCAGCATCCGCAACCTCTCCCTGGAGTTCGACGACCCGCAGCATCCCGCGCTGGTGGTGGAGCCCATGGTGAGCCTCAGCGGCGGTGAGGGGGAAAGTAGCTTCGCCGCCAGCGTGGCGCTGAAGTTCACCACCAACCTGGACGTGAACGAACGCGGCGTGGAGCACTTCAGCTTCGGCGACGTGCTCTTCACCGGCATGCACCTGGACGTGGACGTCAGCGCCCTGCGCCTGGTGGGCGACCTGCGCATCACCAAAACGGCCGCCAAGGAAGAGGTGAAGGGCGCGCTTACCGTGGGCTTCCCCATGGGCATCCGCGGCGACCTGCAGGCCATCTTCGGAACGGTGAAGACCAACCCGAATGTGCCGATCAACACCAGCGCCCAACACTTCAGCTACTGGATGGTGGACGGCATGCTCTACTTCAATCCCGGCCTGATGGTGATGACCGGCGTGGGCATCTACGGCTTCGGCGGCGGCGCGTACCACCACATGAGCTTCACCGAGGGCACCCTGCCCACCAACGAGCGCCTGCAGTCCATGGCGCCGCGCACGCCGCCCGATGAGATCCCGCCGGCGCAGGCCAATGCCGGCGACAGCCATCCGGACAACTTCCTCAGCGGCCTCTCCGCCGATGCCGGCGACGTGGGCAGCGGGGCCGCTCCCAGCGGCGGGCGTTACCAGGAGGACTTCAACACCTTCCTCGGCATCCGGCTCGGGCTGGTCTTCGGCACCTATCCCAAACCCGACGGCTGCAACATGGACCTGACGCTGCGCGGCGAGTTCACCAGCACCGGCGGCCTGCAATCGCTGACGCTGCAAGGCAACCTCTACGCGCTGGTGGACATCCCCAAGCGCAACGAGGCGCGCATCACCGGCGAGATCGGCTTCAGCTACGCCAACCGCGAAGGCAACGAGGTGGTCCACGCCAACCTGTCGGTGATGCTGAACTACGAGGTGGCGCGCGGCGCGGGGGCCGGCAACAAGATGGTGGATGCCGTCTTCCACACCGAGAGCAACACCGGCAAGTGGTACTTCATCATGGGCACGCCTGACAACCCCGGCGGCATCGTGGTGGGCCCGCCGGGCGGGGCGCCGATCCTCAGCGCCACCAACTACATCATGGCGGGCAACGACAGCATACCCTTCCAGCTGCCCGACCCGCCGGTGAAGATCATGGAGATCCTGGGCCTGAACGATCCCTCGCGCGGGCTGGGCACGGAGGAGGCCACGCGGGCGGCCATCGGTGGCGACAGGGACATGGCCCCCTTGGAGAACGGCGCGGGCTTCGCGTTCGGCGCGGCCTTCCAGACCGAGCTGGACATCAACCTGGCGGTGCTGTACGCGCACATCGGCATGGCCCTAGGCTTCGACGTGCTGCTGAACCAGATCCCTGAAAGCATGATCTGCGCCGAGACCGGAAAAAGGCCCGGCGACCACGGCTGGTACGCGCAGGGGCAGTTCTACGCCGGACTGTGGGGTGAACTGGGCGTGCAGCTCGACCTGGTGTTCACGCAGTTGCGCGCGCCCATCCTGGACATGAGCGCGGCCATGCTGCTGCAAGGCAACTTCCCCAATCCGAGCGGCTTCCGCGGGCATGCCGCGGTGAACTACAGCGTGCTCAACGGGGCCGTCACCGGTACCGCCAAGCTGGACGTGGAGCAGGGCAAGAAATGCACCATGATGCCCGTCGGCGATCCCTTGGCCGCCATCCACTTCATCGAGGACCTTGGACCCAAGGGCAACGACGTGAGCATCTTCGACCTGCCCACGGCCAGCTACAACCTGCCGCTGCTGGAGGTGCTGGAGATCCCCAAGGTGATCAACCCCGACGGCTCCGTGGACATGTACCGCTTCCACCCCTATGTGCGCAGCTTCACCCTGAAGCAACTGCCCGGGAACATCGACGTGCCGGGCAGCCACACCTTCCAGGACACGCGGGGCACCTCAAGCTACCTCGGCCGCACCGAGGTGCTGAAGGCGCTGACGAGCTACCAATCCCGCGTGGTGGTGGGCGTGAAGGAAGAATACGCCCCCTTCCAGCTCCGCGATTTCGTGGCGCCTGGGACCAGCACTGCATGGTCCGAGGAGCGCGTGCAGAACTTCCGCACCGGCACCGCGCCGGACCACATCCCGGACAGCAACGTGGATTACACCTATCCGGTGAACCGGCAGCGCTTCTTCCTGCAACTGGAATCGAACAACAAGGGGCGCGTGGCCCTTGCGATGGGCATGGGCTACCTCTTCGCGCCCACGGATGAACGGGGTTCGTACACCTACCTGGCCAAGTTCATCCCGTTGGGCGGCGGCGCCCCGCAGGAGACCGCGATCACGTACAGCGGCGGGCAGTTCATCCCGTTGACGGTCCCGACGCTGGACAACGAACGGATCTACCTGGTGCAGCTACTGCGCCGCAAGACCGGCCTGCCGGACGGCACGCCGTTGATCCAGGGCGGGATGGCGGCGCTGGGCGGATCGGGCTCCCCTTCAGCCATTCTCGCAGCCCAGATCAGCGCGCCGCTCACGCAGACCTTCATCGCCGCCAACGGCGACGTGACCCGGATGAACCTCACCGGCGGCAACGTGGCCCGCGCGGCCTCGCTCACCGAGGGCGACCACCTGCTCTACAGCTTCCGCTTCCGCACCAGCAAGTACAACACGCTGCAACAGAAGTTCGCCTCCCTCACGCTCGACGGCCGCACCCCGGCCCGCTACGATGACGGCCGCAACGCCGACGTGCGTGGCGAGGTGGACGAGCACTTCGACGAGGCCGACATCCACGGGGTGTGGAAGAACGGACGGCAGAAGCTGGGGGCCTTGGTGCGCTTCGGATACGACCCCCGCGACAGCTACTTCCAGTACTTGGGCCATGTGCTCTACGGCCCCTACCAGTCGTACTGCTACCAGCGCAGCTATCCGTTCGGCCCCATCACCGTGACGCTGCCGCGCTACCCGTCCGCCCATTGGCTGCTGTGGTACCAGAAGCCGTATCCGGTGGTGAGCTACAACGGCCTGATCAAAGGCCCGATCACCGACGATGAGAGCGAAGCGGCAGCGGCCCCGCCGTCAGAGACACCGATGATCAACCTGCCCGGCGGGCAGGCCGGCATCATGTCCGGTATCGGCGGGCCCGCAGGCATTCCGCCGGGCTCCGTGGGGGCCTTCAATTTTGGTGGCTTTAGTGGGTTCGGCGGCTTCGGTGGGTCGGGCAGTTCCGCATCGGTCACGCCTTGGGAGAGCTTCGGCTTCCTGTACCGTGCCGGCCTGTACGCGGGGCAGGACCAAGGCACCATCAAGAGCGCCACCGGCCAGGCCTTGGCGTATCCCATCAACATGATGGGCACCACCACCAACTTCGGTAAAATGCTGCTGCAGTTCAACCAAGCCAGCCTGTACGGCCGGATGCTCGGCATCGCCTACCAGCCCTACACCCGGGTCGAGCTGCTCCACACGGGCAACCTGCCCACGCCCGGCGGCGAATTCCCCGTGCACTACAACGCCAACTACCACTTGGGCATGTACTTCCATTCGCCCATCCCGGGCTCGCGGAACACCCAGTCCATCAAAACCTTCACCCTGCGCCATGAGAATCCCCCTTCTTACAACGGCGGCACTGTGCTGTACTAGCCTTTGGGCCCAAACGCAGCTGCCCGATTCCGCCGCCATCGCCCGCGAGGATTCCATCTACCGGGCCGAGCGGGGCAAGTACTACGCCCACATCGAGGTGCGCGCCTTCTACGACGGCAACGCCGTACGCCTGCGCTGGGCGCCCGATGCCCCGGGCGGCTGGCTCAATGCCAACGGGATCGGCTACGTAGTGGAGCGCGTGGACCTGGGCAGCCCCGGTGATACCGCCCAACATGAATCGGCGGCCTTCACCACGCTGACGACGGAGCCGCTGTTGCCGCTGGACATCCCGGGCTGGCGCGACCTCAGCATCAAGCACCCGGACGACCAGTACGTGAAGGTCGCCGGGGAGATGATCCATGCCGCGCGGCAAGCATCGAACGTGGGCTTCGACAAGGACATCCAAGGGGCCAGTGCGCGCTTGCAGGAGCGCTACGGCTTCGCCCTGCTTTCCGCCGACCTGTCGTGGCCCGCGGCCGAGGGCAGCGCCCTGGCGTGGACGGACCGCACCGTGCAACCGGGCCGGCAGTATCTGTACCGGGTGCGAACGGCCAAGGAGAACGCCTCGTACCCCATCGGCGACGGGGCCGTGGTGGTGGGGACCGCAGCAGTGGAAACGATCAAGCGTCCGTTGATCTCCGGGGTGAACGTGCAGGACAGCCTGGTGATGATCTCCTGGCCGCGCGAGGCGCACGAGGCGTGGTTCTCCGCTTACAACGTTGAGCGCAGCGGCGACGGCGGCAAGAGCTGGACGCAAGTGAACAAGCGGCCCTTCGTCAGCTTCACCAACCCGGAGCTGCCCGCTACGCGCGACGTGATCGTGTACACCGACACCATCGACGCGCGGAAACAACCCTACAGCTACCGCATCATCGGGCTCACGGCCTTCGGCACGCGCAGCGAGGCCAGCCAGCCCGTGCAGGCGGCTTGGCGCGACCGCACGCCGCCGCCCTCGCCCACCAACGTGCGGGCCACGGAGAAGAAGGGCACCATTGAGATCACCTGGGACTACCCGGCCGGGGTGAAGGACCTGAAGGGCTTTCACGTGACGCGCGGCAGCAGCACCACGGGCGACGAGCGAACGCTAACGGACAAATTGCTGCCGCCCACCGCACGCAGCTTCACCGACCGCAACCCCGAACGGCTGAAGCACAACTTCTACCTGGTGATCGCCGTGGACACGGCCAACAACCCCGGCCTGAGCATGAGTGCCATGGGCAGCCTCACCGACAGCATCCCGCCGGCGCGGCCCACCGGGCTGGAAGGGAAGGTGGACACCAACGGCGTGGTGACCCTGACATGGCGCTTGGGCAAGGAGGACGACCTCTACGGCTACCACGTGTTCTGGAGCAACCAGCGCGACCACGTGATGAGCCGCCTGACGGGCACGGCCATCCGCGACACAGTGTTCACGGATACGGTCAACATGCGCACGCTCACCAAGACAGTGTACTACGAAGTGATGGCGGTGGACCTGAACCGCAACGGCAGCAAGCTCAGCGCCACCTTGGAGTTGAAGCGCCCCGACCTGCGGCCGCCCACCGCGCCGGTTTTCAAGGATTACCGCGTGAGCGATGCGGGCATCTACCTGCGCTGGGCGCCCAGCAGCAGCGACGACGTGGTGCGGCACTGCCTGTTGCGCCGCGCCGTGGGTACCACGGCCTGGGACACCTTGGTGCGCATCCCGGTGAAGGAGCAGCGGTTCGACTACATGGACAAGGACGGCGGCAAGCCCGCCTATTACGAGTACGCGGTGGTGGCCTTCGACGATGGCGGCTGGCACACCTTCAGCCAGCAGACGCTGCACCTGCGGATGAACAGCAAGGAGAAACTGGCCCGCGTGGAGAAGCTCACCGCCAAGGCCGTGGCCGACAAGAAGCTGGTGCAGCTGGAGTGGGACTACGCGCCGCGCGAAGGGGTCAAGTTCATCCTCTACCGGCAGGTGAACGGCGGCCCGTGGCAACAGGTGAAGCTGCTGCCCGGTGATGCGCGCACCTACAGCGATCGCCTGTTGAAGTCCGGCCAGGAAGGCACCTACTTCATCCAGGCCGTCACGGACAAGGGCCGCGACAGCGACTACTCGCCGAAGGTGAAGGCGAGGTTGTGAGCGTATCCCGCATGAACCCTCGACGCATTAAAAACCGGTTACCATTTGGATAAATGGTGACCATCATCAAACGAGGAAGACTGAAAGACCGGTTGCGGGCGGTAGTCTGGAACGCCATGTGAAAGGCCCCGGAGGGCTTTGATGCCAGGAAGCATTTGGGCAAGTGGAAGCTTGACGAAGATGCCTTGACCACCCAGAAGCACCTTCAGGATGAGTGGGAACAGTCGCGTCATCGACACGAGTGTGGCCATTTACATCCTCGGTGGCGATGAACGGGCGGCCATGCGGGTACAGGGTTGGGTGGTTCACGCCCCCTTGTACTTCCGCAGCGCTTCCTCACGGCTGCCCACGTGCAGCTTCTTGTAGATGCTGTGGATATGCGCCTTCACCGTGCTGATGGAAAGTTCTTCCTGTTCGGCGATCTCCTTGTAGAGCAGGCCCTCGGCCAGCAGGTCCAGCACCTTCCGCTCGCGTGGCGTCAGCGTGTGGTGCTCATCGGGCGGGTGACCGCCGGATGGCCGCAAATGGTCTACCAAGCGGCGGGCCACGCTGGCGCTCATCGGTGCGCCGCCCTGCATCAGTTCGCGAACGGCTTCCAACAAGGCCACCGGTGTGGAGCTCTTGAGCATGTAGCCGTTGGCCCCGGCCTTCAGCGCCTCGAACACCCGCAAGTCGTCGTCGTGCACGGTGAACACCATGAACTGGGCATCGGGCATGAAGGGGCGCAACTTCTTCAACAGCTCGATCCCGCTGGTGCCCGGCAGGCCGATATCGCTCACCACCACGTCCAGTCCTTGTTCCGTGATGGCGGGGAAGGCCTCCTCCGCGCTGCGGTATAGGCATATCACCTCCATGTCGCCGGCCGCGCCGAACAGCTTGTCCAGCTGGGCCCGCATCTGGGGCAGGTCCTCCACGATACCGATGCGTATCCGCTTTTGCACCCTGCAAGGTAACCGTTGGATGGGCCTTAACCCTGTGTTCTAGAACTGCCTCACCACGGGATGGACAGGCGGATGGTGGTGCCTTGCGCGGGCGCACTTTCCACGGACAGCTCGCCGCCCAGTTGGCGGGCGCGCTCCCGCATGCTGGTGGTGCCGGTGCCCGCACCGTCGCGTTCTGCCACATCGTATCCCCGCCCGTCGTCGTGGATCTGCCAGCGCAGCCGGTCGCCGCCGTCCACCTCGACCGTCACCGTGCGGGCCTGCGCATGTTTGATCACATTGTGCAGCGCCTCCTTGGTGAACAGTAGCAGGTGGCGGCGCTGCTGCACGGTGAGCACGCGTCCGGCATCGGCCTCGTGGTGGACGAAGCGAAGCGACACCCCGGCCTGGTCGAGCATCTCGGCGGCGAAGCCGCGCACGTATGCCAGCAGGTCGCCCAGCGTTTCCTGGCCCGAGCCCATGGCCCAGATGATCCGCCGCATGTCGTTGCTGACATTGCGGGCGCTCTCGCTCACCCTCAACAGGGCCGAACGCAGCTCGGGATCCTGCGCCTCCATGCCGGCCATGGCGCTTTCCATGCCGATGGTGGCCAGCCCGCTGCCCAGGTCGTCGTGCAGGTCGTGCGCGATGCGGATGCGCTCCTGCAACAGCGCCTTCTCGTGCTCCATGCGCCGCCGCTGCTCGCGCAGCTTGCGGCGCAGCACCATGCGGAACACGGCCCAGGTTGCCAATGCCGCCGCCAGCACCGCCAGCAGGCGGAACCACCATGTGGCCCACCACGGCGGCCGGATCACCAATGAAAACATGCTCACCCGGCCCCACTCGCCGCCCTTGTCGCGCGCCTTCACCTCGAAGTGGTAGCGCCCATGCCTCAGTCCGTTGAAGGTGATGCGCTCGCTCCCCCCGATCACCGCCCAGCCGTCGGCATGGCCCACGAGCCGATAGGCAAACTCACCGCGAAGCGGATCGGCCAGTTCCGTGGTGCGCAGCAGGATGCCGACCCGGTCGGTGGCCGGCGGCAGCACCAGCGCCGCCGTGGCCAGGTCCGCGTGCCGCAGGACGATGCTGTCCTCGCTGAGTACTTGGGGGATTTCCACGTGGGGCGGCTCATGCGTGGCAAGGCTGGCGCGGCCCACCCGGTAGAATCCTTCCCAGGTGCCCGCCAGCACCGGGTAGGGCACCGGCCGGTGGGAGGCATCCAGGTTCAGCGGCCCGGCAGCGATGCCCCGTTGCGGGCCGAGCAACGTGGAAGAGCCGGAGGCGGGATCCCAATGTAGCAGCCCGCCGGGCAAGGTGAACCATAGCGTGTTGTCCTCCATGGCCAGCACCTCCAGCAGGTTGCGGGAGGCCAGCTCCGCGCCCACATCGCGCGGTCGGATGGGCCCATCGCCTTCCACCAAGGCCAGGCCGGTGAGCTTGGCCACAAGCCAGATGCGGCCGTCCGGGGTCTCGGCGATATCGGACACCTCGAACGGGGCCAGGGTTGGCGGTCCCTCGATCACCTCCGTGCGCCCATCGGGGTGCAGCACTACCGGAGGGCGGTTGGCACTGAGGAACCAACTGCGGCCCCGGCTGTCCAGGAAAATGTCCCATGGATCGGTGCTCAGTGCCTCGGCCACATCGGGGTATTCATCGGCGATCGGGCGGCAGGTTGCGGCGATGGTGTCCTGGTGGAACAATCCGGTGCGGGTCATTAGCCACAGGCCGTGCCGACCGTCCGGGCGCAGCCATCGAACATCCTTCGCGCAGCGGTCCATCGGCGGGCCGAGGGGCTGGAGAACGCGATCGCGGGAGAGCATGGCCGAAAGAGGTTTGGGCACACCGCCTATGGCCCAGCGTGCAGGCCCGAGCTGTTGCATGTCCCGCAGCCGTTGCGCCGGATCGTAGGGCATGCCGATGTGCACTCGTAGCTGCCCGAGGCTATCGAACAGGAACAACCCGCGCCGGCTGGACAGGGCCAGGACATCGCCAGTGGCGGGGTCGATCCGGACCTGCTGCACCGCGTCGATCGTTTCGGCGGGGTCGTGCATGGGCAGGGGAATGGCGGTCACGCCCGTGCTGCGCGTGTCCCACAGCGCCGCGCCTTGTGTGGTGGAGCCCATCACCAGCAGGTCGCCGGCCTTCAGCAGGCGGTAGCAGCCCGGAAAAAGGTCTTGGCGCTTGCGGCAATCCGCCTCGTTGAGCGAGCGGTCGAAATGGTCCACCTGCCCGCTCCGCAGGTCCAGTTGAAGCAGCCCTTGGTCCATGCTGGCCACCAGCGCCTTGCCGTTGCCCACGGGCACCAGGTCGGTGACGATATGGTCCACATACGTGGGCACATGCCCGCGGTGCGGCCACAGGAGCCGCAGTTGCCCGTCGCTCTTGCGCATGCGGAAGATGCCTTCTCCCCAGGTGCCAAACACCATCGTGGTATCCTCGTCCACCATGCCCCGGATATGGAACTTGGCCGCTTGGACAGGCTCTCCGGGGGCCGGGTGCAGGGGCACTGCCCGCTGTTGCATGGTGCGGGGATCGAAGCGCACCAGGCCTTGGAACATGGACAGCCAGAGCGTGCCGTCACGGTCCTCATCGATCTTGGAGATCAGCTCCCGCACGCGCGGCGTGGGCAGCGGCGGCGGCACCTCGGTGGTGATGAAGGTGCGGGTACCGGGGTCGAACAGGCTGAGGCAGCGGGCGCCGTGGCCTAACCACACCCGCTGTTGCCGGTCGATATGGATGCTGGTGATGCGCTGCTCACCGTGCCTGGAGAAATCGGGGATGGGGAGCGGGATGTTGGTCAGCGTATCCTCGAAAACATCGACGATGGTGAGGAAGGGCGCGCTGGTACCGACATAGAGCCACCGGTCTCCATCAGCAGCCAGTGCGGTGATGAAATCGGCCGGCAGGGTGCCGGGCCGCCGTTGCGCGCGGAAGACCTCCACCTGGCGGCCATCGAAGCGGTTGAGCCCGTCGGAGGTGGCCACCCACAGGTAGCCGCGCTGGTCCAAGGCCAGGTCCCACACATACGGATGCGAGAGCCCCTCGGACGTCCCGATGGCCCGCAGCTGCGGGGCCACCAGCTGGGCCTGCATGGCCAGCGCCGAAAGGCCTGCCCAGGCCATCGCCCACCATCTCTGGAACGTCACGCGGACCATCGCGGTGAAGTTCGGGCTTCGGGGCCACCCCCGTCAGTTCTCCTGCTCGAAATAGATCTTGTAGAACTTCCCTTGGTCGTCCTGCCCGCGCTCGATCTTGCTGCGATCCCCGTGGATATACACGTGGAAGTTCTTGTCCAGCTTCAGCACGCTCTTGAACACGCGGGCCTGCTTCTTCACCACTTCCGGCGAGATCTCGAACTGGTCTTGCAGCTCCACGTTGTTCTCCTGCTGGTAGCGGTCGCTGTACTGATTGAACGAGCGGATGGCCTTTTCGTCCTGGAAGACTTCCTCGGCAAACTGCTGCTTATCGAAGGCCTCGTGTTCCTTGAAGTACTGCACCGAACGGTTCAGCAGGTCGATCTGGTCCGTCTTTTCCACCACAAAATCCTCGGGCAACTGCTGGGTGATGAACGTGCGGGCCACCTTCATCAGGTCGGTGGTGCTGTTCACGTGGTCCTTCTTCGGTTCGGCGCCGATGAAGCCCTGCTGCCAATATTCGGTGCTGGCCTGATCGTCAATGATGAAGAGCGTGGGCGTTTCGCCGTCGTACACCACCAAACATCCTTTCTTGGGTTTGTTGCTTCCCAAGCCGCGTTTCAGCCGCAGGACGATGCTGCCTTCCTCGGGCCGGCTTTCCAGGAACACGTCCTTGTCATCGAACTTAAAGACGCCGACCGCCTCGTGCTCGCGATTGCCCAGTTCCACGTTGCTGAAGCGCGCCACGATCAACTCCCCGGGCGGCATTTCATACCCGTCGGCCACGGCCAGCAGGTGTTTGGCGATGGCCAAGGACTCCTCCACCATGTCGCTGCCCTTATGGACCTTGGCACAGAGTTTCTGCAGGGTATTGCCCTTGCCGCTGAAGGCGCAGGTGAAGGCCATGTTGGTGAAGGGGCGCAGGAAGAGCTTGCGCAGGAACTCCTGCTCCTCTTCGCCCTTGATCAGCACACTGGCCCCACTGAACACATGGTTGTCCTCACCGGTGCCCATGTGGTGCAGGATGAACTCCTCGACGATCGCTTGCTTGCCGTTGACCATGCCGCAAAGAACGGAAGGCCGCAGGCAATGGCCATGACCACGCCTGGGATGGCCGGCATCAGGCTTCCTATTTCGGGCCCCAACTTGAAGCACGCCACATGGCACACCGGCTACTTTCGCCCCATGAAACGATTATTGCTCGTCCTGGCGGTGGCCGCTGCATCCCTGGTGCACGGCCAAACCTCGCGCGTGCTGTTCATCGGCAACAGCTATGTGGGGGTGAACAACCTGCCGGACATGACCCGTCAATTGGCGCTTTCGCTGGGGCACACGCTCGAGGTGGCCAGCTCCAACCCCGGTGGCTACACCTTCCAACAACACACCGGCAACACCACCACGCGCGGGCTGATCGCGGAAGGCAATTGGGACTTCGTGGTGCTGCAGGAACAAAGTCAACTGCCCTCGTTCCCCCCTTCACAGGTGGCCAGCCAGTGCCTGCCGTATGCCGCGGCCTTGGTGGACAGCATCCGCACGTATTCCCCCTGTGCCGATGCCGTGTTCTACATGACCTGGGGCCGCCAGGACGGGGATCAGCAGAATTGCCCGGGATGGCCGCCCGTATGCACCTACGAGGGCATGCAGGCCCGCCTGCGGGAATCGTACCTGTTGATGGCCATGAACAACGACGCCGAATGCGCGCCGGCCGGTGCGGCGTGGAAGCGCATACGCGAGGAGCATCCGACCATCAACCTCTATTCCAGCGATGGCAGCCACCCCAGCGTGGCCGGGTCGTACCTGGTGGCCTGCACGATGTACAGCACCTTTTTCCGGAAGAGCACCGTGGGGGCCACTTGGCATTCCACCTTGGATGCCGCAACGGCTGCCATCCTGCAGCAGGTGGCCAGCTCCACCGTGCTGGACAGCCTCGGCACCTGGAAAATCGGCGTGCTGGACCCCGTGGCCTTGCCGCAACATGCCGACCTCGGTGGCGGACAAGTGTCCTTCAGCGAGGCATCGGTGAATGCCACGCAGCACTTCTGGAATCTTGGTGACGGCACCACCAGCACCGGAAGCAGTTTCACGCATACCTACGCCAACAGCGGCAGCTACACCATCACCTACATCACATCGGATGATTGCGGCCGGGCGGATACCAGCATGTTCAGCCTGAACGTGACGGCCACGGGCATTTCCGAAAATGCAGTCGAGGGCTTCAGCCTGCATCAGGAGGTAAACGGATGGCGGTTGAGCAACCCCGGCAGCGCCGGTATACTGGAACTGTATGACCTGCAAGGCCGTTTGCTGCAGTCCATTTCCGTGGTCGCACAGAGCAGCGGCACCATTCGGCAACCCGAGGCTCCGGTGGTCCTGTGGCGCTTCAGCAGCGGGGACGGCGTACGGACGGGGAAAGTGGTGCGGTAGGGACCCTCAGGGTCCGCTGCGCGAGACCCTGAGGAAGCATTGTGGGGCTGCTGCGCGAGGCTCTGAGGGACCATGCGATCAGTACCGCGCCACACGGATCCGCTTGTTGGTGATCATCCGCACATAGCGGTCATCCAGTGACGGGCTCCAACCCACCAGGTATTCCGTGAGCGGACTGATCTGCAGGGAGTCCAGGCTGCGGTGGGTGAAGGCCATGATCTCGTTCGGGAATTCGCGCATGGCGAATTCCTTGCGCTTCCGTGCCGCCCGCTTGTTGTCAAACGGCGTTACATACAGGTCCAAGGCACCGAACAGATGCAGGAATTCGTGTGCGATCACTGCGGGGCTCTTGAAGCTTTGCACACCATACTCCACTTGTTCGAAGGATCCACTATGGAGCACCACGGAGATGTCCTCCCGGTAATAGTTGTTCACCATGTAGAAGAGTGCCACGTTATCCAGCTTGTGGATGTCGCGTACCCGTGCGATCAGCCGTTCCGTGTTGGACGGATTGTTCTTGGTCAGGATGATCCGCGCCGTGTCGGGGCCCAAGGTCATGGCTACGGCCTTGCCCGCCTTGTCCGCCCACCGGTCCAAGGATCGCTCACCATTGGGGGCGAAAACCGTGGCAGCAAGGGTCTTGCGTGGCAGGTCGGCCCTCACCGGGCGTATGTCGCCATGGGTGTGTGAAACCACGTCGATCTTCAGCTCGACCCCCCGGTCGGCTGCCTGCTGTTCCACCCAATCCATGGCGCAACGGATGGAGTCCATGGTGCTGAGGATGTCGTAGGTGGACCAAGGCTGCGAGTATTTGGAGTCCACGAAGACCGCATAGTAGATCACCCTCCCCTTGAGTGTCTTGCAAACATTGTTGTTTACGGTGGGGATGGCCACCTCGCGGGATGGCCTGAACGTGGCACAGCCGGCCACCAAGGCCGCCAATACCAAGGATTCGGCAAGCCTACTGCCCGTGCCGGTACGACTTGTCCTGCACTTTGACCACATGCAGGACCAACGGAAAAAGTGCGTCCATCGTCTCCTTCGCCCCCCGGGCGGAGCCCGGCAAGGTGATCACGAGCGTGCGGCCGATCATGCCGGCGATGCCGCGGCTCATGATCGCCAGGGGCACGCGCTCCTGTCCGTAAGCACGGGCGGCCTCCATGATGCCCGGCACCTCGCGGTCCAGGATGGGGGCGATGGCCTCGGGCGTGCGGTCGCGCGGGGAGAGGCCCGTGCCGCCGGTGGTGAGGATGAAATCGGGTTCCTCGGCGGCCCATGCCTTCACCTGTGCCGCGATCTGGTCCGGTTCATCGGGGATCACCGATGTGGCGAACGTGTGGATGCCGTGGAGCTTCAGCCCCTCGGCGATGGCCTTGCCGGCCTTGTCCTCCTTCTTTCCGGCGGCCACGCTGTCGCTGATCACCAGCACGGCGGCGCGCAGCTCGCGGTCGAAGGTGTCCTTCCAGTCGCTCTTGCCGCCCTTCTTCTCAACCAGGCGGATGCGGTCGATGGTGATGCCCTTGTCGATGGGCTTCAGCATGTCGTACATGGTGAGGGCGGCCACGCTGGCGCCGTGCATGGCCTCCACCTCCACGCCGGTGCGGTAGATGGTGCGCACCCGGACGCGGATCACGATGGACTGGTCCTGCACCTCACTGCTTACCTCGGCATGCTCCACGGGCAGCGGGTGGCAGTCGGGGATCATGTCCGCCGTGCGCTTGATGCCGAAGAGCCCGGCGATGCGGGCGGCCTCGATGACGTCACCCTTGGGTACCCGGTGTTCGCGGATAGCGGCGATCGTTTCCGGCGTGCTTACGGACACGGTGGCCTCGGCGATGGCCTCGCGTAGCGTGGGGGATTTGTGGGTGATGTCGACCATGGTCGTGGGGGCAGGTGAATGGTGATTGGTGAACGGTGAATGGTGGCTAGTGACTGGTGGGTGCTGGTTGGGTGGTTCGGTTCTGATCACTTTTCACCTTTCACCCTATACAGCTACTCACGTATTTCCTTCCACTAGTATTCGCCGCTTTGGATCGGTCTGGCCTGCTCCGAGTATTTCTTGACGAATTCTATTGCATCGCGCATAGTGGAAGGATATGGGACGGCGACCTTCCCGTCCGGTCCATACACACGCTGAAACTTGAAGCCCCGACTGACCAAAAACTCCGCTACTTGCCAAGCTTGCATGTCCTCTCGGCGCGGTGGTCTGAAAGTCTGGTACACGAAAACCATCGGCTTGCCACAGTCCGGACAAACTCCGTGGTGGAACTTCTCACGATCAGTTCCTATGCTCTGGGCCTTCCTGCAGTCAAAGCAGACGTTCTTGTATCCCATCTGTCGGCCAAGTATGGGTTCGTGTCAATGATTGATCTTCCAAAGATGCGTACCGTCCGACTGGATCTCCTTTCCGAAGATGGGCAGGCGTTTCTTCACCTCGTCGGTGACGTAGGCCACGGCTTCGCGGGCGGCTTGGCGGTGGCCGGAGGAGGCGAAGACGAAGAAGCAGAGCTCACCGGCCTTGATGACGCCTTGGCTGTGGTGCACGTGCAGGCAGGTGATGGGCCAGCGCGCGAAGGCTTCCTCGCGGATGGGGATCATCTGTTCGTTGGCCATTTCGCGATAGGCGGTGTAATCGATGGCCTGAACAGTTGTCCGTTGTTCGTTGTCCGTTGTCGGGCCGCTCATGGCCAGATCCTGCGGCACCATCGCATCCGCGCGGACCTGACCTAAAAAGATCTCGTGGGCACCGATCTCGTGTTTGGTGGCGTGCTTGGCGATGCTCTCCGCGATGAAGGCCGTATCGATCGGGCCATCCACGAAGATGTCGCGCTTGCGCTGCGTCTTGTTCCCTGCCGTCGTCGGATTCATCTGCGCCATCGGTGTCATCGGTGGATCATCCTCCTGCAAACGGGGGCAGTAGCGCGATCTCCTCGCTTCCGCCCAGAACCATGTTGTCCCGCACGATCCTGCGGTCCACCGCGATGGCGTAGCTAAGGCCCGCGAGTCCTTCGATCCGCTCCTCCAAGGCCTTCCGCAACCCGTCCATGTCCGCAGCCGACACCTGCACGGAGTCCGTGCCTGCCTTCTCCGCGATCAACCCGAACAGTTTGATATCCATGTCATCCTTTTTTATGAGCTGGCTCAAAGATCGTCAGGACTGTTGAGATTCCGGAATAGGTCCTCCGGCCAGCCGTCCTCGCCGGGGTTGATGTCGAGAAAGGCCGTGTTGATCCCTTCCAAGGCCCCGTGCATGGAAAGTTGGCCTTTCATCATGGGTTCCATGAGGGCGGGCAGGCAGCGGCGATGGTAGCCGGCCACCAAGGGTTCCAGCTGCCCATCATGGCGCGGCACCAAGGCATCGGCCTCCTCGGGCAGCTCGCGTACCAAGCGTTCCAACAGGGCCGCGTTCACACCGGGCACGTCCACGGCCATCACCAGCAGGCGATCGAAGCGGGCCTCTCCCATGGCGGTGATGATGCCGCCCAAGGGGCCCATGCCGGGGATCTCATCGGGCACCACCTCCGGCCAAAGGTGTGCGTATTTGCGGGGATCGCCGATGACCAGCACCTCGCGCACATGCGGCCGCAGACGCTCCACGCCATGCAGCAACAAGGGCTTGCCGTCGATCTCCAACAGGGCCTTGTCCTGCCCCATGCGCGTGCTCTTGCCACCGGCCAGCAGCACACCCGTCCAAGCGTATTTGCTTCCCATCAATCCTTGAAATGCACTTCCACTTCGTGCCCTTCGGCGAATTCGCGTTGTTCGGCCGGGAAGTAGGCGATGGCATCGGCTTCCACAAGCGAGCGCAGCATGTGCGAACCCTCGTCGGTCAACAGCTCCACCCTGCCCTTCCGCACCCGTGCCGCGCGGAACTCCGCCCGCTTTCCCTTCAATTCCACGGCATGGGCCAGGGGCAGGTGATCCTTCGGCATCCACGGGTCCGTGGCGCCTTGCAGGCCGCGCAGGTGCGGCAGCACGTATTCCAGGAACAGGATCATCACCGCTCGTGGATTGCCCGGCAGGCCGAACACGGAACGGCCATCCCACGAGCCGAAGAGCATGGGCTTGCCCGGCTTTTGCAACACGCCGTGCAGGTGGATGCTGGTACCCAGTTCCTGCAAGGTGGCGGGGATCAAGTCGTAGTCGCCCACGGAAACCCCGCCGGTGGAGATGATCACATCGTGCCCGTCATGCACGGCCTGCCATGCTTGCACAAGGGCTTTCGGGTCATCCGCCACGTGGCGCAGATCCGCCGTGATCCCGGCGGATGCCAAGGCCGCCTGCACCATCACGCCATTGCTACCGAAGATCTTGCCCGGTTGCGGCGTGTCACCCTCGGCGAATTCGTCCCCGCTGACCAGGATGGCCACGCGCGGCTTCACGCGTACCTCCACCTCCTTCACGCCCACCGTGGCCAAGAGGCCGATCGCCGGGGCATCCAGCAGCGTGCCTGCCTTCAGGACCGTGCTGCGTGCCCTCACTTGTTCCCCTTTCCGGCGCACGTTGCTTCCCTTCACCAACTTGGGGTCATCGTAGGTGATGCTGTCGCCTTCGCGCTGCACAAGTTCCTGCATCACCACGGTGTCCGCACCATCGGGCATCATGCCCCCGGTGAAGATGCGCACGCACTCGCCTTGCTCCAAGGCACGTGGGAACGCGCCGCCCGCGGGCACCTCACCCACCACTTTCCATTGCTCCACATCCTCCGCAAAGGCGAAGGCATAGCCGTCCATGGCGCTGCAGTGGAACAAGGGATGGTCGAACGGGGCGAGGACGGTTTTCGCCAAGTACCGCCCGGCCACCTGCTCCAACGGCAGCTTCTCGGCATCCATGATCCGTCCCGTTCCCAGAACCCGCAACTTGGCCTCTTCCACGCTGATCATGCCATCATCAATTTTATGCTGGCAAAGAGAAGCACCAATCCCAGTGCTTGCTTCAGGCGCAGCTCGTTCAGGCGCTTGGCGCCCACCCAGCCGCCGAGCAGCCCACCGATGATGGCGGCCGCGATCCACGGCAACATGTGCGTGCTCAAGGTCTCGCCGGCACCGATCACCCCGGCCAGGCCGGACGCGCTGTTCACAAAGATGAAGAGCGCGGAGGTGGCCGCGGTCGTCTTCATGTCGGCCCAGTTGAGCAGCAGCAGCACCGGGCTGAGCAGCACGCCGCCGCCAATGCCGATCATCCCGGACACCAGCCCCAGCACGGCGCCGATCAGCAGCGCCCACACCAGCGGGATGGGCACCACACCTTCCTTGCCCTTGCCGAACAGGCCGAAGAGGCGCGCCACGGCGAAGAGCAGGCACACGGCGAGGATGCGCTTGTACACGAGCGGGTCCAGGGCGATCTGCGCCCCGAACCACGCGGCCGGTATCGAAAGCAGCGCGAAGGGCCAAAAGGTGTTCCAGCGGAAGTGGCCGCCCCGTGCATATTGTGTGAAGGAGATGGCACTGACGAAGAGGTTGAGCACCAGCGCGGTGGGGCGCATCACCACCACCGACATGCCGGCAAGGGCCATCAGGGCGAGGTAGCCACTGGCACCGCCGTGCCCCACCATCGCGTACGCAAAGGCCACGAAGGCGATGAGGACGATCAACAACCAAGGTTCCATCCGTTCAGTTTTCCGGCGGTGCGATGGCGGTCCACTGGCCGCTTGCGTAGAGGTCGATCTGGCCGTTGGTCACCGGCCCGCCCTGCACCAACTGTCCGAGCAGCTGCGCCATCCGTTCGCCTACTTGGTTGATCGTGTCCAAGGGCACGTAGCGCATGTCACAACCGTCCTGTTCACCGCCCAGTTTTCCCGCAAAGAGGTCGTCGCGGGTGAGTTCCTCCCCATCGCCCTCGGCGTGCAGAACGATCACCTGGGCCTGTGGCCCGTGCACCGATCCGCTCACGACGGCCAGTCCGTACTCCCCGCACTTCCGGTCGATCATGCGCTTCACATGGGCATCGTCCGTGCAATCCGCAACGATGTCGTGCAAGGGGATGGTCTTCCCCGCGTTGCTGCTGTCGAAGAACTCGTCGATGGCGCTTACCCGCAAGTCGGGCGCGACGCCGCGCAACCAGGCCTTCAGCACCTTGCACTTGGGCTTGCCCACGTCATCCGCGACATACAGCGGCTGCCTTTCCAGGTTCCGCGTCTCCACGCGGTCGCCGTCCATCAGCGTGATGCCGCCCCATGGCGAGCGGGCGATGTATGGCAGCAGGGCATTCGCCAGCGCACCGCAGCCCACCACCAACAATCGCGGCAGCATGTGCAATTCCTCTTCACCGGCCATGCCCCAAAGTAAAGGATTGCCACGCGGCCGGGGGTTGCCACATGGGGGCAGAAAAGCGGAAAGCTTGGCGGGAGCCAAGCTTTCCGTAAAAACCACCGTACCCGGGGATCACTGTTTAATGAAGGCCGTGTGCACCTCGCCGTGCGCGCCTCGGACCCGCACCGTATAGCTGCCTGGCGCAAGCTGGCGCACATCAACCGCGGAGGTTCCCGGGGCGATGGGGGCCCGCAGGCAGGTGCGGCCCGACACGTCCACGAACTCCACGTCACGCGCACCTGCGGGCAGCTCCCCGCGGATGGTCACCTCTTCCTTGGCCGGGTTCGGGTACACGCTGAAGGGGCGCACCCCTTCAACCCCTCGGACGCCGGTGGGGCCCACCAGCACATCCACCGCCGTGCGCACACCTTCGCACCACACATCGGGACCGGACACCTCCCAATCGTAGAAGAAGTAGTAATACTGTTGCGAGCTGGCGTTGGTGCCCGTGATGGCGCCCAAGCCGGCCAGGTCATACGGGAAGGACGGGTTGCTGCCCACCCCGTCACGCCACAGCTGGGGATCGCCGGAGATCACGCGGAGCCCATAGGCCCCGGCCGGAACGGTCCAATCCAACTGCACGCGGCTTTCCCCGTCGGGGATGCTGAACACCCCGGAGGTAATGACCGAGCCGGTGGCCTGGTCAATGATGCCGATGGTGCGGTAGGCTGCCCCGTTGGCGTAGACCTTCACGCTGCGCAGCACCATGTCCTGCGCGGCCGTGAAGTACAGGTAGTAGGTGGCGTTGTTCTGGTAGGCGCCGGCGTTGGACTTGTTGACCTTGCCGCCGTACTGCGGCTGGCCACCCGACTGCCCCACATCCGCGCACCAGAAGGTGGTGTTGGCATCCACCCAAGGTGTGGTCCACGGGCTTCCCGCCCCGATGGGCGTCCCGCCCACCGCCACATCGTACCAGAGGATGCTGTCACCCGTTGCGACCAGTTCGGCCGTTCCCGCTGCCGGCAAGGTCACGCCGCTGGCCAGCGGTGCGTTCGGCGCATCGTGCAGGCTCACCACCACCGGCGCGGAAGTGAACTCGGCGCAGGCTCCCTGCACCGTCACCGTATAGGTGCCGGCCGCATTCACCGCTATGGACTGCTCCGTGCTCCCGTCGCTCCAGTTGTACGAAGCGGCCGGGCTGCTGGTGAGCAGCACCTGGTCGGCCGGACAGATGGTGGTGGGGCCGTCCACCATCACCAGCGGCGTCTCATCGGGGTCCAAGGCCACGTGTACGTTGGCCTGGGTGATGCAGCTGCCTTCGCCGGCCATCACATAGTAGTTGCCCGGGGTGGCCACGCTGATGGAAGCCCCGCTGGTGCCCGTGTTCCATGTGTAGGCGGTGGCATCGGAGGCCGTGAGGGTGATGGGGCCGCCCCCGGTGCACAGCACCGTTGCCGGCGAACCGGTGATGGCCACGTTGGGCGAGATGCAGGTGCCCTCGACCAGCGTGATCATCTGGTCCGCATTCAGGCCGGTGTAGGTCTCTTCCAGGCCGCTGGGCCAGCGCACCGTCATGGAAGGCACCACCGTTTCGCGCCCAAGCCCGAAGTGCAGGGTGAAGGAGTTGACGATGCCGTAGCTCTCGCCCGAGCGCACCTCGCGGATCTGCGTGCCCCAAGGCCCGTGGATGGTCACCCGCGCCCCGATCGCATCCGGGTTGCTGGTGGTGCCGATGAGGCGCACGCGGAAGAAGTGGTTGCCGTTGGGCGTGTTCAGCCACAGGATGTCCGGGTTGCTGCTGCTGGCATCCACATAGCCGTTGCCATAGTTGGCATACACGTCCTCGAAGCCGTCGCGGTTCAGGTCGCCGAAGGCGAAGCTGTGCATCGCCTTGCTGTAGGGGAACAGCCCCTGCACGGGCGTGAAGGTGCCATCGCCGTTGCCCTTGTAGTAGAACTCGCTGCCGCCGGCCACCAGCACGTCCAGGAACCCATCATTGTCCATGTCGCGGAACACCACCTGCAAGGGGAAGCTGGTGGCTCCCAGACCGCTGCCCACGCTCACATTGGTGAAATGGCCGGTGCCATCATTCTCGAACAGCTGCATGGTGGTGCTGTGCTCCACCGCCACCATGTCCAGGTCGCCGTCGTTGTCCATGTCGCCGAAATCCACCGACCAGGTCTGTTCGTGGTCCTGCACCCCGCGTGCTGCGGCCTCATCGGTCCAGTTGCCGTTGCCATCGTTCATGAACAGGCGGTTCCAGCGACGCGGGTCGTCGGGGTTGTTCACCCCTTGCCTGCAGTGCGCGATGTAGAGATCGAGGTTGCCGTCGTTGTCCACATCGGTGAAGCAGCTTCCATAGTTGCCGCTCATGTCGCTGGGCGGGGTGGTGGCCCAGTTGATGTAGCTGGGCGCATATTGCGGGTTGCCGTTGTTGTCCGTGAGCAGCAGGTTGGGTGCGCCCACGTCGTTGCAGGCAAACACGTCGGCGTGACGGTTGCCGTCCACGTCGGCCATGCTCATGCACTGCTGGTAGATGTTGGGGCCCGGCAGCTGCGACAAGGTGTACTGGCCGCGCGCGCTGATGCGCACCAGGTGCGTACCGTCATAGTTGCCGCCGCTCACGATATCCTTGTGCCCGTCGTGATCGATGTCGGCCACGGCCCAGCCCCATTGGGAGCTGTTGGACACGGAACCATAGCTCACGGTGGTGTAGCTTCCGTCGGCCTCCTGGTACAGGATGAACACCTGCTTGCTGTTGTGCAGCTGCACCACGTCATCCAGCCCGTCGCCGTCCATGTCGACCACCGCCATGCAACCGCCGCTGTTGGCGGCATGGCCCAGCATCGGGGTGCTGTTGGTGAAGGTCGGCTGCGCGGACAGATGTGCAGCCAGGGCCCAGATGGTCAGGCCGGATATGTAGCGTGCGATCATGGAAGGAGGGGTTTTTGGAAGGGCTTAAATTATTCAGTTGAATTAGGCACTTGGATGTTAGGGAGCCGGCCAATAGATTGCCACCTACAAC
>DAOKZW010000037.1:0-37814 GCA_035325445.1 Flavobacteriales bacterium
TGTCCGAGCCTGAAATAGGTTGACACAAACCAAGTCAACATGAACAGGAAGTATTCAGGCATTCGCAGACGGTTCAGCGAGGAGGTCAGGCAGTCCATCGTTCGGTCGATCGATCGCGGTGAAGTGCGTCCCAGCGCGGCGGCGCGGGAGTGCGGGGCGAGCTTGTCGACGATCTATGAGTGGCTGGCCCGCTACTCCATACATTACAAGCGCTCCACCCGCATCGTGGTGGAGAAGTACAGCATGGAGAACAAGCTCAAGTCCCTTCGGGAAGAGATAGCCAAGCTGGAAAGCAGCGTTGGCCGCAAGCAGCTCCAGATCGAGTACCTGGAGAAGGTGATCGAGCTGGCGAGCTTGGAGCTGGGCGTGGATATCAAAAAAAAGTTCGAGGGCCCGCCATCGAGTGGTTCCGGGCCCATCACGACAAGGAAAAGTGGAAGATGAGCACGCTGTATGCGCTGGCCGAGGTAAGCCGCCAAGGCCATTTCCAGGATCTTGAACGCCGTCGGCAGCGGACGCTTCAGGAAGAACGGCTATTGGCCGAAGTGGCACGCATCCGTACCCGGCATCCGCGCATGGGTGCCCGGAAGATCCACCGGATCCTCTCCCCCGTGATGGGGCGGGACCGCTTCGAGGCCTTGTTGTTGTCGAACGGCTTCCGCGTGGGCCGGGTGCGGAACTACGCCCGTACGACCCATGCCCATCCCTCGATACGCATGCCCAACCTGATCGAGGGCCTTGTGGTTGTCCGCCCTGACCAGCTTTGGGTGAGCGACATCACCTACGTGCCCTACGAAGGGCGGTTCTTCTACGTGTGCCTGATCACGGACGTGTACAGTCGCCGTATTCTGGGTTCATCAGCCAGCCGGACCTTGGCTGCCGAGGCCAACCTTCGGGCTCTCCGCCAAGCCCTTCGAACCCGCGGTGGGACCATCCCGCCCGGCTTGATCCACCATTCGGACCGTGGCAGCCAATATGTTGCCAAGGAGTACTTGGCGTTGTTGGCCCGCCACCAGGCCCGCGCCAGCATGGGGGACAAGGCTTGGAAGAACGCCCATGCCGAGCGCATGAACGGTATCCTGAAGAACGAGTACATCCTTCCCCTGGGCTTCAAGGGCTTCACCGGACTGGTGCATTCGTTGGCATCGAACATCAGGAAGCACAACACCGAGCGTCCCAGCGAGCAACTGCCCGGATGGATGACCCCCTGTGCCTTCGAGGACTTCGTGGCCAATCACCCGGAAAAGAACGACTACAAAGTGGAGATCAAATACTGAAAACCCGTCAACGCTATTCAGGCGAGGTCAGCCTTTCAGGTTTCCATGATGGTGTTTCATCTTTCCAAGAAATTTCCTCCGGAAGAGAAGTACTCCATGACCGATCAATGCAGGCGCAGCTCCAGGTCGGTTTGTGCCCAATTGGCCGAGGCATTCAGGAAGCGGCGCTACCCATTGCACTTTGTTTCCAAACTGACCGATTGCGATGGGGAAAACTCCGAAACCCAGACTTGGCTTGATTTTGCAGTTGCCTGTGAATACGTGTCCCAATCGGAAATTGACGAGATCAAGGCGCTTAGCGAGGAGGTTGGCAACTTGCTTAATGCCATGATCAACAACCCTGACAAGTGGTGCGGAAAGCCCTAGATACTGCCCACTGCCACTGCCTACTGCTCTCTGCCTACTGCCCTCTGCCTACTGCCCTCTGCACACTGCCACTGCCTACTCCCCCGTCTTGCCCCACTCCCCATGAGCATCCTCACCCCCATCCAGATCCGTTTCAGCGACGTGGACCTCGGGCGGCATGTCCACAACGCCGCATACCTCCAGTATTTCGAACTGGGACGTATGGAACTGCTGCGCCAAGTGGTAGGCCCGGACCACGATTGGGTGAAAACCGGCCTGATCCTTGCACGGAACGAGATCAACTACCGCCTTCCGATCCATTTGGCCGACCAGATATCGGTGGAAACGCGATGCCTGAAAGTGGGCACCAAAAGCTTCGACCTCGGGTATACCGTATTCACCATGCGCAACGGCAAGCGGCACATCCATGCGGACGGCTTGAGCGTGATGGTATGCTTCGATTACACAACCCAGCAAAGCATGGCCGTCCCCGATGCCTGGCGGACAGCCTTGGAACGCATGATCAACGAAACCCAGGAACCATGACATCAACCCTGAAACACGTGGCCGGTCTCGGTCTGATGGCGCTGCTCGCGGGCGGATGCAGCAGCACCCAGATCACCCAGACGATGAAGGAAGTGGCCGACCAGATAAGCAATGGAGGCACGCCCGCCCTGACCAACGAGGACGTGATCGCCGGGCTGAAGGAAGCCTTGGTGAAAGGGGCCGAGCACTCGGTGGACGTGGCATCGGTGACCGATGGCTTCTGGAAGAGCGACCGTCTGCGGATCCCCTTCCCGGAGGAAGCGATCAAAGTGAAGAACACGCTGAACGACATCGGCCTGGAAAGCCAAGTGGAGAAGTTCGAGCTGACCATGAACCGGGCGGCGGAAACGGCGGCCAAGGAAGCGGTGCCGGTCTTCGTCAATGCCATCAAAGGGATGACCGTTGCCGATGGCTTTGCCATCCTGAAGGGCGGCGACCATGCGGCCACCGACTTCCTGAAGGAGAAGACCACGGCCGAATTGACGGCCAAGTTCCGGCCGATCGTGGAGAAAGCCACCCAGCAGGTGGCCCTGACGAGCTATTGGACCCCGTTGACCAGCGCGTACAACAAGGCCACCCTGCTTACCGGCGGCAAGGCCGTGGACCCCGATCTGGACGCCTATGTGACCCAAAAGGCCATCGACGGGCTTTTCGTGCTGGTGGCCGATGAGGAGCAAAAGATCCGGCAAGACCCATTGGCCCGGACAACCGACCTGCTCAGACGCGTATTCGCGGCACAATAAGAAAAGGGCGGCCCGGGAAGGCCGCCCTTTTCGTTTTTCCTTTCACGCGGTCAACGCCCGTGCACCAAGCGGACCACCACGGGCCGCTCCCCTGACATGGCACGCAGGAAGTACACCCCGGAAGGCGCTCCTTCCATGGACAGGTAAAGCCTGTCCCCTTCCTGGCGGATCTTGGCCTGCACCAGGCGTCCCGTCACATCCAGCACCTCCGTGGACCCGGGGCGCAATCGGCCCACCGCCACCACATGCTCGGTGCCCGACCGGCCCAGCCACCGCATGCCCGTACCGGCCTCCTGCTCGGCTATGCCGGTGCACTGATCCACCTGCACGCATACCGTGGCCGTGTCGGCAACACAGGGCGGAATGCCCGGGACCACGTACTGGTAGCAGCCGCTTTCGTCCGTGGCGGGATTGAACATGCCGCTGAACGGTGCACCTTGGAAGCTCCATGATCCGCCGACATCGGGCGTGCCGCCCAGCAAACCGAAAAGTTGGAAGTCGGGATCATATACACAGACCGTCGCTTGTCCATCCGTACCGGCATCCGGGGCTGGTACGATGCCCACGGTGAGCGTGGCCTGGTCCTGGGGGCAATCACCCGGGCAATTGGTGGTGTACACGTAAGCCCCGGATTCAGCCGTGGCCGGGTCCAATATGCCGGGCACCGCCTCCCCGTTCAGCGTCCATGCCCCGCACTCGTCGGCCCCGGGCAGATAATCCAAGAGCACCTGCGGGCCACTGTTCTCGCAGAAGCTGACGTGCGTATCCTGGCCCGCATAGGGCCCTGCCACAATGGTGAGCGCAGAGAGGGAAACCGTACCCATCATGGCCGGGTCCGTGCCGCGTACCCGCACCAGATATCCGGTGCCCAAGGGTGTGTTGGCCGGGATCACCGCCGTGATGGTGCCCGAGAACGTGGAATTCACGCTGCCGATGTCCACGGCCTGGCTGAAGTCGCCCGTTGCATCGGACAGTTGCGCGATGAAGGTGTTCGACGGTCCCCATGCCCCGCTCGCGGTATAAGGCACCATGACCGTGCCCCCGGGGCAGTGCGTGGTGGGCTGGATGGTGCCGGTGAGGATGGCATTGGGGTCCTGGGTGGCGGCGGTGACCACCACATCATCCACCGCAAAGCCGGGATCACTTGCATTGAACGAGCTTCCGTTCACGAAGCGGAAGCCGAAACGCAACGTGTTCTGCCCGGCGAACGCGGCCAACGAAATGGTCTGTTGGGTCCACGTGGATTGCCCCTTGTACTTCTGCAGCGGCTCGGTGATCTGCGTCCAGCTTTGCCCGCCGTCCGTGCTGTAATACACCTCGCCATAATTGTTGTTGCTGCCCGCGCACAACCACCAGAACTTCAAAGTCACGTTGGACGCCCCCACCGTGCTGATGTCGGTGCCCATGCGGGCAAAGAAGTTCTGCGCCGGCGTGCAGAACCCGTCGGCCGCGGCGAAGTGGCAATTGAGCACCCCGCTGGCCACGCCACCGGCGCTGGCCATGTGCATGTACTTGCCGTTGGCATTGCTGATGCCCACCGGCTGCGCGGCCGTGTTGGCCACCGAGAACGGAATGCTCGACCCCAGGCAGGTGATGGTCCCGGTGCCACCCACATAGGCATCGTTCACCAGCCACAGGTTGGCCCCGTTGGCCGTGGAGCCCACATCGGTGGTGTTCAGCGTGAAGGCATGCTGGTCGCCGTCGAAGCCTTCGGAGAACAGGACTTGCTGGGCCATGGAGGACATGGTCAGCAGGCCGAATGACAAGAGAAAGGGTAGCGTTCGTTTCATGCAAAAGGTTTTGGGTAGTTGCACCGTGCAATATAGGAGGAAGAATGACAGCTGGCAGGTCCGTGGATCATTCGCACATTTGCGGACGCCCCATCATGGCGGGCAACCACATCCCATGCGTCCCATCTCCCTGACCGAACCGGGCACGGAACTCGCGCCCAGCGAACTCATCCTCAACCCCGACGGCTCCGTGTACCACTTGGCCTTGCGGCCCGAGCAATTGGGCGACCTGGTTCTGGTGGTGGGCGATCCCGGCCGCGTGGAGAAGGTGAGCGCCCACTTCGACAAGATCGAACATCGGGCCCACAACCGCGAGTTCGTGTCGCACACCGGAACGCTGCATGGCACGCGGATCACCGCGCTCGCCACCGGCATCGGCACGGACAACATCGACATCGTCATGGGCGAACTGGACGCCCTGGTGAACATCGACCTGGCGAAGCGGACCCCGAAGGAGACCCACAAGTCGCTGACCATTGTGCGCATGGGCACCTGCGGCGCCCTGCAGGAGGACGTGCCGGTGGATGAGCTGGTGGTAAGCCAATACGGGCTGGGGCTCGACAACGTGCTCCACTACTACGCCCACGAACAGACCGATGCCGAACTGCGCATCCTGCAGTCCTTCCTGGAGCAGACCGAATGGCCCGACAACCTGCCCCTGCCCTACCTGGCCAGCGCACACCCCCAGCTGCTGGACACGTTGGGGCACGGCAACCATGTGGGGCTCACCGCCACCGCGGGCGGGTTCTACGGCCCCCAAGGACGGCAGCTGCGTGCCGTGCCCAGCGTGGACGCGCTCAACGAGCGCTTCACGGCCTTCCGGCACGAAGACCTGCGCCTGCTGAACTTCGAGATGGAGACCAGCGCGCTCTTCGGCCTGAGCGAACTCCTGGGCCACAAGGCCTGCACGGTGTGCACGGTGGTGGCCAACCGGCTGCGCAAGGAGTACAGCAAGGACCACGAGGCCGCCATCGGCCGGATGATCCAGCAGGTGCTCGACCGTTTGGTGGGCTGAACGCCGCCCACATGCGCGGCTAACGCTGCTGGCCGCCCGATCAGCGGCCCGCAGGCGGCCATCTTTCCACATCCCGCTGTTGGCGCGGGGAATTCAACCCCGCCCGGTTGAAACAAGGGCGGCCGAAGCCCCGCCATCCCCTTCCGCTCCGGGTACTTTCGTCGGCAGCCCCGCGAACGTCAACGTATCCACCATGAGCGACACCGAGATCCAGGCCCTCATCACCCTGATCGACGATCCCGACGAACAGGTTTACCAGCACGTACGCGACCGCATCCTCGCCTTGGGCGAACCGGTGGTCCCGGTGCTGGAACATGCCTGGGAGCTGGACCGGCAGGGCGACCTTTTCCGCAACCGGGTGGAGGACCTGCTCCACATCATCCACTTGGACATCACCTACCGGCGCTTGGAGGCTTGGCGCAAGGGCGGGGCGGAAGACCTGCTGGAGGGTGCCTTGGCGGTATGCCGCTACCGGTACGCCGAGCTGGACGAGCGCCAGGTCAGGGCCCGGCTTTCCGCGTTGCGCCAGGACATTTGGCTGGAGCTCAACGACAACCTCACCGCCTTCGAGAAGGTGCGCGTGTTCAACCACATCTTCTACCAGGTGCACGGCTTCAAGGGCAACAAGCGCAACTACCACGCACCGCAGAACAGCTACATCAACGAAGTGCTGGAGAGCCACAAGGGCAATCCCCTTTCGCTGGCGATCATCTACCAATTGGTGGCTGAGGAACTGGACCTGCCGCTGCGCGGGGTGAACCTGCCCAACCATTTCGTGCTCGCGTACTTGGATGAGACCGGCGTGGCGGCCAGCGAGTTCGGCCATGCCGGCGTGCTGTTCTACGTGAACGCCTTCAGCCAAGGGGACATCCTGGGCAAGGCGGAGATCGATGAATTCCTGGGCAAATTGAACCTGCCTTCGGACGAGAGCTATTACCAGCCCTGCACGAACATCGACATCATCCGCCGCCTGCTTAACAACCTGCTCAACAGCTACCAGAAGCTGAACGACCCGGACCGGGTGGAGGACATGCAGCGCTTGCTCAAGGCCCTCTAAAAGCCTCCTTGGGCGAGCTTCACCAGCCGCCGAACACCTTGCCCACGGTGACCAGGATGATGCGCAGGTCCAGCAGGAACCCCCGCTCACGAACGTACTTCAGGTCCAAGGCCAGCTTGGCGGGCATCACCTCCTCGATGTAGGCCCGCTCGGGATCGGCGGCCTTGGCCAGCAATTCGTTCTCGTCGATATAGTGGATGCTGGCCATGCCGGTGATGCCGGGACGCACGGACAGCACGGCGCGCTGCTCCTCGTTGTACAGCGCCACGTACTTCGGCACCTCGGGCCGCGGGCCCACCACGCTCATGTCGCCCACCAGCACATTCCAGAGCTGCGGCAGTTCATCCAGCTTCGTTTTGCGGAGCACGTACCCCACCGCGGTGATCCGCGGGTCGCGTCCCCCGATGGTGAGCTGCCCCTTGGCCTCGCTGTCGGGTCGCATGGAACGGAATTTCAACAGGCGGAATTCGCGGCCGTGGCGCCCCACGCGCACCTGGCGGAAGAACGCACCGCCGGGCGAGGTGAGCGCCACCGCCAACGCCATCACCACAAGCAACGGCAGCAGCAGCAGCAGGAAGCAAAAGGCAAAAACCAGATCAAATGCACGCTTGAGCATGATTCAGCCAAGCACTTCGGCCACAGCCTCTTGCACCGCCTTGATCACAGTATCCACCCGGGCATCGGTCAGGTCAAAATAGACGGGCAGGCTGATCTCCCGGCTATACTGTTCGTACGCCATGGGATAGTCTTGCATGCGATAGCCCGAGTTGCGGTAGTGGGTGAGCATAGGCACCGGTATGAAGTGGACGTTGACGCTCACTCCCTGCCGTGCAATGGCCGCGATGATCGCATCCCTCTGCTCCTCGCTGGCCTCCCTGACCCGCAGCATATACAGGTGATAGCTGCTTTCCCGATGGTCATCCTGCAAGACGGGCAACAGGAAACGGGGATCCCGCCGGAAAGCCTCTTGGTAACGTAGGCAGATCGCCTTGCGCCGCGGTAAGGTTTCCGCATCATAGCGTTCCAGCTGCACCAGGCCGATGGCGGCCTGGATATCGGTCATGTTGCACTTCCAACCCGCGCCCTCCACATCATATCGCCACGCTCCCGGGGCCGTCTTGGCCAAGGCGTCCTTGCTTTGGCCGTGCAGGCTCATGGTGTTGAACCAGGCATAGATCTCGTCGGCCTTGAACGGTTCCGGCAGGTTGAAGGCCAAGCCACCTCCCTCGGCGGTGGTCAGGTTTTTGACCGCATGGAAGCTGAACCCGGTGATGTCGGCTTGTGCCCCAACGGGCTTGCCATCGATCCGTGCCCCGAAGGAGTGGGCCGCATCGCTGAGCACCAGTGCCCGCCCCAAACGCATCTGCGGGTTGGAACCACCGATGCGCAGGTTGACGGCAGGTGTGAACCAGGCACAGGCTTCTTCCGCGATCCTCACGATCTCCGCCACACGTGCCGGCATGCCGCCGATATCCACCGGGATGATGCACTTGGTGCGCGGGCTCATGGCTTGGCGCACCTTCTCGGGGTCGATGGTGAAATCGTCGAGCACGTCCACCAGGACGGGCTTGGCCCCCACGTGCTTCACGATGTTCGCTGTGGCGCAATAGGTATAGGCCGGCACGATCACCTCATCACCGGGCCCGATACCGAACCAACGGAGCGCGAGCTCGGCCGCATTGGTCCAGCTGTTGAGGGCGATCACGCGCTGCACACCGCAGTATTCGGCGAGCTTGCGCTCAAATTCCTTGGTGCGCGGGCCGGTGGTGATCCAGCCGCTGCGCAGGGTCTCGGCCACAGCCTCGATGGTGCGCTCGTCGATGTGGGGCGGTGCGAAGGGGATCATGGGCGTGGGGTTGGCTCCACGGACAAAGATCGGTCGCGGGCCATCAAGGCGGGAAACAAGGCGAAGAAGACCACGCCCGCCTGCACTTCCAGCACGGATTCGATGGCGGCGTTGAGCATGAACAGGAGCACGAAGACCCCGAGCAGAAGGTCGCGGCGGCGCAAAGCCTGCCACAGCGGCACCACGGCCAACAGCACGGCGGACAACAGCCCCGCCCATCCCAGTGCCACCCCGCCCTGCAGGAACTGGCTGTGGCTGTTCAAGCGCCTTTCGGCAGCCTCCCTGGCCCCCATGGTCTCATAGCAACCCACCAGCGCGTGTTTGATATCCCCGGTGCCGGCCCCGGCCGGATTTTCCTTGATCAGGCTCCAGCTGCAGGTCCAGGCGGCCAAGCGCTCATCATTGCCATCCACGGTGGCGGCCTCCTCCCCGGGCCTTTCATCGGACACGCGCTCCACCGCCTTCACGGCGGCGGTGGTCCGGGCCATGATCACCGAGGACAACAACCAACCGGGCAATGCTACGGAAAATGCCAACGCCCCGAAGGCCAGCCAACGGGCGCCCCCCGTCAGGTTCCGCAAGATCAGCAGCACCGCCACCACCAGCACCAGCAGCAACCCGATCAGCCCGCTCTTGCTCGCCAGCATGACCGAAAAGGACAGCGCAAAGAAGAGGAAGGCCAGCACCGGCGGAACCCATCGTGCCGGCACGGTACCCGTGGCCAAGGCATGCACCCAGTACAGGATGGCCCAAACCGTGTACCATGCCGCATAGCTCGGATGCAGGTCGTAGGACAGGTAGCTCTGCGTGAAGCATTCGATCCAGCCATGCTGACCGAAGCAGGCCAGGGCCTTTCCCAAGCCCAGCATGATGGCCACCATGGTACCCGCGGAGAAGGCGACCATGCTCTGGCGCATGGCCGATCCTCCTTGGTCCGCCCTGAAACCGGTGGCGGCCAAGGGCAGCAGCACCAGGCCCAGTTTGATCTGCAGGTCGAACAGGCCGAAATCAATATCGGTGGACCATGCCATGCCCAACACGTGCAGGCCGTAGAACAGGAACAAGGGCCACAAGATCCCCCAGTCCGGGTTGAAGGGCCTGCCGATCCGCGAAAGCAGCAGTGCGGCCACGGCCACCACCAAGGGGATGGTGATCCAATCGCCGGATATGGGCATCAGCCCGCACAGGAAAAGCCACGACCAACGGCCGATGGCGGCCGGATAGGCCTGCCAAGGCCCGGGGTCACTTGAGTTCCTGGAGCGCATTCCAAAGGGCATCACTAATGGCCTTCCGGTCAAAATGTTCGCGGACATAGCGGGCCCCATTGGCCCCGTGCGCCGCCAGAAGCGGGCGGTCGTCCGCATATTGCACGGCGGCTTGGGCCAAGGCCTTGGCATCCTCCGGCTCAAAGAAGAGGCCGGCCCTCCCCTCGTTGATGAACAGCTCGCGCGCCTCACCGTCCACGCCAAGCACGATCGGCTTGGCCAAGACCAAAGCCTCGAAGATCTTGCTCGGGATAGCCCCGAGGAAGAGGTCATTGCGCAGCAACGGCACCACGGCGGCATCCACGGCGCGCATCATGCCCAACAGTTCCTTGCGCGGCATGCGGTCCACGAAATGGACCTGCACGGGATCCAATTGCTTCTTCAGGGCGATCAGCTTCTCCTTTTCGGGCCCATCGCCCATCAGGATGAAATGGATGTCCTTGCGCTCCTTCAACAGCGACGCGGCCTCCAGCACCACATGCAGGCCCTGTGCATGGCCCAGGATGCCCGTGTAGGCCAGCACCAGGTCGCCGGGGCTGATGCCCAACCGGTCGCGGATATCGGACGGGGCCACATCGTCCACGGCAGCGATGGCCTCCAGATCGACCCCGTTGGGCACCCACAGCACTTTCTTTTCCGGGAACCGTCCGCTGATGTTGCGCACGATGCCTTTCGTCTGCCCGGTGACCAAGGCCGATCTGCGGTAGCAGCGTTCCTCCAGCCAAGTGCTCACCCGGATCATCGCCTTGTTGGTGACCAGCCCCAGCTGCACGGCGCTCTCGGGCCACAGGTCGCTGACGTTGAACACCAGCTTCGCGCCTTTCAACCGCGCCAGCAGCATGGCCGTGATGCCCAGGAAGAGAGGCGGCGATTCCACCAACAGCACGTCGGCCTTGCGCAGCTTGAAGGCCCCCACCAGCAACGCCGTGAACACGAAGGAGAAGTAGTTGAACAGCCGTGCAACCAGCCCGCGGCTTTGGGAAACGTACAGCCAAGCCCGGTGCACGTCCAGGCCGTCCAATTGTTCCCGCACATGGAATTTCCCCCGGTAGCCGGCATGGATGCGCATGTCCGGGTAATTCGGCATGGCGGTGAGCACGGTCACTTGGGCACCGTGGCCCTGGAGGGCCTTCGCCATCGCGAAAAGCCGGTTCTGCGGTGCCCCGGTCTCCGGCGGGAAGTATTGGGTGAGGAAGATGATCCTCATGCCATGCCGGAGTTTGTCCCCCGCGCTTCCGCAGCCTTCAGTTGCCGCATGGCCTCCGCGTGGGTGATGAACGTGTGCCCCCGCTCCCTCAGATGGCCCAGCAGCCATTCGTACCAGGCCTTCCACGTGGCAAAGGCAGGGCTGTAATAACGGTCGTGGAAAAGGATGCTGGCATACTGCAGCCCGGCCTTTTCCGCCTCCTCCAACTTCGCCAGCGTATAGCGCTTCGCCCCTTCAAGGTCGCGGCTCTGGTAGCGCTTCGTGCCATCCATGGCCCAGCCGTCCATCAGCAGCAGCGGGAACTCCCACATGCCGTGCAGGCGGTGTGGGTCGCGCACGCCTTGGCTGGTGGCATCGAAGGTGTAGCCCAAGGCGGCGAGCTTGCGGAAGGTGGAATCGTCCTGCCTCAGGTAGTGCATGCGGATCCCGAAATCATTCCGGCCGCTGATGGCGGCGAAGCGCCGGTGCTCCTCCGCCATGGCGGCCTCATCATTGTAGGCGATGCCATGCACCCCGGCCTCGAAGCCGCGCGCCAGCACCTGCGGCACATGCTTTTCCGCATGGCGCAACGGATACGACAAGCCGACGCCGTTGGCCATGCCGAAGAAGAAGCACGACCGGATGCCCAGTTTCTCATGCAGGTCCATCACCTCGCGGATCCGATCCCATCGGTTGCGGAACAGGTCGCCATGGCGCCGGACCAGCTCCCCCGCCGAGATCTTGCCCAACGCGAGCTCCAGGTAGGCCCGCACCAAGAACTTGGGAATGATCGGGTCCTTCCAGTGCTCCCACACGGTGATGTGGTCCACGTCATGGCTGAGGATCACCTGCATGGTTCAGAAGAGCTGACGGAGTTTCTTCTTCAGCGCCACCTCGGTGAGGAAAGGCGCCCGGTTGACGGTAAAATAGGGCGTGGGCGTGCCGCCGAAGGTGCGGAAGTAGCGTTCCACCTCGGGCAGCATGCTGCCTTCGAAATCGAACACGGACAGGCCGAGGGCATGGGCCTGCGCGATGCAGGCATCCACGGCCATGGCCCCCGCGCCGTTGGAGGCGTGGGCCTTGTCCACCCCGCCCAGCAGGTAGTAGCAGGTGCCGGCGGCGTATGCGCAGAAGGCGGCGGCGCTTTCCTTCCCGTTCTCCACGGTGACGAAGGCAAAGCCGCGGCCGGGTTTCAGGAAGGCATGGAGCAGCGCGTTGGTCGTTTCCTCATCCAAGCCTTTGCCCTTTCGGGCGAAGGTGCTGCGCACGGCATTCAGCACGCGGGCCGGGTCATCGGTAGGCTCCACGGTGCCGCCCGCGAACCCCTTCTTGATGGCATTGCGCTGTTTGTCCTCATACCCGGCGCGGATGGTGGCCAGCCCTTGGCCGAGATCGATGCGATAGGTCCACTGGGCAACCACCTTGAAGCCGCTCCAAGCCCATGGCTGCAGGTCGGTCTCTTCCGGGGGAAAGGCCAAGTGGACCATCCCGTCCTGCGCCAGCATGTATTCGGCCAGCAAGGCGTGCAGCTTCTTGGCCTCGCCCACGGCCTTGGCCGGGTTCTTGGCCTGCTGCCTGCGCCACAGGCCGCAATGCGGGCTGAAGGCGGGGTGCGAGATCAGGCGCAGGCCCGCCCGCCGCGTGCGGTGCAGGTTGAACACGCCCAGGATCTTGCCGTCCTTGTCGCGCACGGCCAGCCGTTCGTAGCCTTCGCCCACGATGGAACGCCATTCCTCATGCAGGAACAACGGCAACTGCCCCGGGGCAAGGCCCAAGGCGGTGGCGGCATCCTCGGTCAGTGGCGCAACGGTCATGGCGTGAAGCTGCGGTAAATATCGACCAAGCGTTTGCTTTCAGCCTCCCAGCTGTATTCCTCCCGCACCACCCGCCCGGCCTCCCGTCCCATCTCCCTCCCTTCCGCACGGTGCTCCATGGCCTGCCTGATGGCCCCGGCGATCGAAGCGGGGTCCCGGGTGTCGGCAAACCAAGCAAAGCGGCCGTACACCGTGCGCCAATACGGAAAATCGCTCAGCAGCATGGGCAGCCCGCAGGCCATGTACTCGAAGGTCTTGATGGGCAAGCTGATCATGTAGTTGTGCACCGGATACAGCAGGCAGAGCCCGCAGTCCGCGGCCCGCACATGATCATACACGGCATCCATGCGCACCTGGCCCAGGTCCTGCACTTGGGGCCATGCGGGCAGGGCGGCGCATTCGGCCCGGTAGGCCTCATCGCTCCAAGGCCCCAGCAGCTTCAGGCGCGCACCGGGCACCAGTGCCAGCGCCTCCACCACCTCCTTGATGCCGCGTATGCGGGACAGGCCGCCCACATAGATCAGGGTGTACTCCTCGTTCCGGGGCATCACTTGCAGGGTGCGGCCGATCAGGGCGATCACGGGCAGGTTGCGCACCACGGTCACCTTGCCGGCCTGGGCCGGATGCAGCTTCAGGATGTCGTCGCGCATGCTCTCCACCACCACCAGCACGTGGTCCAGCTTGCGGATGGCCAGGTCCTCGAAACATCCGTAGAGGCGCGATGCCAGCTTGCGCATCCACGCGGGCCCCAGCCAGGTCTTGGTGAGGATGTGCCCCCGCATGGATTCGTGCATGTCATACACCACCCGGGTGTCCTTCCCCTTCAGCAGGAGTGCCACCCACAGCAGCTCGGGGTCGTGTATCTGGTACACGCGGGCCTTGAGCTTACGGGCCTGGCGCAGGGCCCGCCATGCGCCCGTCACGGGCCTCAGCATCCGCGAGGCAGGCACCTTCACCGCGTGGATGTGCACGCCGTCCTCGGTGGTGTCCTTGTCGATCGGTGCCACCAGGTGCGTGTCGAATCCGGCGGCTGCAAGCGAGCGGCATTGCTTGAAAAAGATGCGGTCGTCGAACGGGCCGTGCACGGTGGTGATATGGCAGACGCGCATCATTCGCCGGGTTCGTTCGAGGGGCACAGCACAAGGAAAAGCACGATGGTGGGAAGCCACCCATGGGTAAGCAGCACCGTGGGCAGCGCGCTGGCGCTGAGGGCCAGCAAAGGAAAGGTGTTCAACGCAAGGGCCCAACGCCACCGCCCGCCGAACACGCGCTGCACCAGCAGGAGCCAGATGGCGGTGATGAGCCCCGAGCCGGCCAGCCCCCACGCGCCGAAGTTGGCGTAGCCATACATGAATGAGGCGGATCCCATGGTTCCCGGCACCTGCTTTTCGGCCATCTCCGGGTACGCGAGGTCATAGATCTTCTCGGAATAGTCCACGTAGGGCTTGCCTTGGGCCACGGCCCATGGCCGGATGGCGGCGCCCTTGGCATGGGGCAGATCGGCCGGGATGTGCATGAACCATTCGGCCACGGTATGGCCGGGCATCAGCAAGATCCGCGACCCCACCCCCAACACCGCATCCCCCAGGAACCCGTACTTCTTCACGCCTTCATCCACGGCTTCCGTCCTCCCTTGTTCCCCCACCTCCACCGTGGCCAGTTTCTGCGGATTGGCGGCGGTGGACAGCGCGACGATGAGGAGGGCGAAAACGGCGCTCAAGCCTAGGAACCGCCCCCAGTGGCGGCCCAGCAGGAAAGCGATCCACAACGGCACGAAAAGGGTGACCACGAAGCTCTTGGCCAGCAGCGAAGCCGCGTAAAGCCCGGCCGTGACGGCCAAGGCCCAGAACAGGCGACGGTGCCCTGTCCAGGCGAGCAGCAAGGCAAAGGGCACGAAGGCCTTGATCATGAAGTGCGAGGCATAGGCCAGTGCGGTGGGCACATCCTCACCGGCGGACCGCCGGATGTCCACGATGGCCAGGTCGTCCTTCTGGTGCAGGGCCTCCCAAAGGGGGATGCCCCCCAGGTAGGCCCAATGGGCCGCCATCAGGGCCACCTGCGCCACGAGCACGGCCCGGATGAAGGCGACGGCGGACAGGACAGGCCGTTCCCCGATCGGCCTCCCAACGGGAAGGAACCGCTGCAACAGCACGTAGGAGGCGAGGAGCACGGCCAGGTACAGCGCGATGTAGTGCAGGTAGGCCGCGCCCGTATAGGCCACCAGGCCCGGCACGAGCAAGATCGTGATCAGCAGATGAACGGCCAAGATGCCATGGCGCGATGCCAGCGTCCTCATTTCGTTCGGGCGATCGCAAGTTCGTACTGGCGGCCATGGTACCACACCCAAGCCGCATATCCGCCGTAGGCGATCACCTCGGTGGCGCTCAGCAGGGCCATGAAGCGCTCCGCCGACAGGGACCGGAACAGGGGCAGGCAGGCCAGCAAGGCGGCATAGAACACGGGGAAGGCCATGGCCGCCTTCACCTTGCCCATGGCGATCAGCTGGCTGCCCAACGGGCTGCCCACCAGCTGGGCCACATAACCCCAGATCAGGATACCCGCGATCCGGCCGGCATAGGCCCATTGCTCACCGAAGACCAGCGCAAACAGGGGCTCGCCGAGGAAGGTGATCAGCAAGGCCGCCGCCAGCGCGATGGCCAGCAAGGCGAAGGTGACCCGGCGGATATCGGACATGACCGGCCCGCCATTGCGCACCTTGGAGGCCGTGCGCTCGAAGAGCACCTGCCCCAGGGCCACGCTCACCATGCTGATGGGCACGAGCAGGTACTGGCGGGCAAAATTGTGCTCGCCGACCACCTGTACACTGAAATAGGCCACCATGTAAATGGGGGCCATGCCGGAGGCGACGGCGTTGAGCACCGATGGCCAAGCATTGTGCAAGGGCCAATCCTTGTAGGCGCGCAGGGCATCCTTGATCCCCTTCCAGTCCCATCCCGGCCCCAAGGGATGGCGCTTCACCACCACGGCGAGCGTGGCCGCCGTGTACACGACCCATCCCGCGAGGTACCCGGAAACCAGGCCGTTGTACCATGCCAGCCAACCAAAGAGGACCGTAAGGCCCGTAACGGTCACCGATTGCAACACTTTTTGCCGGGCTATGATGGCGAAGGCCCGGTGGCGCAGCAGCCATTGAAGCATCACCAGTTGGGCGCCGGCCAACAAGGTCAGGAGCACCAACGGCCCCACCAGCACATGGAGGTCGTTCAGGGCTATGGCCTGCTCCAGTTTCGGGCCGAAGGCCAACAGCACCGCGGCCACCAGCAGGGAGAAGGCGGCCACGATGAGCAGGCTTCCCTTCACCAGGTCCGATGCCACCCCTCGCTCCTTGGGCAGCACCACGGCCTGGTCATAGCGGCCTGCAGCCACCACGTTGAGCATATTGAACACGGCCAAAAGGGTACCGAACATGGCAAACTGCTCCGCGTTGTACAGGCGTGCGATCACGGGGGCAAGCACGAAGGGGATGGCCTGCGCGAGCACCGTCCCGGTGAAGAGGGTGGCCACCGCATGCAGGAAGGGCCTGCCCCCCTGGCTGTTCGCTGTTGTTGTCGGCTCCGTTTTCATGATGCCGTCCCCGCATTTCCGGGCGCGGCCACCTGCTGGAGGAAGGCCAGTGTTTCCTTGGCATTCACGGCACCCTGCGCGCCCAGCGGCAACACCACCGCCTCTCCCTGCCTCCACCACAAGAGCTCCCGCACCTTCTCATCCGTGCAAATGATGCCGCTGGCGAAGAAGGCGGCCACTTGGCTGAAGAACCCACCGACCTTGGCCCGTGCAAAGCCCGGCACTTGGCTGCGGTCGAGGTCGTCGCCCATGAAGGTGACCACCACGGGCACGGAACTGACAAGCACGGCGAACAAGGCCGCCACCGACCCGAAATGGACGTGCACCACATCGGGCCTTTCATGGCGGAGCTGCCTGCGCAGTTGCTGCTTGGCCTTCCATAGCTTCCACGGTGCATTCCGGCTTTCCAGGTGGAAGAAGGTCACGCGCCCTCCTTCGGATTCCATGGCCAGCGCCTGCTGTCTGGAAGCCCTGTAGGTCTCCCCTTCCTCCTTGTCGGGTATCAACACCAGCACATTCAGTTCCTCGCCGTTGCGTGCGGCCAATCGCAGCAGCTCACTGCGCACATAGCGCACGTCGCGCCACGTGGCCCACCCCAGCCAGAACATGGCCAGCACCAATACCACGCCCATGGTGTACCACGGGGTGGGCACCGCCAGGTGGATGGCGCTGCCCACCAACAGGATAGCGAAGGCCGCCATGAGGTTCATGCCGTTGCGGGGGGTATGGAAGTAGGCATCGAGCACGCTGCGCATGCCGTTGAAAAAGGCGAATGGCAAGGCGCCGATGAACACGATGCGCGACATGGGCAGGTAGGCATCACCGGTGGGGCCCAGGTAGATCTGCAGCAACGGTTTGGACAACAGCTCAAAGCCCACCGTCAAGGCGGCCGAGGCGGCCAGGACCATCCAGGTCATGCGGGCGATGCTCTGCTCCAGTCGGGCGTGGTCGCCTGCTGCCAGGCGCCCGGCGGCGGCCGGCAGCAACAGCAAGGCCACGGGCGAAAAAACTGCGGCTGCCAGGTTGAGCAGCGTGGCGGCAAAGCCCACCTCGCCGCTGAGGTCGAGCCCGTGGGTGCGCAAGGCCACGTACCCGGGCACGGTGAGCAGGGCACCCAAAGCGATATCGCCGGGCACGCGGGGCAGGCCGAACCGCAACAATTCGCTGCGTTCGCGGCGCATCTTTCGTTGGCGCCGCACGGCCAGCGAAGGGACGATGGCCAGCAACGGCATGGCCACCCACGCGATACCCGTGGCCCATAGGATCGTGGTCATGTCATCCCAGAGCAGCAAGGCCGCGCACGGGGCCACCGCCAACACCCAGAGCTGCACCCAGTTGGCGGCCATCACGGCGGGTTTTCCACGCAGGTAGCCGTATGCCACCCCGTGCATGGCCATGCCGATGGTCATCAGCATCAGCGGCGGCACCCATGCCACACCCTCTTCGGTGGCAAACAGCATCCAGGCCAAGGGGCGGGCGAACAACACGGAAACAGCCATGGCCGCCAGGCCCAACGGCAACACCCAGGTGAGCGCCCCGCGCAGGTAGCCCCTCTTCTGGGCCATGTCATTGGTCATGGCCACAAACCGGGTAAGGCCGATCATGGCCCCCATCAGGATCACCGGGAAGGCAAACGACACCGTCCTGCGCACGATCACATACACGTCCAGGTCTTGTTTGCCCACATGGGCCGCCAAACGATAGGTCAGCACCATGCCCAGCATGGCCAATCCTTCCGTAAGGGTGGTGAACAGGCTGTCCTTCCCCCTGGGCGAGGCCAGAAAGGCTCTGATCTTTCCGGGCATGGCCCGCGAAAGTAGGCCATGGCCGGGCTATTGACCGGTGCCATCATGCGGCCGCATGTATTCCTCCATTCGCCGTACCGCGCCGGCCTTCCGCCCACCCCCACCACCACGCCTCCATCCTTTCCGGCCACCGTTCGTCACATAAACAGCCTGTCCCGGTGCCTGCTCCCTATCTTGCGCGTCGGATCATGGAAATGGAATTTTTTCAATGGCACTGGTGGGCCGCCACGGCCCTGCTGATGATGATCTTGGAGATCTTCGCTCCGGGCTTCTTCTTGTTCTGCCTGGGCATAGGCGCCATCAGCGCGAGCATCGCAGCCGCTGTCGGGCTGGGTGCTGCGGGCCAGCTGCTGCTTTTTTCGGTCTTCTCCCTGGTCGCCTTTTTCACGGTACGGCCGGTGCTGATGAAGCGTTTTTGGCACAAGGAGGAGGTACGCACCAATGCCGATGCCTTGGTGGGCATGCGGGGTTATGTAAGCCAGGATTTCGACCCCGGCCTGCGCTTGGGCCGCGTACAGATGGGCGGCGACGATTGGCGGGCGGAGAGCCTTTCCGATGCCCCGTTGCGCATGGGCGACATCATTGAAGTGGTCCGCGTGGAAAGCAATACCCTCATCATCAAACCCGTAAACAACAACTGACCATGACCGCAGGTGCCTTTATCCTCCTTCTTGTCGCCTTCTTCGTTCTGTTCATCATTGTCAAGGGCGTGCGCATCGTGCAGCAAAGCGAGGCCATGATCATTGAGCGTTTGGGCAAATACCGCGAAACACTCACCGCAGGCCTGAACATCATCATTCCCGTTTTTGACAAGCCGCGCGAGATCACCTATCGCTTCAGCCGGGAACTGCCCAATGGCGACAAGTTCGTGCAGTTCGTCAAGAAGGAACGCATCGACCTGCGGGAGACGGTGTACGATTTCCCGCGCCAGAACGTGATCACCAAGGACAACGTGATGACCGAGATCAACGCGTTGCTCTACTTCCAGGTCATGGACCCGGTGAAGGCGATCTACGAGATCGAGAACCTGCCGATGGCCATTGAGAAGCTGACGCAGACCACGTTGCGCAACGTGATCGGCGAACTGGACCTGGACGAGACCCTCACGAGCCGCGACACCATCAACGCCAAGCTGCGCACCATCCTGGACGAGGCGAGCCACAAGTGGGGGGTGAAGGTGAACCGGGTGGAGCTGCAGGACATCAACCCGCCGCGCGATATCCGCGAGGCCATGGAAAAGCAGATGCGGGCCGAGCGCGACAAGCGCGCGCAGATCATTGATGCCGAGGGCACCAAGCGGGCGGTGATCCTGCAGGCCGAGGCGGTGCAGCAGAAGCAGATCAACGAGGCCGAAGGCCAGAAGCAGGCGCAAGTGCTGCAGGCCGAAGGCGATGCCCAGGCCCGCATCCGCCGGGCGCAAGGTGAAGCCGAGGCCATCCGCCTGGTCACCGAGGCCATCAAGGGGGCCAACGCCGACCCGGTGAACTACCTGATCGCCATGCGCTACCTGGAAACCTTGCAGGAAATGACCAGCGGCAAGGACAACAAAGTGGTGTACATCCCCTTCGAGGCCACCGGCGTGCTCAGCAGCGTGGGCGGCATCAAGGACATGCTGGAGGTGAGCAAGAAATTCTGATCTCCTTGGACCCCCAGGTGGGAAAAGGGGCTGCCTTAAGGCGCCCCTTTTTTCATGGGCATACCCCTGCACCCGGCCAGGGCCCTACCCTCGCGAACCATGGCCCGGCAACGGATGTTATCTTCGTTGCAATGGCACGCACATACGACACACTATCACAGGCGGTCAATGACCTGATCGCCCGCGGTTACAAGGATGAACTCACGCTGCACGAGGAATGCGTGGTATGCAATGGCAACAACACGTCGCTGCATCCGGATGAATTCGTGATCGATGAGTTCCACCGCTTTGAGGGCGACTCCAATCCCAGCGATGAGAGCATCGTGTATGCCATCAGCTCGGAGAAGCACCAAGTGAAGGGCGTTCTGGTGAATGCCTTCGGCCCCTACGCCAGCAAGCTGAACCAGGCGATGGTGAAAAAGCTCAGCATCCACCGCGGCTGACGAAGCGGGTCACTGCGCCATCAGGTCGAAGGACAGGTCGATCATGTCATAGATCATCCGGTCGCCCAAGGCATCAAAAAATTGCCCCGAGCGGAACTTGATTCCATATAGCGTACGGTCGAAGGAGAGCGTTCCCTTGGCCCGCACCCCTCCCCTTACCTGCCAAGCCTCCACCTGGAATGTGACCGGCTTGGTGATGCCCTTGATGGTAAGGTCGCCCGCCACCGTATAGTTGGGTTGGCCTGACGATGAGGGCGTCAGTTTCTCCACCCGCGTGATCTTGAACGTGGCGGTCTTGAACTCACTGGTATTGAAGAAATCCTTGGAATTCAGGTGGGCTTCCAGGCGTGAAGCGCCGTCCTCGTCCATGTCCAAATCCTTGATCGTGGACATGTCCACCACGACCTCGCCACCCTGTAGGCCGTTCGTTCCCCACTGCAAGCTGCCTCCCTTCACTTGGATGCTGCCGTTGTGCTCGCCCGTCACCTTCTTCCCCACCCATCCCACCTTGGTCGCGGCAGGGTCCACGGTATAGGTGTTTTGGGCCGCTGCCATCATCGGCCCCATCAAGGCCCAGCACAAAAGGATTTTCTTGATCATCGCTTCATGGATGTTTGCGGCAACCGCTTCCGGCTGGCGCGCCTATCAGGAACGTAATTTATCGAGCACCGCGTTCACGGTCTCCGCCTCCTCCTTTGTCAATTTCTGTGCCACCAGGGCGATCATCCGCTCCGTTTCATCGTCCATGGAATTGATCAGCTCCTGGCCTTTGGTGCTAATGCTGAGGTAAACCACGCGGCGGTCCTCCTCGCAGCGCTCCCGCACCACCAACCCCTTCGCGATCAGCTTGTCCGTCAGCCGGGTGGCATTGGGGGCGCGGTCCAACATGCGTTCAAGGATGCTGCCCATGCTCATGCGCTTGCCCTTGGCGCCCCTGAGGATGCGGAGGATATTGAACTGCTGCGGGCTGAGGCCATACGGGCGGAGGCGCTCGATATCCATGTGGCGCAACCAGTTGGCGGTGAATAGCAGGTTCAGGAAGAGCTTTTGGTGCTCGTTCCTGAAATTCATGTTCAACTCCTTTTCGATCTTCACCATGGATCAAAGGTACGCCCAAACTATTTTACATGGAAATAATTTCCACGCAGGCTGGTATCTGGTTTTAACTTGGGGCCCTCCAGAAGCAAGACCATGCGTATGATCCTTCCGTTTTTCCTGTTGTTCAGCCTACAAGGCATTGGCTGCAACGAGGCTCCCCCTGCCACCTCCATCGCCGTGGAATCCGCCGCTCCGCTGGCGGCCATTGCCCCCCAAGCAGCCGCTACGGATGACCCCCGCATGGGCGACTCCTTGATCGCTGCCATGGGGCTCTTGCGCGGCCAGGTCGTGGCCGACATGTTTGCCGGGGACGGTTATTATACCTGGAAGCTCCTGAGTGCCGGTGCACGGGTGCTGGCCATCGACGACAACCCGGAGGCGATAGCCAAACTACAGGCCTGGAAGGCCAGCCAAGGCATCGGCGACGATCGCCTCCTGATCCGGCAAACGGAACCGGGTGTGCCGGGCCTGTTGGAGGGGGAAGCCGACCTGGCCCTGATCACCCGCGAATTTTCCACCCTGGTGGACCGCGGAACGTGGATCAAGCAATTGATGGCCGGCATCAAGATGCCCCACACCTTCTATCTGGTCAACTATATGCCCCAACAAACCCCCGACGGTCCACCGATGTCCCAGCGGATGGATTTTGACTCGGTATCCGATGAGCTGTTGAGCTATGGGGTGGATGACATCGGCATCTTGTACAAAACGATGCCCGGCCGCTACATCCTGTTCGGCTCGAAGCCGCCGGTAACGCTGGACGACAGCGGGCAATAGGCCTGCCCGGCACAGCGGTGACCGCTGGCCGCCCTTAGCGGTGGCGTGCATCTGTTGCCGTGCCCGGGCGCCGCTTTCCGCCCCCCCCCCGCAGGCCCTGCGGGCCCTGCCCCGGTGGCCGCCCATTATGCCGGCCATGTGGCCAAGCACTCCGGCGCTTTCCCCGGACTGCCTCGATCCGGTGGCGGGGGATTCCATGCCCAACCGGCGGGGCATCCCCAATACCGTGGCACGGCGGCCATTCAATCTTTTCCATCCCTTCCACCCGCGCCTACCGGAGCCTCCTACCATTCCGAGGTGCCGCCCTATGAGGCGCCCAGCCATCGACGGGCCTTGGATCGGCACAGCCCGCCCACCCGGGCAAACCGGCGCAAGGCATCCCCCACACCATGGCTGGCCCAAAAAGGAAGGGGGCCGCAGCCCCCTTCCCATCAGTGCTTTTCTTGTTCTTAGCGCCAGAAGGTCACTTTGAACTCCACACGGCGGTTCTTGGCACGGCCGGCGGGGGTGGCGTTATCGGCCACCGGCTCGGTTTGTCCATGGCCGAAGCTCTTCATGCGGTCGGCGCCCACGCCCTTGCCTTCGAGGTAGGTACGCACGGCTGCTGCCCGCTCCTCGCTGAGGGTCTGGTTCTTGTCGGCGTTGCCGGTGTTGTCGGTGTGGCCGTGGATCTCCAGGTCATAGGTGGAGTTTTCCTTCATGACGTCCACCACTTGGTTGAGGATGGGGAAGCTCACCGCTTTGATGGTGGCCTTGCCGCTTTCGAACTGGATGCCGGTAAGGGCTTTTTCGAAGAGCTTCTTGGTCTTCTCGGAAACCTCGGGGCAGCCGTGGTTGCTCTTGGGTCCGGCCACTTTCGGGCAGCGGTCCAGGTTGTCGGGAATGCCATCGCCATCGGTGTCGGGGCAGCCGCTGAACTCGGCGGGGCCGGCCACATCAGGGCAGGCATCCAGGTGGTCGGCAATGCCGTCGCCGTCACGGTCGGGGCAGCCCTGCAGGGAAGCCAGGCCGGCCACGTCGGGGCAGAGGTCATCCTTATCGGGGATGCCGTCGCCATCACGGTCCTCTTCGGGGTGGATATTCACGGAGATACCGTCCAAGTAGTAGTATGCGCGCTGGCTGTCAGCACCCTCGATCACCTTCTTGGTATCGAATCCACCGTTGATGAAGGCCCCGATGATGAGGTACTTCTCTCCGCCGTCGGCGGTGAAGGTTCCGGAGATCTCGGTCCACTCCTGCTTGTTGTCCACCACATTGAGGGTGGAAACCTGGGGCTTCTCATCGAGGAAGTGGCGGTGGTTGTACTTGAGTTCGATGGTGGAGAGGTATGCCCCGATGCCGGCCACGGCGCGGTCGCTGCCATTGGCCAGCTTCACGCGGAAGCTCACGTCATACTTCTGGCCGGCGGTCAGGGGCTCGGTCAGCGTGGTTTGCACATACTCCGAATAGCGCTGGTAGGCGGGCTTGAGGGCACCTTCCTTGCGGTTCAGCCAATGCTTGTAGTTGGGGCGTTGGTCATCCTTATAGGCCACGAAGCCGGCAAAGTGCTCTCCTTCAAAGGCGGTGGCGCCAGTGCCCAGTTCGTTGTCAGGGATGCCCACGGTGTTGGCCCGTGCGCCCTTGGCGAAGAGGTCGGCGGTTCCCTTGTTCGGGTTCGACCAGCCGTTGGCGTGGCCCAGTTGGTTCCACGTGGTGACCGGCTTCGAGAGATCTTCGAAGCCTCCGTTCTTCACCAGGTTTTCCCCTGCCCCTTGTGCCATGACCCCTACGGTGAGGAGCGAGCCGGCAAACAGGCCGAAGTAGTGGATCTTCATGTGTAAGTGTTTGGTTTGCTTTGGTTGATATGAACGTCCGGACGGGGCACCCCGCCATTTCGGGCGCGAAGATAGGTGTGTTTCTGTTCAATCTACGGCATTTTCCGTACTGACTTCCCTCACTGAAACATTGTCCAAATAGTAGTAGGCGTACTGGTTGTCGTACCCCTCCACGATCCGTTTGGTATCGAATATGGCCGTGGGGAATGTCCCGATGACCAGGTAGCGCTCATCGCCATCAGCGGTGAAAGTGCCCTTCACCTGCACCCATTTGCCACGCTCTTCCAAGACCTTGTCCTCCACCACTTGCGGTCTTTCCTTCAAGAATGCGCGGTTGGGGTAATTCAATTCCAACGGCGACAGAAAGGCGCCCAGGCCGGCTATGGCCCGGTCGCTGTTGCCGGCCAAGGCCACCCAAAAGCTGACCTCGTACACATGTCCCTCCTTCAAGGTGGTGGCCAGCTCGATCCATGGATACTCCGAATACACGTTCCATCCGGGCTTGAAGGGGTCGTCCGGCCCCCTGTCATAGTCGCGCCGCTGGTCGTCCTTCCAGGCCATGAACCCGGCATAATGCCCTCCCTCCTTCGGCTCCATGCTGCCGTAGGCGTTTTGTGGGATCCCCACCGTTTTTGCGGTGGCCGTTCCTGCAAAAAGCTCGGCCATGCCCAAGGTGACGTTGCCCCACCCCGTGGCGCGTCCGATCTGATCGAAGGTGACGGGATCCTTGGTGATAATTTCAAACCCGCCATTGGGCACGAGATTATCACCGGCTTGTTGGGCCGCCACATCGGCGAACGCCCAGCAAGACAACGCGGCCCATGGGAAGGCTTTCAACATCCGGCCCCAGTGTTTCATGGCAATACGGTCTTGGGTTTTAACATGCCTTCGAATGCTTTCCTGAACTTTTCCATTTTGGGACGGATCACCAATCGGCAATAGCCTTGATCCGGGTTCAGCGCGAAATAATTCCCATGGTAATCCTCCGCGGGGTGGAACTCCTGCATGGGCACCACCTGGGTCACGATGGGCTTTTCCCAGGCACCGCTGGCATCGAGCGCTGCCCGTTGGCGCTCAGCCTCCGCGCGTTGCTCCTCATCGGCGTAGAAGATCACCGATCGGTACTGGGTGCCGATGTCCTCTCCCTGCCGATTGAGCGAGGTGGGGTCATGGGTGGCCCAAAACACGCGCAAGAGTTCGCCAAACGAAAGCACCTGGGGATCAAAGGTCACTTTGGACACTTCGGCGTGTCCGGTGGTGCCTGTACATACTTCCCGGTAGGTTGCCCTATCGGGGTCGCCTCCCATGTATCCGGGCTGTACACGGGCTACGCCATGGAGTTCGGCGAAAACGGCCTCTGAGCACCAGAAGCACCCGGTGCCGAACACGGCGGTGGCTTGATGGCGGGCATGTGGCTCCTCTTCCATGGCTGGCATGGGCAATGGTTTCTTGTTTGCCACAAAGGTTGTTCAGCGGAAAAGAAATACGAAGCCCCGGCACGCAGGCCGGGGCTTGGAGCGGGAAACGGGACTCGAACCCGCGACCCTCAGCTTGGGAAGCTGATGCTCTACCAACTGAGCTACTCCCGCAAAGCGGGTGCGAATGTAGTGTGGGCCGGGGTTTGGGCAACACACGGATAAAATCTAACCCGCCGAAGTCGCCCACTTCGGACCGGGCTGCTATATTTGCCGCCCCTTAACAGGGGGCTACGGGGTGTAGCTCAGCCCGGTTAGAGTGCTACGTTCGGGACGTAGAGGCCGGAGGTTCGAATCCTCTCACCCCGACCAGATCAAAAGCCCTTGCAACGGAGTTGCAGGGGCTTTTTGCTGCACACCGAGCCAAGCTTGCTTGGGCGAAGGTGGCAGCAAAAAGCACCGCGAGCGAAGCGGGCAGGGCTTGGATCTGTAGCTCCCCCCCCCCCAAAGGATAGCCCGAAGGGCAATCCTCTCACACCGAGCCAAGCTTGCTTGGGCGAAGGTGGCAGCAAAAAGCACCGCGAGCGAAGCGGGCAGGGCTTGGATCTGTAGCTCCCCCCCCCAAAGGATAGCCCGAAGGGCAATCCTCTCACCAGGGCTATCGCGTCTTATTGATCGGGCATTATTGTACAGGACGGCCAGGAAGGAACTGCCTCCGATGCGGTGAATTACTGATGTCCGGGAAATTGCTGCGACCCCGCCGGGATCGTGTTCCCTTCTCCATTCATCTTCTAATGTCTACGGCCCCGTTGGGGCCGGCTATCGCGCATGGTTTGATCCCGAAGGGATCACAGCTTGTAGAAAACCATTGTGCCCGACATGGACGACCCCGACGGGGTCGCAGCAAAACAGAAAGTGCATCGGGGCCGGTTCAACTCATAAACGCAATCGGATAGGCCCACAGAGGGGCTGAACATTCCTTCAGCAAGGAGGAGAGGCATTCGCCCATCGCTCCCGACTGAACGGAAGATGCCGCCACAATAAGCTGCAGGCGCAAGTCCACCGCACGAAGCGATGCCTACTCGGATGCCATTCCCGGATTGAAGACGCGATAACCCTGATCCTCTCACCCGGGCCAAGCTCGTTTGGGGGCGCCGATGGCTATCAACATCCACCGTTCCCGTTCCCAAGGCTGCCGTTTCCGGAATTGGCAAGCTGCAGAGGCATCCTTGCACCCTCTGCCCACGTCTACTTAAAAAGGAGAAGGCCATCATGTCACGCTCATACATCATATCGATCATCCTGAAGAGCCGGAGCAGTCTTCCCATCTACGCCGACCTCTCGCAGCTGAGCGACCAGGAATTGGTGGAGCAGGTACGGGCGCTGATCCGGCGCATGTCAGCGGATGAAAGCGCGGTCATCGCGCGGATGACCCCACGTCAGCCCACCATCAGCCTCAACTGAGGGGGTGGAAGAGGCGGGGCATGGGGGCACGCACGAGCTTGCGTTGAAGTTCTATATTCGCCGCATCAAAACACTCCATGCGATGGCGGGACACGAGCAAGAAGGACATTTCCCCGATGAAGCCGAACAGAACGAGATCGGCGGGCCTGTGACATTGGCGATCATGATCCTCGCCATGGTGGTGCTGATCCTGTGGGCGGCTTGCTAAGCAAGCCCATCCTGCGGCGGCACGCGGTCATTGGCTGACAGGTGTCCGGCCTTTGGGGTGTTGCCATCAGGCATCCCCTGCCCGTTCGAGGTATTCATCGCGGCGTACCAGGGCATACCAGTTGTTGTCCAGTTCCAGGTAGCCGTGTTCGAAACAGAACACGTACACATTGCCGACCTTGGTTCGGTAGATGTTGGTGTGGTACATGAAATTGTACCCTCTCTCCACCAGTTTATCGCGGTGCACCTTGGTTTTCCCGTCGGGGTTCAGCTCGCTCAGGATCCTTCGGTTTCGTTTCAGGGTATTCACCACATTGCGCACATAATTGATGGGCGCATTGTTCGTCCGGTAATGGAACAGGTTGCGGCAGGCGTCCGAACAGAATTTTTTATCGGTACGTCCTTGAATGGGTTCGCCGCATTCGAGGCATACCTTCTTCTCGGTGGTTCGTTCGGCAAGCATGATGCCGAATGTATGCTTTTGTAAACAAAAAGCCCCCTTCGTTGCCGAAGGGGGCTTTGGGGTTTCTTGTTGGAAGATGAATTACTCCGCGGTTTGTTCGCCCCCCTTGGCCGGTTCGGCGCTCTTCATCTCCTTGTGCTTGGCGAAGCGCTTGTTGAACTTGTCCACGCGGCCGGCGGTGTCGATCAGCATCATCTTGCCGGTGTAGTAGGGATGCGAGGTGTTGCTGATATCGAGCTTCACCAGCGGGTACTCGTTGCCGTCCTCCCACTTGATGGTGTCCTTGGTGGCCGCGCAGCTCTTGCCGAGGAACATGTGGTCGTTGCTCATGTCCTTGAAGATGACGATGCGGTAGTTCTCGGGGTGGATGCCTTTTTTCATGGGGGTGTTTTGCTATGCGTCGCCGATTACCGTCCGGCGAACGGGGCGCAAATGTAAGGACAATCCCCGAACGGCAAACAGGGATCTGTGGCGGCCACGCAATGATCGGGGGTTCCCCGCGTAATGACCACGGTCACCCATCTTTGCCACCGCTTTGAGAACCGTCCGCCCCGCCTCCCTGATCCTTGTGTTGCTGGTGCTCCTGTGGGGCTGCCGCAAAGACCAGCTCTTCACCGATGAGCCCGGGGTGCAGCTGGAATTCTCCCGGGATTCCATCCTCTTCGACACCGTGTTCACTACCGTGGGCACGGTCACCAAGCGCTTCACCGTGCGCAATCCCCACAGCCAGGGCGTGCGGGTCAACATCGCCTTGGAGGGCGGTTCCTCCTCCCCTTTCCGGATCAACGTGGACGGCTCGGCCGGCCTCAGTTTCAGCCAAGTGGAGCTACCGGGCGGCGATAGCCTCTTCGTGTTCGTGGAGGCCACCCTGGGCCCGGGCGGGGCGAACACGCCTTTCATTATCGAGGACCACATCCTGTTCAACACCAACGGCAGCGAACAGCGGGTGACCCTGAACGCCTGGGGGCAGGACGCCCACTTCTTCCGGCCCAATCCCGATGATTACGTGCCGGGTTTCCCACCACTCAGCTATATCGCCGGGGGCTACGACGCCGACGGCAACCAGATCTGCGAGACGGTGCATTGGGTGAACGACAAGCCTTACGTGATCTTCGGCTACGGCGTGGTGGACAGCTGCTCCACCCTGATCATCGACCCGGGGGTGCGGGTGTATTTCCACGGTGGCAGCGGGCTCTGGGTATACCGGGGCGGCCGGATCCTGGCCGAGGGCACAGCGGAGGAACGCATCATCTTCCGGGGCGACCGGCTGGAGGCCATGTATGCCGATCTGCCCGGCCAGTGGGACCGGATCTGGATCAACGACGGGCCGCAGGACAACGTGTTCAACCACGTAGAGATCAGGAACGCACTGATCGGCGTACAGGCCCAGAGCTGGATCGGCACGCCGGGCCAGCCCACAAGCGCCAACACCTTGGTGCTGAACAACACGGACATCCGCAACTGCTCGGCGGCCGGCATCCTATCGGAGAACTACCGGATCCGGAGCACCAACCTGCTCGTGGGCGATTGCGGGCAATACAGCGTGGCCCTCACCGGGGGCGGCCAGTACGCCTTCAACCACACCACGGTGGCCAATTACTGGGCCTACGACGTGCGGCAGGAGCCTGCCTTCATCATGACCAACACCTTCACCGACATCTTCGGCAACGGCCAGGTGCGCGACATTGAGACAAGCCTTTTCCGCAACGGCATCATCTACGGGAACAACACCAACGAATTCGAGCTGGCCTTCAACAACCAGTCAAGCCCGGACCTGCTGTTCAAGAACTTCCTCTTCCGCACGGGCCAAGCCATCACCGATCCGGGGCGTTTCGAGCAAGGCAGCACCTACCGCAACCAGGAACCGGGGTTCGTGAACACCTCCGACCGCAACTTCCACTTGAAGGAAAACGCCTTTGCCCGGTTCAAGGGCTACGATCCTTTCGGCGAGGACCCCGAGGCCGCCTACGACCTGGATGGCGAGCTGCGCCCCAGCAGCGACCAATCCGACCTGGGGTGCTACACCTACACCCCTTGACCGAGTTCCAGCAGGAACCGCATGGTATCCACGTTGTCCGCGTATTCGCCCGGGCCGGGGAATTGGGCGGTGCCGAAGGGCAGATGGCCATGGCCCACGATGCACTGGAGCTTCTCCCCTTCGCGCACGAGGCGCTCCTCCACGGCCGCCCTGTCGGTATACCGCTCGTAGTACAAGGCGGCCACGGGGCTGTTCAGGGCCTCGTCCTCCTTCATCACCAGGAACCCGTTCTCCGTGATGGGCGCCCGGTCCAATAGCCACACGGCGCGGTTGTAATCGTGGTTGTTGGCGTACTTATGGTGCTGGATGATGTCCTTCCACGGAAAAAAGGCTGCAAAAAGGTGGTCCAGGTCGAACCCTTCGGGAATGAAGACCTTGCCCACGTTGCGGCAGCCGAGCCCGAAATAGCGGAACACGTCATCTCCCAAGGCAGCCAACTCCTCCGGCGTTTCGCTTCCGTCCAGCACGGCCACGCTGGTGCGTCCCTTGCGGATGATGTGCGGCACCCCGCCGAAATAGTGCTTGAAATAACGTGCGGTATTGTTGCTCCCTGTGGCGATCACGGCGTCCACCGGCCCCAGCTTGTCCGGCACCAGCTCCACCTCCGCCGCCATGGCGGGCGCCAGCCGTGCCAAGAGGTCGATCAACGCCGGTGTAAGGCCGGCATCATCGGAAGACACTTTCACCTTGGCGCCATGGCCGCTGATGAGCACGCACATCAGGTCGTGGAAGCCCACGAACGGCACATTGCCGGCCATGATGATGCCCACGGCCCGGCTTTGCCGGGGTTGCGCCAGGGTGGGATAGCGGGCGAGCCATTCGCCCATGGCGCCTTCCTCCAGCATGGTGGCCAGCCCATGCGCGGCGTGGCGCACCTCCTGTTCGGTGAACCAGCCGTTGCGCACCTGAGCCCGGGCCAGCACCTGGTCGAACCCGTCATATTCGGCCTCGGTGAGCCCGATGGCATGGCCGGGCCATGGGCTGTGGGCACCGAAAGCGGCCAAGGCTTTTCCCAGTTGCAGGAAGGGCTGGATACGTGCGGCCAGCGGGAGGTTGTTGCTATCTGTCATGGAATGGTCACGCGCTCGCTACCTTTGCGGTCGGATCCGAAGCCCTTGAGCGAGGGCGCAAAGTTACCGGTATACCATGGCCATCATCATCACAGACGAGTGTATCAACTGCGGGGCTTGCGAGCCTGAGTGCCCCAACAACGCTATTTATGAGGGCGGTGCCGAATGGAAGTTGAGCGACGGCACGAGCCTGCACGGCATGCAGACCTTGCCCACGGGCAACAGCTACGATGCGGACTTGGCGCAGGCCCCCATCGCCATGGACATCTACTACATCGTGCCCGACAAGTGCACGGAATGCACAGGCTTCCACGACGAGCCCCAGTGCGCCGCCGTGTGCCCGGTGGATTGCTGCGTGGACGACCCCAACCACCGCGAAACCAAGGAGCAGCTCCTCGCCAAGAAGGAGTTCATGCACCTGTAAGGGCTGCCGGTTCGCGGAACACGCCCTGATGGCTGGCCGCCAAGGGCGGCGTATGGCCTGCGGGCCACCGGCCGGTCTTTCAACACCCTGACCGTGAAACATTGGCCACATCGGCCGTGCCGGTGGTCTTCGCCTTGGCCACCTTCGCGGTGATGGCCAAGGCGAAGACCACCATTGGGCGAACGGAATACATCGCCCTGCCCAAGCTGGGCGTGGTACGCGTAGAGGCCAAAATGGACACGGGGGCGTACCGCAGCGCCCTGCACTACCAAAAGCTCCTGCTGCGCAGCACGGAAGGCAAGGGCGAGCTGGTGGTCACCTTCGCCATGGGCCGCAAGCGCACCAAAGTGGTCTTTAAGCGCTTCACCCAAGTGGTGGTCAAGAGCAGCACCGGCCAGCGCACCGAGCGGTACCTGATCAGCACGCCCGTGAAGCTCAACGGCTTCACCGTGAACACCCAATTCACCCTGTTCGACCGCAGCGACATGAAGCACCAGGTGCTCCTGGGGCGCAAGTTCCTGCGGGGTCGCTTCGTGGTGGATGTGGAGCGCAAGCGCACCCTGGCGAAGAGCGGGGCCCAGTAACCAGCGAGGCCCGGTGGCGCAGCAGCCCGACAAGGGCTTGCCGCACTCCGTACGCACTCGTATCCGAAGAAGATCCGAGGCGCGCGCCATAGGGAACCGCCCACCCTATCTACAGCTCCGTCGGCGCCCATTACGTCGTGGGCATTCGACCCCCAGCGGGCTCGCGGCATGGAGAGACAAATGGAGAAGGGAATACGCCCCGAAGGGTATCGCACAGATTTTCCGGACACCAGCAACTTGCCATATTTTTTTTGATGCATATCATCGTTTATCGGTTTCATTTTTCACGCTTCCAATTAGTTTTACCTCATGCAAAAGCGTCTTTGATTGATAAGCATCATAGGAATATTTTCCACCCAGAGGAACCATCCACCGCTGGCGGCAAACCGCCGCCACTCCAACAACACAACCCGGTAGCATCATGGACCACATCAAATCCGCTGAGGTCGTGAAGGACCTCGTGCACATGGGCGCCTACAAGTCCAGGCTGCCGCTGAAGGACCTGCTGTTACGGGCCTTCCTCTCAGGCGCGCTGCTGGGCATCGCCACCGTGCTGGCCTTCACCGTGGCCGTGCAGTCCGGCCTCTACTTCCTGGGGGCGCTGGCCTTCCCTGTCGGTTTCGCCATGATCATCCTGCTGGGCCTCGAACTGGTGACCAGCAACTTCGCGGTGGTGCCCATGGCGCTGATGGACAAGCAGGCCTCCATGTCCAACCTGATCTACAGTTGGGCGTGTGCCTTTCTCGGCAACCTGGTGGGCAGCGTGTTTTTCGGTGCGCTGTTCTTCGTATACATCACCAAGGCAGGCCACACGCTCGATGGCCCGGTGATCGACAAGGTGATCGCGGTGGCGCAGGATAAGACATTGGGGTACAAGCAACTTGGCAGCATCGGCTTGCTGGTCGTCTTCACCAAGGCCTTCCTGTGCAACTGGATGGTGAGCATGGGCGCCGTGATGGGCGCCACCTCCAGCTCCACCATCGGCAAGTTGGCGGCGCTGTGGCTGCCCATCTTCACCTTCTTTGCCTTGAGGCTGGAGCACAGCGTGGTGAACATGTTCGTGATCCCGGCCGCCATGATGCTGAAGGCCGACATCACCCTGTCCGATTGGTGGCTCTGGAACCAGATCCCGGCCACCTTGGGCAACATCGCCGGTGCCTTCCTGATGACCGGTGCCGCGCTCTACTTCACCTTCGGAAGGAAGAAGGACGGGAAGTAAGCGGCACCCGTCGCCACCGCACGGCTAACTTTCCGCCCTCTTGGTACGGCAGGCGCCGCCTGTCCTTTGGAACATGCCCTTCATTGACCAGTTGCTGAAAGGGATCGGGCAGATCATGCTGCAAGGGAACCGATGGACGGGCCTTCTGTTCCTGATCGGCCTGTTCATCGGCCATTGGGCCTTTGCCTTGGCGGCGTTGGTTGCCGCCGCAGCGGGAACGATCACGGCCCGGCTCTTCCACTTTGGCCAATCCGAGCTGGATGCCGGCCTCTACGGGTTCAGCCCCGCCTTGGTGGGCGTGGCCCTGCTCGTCTTCTTCGGCAGTTCACCGCTGGTGTGGGCCTTGGTGGTGGCCGGTGGTGCCTTGGCTGCAGCCCTTCAGCACCTCTTCATCCTGCGGAAGATCCCCGCCTACACCTTCCCCTTCATCCTCGTCGCCTGGGCCCTGATCTTCCTGCTGCGGCAGTACGGGCAGCCGGAACCTGCCGCATGGGGGCCTCCACTGTTCGGCCTGCCTGACGAAGGCTGGATTGCCGCCACCGCCAACGGTTTCGGGCAGGTGATCTTCCAAGGCGGCGTGGTGCCGGGGCTGCTCTTCTTCCTGGGCGTATTGCTGGCAGCGCCCCGGGCGGCGGTCTTCGCCGCGGCTGCTTCGATCTGGGCCGCGGTCGTGGGCCTCTTCTTCACTGGCTCTTGGGACCTGGCCTACCTGGGTCTTTACGGATTCAACGCGGTGCTCACGGCGATCGCCTTGGCCGGACCGGGCCGGACAGCCCGCCTGTGGGCGGTGATCGGCGTGGTCATCACCTTGGCCATCCACCTGCTGCTGTTGTCGTCGGGGATCCTGGATCCCGTGGGCGGCGTGCTCACCTTCCCCTTTGTGGCGGGCACTTGGATCACCTTGCTGCTGCAACGGGCCTTGCAAGGGAAGCCCGCCCCGCGGGTCACTCCTTCGTAGCCGGCCCGTCCCCGCCGATCATCCGTGACGTGATGCCTCGCTGATGGGCATGTTCGGCCAGCAGCACCCCGGCGGCATGCAGCACGATAAAGAGGGGAAACCACCAGATGCCCCATTTATGCACGGCCTCCATGTCTGTTTTCCAACCGGGCAAAAAGCCTTGCCGCAGGCAGATGCCGGTGACCACTGACATCAGGACGAAGGCATAGAAATACACGTAGGTGAGCCCTTGGAAGCGCTTCTTCAGCGGCATGTCCTTGCCGAAGGGGTTGGGGAAACGGATGCCCTTAGCCAGCATGTATATGATGCGGGCCACAAAGGCGAAAATCATCACATGGGCGAACACCACGTGCCACTCCCACATCGGTGCGCGGATGGCCGTTGCGATATCGGCCATCACCTCCTTGGGCAGCACATCGCCCGCCTTCTCTCCGATGATGCCGGTGATCTGGTGCTTGTTCATCCAGTACATCCGCAGGAAGCCGGTGATGAACAGCACCGACATGGCGATGGCCATCACCCAATGCAGGAGGCGGTGCAGGAAGGTGAATTTGCCCGATCGCGTCCCGATACCTTCTGGATCCATGGCCCTGTTGCGTTGATCAGGCGAAGCTACGATAGCTGCCGGGCGATGGCCGTGGACGATCATGGCGGTGGTTCCGCCCGGCGTGCCCACCTTTGGGCACATGATCCCCCACCGCGGCACCGCCTTGGGCTTGGTACTTGGCGCCTTGTTGACCACAGGCTGTGCGAACCGCGAGTTGATCCGCTTCCAATCGCAATTGGAAAGCAGCTCCTGCAACCAATGGCAACCCGGCATCGGTGCGGTGGGTGTGGCCCCCGGCCCATACGACCCGGCATCGGTATCGCCGCGGGTGGCCGCCCATTTCAGCCCCAACAGCCTGCGCATGGCCCACGCGATCCATGTGCTGCCCCTGTTGGACCATTACATGACCCACCTCGCGGTGCCGGCCGCGGAGCGGAGCCTGGAAGAACGCGTGGAATTGCTGGAACTGCGCCGCACCATCGCCTACCACTGCGACCTGGCCTCGCTGGAGATCAGCGCCGTGGCCTCCGAGCTGGACTGCGAAGAGGAGAAGATCAGCCAGTTGGCGCAACACCTGAACGCCCTGGAGCAACGCACCATGGACGGCCTGAACGTGGCCGCCATCGCGGTCGGTGCGGGTGGCGCGCTCTTCACGGGCATCCACTTCCTAGAGGACGATCGTAACCGGCACGTGGACTGGCTGGCCATCGCCTTCGGCGCGGCCGAGGCGGGCTTGGGCGTGGCCATGCTTCTCACCGGCAAGAAAGCGGATATCCGACATCCGCGGAATGCCCTGCGGGCCATCCACCAAGGCAAGGATCCTGATGCGATCTTTCCGGCCTCGGTGTGGTTCTGCCTGACCAACCCCATCCCTGGGCAGCAGGAGGGCAAGACCTACCGGAAGCAATTGATGGACCGTTGGCAGGAAGGCGAGGACCAAGCGGGCAACCTGGCACTGTTTCTCGGCAACGGCGGCACCTACACCTCTGACCAGCTGCACAGCCGCGCCAGCATGTACGACCAATTGGAAAGCACCATCAAGCTCGTGAAGCAGGACCTGCTGCAGCTGGTGCAGGAACTGGATGCCCAGGAACAATGAATCCGTAATCGACGACGATCAATGAGTGAAGGAACAACGCCGCGCAACCCTTGGGATGAGCGCTATGGCCAAGAGCCATACGCATACGGCGAGGCCCCCAACGTGTACCTGAAGGAGCAACTGGCCAAGCTGGCGCCGGGCACCATCCTGTTCCCCGCCGACGGCGAAGGGCGCAACGGCGTGCATGCGGCCACCCAAGGCTGGACGGTACACTCCTTCGACCTGAGCACGGAGGGCCGGAAGAAAGCCTTGAAACTGGCCGGCCAGTACGGTGTGGAGATCGACTATCGCGTAGGCGAACTCTCCACATTGGGATATCGGCCACACCAGTTCGACGCGGTGGGCCTCATCTACGCCCACTTCCCTCCTGCCCTTCGGCAAGGCCTGCACCGGCAGATCAATGCATTGCTGAAGCCGGGCGGCACGGTCATCCTTGAAGCCTTCAGCAAAAATCATCTGCCCTATCGCGCCCAAAACCCCGCCGTGGGTGGGCCTCCCGACTTGGACACCCTCTTCTCCCTGGAAGAGGTGCAACGGGATTTCCCCGGTTTCGAGGTAGAGGAACTGGTGGAGAAGGAGGTGGAGCTGCACGAAGGGCTGTACCACAACGGCACCGGTCTGGTGGTGCGCTTCACCGGGCGCAAGCAGTGAACACCAACCGACAAACCAGCCCTTCCAACACATCGGCATGCCCATGGATACATTGACCAACGACATTCTCCAGTGGGATGTCCGCTCCTGGGCCAAGGCCCTGCGTTTCTGGGAAAGCCGGGTCCGATGGGACCGCATGGCAGCCGGCCTGGAACTTGGCGGCCGTGCAGGAGGCCTCTCCCTCTGGATGGCCAAGGGTGGCTTGCAGGTGGTCTGTTCCGACCTGGAGAATACGGCAGCCACCGCAGGACCCTTGCACGCCCGGCGTGGCGTCAGCCCGCAGATCACCTACCGTGATATCGATGCCACCAACATCCCGTACGAGGATCATTTCGACCTGATTGCCTTCAAGTCCATCATCGGCGGCATCGGGCGCGACGGGCATATCGAACGCCAACGGGCCGTCTTCGCCCAGATCCACAAGGCGTTGAAGCCGGGGGGCATGCTCGTATTCGCCGAAAACCTGGCCGCTTCACCGTTTCACCGCCTGTTCCGGAGGTTGTTTGTGCGTTGGGGCGCCAGCTGGCGCTATGTCACCATGGACGAAATGCGGGGCTTCCTCGCTCCCTTCTCCAGCCATGAGCTGGGCGCCACGGGCGTGTTGGCCACATTCGGCCGCAGCGAAGGCCAGCGGCAGGCCTTGGCCCGCGTGGACCAAGCCCTGCTCAACCACGTGACGCCCCAAGGATGGAAGTACATCGTGTACGGGGTGGCGGTGAAATAGACGGCACGGGACAGGGGGATTAAATTGGCATCGGTTTTACCGGTGCCATGGCGCGCAACATCATTCACCAGCCGGAGCTGTTCAAGCCGCAGTACCTGGCCTCGCTGGATTCACCCATCGGCAAGGTGTGGGTGGAAAGCGATGGCGAGCGCATCACGCGGATCACATTCGACAATCCGGGCCGGGGCCGCAACACGAAAGCCCCGAAGGTGCTGAAGGAGGGCGTGATCCAACTGAAGGCCTACTTCGCCGGCCGCCGCAAGAAATTCGACCTGCCCTTGTACCTGGTGGGCTCCCCGTATCGCCGGGAAATATGGGACCGCCTGCGGAAGATCCCCTACGGCCAAACGATCACCTATGAGGAGTTGGCCCGGGAAGCCGGCGGCCTGGCGGGCTCGGCAGGTTCAGCATGCGCCGTCAATCCCTTGCTCATCGTGGTGCCATGCCACCGGGTGCTCGGTTCCACCGGTCTGCTCACCGCCTATGCGGGCGGGCTCTGGCGCAAGAAGTGGCTGCTGGAGCACGAGGGGGTGTTGGGGGAGTAGTAGGCAGTAGGCAGTAGGCAGTAGGCAGTAGGCAGTAGGCAGTAGGCAGTCCGCCTTCGCTAAAGCTTCAGCGGGACGAAGTGGGCAGTTGCAGCAGGCAGGCGGCAGTTGGCAGGAGCGCACGCGCCGCAGCGCAAGGCAAGCTCGTGGCTTGTAGCTCGTAGAGTAGGCAGTTGGCAGTTGCAGGCCGCAGAAGCGCACGCGCCGCAGCGCAAGACAAGCTCATGGCTCGTAGCTCACGGTTCGCGGCCATCAACGCAGTTATCTGCGACAAGCGTTTTCAAGTTTCCTGTTTCTCGTTTCAAGTTTCAGGAGCCGGATTCAACTCATAAACGCAATCGGATAGGCCCACAGAGGGGCTGAA
>DAOKZW010000038.1:0-37055 GCA_035325445.1 Flavobacteriales bacterium
AAGTGTTCGTGTGGATCCTATTTATCCATGCACCTGATTTTGGGGGAGCTTACAGGACGGCTTCGAATACCGGATCAACGCAAATCCCCGGTCAGGACTCATGTACTTGCGTTGGTGGGCCGTTGGTTGGGTCACCGCCTGAGCTTCACGTCGGCACTTGGGCCAGCACATCGGGACATCCGCAAATGGGGCGGTGACCGGGCGCGAAGCTGGCTTGCGGGTATCTTCGTGACCCATGCAAGTGATCAACATATATGCTGATGAGAGCTGCCATTTGGAACATGACGGTCAGCGCTTCATGGTCCTTGGGGCTATCTGGTGTCCGGCCCATAAGACTGCCGATGCAGCCAAGCGCTTGCGGGAATTCAAGGCCCGGCATCGCATGCCGGACCGTTACGAACTGAAGTGGACCTCAGTGTCCAAGGGGCGCCAACAGTACTTCATGGACGTACTGGATTATTTCTTTGATGACGACGACCTGCACTTCCGGGCATTGGTGGCGGACAAGGAGATCCTGCGGCACGAGGACTTTGGGCAATCCCATGAGGATTGGTACTACAAAATGTTCTTCGACCTGCTGAAAGTGCTGTTAGATCCCGAACGGCGCTATCACATCTACCTGGATTACAAGGACCAACAAGGCCCAAGGCGCATCAAGAAGCTGCATGAAGTGCTGAGCAACAACTTGTATGACTTTGACCGCAGCATCGTTCAACGGATCCAATTGGTCCGTAGTCATGAAGTGGAACAGATCCAGCTGGCAGATCTACTGACAGGTCTGCTCAGTTACATGAATCGGGGACTTGAGGGAAACGCCATCAAATTGGGTTTGATCCAACGGATGCGGGATCGGTCAGGTTTGCAGCTTACGAAAACCACCTTGCCCATGGCGGAGAAAGTGAATCTGTTTTATTGGGATCCCCGCCGCAGAAAGTCATGAGTATGCCGGAATGGTTGCCGCCTCTCCTGGAGTTCCAAGATCATGGTGGGAATTGGGACGCATACTTGGAAGCGGTATATGCCTGCTTCCGAAAGGATTTCATCATCTCCGCGCCCTATTTCGGAGGTCGGCCGGTCCGGTTGAAAAAGCACCCCATGTACGAGGGCAAGGAAGCCACCTTTTGGCATTGTGTTTCAAGTGGGGAAGTCGAATCGGAGCGGTTGCCCGATTTTCGTCGGATGGAGCGCATCCCTTGGATCCGGCCCTGTATCGAGCACAAGACCGAGCTGAAAGTTTGGAGCGAATCGCGGGGCAAGAATGGCCAAGAGGAACGGGTGCACCTATGGCTGGAAGAGGAGGGCTATTTGATCGTGCTCGCCATCCGCTCAGGGTATGCCGTCCTATGGACTGCCTTCGTGGTGGAACACGACCACCAGCGCCGGAAATACACCAAGCGGTACGAAGCGAACAGGCCTAGCTAAAAAGCTGGAGCCGCCCTAAGGACGGCCCCGTAACTCCTTCTGCCTGGTTGCCCATATGGCAGATAAGCTGATACAATGTTAAACGATCGTTGTACGTCGAACAAACCTAAGTGTCGACCTGTGGTGGAAAGCTATTCACCAAATTCTTCACAATGGGGCAGATCTGGTGCTCGTATGGAGCCGTCTCACCACCTTATAGCTCATCCCTTCCTGCCCTCACGGATCAACCGCATGGCTTCATCCACGGGCAAGTAGGTATCGAGGCCAGCCTTTCGTCGCCGGTCTATCTCCTCCAATTCAGCGAGCTCTTCGGCTGTGAATACATCATCGCCCAGTTCCTTATCAAATATCTTCTTCAGGCGTTGAAGCAGGTCCGCATCGTGAATGAATGCCAATCGCTCCATCAAGGCCAGTTTCAGCTCAGCGGTGCTCATGACGTTGTTCTTTCGAGCCTTTGAGAAATAGGCCTTCCCTAAGGCCACCCCAACTTACTTCCGCCGTTGTTTCTCCGTTGTTTTCGGATGCTTCTTGGCGTAGGACTCCGTCACAAAGCGCCCGTTGATGGAGCTGCGATGATGGTGGGTGGTCCCGGATGAGGCACCAGCGCCCCGGCTGTTCTTCTGAGCCATTTCAAAAAATGGATGCAGGATAGTTTTGCCTGCCATCCGGGACTTAAAGGTACCCGGTATAGACGCGGCACTCAGCGCATTTTATCCACACCATGGCGCCTTTATCCACAAAGCTGCAACTGGCCCTTACACACGCACCCGCCTAGGACGGTACCCTATGCAGCACAGGAGGTCGGCCTACCTCAACCCCACCACCTTCTCCACGAACTTCCTGTCCTCCGTGCGCACCACCACGAAGTAGGTGCCGGTGCCGGGCAGGCGGGTGGTCCAGGTGCGGCCGGTGTTGTCCTTGCGTTCGGCCACCTTGCGGCCGCCGGCATCATACACGTCGATGCCGATCACTCGGGCATCCAGTCCGGTGACGTTGAGCAGGCCGTTGCTCACGGGATTGGGGAAGATGTGCACGCCGAGCTCGCGCAGGTTGTCGATGCCCACGGACATGTCGGTGAGGGTGGCGGACTTCACCGCGAGCGGCGCGTGGTCCGATGCCTGGAACATGCCCTTGAACAGGTCGATCTCCGGGCTGGAGTGGGTGAACATGTCCTCCATGTAGCGCGGGGGCGCCGTTTGGTACCACACCGTGGCGGTGATGTTGATGAGCCCGGTATGGCCGCCCATGGGCACGTGGTAGTGCACGATGTCGGTGCCGCTGCCCTCCACGCCATCGCCGTCGTGGTTGAAGTCGGGGTCGGTGGCGGCCCCGCCCACGATCATGGTGGTGTCGTAGGCGCTATGGTTCACGCTGAAGCCAGCGGGTGCCAGGCGGTTGTCCTTCAACGGCGCCTTGGCCCGCTCGAGCACGGTGGTGTAGTTGCCGTTCACATCGCCCATCACCATCTCGTAGATCTGCACCTGATCGGCGGCGGTGATGTGGTCGTAGTGCGGCTCCCACGGGTTGTCATGCCCGGCGATCTCGCCGTTGGCCAAGGGTTGGCCATTGTTGTACAGGGTGTCCCCCGCCGCGTTGGTCACCAGCAGCTGCACCCATGCGCGGCGCGATGGATAGCCGCTGGGGAACTTGTGTCCGGCGAGGTTGGTGAGGGCCACGTCGATGTATGCGGTATCGGCATCGCGGAGCACGACGGCGGCATCCAGCAGCAGGGTGCGCTGCTGGAGCATCACGAGTGTGCGTGCGATGGAGCTGTCGAACTGGGCGGGGCTGGCCGTGGTGCGCAGGGTGTCGCCGTAGTTCTTCAGCATGTTCAGCATGAAGGCATTGGCGCCCGCGAAGTGGTGCTGTCCGAAGGGCGACTTGGGCGCCAGGAATCCGTAGTTGGCGGAAAGCACCACGCCGATATCATCGTCCAGCAGGGGCATGTGGCAGCCTTGGCAGGTGATGCCGGTGGCGGGGTGTTCCTCGTCGTTGAACTCGGAGTTGAGCCACTCGTGGTAGGTGGCCTGTTCCACGAACTCATCGCCGGTGAGGTTGCCGTTGATGTCGGCGGTCTGGGTGATCAGGCTGTGGCAACCGGCACAGAGCCCCGCGCTGAGAATGTGTTCACCGTATTGGGGGCTGTAGTTGACGAAGGCCTCCATGGGGGCGCCGAAGATGTCGTCGTCGGCATAGGGGCCGTAGATGGGCCGCCCATCGGTGTCGAAGTGGAGCTCCCCGGAGAAGAACTTGCCGATGCCGACGGGGCTCTGCATGTGGCAGGGCGTGCAGCTCACCCCGTCGAAGGCGATGTCGTCCTGCTCCATGTAGGCGATGGAGTAGTTGCCTTGGCCGGTCATGTGGTGCTCGAAGTGCCCCATGGGCGCATGGCAGCTGGTGCACTTGTTCTCCAGGATCTCCTGGTGGCCGGGGTTGGTGAGCACCTCATGGCTCACCTTGGCCCTCCAGAAGGGGTCCCTGGCGCTGTTGGCCATCATGCTGCTGCGCCAGTGGTCGGATACGTTGACGTCCACGCCATCCACGGTGACCATGGCCATGCCGAGGGGGTCGTGTCCGTGGCAGCCGTTGCAATGGCCGCTTCCGGCGAAATAGGTATTGCTGGTTGAATCCAGCGCATAGGACCTGTTCGCGCGGAACTGCTCCAGGTCCTCTTTGCTGTGATAGGTGGCGTGGGCCACAGGCAGGTGCCCTTCGGTCCAGGCAACGGAGAGCAGCACGGTTCCAGCGACCAAGGCAATCGCGCCGGACCTCATGAACAGGGTATGGCTCTTTTTCATCGGGAAGTTCTTACGGACTTCCCGCAAGATAGGTGCTACCTATCCTGGATTTCCAGAAAAAAATTCACTATCCGCCCCGTTGGGCGCCTTTGTGCATGGCCGCCTTGGCCTTGGCCTTGGTGGAGCCTCCGGCCTTGGGCGCCTGTTTGGCGGCCGTTTTGGCCTTGGGCTTGGCCGCGGCCTTCTTTTCGTCCTTCACGGCCTTATCCTCCTTGCCTTCGGCTTCCTTCTTGTCCTTCTTCGCGTCTTTTTCATCCAGTACGCCGGCAGCGGCCAGCTGCTGGTACCACATGAAGAATTTGCGGACATCGCTGGAATAGATGCGGGAGCGGTCGTAGTCGGGCAGTGCCTCCCCGAGCTTGTCGTACAGGGCTTCGAGGTCGCCCTTGGGGTCCACGGAAAGCTTTCCTTTTTCCTGGGCGTGCAGTTTTTCCAGCACGGTGCCCAGCAGCACGTCCTCTCCTTTGGTGTACATGCTCACCTCGTCCAGCGAACTCACCCGCACGCTGGAGTGCACGGGTATGCGCTTCTTATCGGCCAAGGATTCGGCGATCAAGGCTTGGCGGCCTTGGGCCACAACCCGATAAAGGCCTGACTTGCCGGTGATGGAAATGATCTTTGAGAGGTCCATGAAAAGCGATTGCAGGCACAAACATAGCGAAGTGCCGCCGGTATTGATCCCTGTCGCCCCCCAAGGGCCTTGAAATTCCTTTTTCGCCCTTTTCAGGTCTTCTGTTTCCGCTTGCGGGCTGCGGGAAAGAGAATGTTGTTCAGGATGAGCCGGTAGCCGGGCGAATTGGGGAACAGGCTAAGGTCCGTGGGGGGGTCTCCCACCATGTGCTGGTAGTCTTCGGGATCGTGGCCGCCATAGAAGGTCCACTGCCCCAAGGCATATTCCCCGTGTATGTATTTGGCGGTGTTTTGCGGCTTGTTTTCGCCCATGATGGTCACGCCCGGCTTCACCAGGTCCTTTCGGAACGCGGTGGTCTGGCCCATGAACCCGTGTATGACCTGTTCGTGGTTTTGGCAGAGCATGGTGGGCACCACGTCCCATTTGGCGCTGAAATCGAACAGGGTGAAGAAGTCCTTGGTTTCGCCGATACGGCTGTGGATATCGGTGGCGTCGATATCGCTGAACTCATAGATCATCGGGTCGATGATCAGCTTGAAGTTATTGAATGCGAAGGTTTTGCCGTAATCGAGTTTCTGTTGGGCCTGGGGGTCGGGCGGGTCGCCGTCGAAGGGCGTGTCGCAGATGTCCACCCCCTCGGCGGCCAGGGCGATGTCGTAGCTGTCGGTACCGCTGCACATGGTGAAGAGGTATCCTCCCCCTGCGACATAGTCGCGGATCTTTCCGGCCACGGCGCCTTTCATCTGGCTCACCTTGGCGTAGCCGAGCTCCTTGGCCATGGCCTCGGCATCGCGCACTTGGTCGATGTACCATGCCGCGTTGCGGAACATGCGGTAGAACTTGCCGTACTGTCCGGTGAAGTCCTCGTGGTGCAGGTGGAGCCAGTCGTATTGGGGCAACAGGCCCTTCAGGATCTCGCGGTCGTAGATGCGGTCGTAGGGTATCTCCGCGTATGTCATCACCAGTGCCACGGCATCATCCCACGGCTGGAAGCTCTCGGGAGCGTACACGGCGATCTTGGGCGCCTTCTCCAGCTTCACCACCTCCATGTTCACCTCGGGGTCGGCGATCTCGGCCAGGATGGTGTTGGCCTGGGCGTCGGCGATGACGTTGAAGGTGACGCCCCTCACGGTGCATTCGCGTTCCAGGGCGGTTATGCGGTCCAGCATGAAGCTTCCACCCCTGTAGTTGAGCAGCCACTCCACCGGCACATCGCTTTGCAAGGCCCAGTACACGATACCGTATGCCTTGAGGTGGTCGGCCTGGGCCTTGTCCATGGGTATGAGGATCTTGGCTGCGGATGCGCCAAGGCTCCCCAGCAGCATGGCGGCCACGACCATGGCGGTCTTCAGGGCTTTGGTGGCCCCCAGGTCAGAAAGGTGGATCCTCATCGCCCACATCATCATTCATGCGGCTGGGCAGGGTGATGGTCTGCACCGGGCCTTGTCCCATGCCTCCTCCGAAGCTCATGTCCCCGGTCTCCAGGTCGGTGAATTTGGCCAGTTCGGATATGAAACGCAAGCGGACGTTGTCAATTGCCCCGTTCCGGTGCTTGGCCACGATGACCTCTCCCACTCCCAGTGTTGACCCGCGCTCATCCTCGAAGATCTTGTAGTACTCGGGCCGGTAGAGGAAGCAGACCAGGTCGGCATCCTGTTCGATGGCTCCGGATTCGCGCAGGTCGCTGAGCATGGGGCGCTTGTCGCCGCCGCGGGTTTCCACGGCGCGGCTGAGCTGGCTGAGCGCGATGATGGGCACGTTGAGTTCCTTGGCGATACTCTTGATGGAGCGGGAGATGTTGCTGATCTCCTGTTCCCTGTTGCCCCCCCTGTTCCCCTCCACGCCGGCGGTCATCAGCTGGAGGTAGTCGATGATGATGAGCTTGATGTCGTGCTGGCTCTTGAGGCGGCGTGCCTTTGCTCGCAGCTCGAAGATGTTGAGCGCGGGGGTATCATCGATGAACAAGGGTGCGTTTGACAGGCGGCCGATCTGCTCGTGCAGGGTGGCGAACTCGCGTTCGCTGAGTTCGCCCTTGCGCAGCTTCTCGGAGCTGATGCCCGATTCGCTGGAGATCAATCGGGTAACGAGCTGTGTGCTGCTCATTTCCAGGCTGAACACGGCCACGGCCTGGTTGTGCTCCACGGCGATATTGCGGGCCATGCTGAGCACGAATGCGGTTTTCCCCATGGCCGGTCTTGCGGCCACGATGATCATGTCGCTGGGCTGCCATCCGGCGGTGAGCTTGTCCAGCTCGGTGAACCCGGTGGGCACCCCGCTCATGCCTCCGCCCTTGCTCTTGCTGGCCTCTATCTGGTCGATGGCGCCCTTGATCAGGTCGCTCATCGGCTCGTAGTTGCGCTTGAGGTTTCCGCTGGTGACGGCGAACATTTCCTGTTCGGTCCGGTCCAGCAGTTCGAACACGTCGCTTCCTTCGTCGAATGCGTCGCGGATGGTGTCTGAGCTGATGCGGATCAGCTCGCGCATGATGTGCTTTTGGCTGATGATGCGTGCGTGGAACTGCACGTTGGCCCCGCTGGCGACCTTGTTGGTGAGCTGGCTGATGAAGAAGGCTCCTCCCACGATATCCAGTTCGCCCCTTTTCTTCAGTTCGTGGGTTACCGTGAGGATGTCGATGGCCTGGTCGGTGCGGAAAAGGTGCTGTATGGCCGCGTAGATGCGCCGGTGGGCATCCACGTAGAAGCTTTCGGGCTGAAGAATGTCAATGGCCTCGTTAACGGCATTCTTCTCCAGCATCATGGCCCCGAGCACCGCCTGTTCGAGCTCGGGTGCTTGGGGTTGAAGTCGTCCGCCTTCCAAGGCGGGATCGATCGCGGAAGCGGCTGTTCGGCGCTTCCGGTCCATGGTGCGGAGGCCGGGTGAAGCTGCGGAAAATTCGTTCATTTCGGGTGGTCGGACCAGCGGAGTATGCCTGCCGATGGAGAGGTGTCAAAGGTAGCCCGCGGCCGGGTGCCGACCTTCTTCCCGGGCGGGTCGAACTTTGCCCATTGTATCAACATCCCGTCCTCCGGGGATCGTTGACGACCGCTCAAAGCCGCGCCATTCGTTCCTTTGCAAGGATGGATTTTCAACAAGCCTTGGCCCTGTGGCTGGTTGTGGGGGTGGTGGCGGCCGGATGCCGGAAGGAACCGGCCAATGAGCGGCCCCGCATCACCATCACCAGCCCGGCGGAATCCAGCTCGATCACCGTGCCGGACACCCTGCTGGTAACGGTGGAGGCCCATGACGATATCGGCCTGCATAGTGTATCGGCCACCCTGCTGGACGAGCACGACATACCGGTGGTGTCAGGGGTGGCGGCCAGCGCATCGGGCACCTCGGCCGTCATCACCATGGCCTTGCCGATCACCAGCGAACAACTTCCCAGCGGGCCATACAAGTTGCTGGCCACGGTGAGCGACGGGTCGCTGAACAACAAGGATGTCCGCAACCTGCACGTTACGGGGGCCCCATTACGGGTGCGCGCCGTGTTCACCGTGGTGGAGGCGCCCCCCGGCAGCATCGTGCTGTACAAGACCGACAGCACGGGTGCGACGGCCCCGGCGGCCACTTGGAACATGGACCTGGGCGGAGCGGCCGTGGATGCCACGGCCCAACGGCTGTTCGTGGCCGGCAGCACCACCGGCGACCTGCGCGCCCTTTGGCCCGATGGCCTGGGCACCGCATGGGGCCTGCCCAACCTCAGCTCAACCGGCATCCCTTGGTTCACCGCCGTGGACCTCTGCGCCGATGGCCGCCTCTACGTGGGCCAGGGCGACAACACCATCCATGCCTACAACCCCAAGAACGGTATCGGCGGCACGGTGGCCGCGCTGCCTGCCCTGTTCCGCGCCCGCCAAGTGGTGACCAATGGCGACCTGCTGGTAGCCACCGAACGACATTTCGTCACCGGCGAGCACCGCCTCGGGGTGTACTTCCGCCAGTCGGGCGCCCCCCTTTCAAGCCAACCCTTGTCCGTTGATCCGGTGGGCCTGTTCCCTCGCGATGCCGACCACGTGCTGATCTTCGGCAACAGCAATGGCGTGGGCCGCGTGCTGGACCGCACGCTCAGCGGTAGCGGCACCTGGGAGGCCTACACGTGGGCCGCCCCCATTACGGCCGTGGAGCGCACGGGGCCCTCCACGTGGCTGGTGGCCCTCTCCAACGGCGACCTGCAGCGGTTCACCTACGGGGGCATGGGCTCCATCAGCATCGGCACCACCCCGGTGCTCACCACCATGGCCTACGATGCCGTGAACGGCCGGGTGTACTGCGGCACGGCCGACGGGGTGCTGATGATCAACCCCGTCACCGGGGCCTCATCAACGGCTTGGTCTGTGGGCGGAACCGTGCGGAAGGTGCTGCCGCTGTTGAATAGGTGATGGGGATGGTTCGGAGTCCTTAGTTCGGAGTTGGCAGTTGGCAGTTGGCAGTTCGCAGTTGGCAGTTGGCAGTTGGCAGTTCGTAGGGGTACCTCCGAACCACGAACTACGAACTAAAAACTAAGAACCAAGGATCTCCCAGCCTCACTTCACCTTCTTCACCACGCCCATCTTGCAGTACTTGGCGATGCGCTTGTCGATGCGTTTTTCGGCATCGAGCTTCACGAGCTTGTCCAACTGCTTCTTCACCTCGGCCTTCACGAGCCTGCACGCCTCATCGGGATCGGCATGGGCACCGCCCACCGGCTCGGGCACCACGCCGTCCACCAATCCATTGCCGAACATGTCCTGCGCCGTCAGCTTCAGCGCGGCCGCGGCCTGCTCCTTGAAATCCCAGGTGCGCCACAGGATGGTGGAGCAGTTCTCCGGCGAGATCACCGAGTACCAGGCATTCTCCATCATCAGCACCTTGTCGCCCACGCCAATGCCCAGCGCACCACCGGAGGCGCCCTCGCCAATGATCACGCAAATGATCGGCACTTTCAATTGTGCCATTTCGAGCAGGTTGCGCGCAATGGCCTCGCCTTGCCCGCGCTCCTCGGCCTCAAGGCCCGGGAAAGCGCCGGGGGTATCGATCAGCGTGATCACCGGCTTGTTGAACTTCTCGGCCAGCTTCATCAGCCGAAGGGCCTTGCGGTAGCCCTCCGGGTTGGGCATGCCGAAGTTGCGGTACTGGCGCATCTTGGTGTTCACGCCTTTCTGTTGGCCGATGAACATCACCGTGCGCCCGTCCATCATGCCGAAGCCACCCACCATCGCCTTGTCGTCGCGTACGGTACGGTCGCCGTGCAGCTCAATGAAGGTGTTGTTGCTGATGTAGTTGATGTACTGCAGGCTGTAAGGCCGGTCGGGGTGGCGGCTTACCTGCACGCGCTGCCATGGCGTTAGGCCGCCGTATACCTCCTTGCGGGTGTCGGCCAGTTTCTTCTCCAGGTCCTTCAGCGTTGCCTTCACGTCCACCTCACCGCCGGCGGCCACTTCATTCAGCTTCGCGATCTGCTCCACAATGTTCTGGATGGGGCTTTCGAACTCGAGATAGGTGCTCATGGCTGTGCTTTACCGACCGGCGAATGTAGCTGTGCCCGGCCAAAGGGCGTTCGGCGGCGGCTTGGTGGGCCATGGCTTGAAAGGGCATGGGCAGCCCGGCCGCAGTGGCCTTCGCTGGCGGTTTCACCAACTTTTCCCATTTCCACCTTTCCTTCGCCGCATGAGTCCGCAGGAGTTGATCGTGCTGGGGGTTATCGTGGTGGCCATCGGACTGTTCATCAGCGAGCGGCTCAGCATCGACCTGATCTCCTTGTTGATCATTGCCACCTTGGTGGTCACCGGCGTGCTTACCCCTCAGCAGGGGCTATCGGGTTTCAGCGACACGGCCACCCTTACGGTGGTGTTCATGTTCGTGCTTAGTGCGGCGGTGCTGCGCTCGGGGGTGCTGGGCGCGCTGGCCCCGCGGCTTTCGCGGCAGATGCGGCGCAGCGAGGTGCGCGGCATGCTCATCCTCTTCCTGGGCATACCGGTCATTTCCGCTTTCCTCAACAACACGCCCATCGTGGCCGTTTTCATACCCATTGTGGTGCAGGCCGCACGGCAGGCCGGCATCAGCGCCTCGCGCATGCTCATCCCGCTTTCCTTCGCCACCATACTGGGCGGCACCACCACGCTGATCGGCACCAGCACCAACCTGCTGATGAGCGGCATTGCCGTGGAGCACGGGCAGAAACCGATCGGCATGTTCCAGCAAACACCCATGGGCCTGGTCTTCCTGGTGGTGGGCCTGGGCTACATGCTGCTGTGGGGCCGGCGCTCGCTGCGCAAGTACCGCGACACCACCGGGCTTGAGGAGCGTTTCGGCGTGAAAGGCTACATCAGCGAGATCGAGCTGCTGCCGGGCGCCGCCTCCGTGGGCATGCGCATCATGGATTCCTCCCTGGTGAAGGAAGTGCACATGGACATCATCGAGATCCGGCGCGGTGATTCGGTGTTCACCATACCTTCCGGCGACATGGTGCTGCAGGCGCATGACATGTTGAAGGTGCGGTGCGACGTGGGCCACATCCGCACGCTGAACGAGCGCAGGCACGTGCGCATACACCCGGCCGTGGGCGGCCAGGCACCCCTGCCCGAAAGCAGCGGCCAGGCCACCAAACTGGTGGAATTGGTGATCACCGCCAACTCGCCCTTGGTGGGCAGCGCGCTCAGCCAGGCCGATTTCATGCGCACCTACCGTGCGGTGCCCCTGGCCGTGCGCAGCCGCGATGCCGTGGTGAACCAGCGCCTGGAGGATGTGGTGCTGCGCTCGGGCGACGTGATCTTGGCCGAGGTGCGCAGCCACTATGTGGAAAGACTGCGCAACCTGGACCGCGAGGCGGACAGCCCGTTCGCCATTATTGCGGAACAGGACGGCACCGTAGGATTCGACAAGCGCTCGGCCATTATTACCGGCCTTACCCTGCTGGCCGTGGTGCTGGTGGCGGCCGCGGGCATCATGTCCATTGTGGTAAGCGCGCTGCTGGGCGTATGCGTGGTGGTGCTCACCCGCTGCATGTCCATGAAGGAGGTGTATGATGCCATCGATTGGAAGATCGTGTTCCTGCTGGCGGGCTCGTTGAGCATGGGCGTGGCCATGTCCGAAAGCGGCCTGTCGGTGCGCCTGGCCAACGGGCTGGTGAACGCCCTGGGCGCATGGGGCCCGGTGGCCGTGCTGGCGGGGGTGTACCTGTGCACGGCACTGCTCACCGAGGTAATGTCCAACAACGCCACCGCCGCCGTGGTGGCGCCCATTGCCATTGCAGCCGCACAGGCACTGGGCGTTAGCGCGGTGCCCTTCATCATGGCCGTCACCTTCGCGGCCTCCTTCAGCTTCATGACGCCCATCGGCTACCAGACCAACACCATGGTGTACAGCGCCGGGCGCTACAAATTCACCGACTTCACCCGGGTGGGCGCACCCATGTCGCTCATGTTCTGGATCCTGGCCACCCTGCTCATCCCTGTGTTCTATCCATTCTAAGCGGCATGCTGGCCTTCCCTTTTGCCAAGATCAATATCGGCCTGCAGGTATTCGGCAAGCGGCCCGACGGCTACCACAACATCCGCAGCGTGCTTTTCCCCATCCCGCTCCGCGATGCGCTTGAGGTGATCGTTGACGATGCGGTGCCCGCGGGCGAGGTGAGGTTTGCAAGCACCGGCCTGCCCGTGCCGGGCGACCCCAGGGCCAACCTCTGCCTGAAAGCCGTGGACCTCATCCGCCAGCAACGCGAACTGCCCGGCCTGCGCATGCACCTGCACAAGGCCATACCCACCGGCGCGGGCCTCGGTGGCGGCAGCAGCAATGGCGCCCGCACCCTGCTCCTGCTGGAACAATTGCTGGAACTTGGGTTCACGGCGGGAGAAATGCATGCCATGGCCGCCCAGCTGGGCAGCGACTGCCCGTTCTTCCTCAAGGATGGGCCGCAACTCGCCGAAGGACGCGGCGAACGGCTCACCCCGATTGAAGTGGACCTGAAAAACCACTGGCTGGTGCTGGTGAATCCCGGCATCCATGTATCCACGGCGGAAGTATTTCTAGGCATGCAGCCCACCTCCGCGCACGCCGCTTTGGAAGAAGCATTGAAGGCCCCCACATCAACATGGCAAGGCACCGTGGTGAACGACATGGAGCCATATGTATTCGCAAAGCACCCGGCCATCGGCGCCATTAAGACTGAGCTGCTGCAGCAAGGCGCGGTGTATGCGGCCATGAGCGGCTCGGGCAGCAGCGTGTTCGGGATTTTTCGGGAAGAACCTTTCGGAATTGTGTTCCCCGAAGCATGCAGGTTGTGGGTGTTTGAGTTGTGAAGAGCGACCGTATGGGCCTTGAGCATGGACGGTTCATGCAACTGATCCGTGGAAAGGCACCTCACACAAAAGGTCGGGCCAGCCCAATGGACCGTGCTTTCCACGGGTCCAAAGAACAGATGCTGCGAGTAGGATTCGGCCAGCCTGAATGGACACATTGCCTGCCGAACCAAAATCGGTGCAATCGGTGGGCGCATTCCCGGAATTCATCTGCGTACATTTGTGTTCATCAGCGATTTACCCCTTGGGACCCATCCCCAACTCCTGCTTTGCGGATTCATTCCCGTAGAATCCATGGACATCACCCGCACTGCGAGTTGACCTCAACCAATGCAGGTCAATTTCAGCAGGTCCTTCCCGGCAAACGAATGAACCTAAACATGCCTTACCTGAAATATGCTTGGTGCTTAGCCCTGATCGCCGGGATGACCTTTTTCGTGTGCAATGCACAAGACCCCGCTTCTTTGGACCTTTCCTTCAATCCGGATGATACCGGAAATGGGGCGGTCCAATGGTATGAGCAACCATACAGCATTCTTGTGCCGATGCCTGATGGCAGGTTGATCGCAGGGTGGCCTGGTGGCCCCCTCGGTGCAAATCCCCCAAACCCCATTCCGAATACAGGGGGCTATACCCGCATCGTCCGCTTCGACCAGAACGGTTGGCTTGACACCACTTACCATACCGATGTGACCTACAGCTTGACGCAGTTGGCGTTGCAGGCGGATGGCAAACTGCTGGTGGCACGCGAGTATTACGAACACCCCCAGATCATACGCCTGAATGCGGACGGCTCTCAGGACACCACCTTTAATTCAACGGCTGAATTCACAGGTGGGTCCATCAAGTACCTGAAGGTGATGGCGAACAACGACATCTTGGTAGGCGGCAATTTCTCAGAGGTGAGCGGCATACCTCGGCGTCTTATAGCGCGTTTGGATCCCGACGGCGCATTGCTTCCCGCACCGTATGCGAACGACCCCGGTGTTCCCGCTGGCATCGGGATCGGACAGACGTTATACGCCATGGCCGTGCTGACGGATGACCGTGTCGTGGCATGTGGGGTGAGTAACGTAAACAATACGAGGTGCTTGGTATTCACGGCGGATGGACATTTCGAATCGCAATCCATACTACCGTCAAATTGGTTGAACAACATGTCGGGATCGTATCTGGCAGGGACCCCCGACGGTGGTTACCTCTACCTCCGGCATGAGAACGGATATCACGATGACTGCCATAAGGTTAATGCAGACGGCACGTTGGATACCACTTTTTATGTTGCCTTTGATGGGGCGCCCAATGGCACCCGTGTCCAAGCAGGATTATTGCCGAACGGGAACATACTATTCACCGGGGCATTCAATTTCGCACCGCCGAACAAGAAATGCCATGGACTATTGGTGACGGATCCTGCAGGAAACATCCAAGATGAATTCCAAACCGATGACCTGATCGCTCATTTCTACCCCCTCGTCTCCCTCGAAGACAGAGTTTCTGCCCAAGCCATCACTCAGGATGGCCGTATCATATTGAGCGGCAAGATGCTGACCCATGCACGTGGAGCTTATGCCAATGGAATGGTGCGATTGTTAGGGAACGGCCGATTTGACCCCAGCTTCAGACACCGTACCGCTGCGAACGGGCCGGTGAACTGTGCGGCGATCCAGCCGGATGGGCGCATCCTATTGGGAGGTGCATTCACCACATACAACGGCCATCCTTCGCGCTACTTGGTCCGGGTCCATGATGATGGCTCTCTTGACACTTCGTTCCATGTGGGCCGTGGAACAGGTGCGCAAGTGCATGCGCTGTTGTTGAACACCGATGGAACGGTGCTTGTGGGCATGGATTGCGCGACGCAGAACGCATACTCAATGCAAGCCAATTTCTATGATCTTGACAGCACAGCTTCATTGTTCCTGGTAGACCCGGAAGGCGCATTCATCCGATCGATCCATTCCTGGACCACACCTCCTTACACGTGTGAGAGCATACAGGCCATCGAGCGCATGCCCAATGGCGGAGCATTGGCGGTGGGAAGCGGCATCACCCGTTTGGATGCCGACCTCTTCGTGGACAATTCCTACAATAACCAGGAGGAACAATGGTTCGATCGCCCGCTCCTCGCAAGCCAGACCATCTCTGATGGCAGAACCTATATCGGCGGTTCCTTCAATTACTTCATGGGTTCTGCGACCTCCAACCTTGCGAGGGTAACAAGCACCGGCACGCTCGATCCATGGGCAGGGATCCACATTGAAGGAACATTCGACCTGGACGGTGAGGTGCTCGATCTGGAACCTTTGGCCTCGGGCACGGCCATCATGGTCTGTGGGCGCATCCGCCGCGCGTACGGCAGCTTATTGCGGCAAGGCTTGCTCCAAATGACCACCAATGGGGTGGTGACCACGTTCAACTCGGGATTCGCCTATTCTTCCGATGATTTCTGCCACCGGATTAAGCAATTGCCCAACGGCAATTACCTCATAGGCGGACGCTTCAGCACTTATGGTGGTGAGTCCCATAACGACTTGGTGCGCACGGATTGGCTGGGCGTGGTGGACACCACCTTTGATGCACAGGGCGGCCTTGAGCCCGATGCTGACTACAACGTGCGCGTGCTGGACGTGGATGCTTCCGGTCGCTACCTGGTGGCTGGCGATTTCCAGAGCTATCAAGGCATCGGGCGCAATTTTGTGCTGAGGCTCACCGGGACATCAATACCCACAGGGGTCGCATCAACACCTCCGGCAGTGCGTGATGGTGTTTCTGCCTATATACGCGCCGATGGGTACTTGATGCTCGGCGCTGGCCTCGCTACCATGGACTTAATAGAAGTGTTCGACCCAATGGGCCGCTTGGTAATGCAGGGCAATCCGCGCAGTAGCTCCACAGGCATGGATGCTTCGCACCTGTCAGAAGGAATGTATCTGATAAGGGGTACGCGGAAGGGTGAGTCCTTGAGCACCCGACTCATGTACAACAGGCAATGAGTGCCTCTCAGGGCTTATACCCATTCGCAATAAGGGGCCGTCCAAAGATGTGCAGCTATTTTTTCGCAGGGCGATACGAGGAGGGTGTTACGTAGCGGGGTCTACGGAACGACCTCATCGGAGAAGCCATGCGGAAAAAGGGCAAGTAGATCGGATGGGGCTTTATTGCGAAAGGGTATTACAACGCCTGCCGCCGGTTCGCACGGCTACGTGTCCTCCTTCGTATCGCCTCTGCCTACATCGCTGCTGGTAGCGATTACCGAGCCGACCGGGCTTGCCCTATGCATGGTGTGTGTTTTTCTCGGCTCCTTCTCCATCCCTACTTTGCGCATTCATTCCCGCATACCCATGGACATCACCCGCATTCGCACCAAGGCCGACTATGACGAGGCGCGCCGCATCAGCATCGAGGATCCCGAGGGCTTCTGGGCCGCCCAAGCCGAAACCTTCACCTGGCGTAAAAAGTGGGACAAGGTGCTGGAATGGGACTTCCATGAACCGACGATCAAATGGTTCCAGGGCGGCAAGCTCAACATCACCGAGAATTGCCTGGACCGCCATTTGGAAAAACGCGGCAACAAGCTGGCGCTGATCTGGGAGCCCAACGACCCGCACGAGCGTTTCATACGCCTCACCTACCGCGAATTGCACGAACGCGTGTGCCTCTTTGCCAACGTGCTCAAGCGCAACGGCGCAAAAAAGGGCGACCGCATCTGCATCTACATGCCCATGATCCCCGAACTGGCCATCGCCCTGCTGGCCTGTGCACGCATCGGGGCCATACACTCCGTGGTTTTCGGCGGGTTCAGTGCAAAAAGCATTGCCGACCGCATACAGGATGCCCAGTGCAACATTGTTGTAACCACCGACGGCCTGTACCGCGGCCACAAGCAAATACCCATGAAACGCGTGGTGGACGAGGCCCTGGAACAATGCCCCAGCGTAAAGCGCGTGATCGTGGCCGACCGCATCGGATGGGCCGTGGACATGCAGGAGGGCCGCGACGTGTGGCTGCATGAGGAATTGCAGCACGTGGACAAGAACTGCCCTGCCGAGGAAATGGATGCCGAGGACCCGCTCTTCATCCTGTACACCAGCGGCAGCACCGGCAAGCCCAAGGGCGTGGTGCACACCACCGCCGGCTACATGGTCCATTGCGACTACACCTTCCGCAACGTGTTCCAGTACAACGAAAGCGATGTGTACTGGTGCACGGCCGACATCGGTTGGATCACCGGCCACAGCTACATCCTGTACGGGCCGCTGGCAGCCGGCGCCACCACGCTCATGTTCGAGGGCGTGCCCACCTTCCCCGATGCCGGCCGCTTCTGGCAGGTGATCGACAAGCACGGCGTGAACATCTTCTATACCGCGCCAACCGCCATACGCAGCCTCATGGCCCACGGCCTGGACCACGTGCTCGCCTACTCGCTCGACAGCCTGAAGGTGATCGGCAGCGTGGGCGAACCCATCAACGAGGAAGCATGGCAATGGTACAAGCGCCATGTGGGCAAGAACCGCTGCCCTATTGTGGACACCTGGTGGCAGACCGAGAACGGCGGCATACTCATCTCCTCGCTCCCCGGCATAACCGATGAAAAACCGGGGCACGCGGCCTGGCCACTGCCGGGCGTGCAACCCGTGCTGCTCACCGCGGATGGCAAGGAGATCACGGAGAATGAGGTGGAGGGCATGCTATGCCTGAAATTCCCCTGGCCCGGCATGCTGCGCACCCTCTGGGGCGACCACGAGCGCTTCAAGCAAACCTACTTCGGCAGTTACCCGGGCCACTACTTCAGCGGCGACGGCGCCAAGCGCGACGAGGACGGCCGCTGGCGCATCATTGGCCGGGTGGACGATGTGATCAACGTGAGCGGCCACCGCTTCGGCACCGCCGAGATCGAAAGCGCCATAAACCTCAGCGAACGCGTGGTGGAAAGCGCCGTGGTGGGCTACCCGCACGACATCAAGGGGCAGGGCATCTATGCATACGTGATCACGGCCGAGCCGGTTGACCTGAACGACAAGGCGGCGGTGGACCAGATCACCGGAGAGATCGTGGAATCGGTGGTGGCCAGCATCGGCCGCATCGCCAAGCCCGACAAGATCCAGTTCGTGAAGGGCCTGCCCAAAACGCGCTCGGGCAAGATCATGCGCCGCATCCTGCGCAAGATCGCCGAGGGCGAGATGCAGAACATTGGCGACACCACCACCCTGCTGGACCCCACGGTGGTGGAGGAGATCAAGACGGGGAGGGTGTAAAGCGAGATTGGCCCCCGGCATCCGCCAGCAACAAGCCTGTGTGTGGTCCTTGTTGGAATGAGCTCCCCATGATGCCTCCATCAAACCGATTACGCCCATTCCTTGTAGCCTTCATCTGCTTGTTGGCCTGTTCCTGCCGGACCGGATCTTCCTGTTCTTTGGAGATCGATCACCTGACCGAGCTTCCGGCCCGGGCGGACAGTGCCACCCTCCACCATCGATTGCTACCCTTGGGTGGCCAACTCCTTGACGGCGGTGGGCATGGTCTTGCGGGCCTGAAGGAACAAAGTCGGCTTTGTGACAGTCTCTTCCCCCATTATCCGGAACTACTTGGAGGGAATGCTTGGGACCCAGGCAACGCCATCTATTTCCCGGTCCTGTATCTCTTTTCGCAACCAAGGGAAACCATGCCGGGATCAAGGCAGATCGCCAATTATTCCCCCATCTCCCTGGAAGAGGGTTCCTCTGTTTTCCTGGAACAACACAGGGATGCGCGATCGTCCCTTGAGGTCGCCACGCTATACAGCAACTGGGACACGAGCCATATCCATGAGCCTCGTGCCACGTCCTTTTACCTGCGCAAGATCTCCGGTTTCTCCAAGGCATGCCCCGGAAAGCCAGGGGCCGAATGGGGCTTCGACGATGCCATTGCCCTTTTCAACCGGGCGGTTGCATCGTTGGCAAACAATGCCCAACTCGCCATCGGCAATGGCCCGGTAAGCGCGGGGAGGGCCTTCCCGCTCAATCGCAGGGGAAATCTTTGGCGGGATCAATTATTCGAGGGGCCGTATGAGAAAGCGCTCCTCCATGCCCACTGGACCAAGGGAGACACCTTGGCTGAGATCTTCATGATGCCTGAATCTCCTCTTTTCCACTATTACCGTTATGATGGGTCCACGGGAAAGGCCGGATGTGAGATCACCCCTGCGGACCTGGCGATCTTCATTCGGATAGACATCGTAAAGCCCCCCTTCACCGGGGATCCCGGAGTGGACTGAGCGGGCTTCTGGGGCATCTGTGCACGGTTTGCCCCGGACCGGCGAGGCGAGTATGCCAAAGTCCGGAAAAGATCCAGTCCGTGAAAGGCCTTGACAAAATGCACTCGGGCCAGATCATGCGCCGCATCCTGCGCAAGATCGCCGAAGGCGAGATGCTGAACCTTAGCGACACCACCACCCTGCTGGACCCCACGGTGGTGGAGGAGATCAAAGGCGGGAAGGATGTGGGAACATGGCGTGAGCGACTACCGGCAACCCTTTGGGCGCATCCCTTGTGGTCATGGGCCGGCGCATTAGTGGCCGATCGATAACGAACAAGTGCATGGATCGATCAATGGTTCATGGTTTTACGCTTTACGATACCCTTGGCATTAGGGATGAACATCTACCGTAGGGGTGTGGGTCGGCTTGGGCTATCGTATATTCGAACCATGAGCAAGCCAGACACCAAGACTGGAACAGTCCGGCGGAAGCGGTCGGCTGCACGCAAGGGTGTGTCAACGCGCCCCACGCGGCAAGCAAAGGCCGAGCCGTATATCCAGCCGTATGACGCGAAGAAGTATGCCGGGACCGTGCCCGCCTTCGCTGAGATCACCCTGGAGGAAATGAGGGCTTGGCGTGATGACCGTTGAGCGCATTCTCGTGGACACCAACGTGCTGGTCTACCATCTCGGTGGCCAACCCAAGGCCACACGTGCCTTGGGTTGGTGCGGAGGTCCACATCTCGTTCGTTACGGAGATCGAATTGCAGAGTAAATCCACGCTTTCGATGGCCGACCTGGCAGCCATCCGCGCAGCACTTGCAAACTATCGGATCAGCGATGTGAATCCAGCCATCAAGCACTTGGCCGCTTTGGTGCGGCGGCGGCACGGACTGAAGTTCGCCGACGCGCTCGTTGCCGCAACAGCCATGCACCTTAACCTCCCTTTACTGACGGCGGATAAAGCCTTTGGCAAGCTTGACAAAGCACTAAAGGTGCGAATACTGTGACCCGCTGAACCCGAACGCGGTATAGGATATCAAGACGAGGAGGGTGTAGAGCCTACCGCTTCCAGCGGATGCTCCACAGCCCGCGGAATTCGCCCACGGCATAGCCGGTGGCGGCATCATGGAGGTACTTCTGCGCCAGCATGGCCACGGTGGCGCTGTCCACCTCCATGCCGGGCGTGCCGTGACACTTCAGGCAGTTGGGCATGTTGATCAGGATGGGCTGGTAGAAGGCGATACTGTCGCCCAGCACCAAGGCCTGCGGCGGGATATCCGTGGGTGCAGCTCCCTCGGCCAACAGGGCGAGCACCTCGTCCAGCCGCCGTTGCTCATCGGCATCGGGTGCATCATGCGGCGCGCGCAGCCGGTCGCTGGTTCGCTTGATCCGCACACCCTGCACTTGGGACAATGAATCCACCAACGGCAGGGCTGCCACCGAGCAGTAATCCACGGCCCCGACCGGTCCCTCCGATTCCATCTTCGCCTTTACCCGGGCGAACAGTTGCTCGAAGGTGGCCTTGGCAATGCTTTGTCCGCGTTGGATGGCGCCCGCTTCATCGAACGGGACCTCCGGCGCGGAGCACGATGCGAGCAGGGCAACCCCTGCAGCGATCAGAAATAAGTTGCGCATGGCGTGAAGATAGCACGACGAATGCTGCACGGACGGGCACCTTTGTCACCTTTCAGGAAAGCGCCTTCACCGGCATCGTCTGCGGCGTCCCCTACTTTCGCCCATCTTCCATTCCATCCATGAAACTGATTTCGTTCAATGTGAACGGCGTGCGGGCCACCGTCAAAAAAGGGCTCATCGATACGCTGCGGCAACTCGATGCCGACATCTATTGCTTCCAGGAGACCAAGGCCACGGAGGCGCAGGTGGGCGAGGCACTGGCGGAACTGAAGGGCTACCACATCCACGCCAACAGCGCCGAGCGGGCCGGCTATTCCGGCACGGCGATCCTGAGCAAGGAGGAACCGCTGCAGGTGGACATGGGCATCGGCATCGCCGAGCATGACACGGAAGGGCGCGTGATCACCGCCACCTTCAAGGACCACATCGTCGTGTGCGCCTACGTGCCCAACAGCGGCGAGGGCCTCCGTCGGCTGGACTACCGCCAGCATTGGGATGACGACCTGCGGGCCTATCTGACCAAGCTGGCCAAGGGCAAGCTGCCCGTGATCTTCACCGGCGACCTCAACGTGGCGCACCAGCCCATCGATATCGCCCGGCCGAAGGACAACTACAACAAGACGGCGGGCTACACACAGGTGGAGATCGACGGGATGACCAAGCTGCTGGATGCCGGGTTCACCGACACCTTCCGCCTTTTCCACCCGGAAGTGGTGAAGTACAGCTGGTGGAGCTTCCGCATGCAGGCCCGCGCCCGCAACGTGGGTTGGCGCATCGATTACGTGCTGGTGAGCAAGGGCTTTGAAAAGACGGTGAAGGACGCCTTCATCCTGAACGAGGTTATGGGCAGCGACCACTGCCCGGTGGGGATTGAGTGGTGAAACAGGTCCGCCTTCGCCCTTCGGGCTTCGGCGTGACGAAAAGTTGAAAGCTGGAAAACACGGGAATCCGGAAGCGTGCAACAGCGAACTGCCGGAACATCCGCGATCTTCTGCCGATGAAAATCCTGCTGAAATTGGAGGAGCTTGCCCAGCTCGGCGTATGCATCGGCACCTTGGTCATGCATGGGGTGCCATGGTGGATGTATCTGCTGTTGGCCATCGGTCCCGACATCGGCATGCCCGGCTACCTCGCGGGGCCACGCACCGGAGCCTTCACGTACAACCTTTTCCACCACAAGGGCATCGCGTTGGCCTTGGCCACCCTGGGTGCCTTCGGATGGATGCCCGTGGCGCTGGTGGCCGGGGTGGTCCTGTACGGCCATTCCGGCCTGGACCGCCTGTTTGGCTTCGGGCTCAAGTATGGCGACAGCTTCCACAACACCCATTTGGGTTGGATCGGCAAGCCAAAGGCCAACGTCTGAGCCCGGATCCGCCCCCTTCCCCGGGATTACGTGATCATCCCGGGCACATACCCTGCGTGCAGCCCGTAACAGCCCAAATGGCTTCACGGCATGGTTCGGCCAAGCCCACGTTCCCATGGCCGTCCTTATCGGCATCTGACCCGAATGTGGCGGATGCATCAAGCCCATGCGCATGGGGCAGATGAGCAACGGCGCGGGCTTACCGCACCTTAGCCATGTTGCGCACGGCCTGGTAGGGTCCGTTCTGCACCCGGCAGTAGTAGATGCCGTTGGGCATCGCTTCCAGATCCAGCTCAATATGATGCCGCCCCTGCGCCAAATGGCCGTTCACCGGCACGGCCACGAGCTGGCCCTGTGCATTGAACACTTGCATCAGCACATGGCCGGGCAGGATGCTGTTGAACGTGACCTTCGTGTGCGTGGTGAACGGGTTGGGCGAAATGTCCAGCACCAGTTGGCTGCTCGTTTCCAGCTCGGGCACGGATACCGGGAGGCAGTTCTGTGGCTGTATGATGGGCAGCACGGGATGTTCGCCCAGCAGCACCTGGGTCGTCCTGGCCTCATCCAGGCAGAACCACTCCCTGAGCACCGAGGCGTACACGCTTCGGAAGTCATACTGCATGGGCAGGTTGGTCTGCCCATCGGTATCACTGGCGATCTGTGGGTTTTCGCCCAGGATCCCCGGGATCACGTGGTCGCCGAAGAGGAATAGCGGCGCGGCCGCCCCGTGGTCGGTACCCTTGGAATTGTTGCTCTTGATGCGTCGCCCGAATTCGCTGAAGGTCATGCCCAGGACCCTGTCGGAGACACCAAGCTGCTGAAGATCCTGCTGGAACGCATGAATGGCATCGCCCACCCCCTTGAGCAGGTCGGCATGGGTTCCCTGCGTCGTATTCCCGCTGGCCACCTGTTGCGCATGGGTATCAAAACCGGTGTCACTGACCCAATAGATGCGTGTTCCCAATCCACCGCAGATGAGGTTGGCCACGATCTTCAATGCATTGGCCAGCGTGGCACCGGGCTGGTTGCCCGTGGGATACAAGGGCACGTGGGTGCAGGAGGGCAGCCCGGCGGCCGATTCGATCACGGCACCGTACAGGTCGGTCTGCCGGATCATGTTGCGCACGAAGGCAAGCTTATCCCCGCTGCATCCCGGGGGGACCGGGTCTTGGAACATGGTGCCCGCGATGGCCTGCAGGTTCTCGGTGTTGTTCACCGAGGTGGCCATGGCGCGGCCATGGTACTGCAGGCCCAGGCCGATCCCTCCCCCGACCCTGATGGCAATGGGGTCCGGCACATCCACATTGGGGTATCCCACGGGGAAGTCGGGGTAGAACTCACCGAGGTAACGTCCCAGCCATCCATCGTGCAGGAGCTGATTGCCGCTGGACCCGGTTTCCCAAATGTCGGTGGAACGGAAGTGGGAGAAGTTGGGGGCCGGGTATCCTACGCTTTGTATGATGCGGAGCTTCCCATTATCCCACAGGTTTCGCAAGCCACCCAGGGAGGGATGCAGCCGGGTGGCCCCGTCGGCACCATCGAGCAGGAGCGTGTCCGCCTCGGGAATGAGGATGTTGGCCCGCAACTGCGACAGCATATCGTACTGGTCGATGGGGATCACGGTATTGAGGCCGTCGTTCCCCCCGAAAAGCTGCACCACCACCAGGATGCGGTCGTTGGCCCTGTTGTCCCTGAGGAACCGCGAAAGCAGGGGGCTCGCCCATCCCGGCATCACCAGGCTCCCGGCCGAGGCCAGCGCGGAAGATCGGATGAACTGTCTGCGGTCCATGGATCAGAAGAGTTGGAATTCGCCGGCCTCGAACATCTTCAGGAACAGTTCCTTGAGCATGCCAGGCACCTGCATCGCGCTGGGGTCGGTAGTACCAGGGTTGCTGATGTAGGTGTTGTACGCGTTGGTCCAATAGCCGTCGTTGGTCTGCCCTTGGAGCAGGTACTGCGTCTTCAGCTGCGTCAGCACGGTTGCTGAAACGGGCAGGCCATAGAACGTATCGGCCGCTTCCTGCACCAATGCATTGGGGTCGGCCGGGTTAGCGAAATGGGCCACCAGGTCGACATAGTTGACCTTGAAGGCCAGGTTCCGGTCCGCAGGCAACACCAGGTCGCCCGGGGTTGTGAATCCCAACCTCCCCACGCGGCGCACCGCATCGGCACGCGCCCTGATGGCTGCCGTGTCCATCCATCCCAGGTCGAAAAGCGGAGCTTGGTAATAGGCTGGCCACCCGGCCACGTTGGGCGGCTCGCCGATGGTCTGGCCCTGGTCGGTCATCAGGCCCAGGACTTTGCGCCAAACGTTGTATTGCGCCTCGAAATGGTCGGGGCCGGGCATGGGCATCAGGCTCGCCCGGATGAGCCCGACCGTATGGTCCACCGGGCTTTTCACCATGCACCCGCGCACATCGTCGCTGAAGAAATGCTCGCTGGTGAGCAGGGCACGCACTACGCGTTCCATTTGGTCCGGGGCATCCAAATGCTCCCTGAACAAGGCGGCCAAGGGATCGATCACCTCCTCCTCCACAACGGCATCGACCTCCGGCCGCACGAGCCACCGGTAGAGTTCGCGCACGATGAACCGGGATGAGGTCTCGTTGGCGAATACCATGTCCATGAACGCATTGATCTCGGCCTCCCCACCATTGGGACCGGACTGGCCCTGCACCACGGTATTGTTGAAAAATGCGCTGAACTGCTTATCACCGTGGTCGTGCCGGTCCGGGTCGAACACCACTTGTGGGAGCACTGCCGCCCCATTGATGCTTTCAGTGACCGTCCAACCCGTGAACACCCTCGCTGCCGCAGCCACATCTTCCTGCGTATAGCCGCTGTCCACCCCCAAGGTGTACAGCTCCATGAGCTCGCGCCCGAAATTCTCGTCCGGCGCCCCGGCCATGTTATAGGTCCCGTTGAGATAGATCAACATGGCACCGTCCATGGCCAGTCCGGTCATCAGCTGCTTCGCATTCCCTTTGCAGTGGTCGCGCATGAGCTGGTTGTGCCAGTAGCTGCATTCCGGCTTGAACACGACCGCAACCTGGATACCCAGGTGATTGGCCCAGAACAGCGTGAGCTTCTCGCGCAGGTTGCGCTGCTGCCCCACCAGCTGGCCCACCCACCATTGCTGCAGGCTTTCGTTGCGCTTGGGGATCGGGTTGGGCGGGTTGCCCATCTGGCGCACATGGTCGATCCAAGGCTCGCCAAAGGGCACCACCGCATCCACCAGGGCCGGGTCCGGTACACCGCCGGGTCCCATGGTGCTATAGGCCTTCAGGGGCGGCGTGGTATCGTTGGTGAAACTAAGCAGCTCATCCACGGCCTGCCCCAACGACATGCCCTGGAAATGCGCCATGTCCGCCGGGCCCGCCCCGAAAAGGCTCCGCCGCAGCAGGTGCCGCAACTCGCTTGGTCCAAACGTCCCGGTATACGGTTGGAGCGCCATTGCGGGAGCGAAGTTCCAACAATTCGCAGCGAAACGCAATTGCCCGAACTTGCGCGGCCTTTCCGGCCCATCCCATCAGCGGCACATGCACATCCTTCTGCTGGACAACTACGACAGTTTCACGTGGAACCTGGAGCACCTCCTGGCGCAATGCGCCGATGTATCCGTTCGGCGCAATGACGAGGTCACCGTGGAGGAAGCCGCACGGTACGACCGCATCGTGCTTTCGCCGGGGCCGGGGCTGCCCTCCGAGGCGGGCATCATGTCGGAGCTGGTGCGGCGGCTCATGCCCACCCACCCCCTGCTGGGCGTATGCCTCGGCCTTCAAGCCATCGTGGAATCCTGTGGGGGCGCGCTGTACAACCTGCCTTCCGTGCGGCATGGCGTGGCGGTGGATTGCGTGCCCGTGCCGCCCGCTGACCCGCTGTTCCGGGGCATCGGGGCACCCTTTGCCGCCGGGTTGTACCATAGCTGGGCGGCCGACCCTGCCCGGCTGCCCGCCGACCTGGAGGTGACCGCCCGCAGCGCGGAGGGCGTGATCATGGCCGTACGCCACCGCCGCTTCCCTGCGAAGGCCGTGCAATTCCACCCCGAAAGCGTGATGACACCGGCAGGGCCGGCCATCGTTCGCAACTGGCTGAACGATTGATCGTTGATGGATCGCGGAAAGGCCGGCCCGCATCACCTTCCCGCCCTGGTAGCTTCGCGGCATGATGCGCCCTGTCCTCTTCGCTGCAGCCCTGCTGGCGGGTGGCGGTATCCACGCCCAAAACGCCTTGCAGCGCACGCTGAACAATGACACCATGCCCAACCTGGTGCCCAATCCCGGGTTCGAGGAGTACAAGCAGGTGCCCTGCTACTGGACGCAGCAGGCCCATAAGTTCAATGATGACGTGATGGTGGGCTGGAGTTCGCCCACGGAAACGACACCCGACCTGTACTCCACCAAGGCGGACGCCGACTGCTGGACCAATCCGTCCAAGCGCACGGGCGGCAAGGCCGCGCCGCACAGTGGCAATGCCATGGTGGGCATCAAGGTGCGGGGCAAGGGCAACACCCCCACCTACTGGCACGAGTACCTGCAGATCACCCTGCCGGAGCCGCTGGCGGCGGGCACGCGCTACATCGTGGAGTGCTGGGCATTGCGCGCCAACTTCAGCGAGCACGCCAGCAACAACATCGGACTGTACCTCTCGCCCGTGGCGGTGAAGACCACCAACAACCTGCCCTTGTACTTCACTCCGCACGTCAACGCGGACGAGATCGTGAAAGGGAACCGCTGGAAAAAGATCAGCGGCGTGGTGGAGGCCAAGGGCGATGAGCGGTACCTGCTGATCGGCAACTTTTACAGCGACGAGGCCACGGCCTTCGAGCAACAGGAAAAGGGCGAACGTGGCGCCTATTACTTCATCGACGACGTGAACATCCGGGTGGCGCCCCCGGGCACCGCGGCAACCCCGCGCCCCAAGGAAAGCGTGCCGCCGCCGCCCAAGACCGTGGTGGCCGACCACGCCAGCACCAAGGAAGTGCCGCTGCCGCGCACCGAGCCGCCGGCCGTGGGCAAGAGCGTGCGCCTGGACAACATCGGCTTCGAGTTCGGCAAGGCCGCGCTCACGCCCGACAGCAAGCAGGAGCTGGACGAACTGGCCGACATGCTCATCGACTATCCGAGGATGCGGATCGAGGTGGAAGGGCACACGGACGACATCGGCAGCGATGCCTTCAACCTGCAACTAAGCGAGGACCGCGCCAAGGCGGTGGTGGAATTCCTGCGCAAGCGCAAGGTGGAAAAGGAACGCATCACGTGGAAGGGCTACGGCAAGACCAAGCCCTTGGTGCCCAACACCAGCGAAGAGAACCGCGCGCTCAACCGGCGCGTGGAATTCCGCGTGATCGGGAAATAGGCAACCATGCGGGCCCCATGACCCGCAACGTGTTCGCTGCCTGCACGCCGTTTCAGGCCTCCCCTCTTTCTTGGATCATCCGCTTGGCGATGTCCAAGATCCGGGTGTCATCCAAGGAAACGATACCGCCCCCGGGACCTTCTTCCACATGCACGCCCATGGGCTTGCCGTGCACATGGCTGTATCCCCCGAAGTAATTCCAAACCGTTTCCACGTTCAGGTCCAGCTCCCTGGCAATGCGGTGGATGCTGCCGTCGGGCAGGCGGTCCTTGATCTCACGCAGCTCGTTGAAGGTGATGTTCATGGCTTTGGGTTTGTTGGTTGGATGCCTTGAAGGTAAGCCGATCCCCGGCGAAACCGACCGTTCCTGAAAACTTTCACGGCCTTCGGGGTACCACGCCCACGATCATCCTTTCAAGGAACAACACCCCATGCCGCGGGCCATACCACCGCATTCCTTCACGGAACAACCCGTTGGCCCCGCAACAATGCCCCGCATAGCCGGAAAACAAACGGATAAGACCCTCCCCTGGGGCCATTTCGTGATGGCCTGAGGGCAGCAGGTCAAAGACCTTCTCCTGGCCGTCGGATCGTGGCCGGAAGACGTATGTGTCCGTGCTTTGCGCGGCTCCCTTTAGCTCAACCCCGTGATCACCCCTTTGGCGTCGATGTCCATGTTATCGCTGGCGGGCACCTCAGGCAGGCCGGGCATGCGCATCATCTTGCCGAGGATGGGCACCACGAAACCGGCACCGGCGGCGATCTCGATGTCGTTCACGGTGATCTCGTGGTCGGTAGCGGCGCCCAGCTTGGTGGGGTCGTCGCTGAAGCTGTACTGCGTTTTGGCGATGCACACGGGCAGGTGGTCCAGGCCCAGGTTGTGGATGCGCTTGAGCATCACCTTGGCGGCCTCGCTGTACACCACGCTCTTGGCGCGGTAGATCTCCTTGGCGATGGTCTCCACCTTCTTCTCGATGGGCTGCTCCAGCTCGTACAGTAGCTTGAAGGCGGATTCCCCTTTTTCCACCACCTTGACCACGGCCTGGGCCAGGTCGGTCATGCCGGCGCCGCCCTGTGCGAATCCCTTGGCCAGCACGGCCTCCACGCCCATGCTGCGGCACAGGTCCTTCACCACGTGGATCTCCTCGTCGGTATCGGTGGGGAAATGGTTGATGGCCACCACGGCCTTGATGCCGAACTTGGCGGTGTTCTCGATGTGACGCATCAGGTTGGCCATGCCCTTGGTGACGCGCTCCACCGAGGCATCGTTCACCTCCTTGATGGGGGCCCCGCCCTGGTAGCGCAGGGCGCGGATGGTGGCCACGATCACCGTGGCATGGGGTGCCAGGCCGGCGGCGCGGCACTTGATGTCGTAGAACTTCTCGGCCCCCAGGTCGGCACCGAAGCCGGCCTCGGTGACCACGTAATCGCCCAGGCTGAGGCCCATCTTGGTGCCGATGATGCTGTTCACTCCTTGGGCGATGTTGGCGAAGGGTCCGCCGTGCAGGATGGCCGGGTTCCCTTCCAGCGTTTGCACCAGGTTGGGCTTGATGGCGTCCTTCAGCAGCAGGGCCATGGCGCCCTGTGCGTTGAGGTCACGGGCATAGATGTGCTTCTTGTCCGGGTTGCGGGAGTTGCCCACGAAGATGTTTCCGAGGCGCGTCTTCAGGTCCTCGTAGCCGGTGGCCAGGCAAAGGATGGCCATCACCTCGCTGGCGGCGGTGATGTTGAAGCCATCCTGGCGGGGCACGCCGTTGCCGGTGCCGCCCAGGCCGATGACGATGTCGCGCAGGGCGCGGTCGTTCATGTCCATCACGCGCTTCCAGGCGATGGTGCGGGGATCGATCTGCAGGTTGCGGGTCTTGCTCTGCAGGTTGTTGTCGATCAGTGCGGCGAGCAGGTTGTTGGCCTTCTCGATGGCGGCGAAGTCGCCGGTGAAGTGGAGGTTGATGTCCTCCATGGGCACCACTTGGGCATAGCCTCCGCCGGCGGCGCCGCCCTTCATGCCGAACACGGGCCCGAGCGACGGCTCGCGCAGCACGGCCACGGTCTTCTTACCGATCTTGTTGAGTCCCTCGCAGAGGCCGATGCTGGTGGTGGTCTTGCCCTCGCCTGCCGGTGTGGGTGAAATGGCGGTCACCAGGATGAGCTTGCTCTTCTTGACCTTCTCCTCATCGATCAGGTCCAGCGGGAGCTTGGCCTTGTAGCGGCCGTAGTTCTCCATTTGTTCCGGCTTGATGCCCAGCTTTTCGCCGATGGCGGTGATGGGCTGCATCTTGGCGCTCTGCGCGATCTCGAGGTCGGAAGGAAATGCCATGGTGGTTTTCAAATGTGTGGCGAAGGAAAGGAAAGAACGGGAACCGGCCTACTTGTTCCAGGGTTGTGCGGGGAGTGCATGCACGGTGACCACGCCTTGGGCATCGGCGGTCACCAGTTCCAGCACGCCGTCGAGGTTGATGTCGGCCACCTGGAACCGCACCGCGCCCTTCATGGGGAAGCCGGGCCATAGGCGGCCCTCGGCGTTGAACAGGCGGAGCTGTTCCTGTTCGGGCTGTACGATGCCCACGTCCTCGGTCCCGTTGCCCATGGGCACGGCGAAGGCCTCGGCGCGCGGGGAGTCGGGGAAGGTGGTGCGGAAGAGCACCTGGCCGTTGTATTCGGCGGTGGCCATGGAGGCGGTGGTGCGCAGGACGGCATCCTTGCGGTTGCCATCGGGATTGAAGAGGGCGGCCACGCCGCTGGTGGCGGCGGCCACGGTGTCGATGGGGCCATCGAGCTTGCCGCTGAGGACGGCCCCGGTGCTATCGCTCCAGAGCAGGCGGCGGTCGCCGATGTCCATGGCATCGCGGCTGCCGAGATAGGCCTGCATGCCTGCCATGCGGAGCTTCGGCGTGTAACGCACGGCGCCCCGGCGGTCGAGCACGGCCACCTGCCCGTTGCGCTGCACCATCAGCAGGTAGTCCTTGCCCTTCACGCGCACGTGCTCCACGGGCGCCACCACGGGGCTGGCCAGCGTGGCGGGCTCCCATCCCTGCACGGGCCTGCCGTCGGGGCCGAGGTTGGCCAGGCGCCCGTTGGCCATGGGCACGATGATGCGGTAGTCCTTGTTTCCTTCATAGTCGAACACGCTGAGCGGGGCGCTGGCCTCGCCCTTGAGCTCCACGGGGAAGCCTTCCACGTCGCGCCCCAGCCGGTCGATCAGGTACACCTTGCCCTTGGTGTTGAGCAGCAACTGGAGCTTGCCGTTCCTGTACCGGTCGATCTGCTGCACCACCCCCATCACGGGCCCGTCCAGCTGGCGTTGCCAGAGGATCTTGCCGGTGCAGCTGATCAGGCTGATGCGGTCGTCGCGGTCCTGTGCGAACACCTGGAGCGTCTTGCTGAGGTAGTCCTTCACCAGGATGGGCGGCGCGCTGAGCGGTGCGGGCAGCGCGGCCGTCCACAGGGCTCCCTGGGCCTGCTTGCCCTGCGTGGCGTGCTGCACGCAGAAGGTGGTGATGATGGCGCCATCCTCGCGGGGCGCGAGTTGCAGGAGGACGCTGCCGATGGTGCGCCGGGCCTCGGCCAAGGGCCCTTGGCCTGCGGGGAAGGAACGGGGCACATCGGCCCACCAGGTGTACACGGCGTCGGATGCGTAGCGGTCGAGGAAGTCGCCGGTGCGGGGGCCGAGGGCCAGGGCATTGCGGTCCACCCACGCATCGATGGCGGCGCGCATGGCGGCCGGGGTATCGGCAAAGACCACCATCTGCCCGAGCAAGGCCCACAGCGGCTGCTCCATGCCGGCGAAGTCGTTGCCGAAGAGCGTTGCCAAGGCCTGCGGGTCGGGCACGCGGGTGATGCGCACGGCGCGGTATTCGGTCACGGGACATCCGCCATCGGGGCAGCGCCGCTGCAAGGCCGTTTGTGCCGCCTCGGGGTCGCCGGTGCCCAGCACGGCCCAGCGTCCGCCCCCCTCGCCGACCTCGCGCGCGGTGCCCACCGTGCCATGCACCCATGCGGCATAACCCTCGAAGAGCGCTTCATCGGGCTCCTGTCCGGTGACGTCCTTCACGAAGGCGGCGGGGTTTTCAACCTGCACCACGCTCAGGTCCGTGACGGTGGCGGGCAGCACCCGCGGCATGTCCAGCTTGGCGGCCTGCTGGCCTCGGATGACCCGGGTGGCGGCATCCTCCTCTTCGGTGAAGGTGAGGCCGTTCATCAGCACGGCGCCCGGCCTGAAGCGCAGGTCCATGGCCATCCAGCCCTTCACCTCGGCATTCAGGGGGAATGCGCCGTTGTGCGGCAAGGCGAGCATGCGGGCGGCGAACCATGGCTTCACCAGCAGGTGCGCATCGGCGCCCAGGCTCAGGCTGGCCTTGGCCTTGGCGAAGAGCGGGTCGGGCCTGGGCGCGCCGCTGAGCAGGGACCGGGCCTGCCCCACCGGACCGCTTTCGGCGCCTGCCAGCAGGATGCCGTTGTGCCACATGACCGCCAGCGGCGGCAAGGCGCTGTCGGGGCGGGCGGTGAAGCTTCCGCCGGTCCACAGGTCGGCCGGGATCGCGGTGCCCAGCGCTTCCCCGAGGAATGCCGATGCAGCCTCGGACCGCGGCCAGGGCATGAGCACCACGGGCACCGGCTCATTCGCCTCGTTGATGCGCCACACGACCAGCAGCGGTCCTGCCAGGCCTTCCTTGCCTTTGGTAGCGGGCAGCACCCTGCCCAAGCGGGCCACGATGGTGTCCAGCGCGGCGTACGCGGGCCGGTCCTCCAGGTCGCCCCAGAACTGGCTGGTGCCGGTGAAGCGGTCCCAGGCCTTGAAGGGCTCGGACACCTCCAGCACGGCCACGGCATCGGCGGCCACGCCGGCCCAAGGGTCGGCGGCCTTTTCGGGTCCTTCCTGCCATTGCCAGAGCCACCAGGCGGTACCGCCCACGATGGCCAGCAGGATGAGCGCGGTGAGGATGCGGCGCATGGTCCAAAGGTGACGCGCGTTCCCACGGCATCCGTGGTGCCGGGCCGGTCCTTTCACACAGGTCCGTGTGGAAGCCTCAGTCCTGCTTGAGCAAGGTGAAGCTCATGCGGTGGTGGCCGGAAGGGCCATGGATGGCGATGGCTGCGCGGTGCTTGGCGGTAGGATAGCCCGCATTCACGTCCCATCCGTAGCGTGGATCGGCGCGGTGCAGGGCCTCCATCAGGTCGTCGCGGTGGGTCTTGGCCAGGATGGATGCCGCCGCGATGCTGCGGTACTTGGCATCGCCGCCCACCAGGCATTGGTGCGGGATGCCTTCGTATGCATCGAAGCGGTTGCCGTCCACCAGCAAAAGTTGCGGACGCACGGCCAAGGCGGCCACCGCGCGGTGCATGGCCAGGAAGGAGGCGTGCAGGATGTTCACCTCGTCAATCTCGGCCACGCTGGCCGTGCCGATGGCCCATGCCAACGCCCGTTGCTTGATCAGCGTGCGCAGGCGTTCACGTTCCTCCCGGCTGAGCTTCTTGGAATCATCCAGCCCCGGTATGCGTACCCGTTCGGGCAGGATGACGGCGGCGGCCACCACCGGACCGGCCAGGCATCCGCGCCCGGCCTCGTCGCAGCCGGCCTCGAGCAGGCCGCGGGTATGGAAGGAAGCCAGGCGGGGCATGGGGCAAGTTTAGGGGCAGCGGGCCCTGGGCCGGCCCATTTGCATCAACCAGCCGACATGGCCTGCGCACCTTTATCCTACACCCTGGCCAGCGCTTCCTTCAACGCTGCCAAGCGACGCCTGGCCACCTCCACCGTGTGGCCTGCCGTCAGGTATACCCGGTATCCGCCATGCACGACCAACTGTTGCACCAGGGCCAAGTTGATGACATGCGACCGGTGGCATCGGAAAAAGCTGTGCGGGGGCAAAGCCCGCTCCAATGTGCCCAGGCCATCGCAAACCAATTACTTCTGGTTGCTGGTGCAGCGCACCAGGGTATAGCTCCCTTCGGCCTGAAGGTGCATGACGCAGTCGTGGGGCAGGTACAACAGCCCCGTTGCCGTGGGTATGGGCAACCGGCGCGCCATGCCTGCATGCAACGGCCGCTCCGGCGCACCTCCGTAGGGGGGGGGGGGGGTTTCCTCCAGTTCCCTCTGGGGGCAGGGGGGTTGGGTTTTGGGGAGGGGGCCGGAGGGAACGCTCCCCAATACCGGGGTTTTTTTGATCGGCCGCCGCTTGGCATGCTGCGACGGCCACCACGCAAGCCTTGAACACCCCACCCGTATCCGCCTCCCTGCATGCGGTCAACAATGCAATGACCCAGTACCTGATGGACATGCAGAACTTCCGCGACCAAGAGATATCAAGCCTGTTGCAGCAGCAGTGCTGCCTGGCCATTGAGCGCATCCCGGAGGCGAGCCATGCCTATACGTTCAACGGCCTGGTGGATCCCGCCCATCCATGGACGCCGGAGGACAACGGCCTGGTATCCTACGGGCTTTGTGCGCCCGCCAATGGCAATGCGGCGTACGGCCATGTGTACTTCGACCACGATTTCGTGGTGCAGACGGGCGCACATCTGTATGTACAGGGCATGGAGTGGCGCTTCGGCCCGAACGCACGCCTGATCATCGAGAAAGGCGCTTTCGCCAAGTTTGACAATTGCCTGTTCCGTGGCGATATATGCGAGCCGCAGCGATGGCCCGGCATAGTGGTACTGGGCACGCCCACTGCCCCGCAAGGGGGCCCCTATCCCTATTCTGCTGATCAAGGCCATCTGATGCTGTATGCCACCACTATACAGGATGCCAATACCGGTGTCTCGCTGGGCCGGAAAAACCCGGCCGGCAAACCAATAGGCATGGGTGGCATCATCTATGCCCACAACAGCACCTTCCTGAACTGTCGGATCGGTGTGGACTTCTATAAGTACCAGAACCATATCATGCAGGGAGGTGTGCAGGTGCCCATCCGCAACCGCAGCCAGTTCATCGAAACAACCTTTACGGTGGATGCTTCCTACATAGCCCCGTTCGACTTCCAAACCCACGCCAACCTGTGGTATGTGGACGGCATTCGTTTCACCGGCTGCACCTTCAGCAACCAGCGAACCACCGAGCACAACAGCAGCCAGTTGGGCATGGGCATACGGAGCTTGGATGCACACTTCACCGTGCTGCCCCACTGCACGGCCGGCAATCCCCTGCCCCCGCCCAATACGCCCTGCACCGGCGGCACCCCCACCACTTTCAGCGGACTGGACATGGGCATCAGCGCCCGCAGCGCCACCGCCTTCAGACCCTTCTACGTGGACCAGGCCCACTTTGAGGACAACGTGTGCGGCGTGTACGCCCACAGTGTGCCCAACTTCGAGGTACACAACAGCACCTTCCATGTGGGGAGTACCAAGGCAACGGCCATGGACAATTGGCCTGATGAAAAGTACTGGAACAATGCCCACCGCGGCATCTATAGCTACAACAGCAATGGCTTCCTGGTGGACGACAACCAGCTTGATGCCATGCCCGGGGCGGCGACCACGAAACTGGAAGGGATCGTCACCGGCTATAGCGGGGGGCACAACGACATCGTGTTCCGCAACCACGCGCTGGACCTGCATGCCGCCTACGTGGGCGAAGGCACCTGCGTGGACCTGAACAGCCGCGCCCTGATCGGCCTGTGGTACCTGTGCAACACAAATGACAACAACGACAACGGCATCTGGAGCCGAAAAGATGGATCACCCTTCGCGGCCCAAGATCAAAATCAATCCATCCGCACTAACCAAGGCACCCGCCAGCGTCCGGCGGACAACAGCTTCGGTCAAACGTACGGGCAACTGGACATCAATAATACCAACTACCACAACAATGCCTTGAGCTATTGGTGGACCCTGCCACAAGTCCCATACTGGCCCGAGTACGTTTCCATGGGCGTATCGCGCGACAACCAGGACGGTACAGGCAACCTGATCGTCCGCCACGTGAAGAACTGTGACATGCGGATCCTTCCACTGACTCCCATCCCTCCCGATCCAGGACCTACGGCCATGCGCACCCATTTGCTGGATGAAGCCCAGGCTCGCAAGACCGCATATGGCAACACGCGCTACTTGTACGACGCCTTGATCGATGGTGGCAGCACGGATGGCACCGTGCAGGAAATCCAAGCAACCTGGCCCAACGAGGCTTGGGACCTGCGGAACATGCTTTTGGACAGATCACCCTATTTAAGCAATGAGGCATTGGTAGCAGCAGTGGAACAGAACGTGATGCCCGCCGCCATGGTGGCCGAGATCTGCATAGCCAACCCCGAAGCCACACAGCTGGAAGGTTTCATGGACTGGCTGGAGAACAAAGCCCCGATCAATATGCCAAGCTATTTGCTGGACAACATCCGGGCCAGCTGGGAGACCAAGACTTACCGGACCACCTTGGAAAACACCTTGGCCTTTGAGCACAGTGAAATGACCCAGGCCCTGGCGATGCTGACAGCCAGCTATCAGGCCGATACATTGGTGGAACAGGTGGACAGCATTCGCGCGACCCTGCAGATACTCCCTACCCCGGCGGCCCGCTACCACGAGATCCTGACCTACCTGCAGCAGAGCAACTTCGACAGCGCCTATGCGGTGATGGACCGCCTGCCCGTGGAATTCCGGCTGCGCGACAAAGAGATGGACGAAAAGGACCGCACCAAGCAGTTTATCGGCATCGTGCAGGGCTACCGCAATACCGGGCGCAGCAGCGCCGAGTTGGATGAAAACGAGTTGACGGCCCTGCGCAACCTGCGGGATGGCTACTTCGACCGGCCGGCCGAATGGGCGCAAAACATCCTTTGCTTCATCTATGGCGACTGCCGCGCCCCGCGCACCGGCGGCGATGAAGAGGGCGAGTTAAAGCGGGCGGGCAATTCCCTGTCCATGGAAGGCAACACCCCCATTCCGCTGGCGGCCTTCCCCAACCCGGCTGATGCCTGGACCACGCTCCAATACCGGCTGGACGGCATGCCTCAGGAAGCTTGGCTGGTGTTCCGTGACGTGACGGGGCGCGAAGTGGCCCGCACACAGGTGAAGCAACAAGAAGGACACCAAGTATGGGACACCCGCCAAGTGGTGCCGGGCACCTATATGGTGGAACTCTCCAACGCAGGCCGTATCTTGGGTACCGCCAAGGTGGTGGTAAAGCAATGATGACCTACCTGAAACAGCTGACGACCGTGGCGGCCCTGGCGGCCGCCACGGTTATGGCTGCCCAGCAGCCTTTTGAGCTGGACCCGAGTTTGGGCACTGCGTTTCAAGGGCAGGCAATTGGTGATATCCTAGAATTACCAAATGGCAACATTGAATTAGGCACTTAGGTGTTAATGAGCGTTTGGTAGGGGCAAGGCTCAGTC
>DAOKZW010000039.1:0-34623 GCA_035325445.1 Flavobacteriales bacterium
GAGCGGCAGAGCGGCAGAGCGGCAGAGCGGCAGAGCGGCAGAGCGGCAGAGCGGCAGAGCCGTTGAATTTTCAATCCAGCAAGTTATACCAGCCGTCCGGTGCTTTTGGCAAGGGCGGCTTTTTTCTTGCCCTAACCTCAAACCCGCTTTGCCATGAAGCCCATACCGCCTGAGCCGCTGCAGGCGCCGCGCGCCTAGGCGCACGGCGTTCGCTGAAAAGCGAACGGCCCCTCCCGGCCGCTGCAAGGGAAGGCATGCGCTACGCGTGTTGCGTGGTGCATTGTAACTTCACGGGACCGGGACGATGCTCCCGGCCAATACGAACAAGCGCACGATGGACTTCACCGCTACACCTATGCGCAGATGCAGCTCCGCGCTAGCCTTTGCCTTGGTTGCAGCGGTGTTCTGCACGTCCGGCACCGCGCACGCCCAAAACCTGGTACCTAACCCGGGGTTTGAGGAAACTGATAGCTGCACCTTCGGCCTAGGGCTTGGCGAGCTGTACGATTGGTACAGCGCCAATGGCACACCGGACCACTTGCAAAGTTGCCAGCCCTACGGTACGGCGAACGGACTGCCCTTGAACCTCTTCACCTTCCAGCAACCCTTCGAAGGCGGTTCCTGTGTGGGGGTGTTCACCTATTATCAGAACGGCTCGGATGAGCAACGGGAGTGGATCATGGCGCCTTTGCTGGAACCGCTGGTGCCAGGGCAGACCTACTACTGCAGCTTCAGAGCGAACGCCGGCTTTGGTGGCAACGCTCAGTATCCCCAGATCTGGTTGGCCAACGACAAAGTGGGCATGCTGTTCACCACGCAGGACCGACCGTGGAACTGGGGCGATCCTGAGCCTCCCCGGCCGAACTTCGCCCATGTGCTGCACACCGGTGTGCTGGCAGACACCGTGGGCTGGACCTTGGTGAGCGGCAGCTTCGTAGCGGACAGCGCCTACCAATACGTGATGATCGGGCAGTTCTTCAGCAACGCGTTGACGGATACGCTCCACTTCGCGCCTCCTGGATCCGTTTTCCCGTGGTATCCGAGGGCGTATACGCTGATCGATGCACTATGCGCATCCCTGGACCCAGGGGGCTGTGAGCTTGCACATACGGTGGACGAGCAACAAGCCCCCTTGGTGGTCCTGTACCCTAATCCTGCAAGCGAGGAACTTGTGATCGCAGGAGCTGGTGGTGCGTGGAGCACGGTGTTGGATGCACTGGGGCGCGTGGTATGGCAAGGCCGAATAATGGGTGAGCGACACGTAGTGCAGGTTGGCCATTGGGCGCGGGGCAGCTACACATTGCGCGCGGAGACCAGAAGCGGGGTAGAGTTCCATAAGTTCGTATTGGCTGAATAGGTAGCATCGTTCCGGTCCTTTCGAAGAACCCATAACACGAAAGGACATGAGAACGAAGAATTTCATGAAGCACCTGGTGGCAGGAGCCTTGGCCCTGGCCTCGGGACAGGTTGCCGGTCAAGCATCCGTGCTTGGCAACGCGGGAGGCCCCGGTGATTACTTGGGCTGGGACAACACCAATAATTTCCCGCTGATGGTGCGGCACAATGCCAACCAGCCGATCGAGTGGTACACGGATGCGGTGCAGCGGATGCGGCTTATGCCCACGCTTACCGGCCAAACGGTGAACACCTACACGGGCTTGGACCTCAGCGGGCACTTGGGCCTCGGCGGGACGGTCCCGACGCGGCCGTTGGCCTATATCCACATCAACTCCAGCGGAGGCCTATTCACCGGCTACCGGCCTTGGATGCGCGTAGGCACATACATGTCCCATAATACGGATGGCATGTATGTTGGGACCAAGAAGGAAGACTGGGACCGCATTGATGCCGTTCTGAATTGGTCCGATAACAAGGAACCCAATTCTCTTTTTGGGCCGGATGCCCTCCGGTTCATTTTCACGCGCAAGCCGGACAACTCCTCGATCGCCGCTACCGAGGACGGTCTGGAAATTGCTCGCGTGATACCCGCCACGAATGGGAATGAAGGGTACTTCGGCATCGGGGATTTCTTCACACCAGGCCTGCAGCCCACGGAGCGCTTGGACGTGCTCAACGGCCGGGTGCGCATACGGCAGCTGCCCACGGATGCCATCGCGCCCACGCTTACCAAGTTCCTGGTGGTGGACGATACCCCCGGCCCGGACTTCGGTGTGGTGAAGTGGCGGAACGTGCCGCCTGGCACGGGTGGTGGCTGTGAATGGACGCTGCTGGGCGCACCCGGCAGCAGCAGCAACATCGCCACGGCCTACAATGGCAATCCAGGTTGCCCACAAGGAGATAGGAAGGTGGGTATTGGAACGAACGCGCCTGGTTACAAACTGGAGGTAAGACATAATGCGGCGGATGCCGCCATGCCCGGCGGCGTGTATGTGTCCTTCACCGGGGCCTCAACTGGATGGACTTACGGCACGTTCAGCGAGGTACTGCCTCAAACCGGTAGTAGTTTGCTATACACCGCTGGGGTGCTTGGCCTGGCAAAGGGAGTGGATGATAGCGGCTATGGATTGTTGGGTAAGGTCTTCGCGGAACCTCTGGACGGAGCAGCGACTCTTATCCATGGCACGAGCGGTCAAGCATTCGGCCCAGTGAACGGAACATTGACCACATCCAGCGGTGCTGCTGGCCAGTCGTTTGGACGAAGTGGCGGATCCATCACCAACTCATACGGCCTCTTCGGCAGTTCATCGGGTCCTGGTCTATCCAACAGCTATGGAGCCTATTGCATTGGTCAGGATGGAGCCACCAACTTCGGCGTCAAGGGAATTGCATCCTCCACTTTAGCAACATCGGTCCGCTATGGAGTATACGGGGCAGCAGGAGGGCCGGATGATACCACTGGGTTATATGGCCACACCAAGTGGGCCGGCTATTTCCCGGGCTATACCTACACTCCCGGTTCTGCATGGAGTGCCAGTGATGAGCAATTGAAGCAGAACATCACCGAGTTGCACCTTGATGAAGCGGCGGCCAAGCTGATGCAATTGGCTCCGAAAGAGTACGACTTCGATCAAGCTGAACATGCCTTTATGGGGTTGCCGACCGAGCACCAGTTTGGGTTGATCTCCCAAGAGGTGGAGGAGGTGCTTCCCATGCTGGTCACCAACATACACCAACCGGCCATGTTGGATACTGCTGGTGTAGAGGTAAGCCCCGCGATTGATTTCAAGGCCATGAACTACCAAGGATTTATCCCGTTGCTGATCGCGGGCTTCCAGCACCAGCAACAGCAGATCGCGGCCCTGCAACAGGATAACGCGGCCATGCAGCAACAACTTGCCCAATGCTGTGCCACCAACCAAGGCATGGCCCCACGGGACGTATCCACGCCGAAGGACGCGCCGCAGGCGGGTGACCTCCAGGAGCAAAAGCTGCTCATCATCCCCAACCCCGTGGCAGACCTTACCACGCTGGAGTACTACGTGCCCAAGGCGGGAAAGGTGAGCCTGTCGGTGAGCAGCAGTGACGGCAAGCCCATGGGCATCTTGCGTGAGGAACAGGCGGAACCGGGTGCCTACAGCTACCAATGGAATACCACCAGGCTGGCGGCAGGCACCTACTTCTGCACCTTCCTGCTGGACGGTACCGTGGTGGTGAAGCGTGCCGTGAAGGTGAAGTGAGGGCAGTAAGAAGAGGAAAGGGCCGGTGGCATGCACACTGGCCCTTTCCTGCTTTTCAACCCCGGCCCCGCGCTTGCCTTGGTCGGCAATTCCGGAATACCGTGGGTCGCCAGTTGCATTGATCCGTTATCCGCATATCGCTGTCGGCGTGATGAGGCACAAGCCGTGGCAAAGGCGGAAATGCAAAGGCGAGTGCAACGCTGAAAGAGGGCCGGTACCTGCGGGAAGTGTTCTTTTCCTCACGCAGAGGCGTAGAGACGCGGTGGTGGAAGGCCCGCGCGCAAGCTCGCTCCGACGGAAACGTTGCCTGCAGCGAGCGTTGCCCCTCTTTCCAGCTTCAAGTTTTCGTCATTCCCCCGGTTTCACCACCTCCACCCATTGCCCCCCGTTCCTCGCGTTCACTGTGTTGTCGTACATGGCCGAGCAGGTGGTGCTGGGCAGATGGAAGCGGCCGGTGTAGGCGGCGTTGAGGAGCACGCGGTAGGTGGCCTTGTCGCCCGGTGCCAGGTCGAAGTAGGTCATCACCCGGTCGTCGCGGATGTCCTGGTAGTTGAAGTAGCTGTTCTGCTGGATGCCTTCGGTCTCCTCCAGTCGGCTGTTTCGGATCTCCCAGCCGCTGGGGAACACCTGCACCAGGGCCAGTTCGCGGTAGCTGCCGCGGGTGCCGGGGTTGCGCATGGTGACCACGGCCTGGAAGTCCGTGCCTTGGTCCAGCTTGGCCGGGTCGATCAGGCGGCCGTCCATGGAGCGGTATTCCACTTCCATGGCCAGACCGCTGCTGGCCGGTGTTTCCTGCCCGGCGGCGGGCGTTCCCGTGCGCATCAGCCGCACATACAGCACGTTCTTGCCGGTGTTGGTGATGGCGGCCTTGCGGCGGCCGTCGGGCACGGGCAGGTCCAGGCGCACGAAGGCCTTGTCGCTGACCCTGTTTTCGGTCTTGCCGTCCACCACGGCGGTGAAGTGCATGGTCTTGTCCAGGCTGGTCCCAGCGGCGAAACGGCTCACGGCAAGCAGTGCCCACGCGGTGGTTTGCGTACTGCACCATTCGTCGCCCGAAAGGTCCTTGGCGATCTCCCTCACCAGGCCGGCGGCCTGCGCCTGGTCATCCATGCGCATCAGCGCCTCGGCGATGATGGCCTTGTCGCGAAGGTCGCTGCCGTAGGTCCAGGCCATTTCGCGGTACGGCTGCACGGTGGTGGTGAGCTGCCGGGCGATGTCCGCGGCCACGTCCTTGCGGTTGTTCAGCGCGTAGGCGGCGGCGAGCATCCAGCTGGCGCTTTGGCCCAGGCGGGGCATGCTGCGCAGCCTGTTCATGGCGCCGGCCTCGGCGGTGTTGTTCAGGACCAGCGCGTACAGGCGGTAGGCCTGTGCCAGTTCACTGGCGGTCCGGGTCCATCCGCTCTGCCGGGAATCGGGCGCCCAATCGCGGGCCTGGCGGCGGATATAGGCGAGCCACGCCTCCTTCACCCCGGCCGGGGGTGTGAAGCCCTTGCGCTCGGCCTCCACCATGAAGTGGCCGGCATAGGTGCTGGTCCAATCGTCGGCCTCGCGGTCGCCCGGCCAGTAGCCGAAGCCGCCGCCACTGGTCTGGAACTGCTTCAGGCGGTTGAGGCCGGCCTGCACGTGCCGGCGCATGGCATCGTTGGTGGTGGCGCTCACCTCCATCACATCGGCGATGTACAGTTGGGCGAAAGCGCGGCTCGTGGTCTGCTCCAGGCAGCCGTGCGGGTAGTCGATCAGGTATTGCAGGCGGCGCCCGAGGTCCACCGGCGGCAGGGTGCTCAGCTCCAGGTAGGCACTGTTGGTGCCGGCCACGCCCACGGCATCCGGGCTGCCCTGCCAGGTTTGTCCGGCCTCCACGATGGCTTCGTCCACGTGCGTTTCCGGCTGCCCCGCGTGCCGCACGTCGACCTCGATGCTTTGCGAAGCGCTTTCACCGGCCCCGCTGGCGGTGATGGTGACCTTGCCCGTGCCGATCGTGTCCTTCATCCGCACGCGGAAGGTGGCAACCTGCTCGCCTGTCTTGGCGAAGGTGAGTGCCAGTTCCTTGCTGCCTTCCACGGTGAAGAGCTCGTTGGCGGCGAGGCTCAGCTTCACGTCCTTCACCTTGGGGTCCATGGCGAACACGGTCACCGGCAGGTCCACGCTTTCGCCGGGCCCCACCACGCGGGGCAGGGTGGCCAGCACCATCAACGGTTTGCGCACGGGTACGGCCTTTTCGGCGTTGCCGTAGGCCCCTTGGGGCGTGTTGGCCACCACCATGATGCGCACGCTGCCCACGTAGTTGGTGATGGTGAACCGGTGGCTTGCCTTCTTGCCCTTCTCCAGCTTGAAGGGGCCCTTGAAGTGGACCACGGGTTTGAAGCGTTGCGCCTTGGCGGCCTCCGCGGGGTTAACCTGGTCGCTGCCGCCCAGAGCCAGTATGCGGCGCAGCCGCTGGCCGTATGCGCCGATCACTTCGTCGTACAGGTCCCAAGTGCGCACGCCCAAGGCTTCCTTGGCGTAGAAGTGGTTCCACGGGTCGGGGGTCTTGAACCGGGTCAGGTCCAGCAGGCCCTCGTCCACGATGGCCAAGGTGTAGGTCATGGCCTTGCCGTCCTTCTCGGTCACGTCCACCGTGAACTCCTTGTCGGTCTTGAATTCATTGGCGGAGGTGATCACCGGGGCCAGGTGGGTGGCCGGGTTCTCCACCATGATGGGGATGACCCCGTAGAGGCGGATGGGCAGGTCGTTGCCGGGGGCTGTTGCGGCATGCGGCTGCACCACGGCGACGTGCGCGTAGATGTTGGGCGCCATGTCGGCCGTTACGGTGAAGGAGTACTTCGTTTCATGGTCCTTCAGGGCGATCCACTTGGCCTCCAGCACGCGGGTGCTGTTCTCCAGGCTTACGAGTGCACGGCCTTGGCCCCCGCTGGGGATGGTCAGCTCGCAACGGTCGCCCGGGCGGTATTCCTTCTTGTCGCTGTTGAAGAGCAGCATGGCCGCCCCGGCACCCGGCTCGCGGCGGCTCCGGCCGGTATAGCCCGGCCAGTCGAAATAGAGCTGCATGGCGGCCACGTGCCCGCTGGCCGGGTCGGAGAGGCGCACCACGAAACGACCCCATTCGGGCTGGGCGATGCGGATGGGGAAGCTGGCCTTGCCCTGCGCGTCGGTGACGAGCTCGCGCTCGGCGATCACGCGGGTGCTGGGTGCGGCCATGTAGTTGTTCGGCTCGTCCATGTCGCCGCTCCACCACCAGTTGTCGGAGACCTTCACCACCTGCGCCGTCAGCTTGTGCCGGGGCAACGCCTTGCCGGAGGCGTCCACGGCGATGGCGCTCACGGTGTAGGTGGTATCGGTGAGGTAGGAGCCCCATTCGGTGCCGCTGGCCTGTATGTGCAGCCCGGCGTAGCTGGAATACGGGTAGTAGGTGAGGTCGGTGCGGTCCATGCTGGCATCGCCACCGGCCTCGAACACCCGTGACACCAGGTTCACCTTCACGGCGGCCGGTGCGCCGTTGTTCAGTTCCAGGCGGAAGGGGAACGCCGCCTTGCCCTGGGCGTCCAAGGTTCCTTCGAACACGTCGACCTCATCGGTGTTCAGGTCGTTCCGCAGGTCGTCGAAGACATAATCCTTGGCGCCTTTGAAGGTGGCGACGGCGCGCATCAGGTTGGCGGTCACGCGGGCCTTCAGCCCTTTGGCGGGCGCACCGTGCAGCCATTGGCTTTGCAGCAGCACCTCCTTCGTGCCGATCGCGGAAAGCCGGTCGCCACCGGCATCCAAAAGGATCTTCAGCCGGTTGGGCTTCACCGTTTCGATGCGCACGGGCTTGTGGAAGGAAGTGCCGCCGACGGTCACCTCCGCGCCCCATACGCCGGTGGGGTCGTCGGCACCGGTGGGCAGATGGAATGCGTAGGTGCCCTCCACGCCGGAGGTGTGTACCATGCGTTGCTGCAGGCGGCCCATGGGGTCGGTGAAGGCCATGGTCACCGGTATGTTTTGCGGCAGTTTCTGCCCGGCCTGCTGCAGGATGAACGAGAGGTGGACGGTATCGCCGGGGCGCCATACGCCGCGCTCGCCGTAGATGAATCCCTTGAGGCCCTTGTCCACATTGGTGCCTTCCACGTCCAGGCTGCTCACGTTCAGCGAGCTGCCATCGTTGACCTTGAGGTAGCCGCGTTGCTTGCCCTTGGCGGCCACGAGCAGGAAGGGCTTGTGCGCCGTGGACGATACGGCCGCCATGCCATCCTGGCCGGTGGTCACCTTGGCCATGGTGCGCATCTGCGCATCCAGCACCTTCACTTCCACGCCGCGCAGGGGCTCGGCGCTGCGCAGGTCGCTGGCCACGATGAGCAGGGAACCGTCGTTGCCGCGCTTGGCGATCAGCCCCAGGTCGGAAGCGAGGATGTTGCGCTGCGCGGCTTTCCCTTTGCCTTGATAGAAGGTGGGGTGGCAGGGATTGTTCCTTTCCCGCCAGTCGTAGTACTCCCAATCAAAGTCATCGTCGTCGTCGTCATCGTAGTAGTACCTGCCGGGCTGGTCCCACCTCGCATCATCCAGGTCGCTGGCCTGCTGTTCCAAGAGCGGTGCAGGGGCCACTACCTCCCCGCAGGGGTAGGTGGAATAGGCCTTGCGGAAACCGAGCTGGACGCGGTAGATGGCCCCCGGCTCGGTCTTGATCAGTTTCTCCAGGTCGAGGTAGTAGCGTTGCCACTGGCCGGGGCGTGCCTCGCCGTTCGCTTCCAACGGAAGGGTCTTCTTCATGATCAGGCGGCCCACACGGACAAGCTGGTCGCCATCGCCGAGGCTGTTCACTTGCAGGAACTGGGGCACGTTGTCCTCATAGATGCGCACCACCCGCACGTCCACGGCGTTCAGGCTCGTTGCTTCAAAGGGCAGCAACAGGCCATCGGTGCCGGGCAGAATGGTGCCTTGCCCCACCATGCGCACCTGCGGGGCCATCTGCAGGAAGGTGACATCCACACTGAGATCCTTGCCCAACGGATGGCCGGAGGCATTCTTCAGGCCCCGTGAAACGAGCACGGTCTGGTCGCCCACCAGGCGGCTCTCTGGAAAGATCATCAGCTTGTTGCCGTTCACGGCCAAGCGTTGGCCCTCCGCACCCGCGATGCGTGCCAAGCCATCCAGCTCCTGCGCGGGATCCAGCGGATCGCTGAACAGCAGGGTGATGGACTGTTCCCCCTCGTTGGCGGTCTCGCTGCGCAACAGGCTGAAATCGCCGATGGCCGGCACGTCGAACACAAGGGTGCCGCTTCCTTCGCCGTCCAACTTCCGTGCATCCCAGGCAAATTCGATCTGGCCCGGCCCATCGCCCCGCATAACGCTGTCGGCCACGGCCCGGTGCAAGGTGCCGCCGGGCTCATGTTCCCATCCCAGTTTCAGCTTGCGCCCGTCTTGCGTGGCCTTCAAGGCGGCATCCAGGTCCTGGCCGGTGGCATCATCGCAGGTGAAGACCGTCACCACCACCCGTTGCCATTTCAGGTCGGTGGGCGAGTGCGGGTACATGTCGCTTACCTGCAGGTCGATGCGCTGCTCCAGCGTGCCCACGGTGAATTTGAAATCCTTCAGCTCCTGGGGCACTTCGGCCAGCCGGCCCAAGTGGAACGTGGCGGTGTAGGTAGCCCCTTGCTTCAGCCGTTCGCGGGGTTGGAAGGCGAGGGTGCGGGCATCCTGCCAGCGGGTGAAGCCCTCCACCTTGGGGGACAAGGTAAACAGCTGTTGCAGCGCCTCCTGGGCCGTATCCTTCAGGACAAGCCCTTCCGCCAGGCGGATGCGCACGGGTGCCGTGGCCGAGATCGGCCCTGACGAAAACGCCGTGATGTAGGGCGTGAAGGCATCATCGGGGCGGACCTGTACCGTGTCGCTCTTGCAGCCGCCAAGGAGCAGGATGATCAACAGGCCCACAAGGGCGGCAGGCGCCGAAAAAAGGGTTGCTTTCTGCATGGGGTTCGGGAAGGAGGGCAAGGTAATGTTACCGGAAGGCCATGTTATCGTCGTGCGCAAAATCACGGCCCCGTGGATGCATGACGCAAGATGTGATCCTTTGGTATGACCGATCGGAACAAAAGGATGGGCGGCAAGGGCGGCACCTCGAAGAACCTTGAACCGATGCACAAGTGCTGATCGTTGGGGCCAGCCGGGAAGGGAACTACCAGAGGAAGCAACTGGCACGTCCCGGGTGGCTGCACGGCCATTCGCCGGGATGGGAGAGGGATTGAAGATCACTTGCCCTGCTGCAGGCGCTCCGCATCCTCGGCCAGGATGACGCGTCCGTTCAGGTCGCCCACCACGAAGGCATCGGTGAAGCCGAGGTTCTGCAGCTCTTTGCGCGCCTCTTCGGCTGCGGCCCGGGTGGAGTACTCGCCGTACAGGTAGCGCACGGCGTTCTCGCCTGCCACCGGCTTCACATGGCCAAGCTCCACGTATTTGCCCATGGTTTCCATGGGGACATTGCCTGCAAAGGTGCCCACCTGCACGCGGAAGGTGAGGTTCTCCGTATTGATGGACCCGGGCGGGATGCTGGAGATGTTTTCCGGCCCTGACAGACGGGCGCCGGCCTCGGTGATGGACACCCGCTTGCCGTCCTTGAAGGCCACGAGGAAGGCGCCGTCGAATCCGTTCAGGAGCATGTTCACCTTGTGCTTGGCCGCATCGTTGATATCCGCGAAGGAGCCGGTGTAGTAACGGGTGAGGCCGTCCTTGTCCTTCAGCACCACCAGGTCCTTCACGTTATGGAAGATGTTTTCCGAAAGGGGGTTGCGGAAGGCCCCCAACTGCACCCGCACCACTACTTGACCTTGGGTTTCCGTGGTGGCTGGTGCGGTTTCGGTGAGCACCTCTTCCTCACGCGGGGTCATGCCGCCGCTGGGCAGGTCCACCAGGCGGCCGTCCTCTTCCAGCATCACGGTTCCCTCGAATCCTTGGCCTTTCAGTTGCAGCTGGCGCTTGATGGCTTCCGGCAAGGCATCGTAGTTGCCCACCACATAGTAGGTGGTGTCGCCGCGCACGATGGTGCGCACGTCGGGCAGGCTCAGTATGCGTTGGATGAATTCCTCCGAGATGCCTTCCACCTGGGTGCCCACCTTCACCACATAGGTGCGGTTGGGCTTCACGGGCGGGCGGGTCACCTTGGGCTTGCCCACGGGGCCGAAGGATTCAACGCGGTTGAATACGGTGGTGACGTTGCCGGAATCGAGGAAGTTGAGGTAGGCGCGGAGGTGGTCATCATCCGTGAGGGTCACCCCGCGTTCGTTCACGGCGGCCCCGGCCAAGGTGCCCGGTTCATCGTCCATGTAGTCCGGCACGCCGTCCCCATCGCTGTCCAGGGGGCATCCGTGCACGTCCACGGCCACGCCCGGCGGGGTGTGGGGGCATAGGTCGTTCCAGTCCATCACGCCGTCGCCGTCCTCATCATCGTTCAGCGCAATCACGTCCATCTGCTCGGGTGTCAGCGTGGGTTTCCACTTGCGTGCCTTGGGCTTGGTGCTGATGGCATAGCTCACGGAGAACCCGGTATAGAGGAACCGGTCGTTGCGCGGGTCGCCCTGCCGGTTGCCCACGCTGTTGCTGGTCACCCCGTCGATCAGGTCGGTGGTGGTGAAGTGCATGGTGGAGCCGAAGCGGGCATCGAAACCATGTCCCAGGTTCATCTTGAAGCCGATGCCCACGGGGATCGTCCAGGCCTGCTCGGTGTATTTGCCGAAGCCATCGAGATTGCTTTCGCGCACGTCGCTCTCGTAGCTGTAGTCACGGTAGATCTCCACGGCATCAGCGGCATTGGGCGCATCCTCGGGGATATCGCGGATGCTGCCATCGCTCCAGTAGTTGTAGTAGCGCCCTTGGGCATCCCTGAGGTCTGTTTTGCTGAGGAATTCCAAGCTGCCGAAGCCCACGCTCACCCAAGGCTCCACCTTGCGGCCGGGTTTCAACAGCTGATGGAAATTGTAGGTGAGCTGCAGCCCGCCCGTGGTGATCCGTGATTCGAAGTTGAGGTTGCGTTGCAGGCTGTGCTCGTTGGCGCTGAGCCGTCCGTGCAAGGCAAAGAGACCTACTTCGAGCCAAGGGTTCACCGGGGTGGTGGCCCGCAGCTCGAACCCGATCCGCGAAACCAAGGGGCTGTAGTCACGGCTTTGGAATCCCACGTCGCCATAGAAGCCCAGCATGCCGGTGCCCAGCGCGAAGGTGGGCTTGAGCTGTTGCTGCCCCTCTTCCTCTTGGGCGTGCACCGCGCTCGTCGCACTTACGCACACCATCAGGCCCAGCGAGAGGGCGCGTAGCAGAACGGGCAAGGCTTGGCGGTGCATGGGGGAGGGGTGTCAGTTCACGGTACCCAGGTTTGCTTGGCGATCATCAGGGCTTCCTGCACGGTGATGCGTTCGCCGTTGTTGTACGCGGTGACGAACGGGCCGGGGAAGTTGTGCTGCGCGTCGATGAAGGCTTGCCGCTGGTCGCGGGCGGCGCGATAGCGATCAAAGTTGCCCGTCACGTACTTGATCCAGCCTTCGTGGTGTTCGATGGAGAAATCGCCGCCGAATTTGTGGCGCTCCATGAAGTAGGCCTTGCCCACCTCCCGATGTGCGGCGGTGATCTGCACCTTGAAAGCGATGCCGGTCTCGGGAGCGGGGATGTTCGTCACCTTGGGGGCGGCGGTCCGGGTGGTGGTGGCGGCAGCTTCCGTAGTGGCCGTGGGCTTCACCACTTCGGTGGTGGTGGGTTCGGTTGTTTTCACGGTTTCCGCCACCACCTCTTCATGGGGCTTCACCGTCTTGGTGGGCTGCTCCTCCTGTGCCGCCACGTTGCCGTCCATGGTGAAGCTGCTGCTGCCCACCACGGCCCTTTGGGTGAGGTCATCCAGGAGGTAGCCGAACTCCCCGTTGATGGTGTAGGTGCCGGTGGCGTTGTCCGGGGCGAGCAGGCGGTAGGAGATCTTCAATTCATTCTTGGCGGGCATGTTCAGCCATACATATTTCAGCACGCGCCCCTGCATGCTGAAGATGGCATCGTCGTTGTTCTTTTCCACGGCCGAGAAACCTTGGGGCAGATTTTCCTGCAATTTGCCGAAGCCGCGCAGGCCGCCCTTTTGGATCGTTACTTCCACCAGCAGCTCCGAGTTGCCCACTTGGGTTACGGTGCGCGATGCCACCACGTTGCCGGGGCCCTTTTGTGCGGGAAGGCCCGGCGTGTCGGTCACCGGTGCATCCGGAATGATGCCGGCCGGTGCGGCGCTGGCCAGGTCGTATGTGTTCGGGGCGGCGACCTCCGCCACGGGGCTCACGGCTGCATCCTGCGGTTGTGCCGCATCGGTCTCTTGGGTCTTGGCGGGGCTTTGGGCCACCGCGCCTCCGCTGCCCACGGCGATGGTGGCCGGTGCCATGTCGGCGGTCTTGCGCTCGTTGTCCTGGATGTAGGAAAGGCGCGCGGTCACGGGGAAGTTGCCGTTGGTGGAGGCATCGGCGCTGAGGGTATAGCTGACCTTGAAGGATGCTTGTGTGGGCAGTGCCATCCAAATGAACTTGGCCTTGCCGTCGGCATAGGTGAAGGATGCGCCCCTTGTATCAATGGCTGTGGCGCTGAAACCGGGCGGCAGGTCGATCTGCAATTTGGCAAAGCCGCTGATCGTTCCCTTGTTCACGGTGACGGTCACGCGCACCTCGCTACCGGGGTCCATTCGTGCGGGTAGGTCTTGCGTGATGCTGATGTCGCCGGCAAAAAAGAAGTTGAAGAGGAGAAGGCCGGCGAGGTTGAACAGGGTAAATAGTTTCAACATGGTGTCGTGTTTCGCGATAGCGTGCTTTTAGCGACGCGAGCAAAACTACCGGCACGCCTTGGCGGCCCGCCGCGGCTTGCGCCCATCTTCCAACAAGCGCGTGTTGACGATCACCGGCGCGGTGCCGGCTGCAGGGTGCCGCGCACCGGGCTACCCGTGCAGTTCCTTTTCGAGGAACCGTGCGGTATGGCCGCGACCGAGCAAGGCCACGGCCTCGGGCGTGCCTTTGGCCACGATGGTGCCGCCACCGGCGCCGCCTTCGGGCCCGAGGTCGACCACATGGTCGGCCACCTTGATGATGTCCATGTTGTGCTCGATCACCAGCACGGTATTGCCTTGGTCCACCAGGCGGTCGAGCACGTGTATGAGCTGCCGCGTATCCTCGAAATGCAATCCCGTGGTGGGCTCATCCAGGATGTACAGCGTGCTGCCGGTCTGGCGTTTGCTCAGCTCGGTGGCCAGCTTGATCCGCTGGGCCTCGCCGCCGCTGAGGGTGGTGCTGCTTTGGCCGAGGGTGATATAGCCGAGCCCCACGTCCATCAACGTTTCGAGCTTGGCCTTGATGGCAGGTATTTCACTGAACACCTCCATGGCCTCCTCCACGCTGAGGGCGAGGACGTCGGCCACGTTGCGGCCTTTGAAGCGCACCTCGAGCGTTTCTCGGTCGTATCGTTTTCCGCGGCATGTCTCGCACGGCACGTCCACGTCCGGCAGGAAGTTCATGGCGATGGTGCGCACGCCGGCGCCTTTGCAGGTTTCGCACCGCCCGCCGGGGGTGTTGAAGCTGAACCGCCCCGCCTTGTACCCGCGGATCTTGGCGCTGGGCAGCTCGGCGAAGAGTTGCCGCATGTGGTCGAAGAGCCCGGTGTAGGTGGCCGGGTTGCTGCGCGGGGTGCGGCCAATGGGCGATTGGTCCACCTCGATCACCTTGTCCAGGTACTTCAACCCATCGATGGAGGCGTATGGCAACGGGTGTTTCTGGGCGTGGTGGAAGGCTTTGCTGAGGATGGGGTACAAGGTGTCGTCGATGAGCGTGCTCTTCCCGCTTCCGCTCACGCCCGTGATGCAGGTGAAGGTGCCCAGGGGCAGTTCCAGGTCGACGTGCTTGAGGTTGTTCCCGCTGGCTCCTTTCAGGCGCAGCATGTGCCCGTTGCCTTTACGCCTGGTGGCCGGCACTTCGATGCGCCGTGTGCCGCGCAGGTATTCGGCGGTGAGCGAGTTGCCCTGCATGAATGCCTGGGGAGCACCTTGGGCCACCACGCGCCCGCCGTGCACGCCGGCGCCGGGCCCGATGTCGATGATGTGGTCGGCGTGCATCATCATCTCCTTGTCGTGCTCCACCACGAGCACGCTGTTGCCGCCGTCGCGCAGGTCGCGCAGGCTTTGGATCAGGCGGTGGTCGTCCCGCATGTGCAGGCCGATGCTGGGTTCGTCCAGGATGTAGAGCACGCCGGTGAGCTGGCTTCCGATCTGTGTGGCCAGCCTGATGCGTTGGGCCTCGCCGCCGCTCAGGGTGCGCGCGCTGCGGTCCAAGGTGAGGTATTCCAGCCCCACGTCCAGCAGGAATTGGCTGCGCGATGCGATTTCCTTGACCACTTCGTGGGCCACCAAGGCCCTGCGCTCATCGAGCTTGTCGGGCAAGGAAAGCATGTGCCGGTGCAGCTCATTCAACGGCATGTGGGCCAACTGGGCGATATCCAGGTCCGCGATGCGGAACCAGCGCGCGGTCTTCTTCAACCGGGTGCCCTCGCACAGCGGGCATTGCACCATGCGGGTGAATTGCTCGGCCAGCTTGCGCGCACCGTAGGTGCCCTCCTTGGCCTGGTCGAGGATGTGGGGGATGATGCCGTCGAATTGGACGGACCGGTCGCTCAGGCCGGCCTTGCTCACGATCCGCAGGGGCTCTTCCATGCCGTTGAGGAGCACGGTGAGCACCTCGTCGTCCACCTCTTCGAAGGGGGTGTTGGCATCGTGCCCGAAATGCTCCAGCACGGCCTCCACCTGCCTGAAGATGGCGGTGGGCTTGTAGGCACCCAAGGCGGGGATGGCGCCCCGCTTGAGGCTTTTCCTCCGGTCGGGCACGATCTTCTCCGGCGCGGCCTCGGTCACTTCCCCCAGGCCTCCGCAGCGCGGGCAGGCCCCGTACGGGCTGTTGAAGCTGAACAGGTTGGGTTCCGGTTCCTCGTAGGCGATCCCGCTCACGGGGTCCATCAGGTTCCTGCTCAGGTAGCGCGGTGCTTGCGGTTCCTTGGGGTCCAGGGCCATCAGGTTGCCCTTCCCGTATTTCAGGGCGGTGGCACAGCTGTCGGCCAATCGCTTGGCTTGGGAGTCCGTCACCTTCAGCCGGTCCACCACCAGCTCGATATCGTGGATCTTGTACCGGTCCAGGCGTGGGCGCGAGGTAAGGTCGAGCACGGTGCCATCCACGCGGGCGCGCAGGAATCCTTGCCGCAGCAGTTGTTCGAACAGCTCGCGGTAGTGGCCCTTGCGGCCCCGCACCAAGGGGGCCATGATCAACAGCTCCTTGCCGTCATAGTCCTTCAGCAGCAGCTCGGTGATCTGTTTGTCCGTGTAGCGTACCATGGGCTCGCCGGTCACATGGCTGTATGCTTGGCCCACGCGGGCATACAGCAGGCGCAGCAGGTCGTAGATCTCCGTGATGGTGCCCACGGTGCTGCGCGGGTTGCGGCTGATGGTTTTTTGCTCGATGGCGATCACCGGGCTCAGGCCCGATATCATGTCCACGTCCGGGCGCTCGATGCCTCCGAGGAATTGCCGGGCATAGGCGTTGAAGGTCTCGATGTAGCGGCGTTGCCCTTCGGCGTGTATGGTGTCGAAGGCCAGCGAGCTCTTGCCGCTGCCGCTCAGGCCGGTGAGCACCACCAGCTGGTCGCGGGGTATGCGCACGTCGATGTTCTTCAGGTTGTGCACCCGGGCGCCGAACACCTCGATATGCTCGGTTTCCACCGTGCCGGTCCCCATGTCCGGGGCTTCCGCCACGCCCGCTTTTCCCCTATTCCCCATCGTCCGTAGGTGCCTTGTCGAAGTCCTTGTCGGGCAGCAGCACGGTGTATGACTTTCCTCCCCGCCCCTTCAGCACATTGTCGCGCAGCCAAGGGTTCAACAACTTCAGCATCTTGTAGTTCGTTCCGTTGGCCGCCGCGAAGGCGTTCAGGTCATCCACGGGGGGCGCCACTTCCACGCTGTGGGTGCGGTAGGGTTGGTAGAGGTCTTTGGGGCGCAGGTGGAATCCGTAGCGTTCCGGGTCGGTGATAATGCTCTTCATGGCCAGGAGCCGGAAGACATATCGCGATGTTTCCTCGGGAAGGAGGAGGGCGAAGTAGTCGGTTCCTTTCTGGCGGTTGATCTGCCGCTCGAGGTTGCCTTGGCCGAGGTTGTAGCTGGCGGCGGCCATGGCCCACGACCCGTAGCGGGCGTAGGCCTGTTTCAGGAAATCGCAGGCGGCCTCCGTGCTGCGCATCACGTTGTAGCGTTCGTCCACCTCGCTGTTCACCTCCAGCCCGTGGGCCTGCGCGGTCGGCTGCATGAATTGCCAGAATCCGACGGCACCGGCGGGGCTGGTTACGTTGGTGAAGCCGCTTTCCACCAGCGGAATGTACTTGAGGTCGTCGGGCAGGCCTTCCCGTTCCAGTACCTCTTCGATCAAGGGGAACCACCGGTTTGCGCGTTTGTGGGCCAGCAGGGAGTTGCTTTGCCAGTACGTGTTCACGAGCAATTCCCGGTCCAGCCGCTCGCGCACGTCCAACAGCCCCATGGGCACCTTTTCGCCGCAAAATTCGAGTTCCGTGGGCAGGTTTAGGCTGAAGATGCTGTAGCTCTCGTTGAATCGCCGCTGGTAGGCCAGGTCGGTGTCGCTGGAGTCGGTGCTATAGGTCAGCACTTGCAGGGCCGTCAAGGCTACACCCAAGAGCAACAGCATCAGCAGGCTTTTGCCGATGATGGGAGTGAGGTTCCGCATTAGGGGTTACAAAGGTCGGGAGTTCTGCCGTCTTTTCGTCAGGGCGAAAAGAAAGGCGAACACGACCGATGCGTGGCCCAGATAGATGGCCGTATGCAGCGGCCGCCACACGGGTATGTAGCGCAGGGCGACAAAGCTGAGGAAGGCGGATATAAGCCCGAGGCCGCCGAACACCATGGCCACCTGCGGGTCGGTGAGGCCGGCGTAGCTCAGGTGGTGGGTGGTGTGGTCCTTGCCGCCGATGAAGGGCGATCGGCCTTTCAGCATGCGGTTTATGGATACCGTTGTGGTATCGGCCAAGGGCAGGATGAACACCACGATGGCCATGGAGATCTTGCGCCAGGTCTCCACCTCGCCGGTCATGGAGGTGCCGTTCCAGAAATAATGGATGCCCAGATAGGCGAGGAGCACGCCGAGGAACTGGCTCCCTGTGTCGCCCATGTACATGCGGGAGGGGTACCAGTTGAAGAACAGGAACCCGGTGATGGCGCCGCATACCGCCATGATGAGGGTGGCATGGATGTCCGTGGCCGGTCCCAGCAGCATCTGGGCGGCCATGGCCGCCACCAGGATGGCCATGGACACCACGGACGTTATGGCATCCATGTTGTCCAGCATGTTGATGGCGTTCATCATGCCCACCACCCAGAGCACGGTCAGGGAGTGGTCCAAGGCCGGTGTGCCGAACAGGTGTATGGTGGTGCCGCCGGCGATGAGCAGCCCGGCGCAGACCACTTGGGTGATGAATTTCAACAGGGGGCGTGTGTTGTATGCATCATCGGCCAGGCCCATCAGGAAGCCGAGCCCGGTGGCGGCCAACAGCCCGATCAGCTCGGGGCGGAAGGGGTCGTCTTCCTTGGGTGCGAGCACGCCGAAGGCCGCCAAGGCGAACAGGAAAACGATGAAGAAGCTGATGCCCCCGAAGGCCGGTTTGGAGGAATGGCTCCACCGCACGATGGCCGGCGGGTTTTCGCGGATGCCGAAGGTGCGGAAAAACCGCATGAACACCGAGTTCACCAGCAACGAGAACACCAGGGCCATGAAGAAAAAGGCCGTCAGAAGGAAAAACAATTTCTCTGGTGCGGGCATGGGTCAACGTTCCCACGTTCTTTCGGCAAAGAAACTTCCGGCGCGGTCTTTTTCGCTGATGATGAAATTTCCGCCGCCCCAATCGATGCCCAGCTCGGGGTCGTCCCAGCGGATGGTGCGTTCCGCGGAAGGGGTATAGTAGGCTGAGCACTTGTAATTGAAGACCGTGCCATCCTCCAAGGCCAGGAAGCCATGGGCCATGCCTTCGGGGATGTACAGCATTTCGTGGCCGATATCGTCCAGTCGGGCCATGTAGTGCTGCCCGAAAGTGGGGCTGTCGCTGCGGAGGTCCACGCATACGTCCATTACGGCGCCTTTGGGCACGCGCACCAGCTTGGCTTGGGCGTGGGGCGCGGCCTGCAGGTGCAGCCCGCGCAACACGCCGGCCTTGGAGCGGCTTTCATTGTCCTGCACAAAGGGGGCGGTGATGCCGGTGGCGGCGGCGAAGGCCTGTGCATTGAACGCCTCCATGAAAAGCCCGCGGTCGTCGGCAAATACCCGGGGCCGCAATTTGATGAGCCCCTGCAAGGGGGTGGTGAATAGCTCCATCAGACCTTGTTGAACAACCGCGCCAACCAACCGCTCTTCGAACCCTGGGCGCGGTCCTCGTAGTATCCGTATCCGTACCCGTATCCGTATCCGTAGCCATAGCCGTAGCTGCCGCCGGAATAGCCGTACTTGTTGCGTTCCACATCCACACCGTTCAGCACGGCGCTCAGGCGGGTTATCTGGTTCTCGTTCATCAGGCGGTCCACATTCTGGACGAAGGCCTTTTTCGAATAATCGGCGCGGAAGATGTAGATGGGCATGTCGGCGCGCTGGATGATGGAGATGCCGTCGGTCACCAGCCCTACGGGCGGGGTGTCGATGAGCACCACATCGTAATCCTGCTTCAGCCGGTCGATGATCTGCCCCATGCTTTCGCTGATGATGAGTTCGCTGGGGTTGGGCGGTATGGGCCCCGCCGTAATGAAATCGAGGTTGGGCAGATTGCTGTGCTGTATGCACGAGGCGATCTCGTCCTTGCCGATGAGCAGGGTGCTCATGCCGCGTATGTTCTCCACGCCGAAGCCCAAGTGGATCTTGGGCTTGCGCATGTCCAGGTCCAGGATCACCACGCGTTTGTCGCTGAAGCTGATGATACCGGCCAGGTTGATGGCCACGAAGGTCTTTCCCTCGCCGGAGATGGTACTGGTCACGGCGATCACCTTGGGCCCGGGGCTGTTGTCCACGAACTGCAGGTTGGTGCGTATGCTGCGGAAGCTTTCGGCGATCAGCGACTTGGGGTTCTTGTCCACCAGGAGCTGGCTCACGGGGATCTCCTTCTTGTACTTGGGCACCATGCCCAGTATGCCCACGGACGAGTTGCTGGCCTTGGCGATATCGTTCAGGGATGTGATGTTGTTGTGCAGGATGTAGCGTACGATCACGATGAGCACGCCCAGGATGAGGCCCGAGAGGATGTAGGAGAGCATCACCATCCCGCGGTTGGGCGAAACCGGTGCCACGGGCAGGTATGCGCTCTCGAGTACGCGGTTTTCGGGAACAAAGCCGGCCCTGCTGATGCGGTACTCGATATCTTTTTCGAGCAGCTGGGTGTAGTATTTCTCGTTGATATTGAACAGGCGTTCGATACGGGCGTAGGCCAGTTCCTTTTCGGGCAGTTGGCTGAATCGCCCCTCGTACTCGGCGAGCTTGGCGTTGAAGTCGGCCATGCGGGAGGCGATCCGTTCGCGCATCACGCTGATGCTTTGCAAGATCAGGTTCTGCTGCATCTCGATCTGCCTTTCCAGCACCCGCAGGTTGTCGTTGCGCGCTGTGGCCTCGTAGACCATGGTTTCGCGCTCCTGCAACAGGTTGCCCAGCACGGAGATGGCCTCCTGCAGCGGGCCTTGCAGGTCGGTGCCCGCGAGCAGGGGCCTTAGCTGGTACACGTCCATGTGCCCTTGGTCCTGCCTGGCCGCATGTTCAACCTCCTTTAGCAGGTTGTCCTGTATGCGCAGCTTGAGCATCTCGTCCTCGTAGGCATCGGAACGGGCCAGCAGGAGCGGGGTCAGCTGCTCCATGTTGGAGACACGGTTGTCCCGCTTGAAGATGCCCAGTTGCATCTCGCTGTCGCGCAGTTCCTTGAACACCGTGTCCTTCTGGGACTCGATGAAGCGCAGGATGCTTTCGGCACTCTCCGATTTGCGCTGCAGGTCGTAGGTGATGTAGGCATCGCCGATGGCCTGGCAGAGGTCGCGGGCCAGCAAGGCGTTATGGTCCTTGGCGGAAATCTGGATCGTCTTGGCGCTGGGGTCGGCGATCGTTACCACGATCTGCCCGGCCAGGGCGCGGGTGGTGGATCGCGTGTCGTTGAGCGTGAAATAGTGGGTGCCCCGGTCTTGCCCCACGGGCCAATCCAAGCCCGGGCCAAATACCAGGACGGCATTGAAGTGGGGCGTGGATATGGGCTGGCCCAAGGTGATGACCTGGCTCACCGGGCTTCCGCCCACCGAATAGCTCATCACCAGCTTGCCTGTTTCGGCGGGGGCCAGGCTGATGGGGCGCCCGATCACCGAGGCGTCCTTGATCTCCACTTGCCGCACATCGTAGAACGATTGCTTGTAACGCTCCTCGGTGAGGATCTGGCCCTTGTAAAAGTAGCGCACCTGCAAGGGTAGGAGCTCGACGGCCTTGGCGATGAAGAATTTGGACCTCAGCAGCTGCACGTCGGCCTGCAGGTTGTTGTCCTCCACCAGGTTGTTCACCTTCAACACCATCTGGGCGTTGTTGGTCTGGCCCAGCTGCAGCAGCACGCTGCTGGCATAAATGGGGGCCGTGTAGCGCAGGTACAGGTATGCGGCGCCGAAGGCCAGCACCAGGCACATGAAGATCCAGATGAGGGTGCGCCTGAGGATATAGACGAACAGGCCGAGGTCGAACTCATTGCTGAAGTTGGTGACGCGGTCGCGGTAGCTGTCCAACTGGGCAGCGCGGTTGCTCACATCATCATTCAGCATGCCTTCGCTTATTTGACGGTGCGCACGATGCCCCAGACGAGCACCACGCTGCTCAGCAGGGTGATCAACGGCGTTACTTCCTGCAGGATGCCCCGGGCGATCTCCGGCTTGGGTTGCACGTACACCACGTCATCTGCCTGCATCACCAGGTCGGCATACTTCAGGTTCTGGATGTCCGACAGGTCGAATTGCATCACCTTCCGGGTATCGCCTACGCGGCGGAACAGTTTCACCTTTCTCACGTCGCCACGTTTGGCCACCCCGCCCGACCGGGCGAGCACCTCCAGCAAGGTGGTGTTGTTGTTCTCCAGCATCACCACCTTGGCATCGCCCCCGCCACCGGGAAAGATCACCACCCTTCGGTTGCTCACCGAGAGCAGCACGAACGGCTTTTGGTAATAGGTGGCGTAGCGTTCTTCCAGCAGCAGTTCCGCCTCGCGTACGGTAAGGCCGCCCACTTGCACGTCGCCGATCACGGGCAGCTTGGCGTGGCCGTCGGGATAGACCAGGTAGTTGAATACGATCCGGTTGGTGGTGGTGGTGCGGAGCTGTTCCTCATTCACCATGTCCACCATTTTGAAACCGTCGTTGGCGTACATGCGGAAGGACAGGATGTCGTCCGCCTGGATCTTGAACTCGCGATCCAAGGTGTCAGAAACCGTGTCGAACTCGAAGTCGCGCGGGGTCTTGAACATGATGTCGCGGTTGATCGCGCAACCTGTGAGCAAAAGCGCCACCATGCCGAGCGCCACCGATACCTTCCCCATGCCTCTCCAGTTTGGCGCAAAAGTAACCATTGGCCCCGGCCGGGATCAGCCGATCAGCTCATGGAACAGGTCGGCCGTATCCTTTACCAAACGCGAGTAGTGGTATCGTTCGCCCACTTCCTTCCAGCCCTTTGCCGCCATGGAGGCGCGCAAAGCATCGTTTTCCACCAGGTGCAGCAGGTTTGACCCGAAAGCCTCGATATCGTTGTTTGAGCACAAAAGCCCCGTCACGCCCTCGTTGATGACGTTCTCCACGCCTCCCACGCGGGTGCTCACCACTGCACGGCCTGCCGCTTGCGCCTCGATCAGGCTCACCGGGGTGCCTTCGTTGAAGCTGGTGAGGGCCACCACGTCGGCCCCGGCATGCACGATGTCAACCTCATTCACCCAGCTGGTGAAGGTCACGTCCGCCCGTTCCACCACGGGCTTGCCATTCACCCCGTGGCCGAAGCCATGCCCGTTGAAGCAGCGTGCCTGTACCATGGAGATACCCAGCTCCTTGGCCATGGCTTGGATCTGGGAACGCTCCTCCCCATCGCCGACGATGAAGGCCCGCACCTTCTTGGAGGTGCGCTCCTGCATGTATTTGAAGCCTTTCAGGAACAGGGCGTGGTTTTTCACCGGGGCCAAGCGCCCCACGATGGCCACCACCACTTCGTCGTCGGCCACCCCGTACACATGCCTGAACAATGCGCGTTTTTGCGCCTGTCCTTCACGGAAGCGGTTCAGGTCGAAGCCCAAGGGGATCACGCTCACCTTGCCGGCCGGGCAGATGGTGTGCTCCTCCACGAGCTCGTATTTCTGCCGGTCGCTGATGGCGATGATGCGCGAGGTCTGGCGCGCCAGGTAGCGTTCGATGTTCTTGAAGATGGAGGTGCGTACCGGCCCGAAATAGCTGTGGAATACGTGCCCGTGGAAGGTGTGCACCACGGCCTTCACCCCCAGGTCGTTGGCTGCCAATCGCCCTACCACGCCCGCCTTGGCGGCATGGGTGTGCACCACGTCGGGCTTGAAGTCCTTGATGATCTTCTTGATCCTTCGATAGGCCGACCGGTCGTGCCAAGGGGAGATCTCGCGTTGCATCTCCGGCAGGATCAAGGCGTCGGCCCCCACGGACTTCAGGATGTGGCTGCTGCTCTCTTCATGCGCCGCCGGAGGCCCGCCGATCAGCAGGGTCTCAAAGTCCGCTGGCATGTGCTGGGTGAGGTAGGCCACGTTGTGTGTGGGTCCTCCCGTATTGAACCGGTTCAGGATCTGTAGGACGCGAGGCATTGGAGCAACAGTGCTGTTCGCTTGTGTAAGTGGGGGCAGGGGATGGTCACCAACATGACATCGCAAGTCAAGACGGATGGTATGCCGGCAGGTTGCCTCATGATGGCGTTGTGGCGTTGGGGGCCTTGTGCGCGTGTACCATGAGGTCGGAGCTCAGGAAACGGAGCCACGCCGGTGCGCCGGACACGCGTGCAAATCGCCCAGCGATGCGAAGAGAGGGACCAGGCAGCAATAAATTCAAAGGGAACACCGTGTGGTTGTGAACCTCCTCCTGTTGGATCTGCAGGAACGGGGCCAGCACCCGGCGTACTTCCCTGATGGAGTATGCCCGGGTGCGCAAGCCGGATGAAAGAACCTTGTCCTTGCTGCCGAACAGGCGCATGGGAAGGCGAAACACCGTGCGGACCCAATGGTCCAGACCATGCTTGTTGGTGAACGTAATGATCGCCAGGCCGCCGGGCTTCAGGCTGCGGGCGATGAAGGCGAGATTGCGTTCCAATTCCGCAGGGTCCAGGTAGGTGGTGACACCCAGCATGAAAATGGCGTCGAAGGCGCGCACCTCAAAGCCGTGGTCGTAGGCATGGCCCCAAAACCGCTGCTCCTCGGGCACGCGGCTTTGGGCCAGCATTCCGCTGCTCACGTCCGTGGCATGGAAGCGCATCGTGGGGAAGCGTTCGATCAGGGCATCGTACAGGTTGCCCGTGCCGCTGCCGATATCGAGCACATCCTTCCCTTGCAGGTCGAGGCCGTGGATGGCCTTGTCCAGCCGCTCATTGAAATAGTACCGGTGAAAAGGGCTCTGCTGGGCGTACTTCTCCCGGTAGGTGCCGCTGATCCGGTCGAAGAAGGTAGCTGCTTCCCCGGCCGCCGGGCGGGTAGGGTCCATGGTGGCGCTCACGGGTGTCGGCCTTCGTGGGCGTTGGTGACCTTACAGGTGGATCACCTCCCCGTAAGCGGCGGCTGCCGCTTCCATGATGGCCTCGCTCATGGTGGGGTGGGGGTGCACCGTCTTGATGATCTCGTGGCCCGTGGTCTCCAGCTTGCGCATGGCCACGCACTCGGCGATCATCTCCGTCACGTTCATGCCGATCATGTGCGCGCCCAGCAGTTCGCCGTACTTGGCATCGAAGATCAGCTTGATGAATCCGTCCTTGGCCCCGGCCGCGCTGGCCTTGCCGCTGGCGCTGAAGGGGAATTTGCCCACCTTCAGCTCGTAGCCCTTTTCCTTGGCCTGCTTTTCGGTGTAGCCCACGCTGGCCACCTCGGGGGAGCAGTAGGTGCAGCCCGGGATGTTGTTGTAGTCGAGCGGCTGGGGGTTCTGCCCCGCGATCTTCTCCACGCAGATGATGCCCTCCGCGCTGGCCACGTGGGCCAGTGCCTGGCCGGGCACCACGTCGCCGATGGCGTAGTAGCCGGGGATATTGGTGGCGTAGAAGGGATCCACCTTGATCTTGCCGCGGTCGGTCACGATGCCGACCTCCTCCAGGCCGATCCCTTCAATGTTGCATGCGATGCCCACGGCGCTCAGTACGATGTCGCACTCGACGGTCTTGTCGCCCTTGGGCGTCTTTATGCTCACGGTGCAGCCCTTGGCGCCGGTGGTCACCTTGGTCACCTCGCTGCCCGTCATCACCTCGATACCCTGCTTCTTGAAGCTCTTTTCCAGCTGCTTGCTCACCTCCTCGTCCTCCACCGGCACGATGTTGGGCAGGAATTCGACCAGCGTCACCTTGGTGCCGATGGCGTTGTAGAAGTAGGCGAACTCACTGCCGATGGCGCCGCTGCCCACCACCACCATGCTCTTGGGCTGGCTGGGCAGGTTCATGGCCTCGCGGTAGCCGATCACCTGCTTGCCGTCCTGCTTCAGGGCCGGCAGTTCGCGGCTGCGTGCGCCGGTGGCGATGATGACGTTCTTGGCCTCCAGCATCTGCTTCTTGCCGTCGGCGCCGGTCACCTCCACCTTCTTGCCGGGCTTCAGCACGCCGGTGCCCATCACCACGTCGATCTTGTTCTTCTTCATCAGGAACTGCACGCCGTTGCTCATGCCCTTGGCCACATCGCGGCTGCGCTGCACCACGCCCTTGAAATCAACGGACGACGTGCCCACGGTGATGCCGTATTCCTTCGCGTGGTTGATGTATTCGAACACGCTGGCACTCTTCAGCAGCGCCTTGGTGGGGATGCAGCCCCAGTTCAGGCAGATGCCGCCCAAGGATTCCTTTTCCACCAAGGCCACCTTCATGCCCAGTTGGCTGGCACGGATGGCAGCCACATAGCCTCCGGGGCCGCTGCCGAGAACGATCAGGTCATAGCTCATCTTTCACGCAAAGAGGTTTATTGTTGCTTTCGGTCGCACCCTGGCCTTATGGCGTCATCGGGTTGCGCGGCGCGAAGGTAGTCTGCTCGGGCGTAGCGGGCCCAACCGGTGGCCGAATTTGCAGCCCCGGGGGGAGCGGGCGGCGCCGGGCCCCTTCAGCTTCAGGAGAGGAGCGCAGTTTTTCAACAGCCTTGAAGGAAGATCTTGGCACCTGTTGGCCGGGAAAGGGGAGGCATGGCCCTACTTTCGCCTCAAATCCAATCCAGATGGACCAGACAAACGCCCAAGAAACCGCTCAACGCCCCACGCTGCTTACCGTCTTGTGCATCATCAGCTTCATCATGGGGCTGTTGGGCCTGTACAATTCGGTCCAAACCATCACCAAGGACCCGACACTGGAACTGGAAAAGGCCAGGACGGCCTTGGAACAGGCCAAGGCCGACTTGGGGAGCCAGGCCGAAGGGGCGGCAGGCCGGTTCATGGAATCGGCAATGGAAGTGGCCGAAAATGCAGCCAAGAACGCGAAGCAGATCGGCATCGCCGGCGTGGTGTTCAGCCTCCTCAGCCTCATTGGCGTATGGCTGATGTGGAACCTGCGGAAGAACGGGTTCTGGCTGTACACGGTGGCCGCGCTGGCCGGGATCGCGGCCGATACCTATTTCCTCGGGGGAGGCTTGGCAGCCATGCTGTCCATTGGCTTCATGGGCTTCTTCACCATCCTTTTCATCATCCTCTACGCCGTGAACCTCAAGTACATGCACTGAGGTCGCATCACCTGATGCAAAGCCCCCGGCCGGTCCGGGGGCTTTTTCGTTGCTTAGCACCGTGGAACAACTACCCTTACCCCCCGGCCAAGGCATCCGGCCCCGGACGCTCACGTGGCTGTGCGTGGCCAGCTTCACCAACCAAGCGCTGGTATTCCCCCTCTACTTCATGGGCATCTTCGTGGCCTTCATGCTCAGGGATATGTCCGTGGAGGAGATCCAGCACCTGCTTGAGAATACCTATGCGGGCCTGGTGCGGCAGGCCCAGCAAGAGGAATTGATGGCCTTCATCGGCACCATCAGGAAACACGGCGTGGCGCTCATGGCGGTGTACGCCGTGCGCACGCTGGCCCGCTTCGTGGGCACCCTGCGCATGTGGCAGGGCTTCGGCGACGGCTTCCACATCTACACCATGGCCCAACTGCTGGGCATCCTGCTGCCCATCCTGATCGCAGGCCCCCGCATGTTCACCTTCATCGGCCTGTTGCTGGCGCTCAATTGGTGCTACCTCTACTTCATCCACCGCAAGATCCTGCGGATACCGGCCCCGCCGGGGCCCGGCATGTAGGCTCGGCCGCAGCGGTAGGGGTGGGGGTCAGGCCCGTGCCGCGATGGCGCTGATCTCCACGTTCACGCCGCGGGGCAGCCCGGCAACGGCCACGGCTTCGCGCGCGGGCGGCACATCCTTGAAGTAGGATCCGTACACCTCGTTCACGGCGGCGTAGTGGTCCATGCTGCTCATGAAGATGGTGCACTTCACCAAGTGGCTGAAGTCAAGGCCGGCGGCCTTCAGCAACTGGCCGATGTTGTCCATCACCTGCTTGGTCTCCGCCGCGATGGAGCCCAGCTGCAGCTCCCCGGTGTCGCCGATGAGGGCGATCTGGCCGCTGAGGAATACCAGGTTGCCGGCCTCGATGGCCGGAGTGTAGGGGGCGATGGGCTTGGCCGCGCCCTCGGGAAAGATCGGTTTCTTCATGATGGCCCAAAGATCGCCATGCGGCCGTTTCCCGCGCCGGTGGGAGGGGCGAGGGAAGATTGCCGGACGCGGGGGGGGGGGGCGACGGTACGAGTCCACGTTGCACGCCCCGTGCGGCTCCCCGCTTAGCTTTGGCCCCACATGAAAAAGACGGAACGCCCCTTGATCCTGGTCACGAATGACGATGGCATTTTCGCGCCGGGTATCAGGACCTTGGTGGAAGAGATGATGGCATTCGGCGAAGTGCTGGTGGTGGCGCCGGACAAGCCGCAGAGCGCCATGGGCCACGCCATTACCATCCACAATTTCATCCGCCTGCGCGAGGTGGATTTCATGGAAGGCGTGAAAGCATACAGCTGCACGGGCACCCCGGTGGACTGCGTGAAGCTCGCGGTGTACCACCTGATCAAGGGCAAGCCCGACCTGCTCGTCAGCGGCATCAACCACGGGAGCAACCTCAGCATCAACATCCTGTACAGCGGCACCATGAGCGCGGCGGTGGAGGGCGCCCTCGAGAATATCCCCAGCATCGGGTTCTCCCTGATGGAATACGGCATCGAGGCCTCCTTTGAGCACACGCGGCCGGTGGTGCGCTCGGTTACCCAAAACCTGTTGCGGCACGGGCTGGGCCAAGGCATGTGCCTGAACGTGAACATCCCGCAAGCAGCCGCCGGCCCCCTGAAAGGCATCCGGGTTTGCCGCCAAAGCCTGGGCAGCTGGGAGGATGCGGTGGAGACCCGCCAAGACCCCTCCGGCCATGAGTACCATTGGCTCAAGGGCGAATTCATCGCCAAGGATGCCGGCCAGGACACCGATGTGTGGGCTACGGACCATGGCTACGCAAGCGTGGTGCCGGTGAAGTTCGACATGACCGCGCACCAGGAACTGGAGGCCATCAGCAACTGGGACCATGCGCTTTGACCAAGTACGGTACGGGTTCCTGCTGGGCCTGGTGGTGCCCGCACTGGGCGTGCTGGGCTACGCCACCCTGATCGCCACCTCCCTACGTCCCGAGCTGGAACTGGGCTTCGTCATCAAGCACATGCTGTTCGGGATCAAGGGCAACATAGCGCCCACTCTATCGCTCAGCCTGCTGGCGGACGTGGTGCTGTTCTTCTACCTCGACCGCAAGCGCATGCTCAAGGCCATGCGCGGCGTCGTCGGTGCCATGCTGGCCTATGGTGCGGTGATCGTGCTTCTGCTGCTGCTATGGGGAAGAAGCTTTATGTGATCGCCGGCGAGGCCAGTGGCGACCTGCATGGGGCCAACCTGGTGCGCGCCCTCAAGCAGCGGGCGGGAAGCGAGGGCTTGCAGGTCAGGGCATGGGGCGGCGACCGCATGCAGGAGGCCGGCGCGGAGGTGGTGAAGCACTACCGGGAGCTGGCCTTCATGGGCTTTACGCAGGTGCTGCTCAACCTGCGCACCATCCTGCGCAACATCAAGGCCTGCCAGGCCGACATCCTCGCCTTCAGGCCCGATGCCATCGTCCTGATCGACTATCCGGGCTTCAACTTGCGCATCGCGGAATTCGCCCATGCCCACGGCATCAAGGTCTTCTACTACATCAGCCCCCAGGTATGGGCTTGGAAGGCGGGGCGCGTGAAGACCATCAGGCGGGTGGTGGACCACCTGTTCGTCATCCTGCCATTTGAAAAGGAGTGGTACGCCGGGCATGGCATGGAGGTGGAGTTCGTCGGCCACCCGTTGCTGGACGCCCTTGCGCAGGATGAGTTCCACTGGGATGATCCGGCCGACCGGGAGGACACGCGTCCGGTGGTGGCGCTGTTGCCCGGCAGCCGGGTGCAGGAGATCAAGCGCATGCTGCCGGCCATGTTGGCGGTGGTCGGGCATTTCCCCGATCACCGCTTCGTGGTAGCCGCGGCGCCATCGGTGCCCCCGGAGGTGTACCGCCGGTACATGGGCGGCACCCGCGCGGAGCTGGTGGTGGGCAGTACCTACGGATTGCTGCGCAAGGCCCGGGCGGCGCTGGTCACCAGCGGAACGGCCACCTTGGAGGCCGCATTGATCGGCACCCCCGAGGCCGTTTGCTACAGCGGGGGGGCGGTGAATGTGTGGCTGGCCCGGCGTTTCATCAAGGTGCCCTTCATCTCCTTGGTGAACCTGGTCATGGGCCGCGAGGTGGTGCGCGAATTGATCCAGAAGGACATGCGGCCCGAAGCGCTGCGGCATGAGCTGGGGCGCCTGCTGAACGATGAGGCCTACCGCCAGCGGCTTTCGGGGGACATGAAGGCGCTCAGGGAGAAGCTGGGCGGCCCGGGGGCATCGGCACATGTGGCCGATCGGGTGTGGAAAAGTATGTGAGAGGGGCCGGGGGAGGGGTGCGTGGCCGGATAGTTTCGCGCCGTCATGAAACGCATTTTTCCGTTGTTGCTCGGCGGCCTGTTGTGCATGGTGGCCTCTGCCCAGCAATACGCAGATATGCGGGTGGGCCTGTTCCGCGATACGCCCACGCGGCACATCATGGTCATGGGCGATGGCGGCGCACTCACCATCTGGGTGGATGGCAAGCAAGCCGGCGAACTGGCTTCCTCGGATGGCTTGGTGCTGAAGTACGAGAACGGGGCCATCCACGCACGCTCCCTGGTCCTTGACCTCGTGGCCAAGAAGAACATCGTATTCCGTTCACCTGGCGGAAGGGGCTTCCGCCTGCGCAACATGGCGCCCAAGGGACTCGAACGCCCATACCCGGGGAGCTTGGAGGTCGGCGTGGCCGGTGGCTACCTGCGCCCGGTGGCCACCGTGCCGCTGGAAGAATACGTGGGCGGCGTGGTGATGGCCGAGGCCGGAAAGGACCAGTGGATGGAGTATTACAAGCTCCAGGCGGTGAGCTGCCGCACCTATGCCTTGGCCAACAAGCGGCGCCATGCGGGCGAAGGCTACGAGGTGTGCGATGCCACGCATTGCCAAGTGTTCCTGGGGCGTAACCGGGTGGACAGCATCAGGCAGGCCGTGGCGCTGACGCGCGATCTGGTGGTGGTTGACGCCGACATCCGCCTCATCCATGCCACCTTCCACAGCAACTGCGGCGGCGAAACCATGAACGCGGAGGAGGTCTGGAGCAAGAGCGAGCCCTATCTCGTGAGCACGCTGGACACCTTCTGCCTCCGGGAGCCGCATGCCGTTTGGGAAAAGACCATGCCCCGCTCACAGTGGCTCAATCACCTGCGCAAGCAATATGGGGTGAATACGGAGGACAGCAATGTGGTGGCCAGCGTCACGGACTATGTCCCCGGGTGCCGGGACCAGTTCTTGGCCAATATCACCCCGGCGGTGCCCTTGGTACAATTGCGCAAGGATTTCCAGCTCCGTTCCGCCTACTTCAGCATCAAACCCCAAGGCGACATGGTCGTGCTCAATGGCCGGGGCTTCGGCCATGGCGTGGGGTTGTGCCAGGAAGGTGCCATGCACATGGCGCGGCATGGGCACAGCTACACCGAGATCCTGCACCACTACTTCGCCAACGTGCACCTGGTGAAGCTGCAGAACCTGGATTTCTTCCGGGATGACGGGCTGTGAGCCGGTCGCTCACCAATTGTCCGGGTTGCCGAAGCGCCAGGCCAATTGGAAGGAATACACCAGGTAGCGTGAACGAACGACCGGGTCAAAGGTGTTGAGGCTGCTTTGGGCCCGTAATTCATACATCCAGTGCCCCATTTCATGGCCCAGGCCCAGCGCCGCGCTGAATTGGCCCCGGTGCTGTGTGCCCACGGGACTGAATTCCACCGACGACTCCAGTTTCCCTTCCTTGAAATTCCGGATCTTCCCGTGGATGAAGTAGCCGTACATGAGGCCACCGCTCAAATAGAGCCCTTGTGGATCGGGGCTGGTGCTCACCTTCACCAATACGGGCATCTCCAGATAGTTCATCGCGATGGAGGTCCGCGTCTTCCATTGCGGGTTCACCGTAACGCTGCCCTTGCCGATGTACATCGGCTCGATCAACAGGCTCACCTGTTCGGTCAACGGGGCTTCAAAGCTCCAGCCCACCACCGGTCCGATCTTGGGCTGGCCGCTCCAGCCGAAGAACTTACCGATCACTTGGGTGCCGATGCCGAACCCCAGCTTGGGGCCATTCCGTGATTCCTGGGCGGAGGCAGGGGACGGCAGAAGGAGCAGGGCGCCGAGGCTAAGGCTGATCAAGGTCTGCTTCATGGAAGGCAAAGTTGCATCAAAGGGTCGGCATGTGCGGAAGTGGCGGCCGGGGTAGCCCAATGAGGCAGGCGGCCATCGGATTTTGTCGATAAGAATCCTTTTTCCTCGCCGAAAAATAGATTTTCGGCTTGACAAACACCCATTTAATCCCAAATCTTGCGGCACAAATCGAAAGCGCATGTGGCCCGTAATGACCCTCACTCTTCTGCTTCAGCTCACCGACGAGGAGCAATTGTATGCCTTCCAGCCCATCCCGGTGGAGGAGTCCCAGGAACAGGTGGAGGTGGCGCCTGCGGCAGCGGTGGATGATGGGGTTGCCCAATGGCCGATCGCCATGCGCGAGGACTGCTGAGCGTTCCGGCCGGTGTTTAGGGTTCACCGGCATCGAGCAAGCCCTGGCGCCCCTTGCTGCGCCGGGGCTTTTGCTTTTCCGGGGTGTGCGCTTCCGTGTGGCCCCACGGTGGACCGGGGAAGTGGAGGCATCTTTGCGGACCATGAACGGAATACAGGTTGCAGCCATGGCCTTGGCCTTCTGCGCCGGGGGGCGGACCATGGCCCAATGGACCTTCGAGGGCAACCAAGCCCCCACTTGGGAGGAGACCATTGCCCGTTATCAGCAGATGGACTCCCTCTATTCGGGGGCCAAGCTCCTGACCATCGGGCAGGACGATGGCGGGCAGCCCATACACCTTTTCGTGCTCAGCGACGGTGCAAGCTTCACCCCGGACAGCATCAGGGCGGCAGGCAAGAACATCCTTTGGATCACCAATGCCATCCACCCTGGCGAGCCGGACGGGGTGGATGCCAGCTTGTTGCTGGCCCAAGCCCTTCTGGACAGCGATCAACTGATGGGCCTGCTCAACCACAGCGCCGTGTGTATCGTGCCGGTGTACAACGTTAGCGGCTACCTCAACCGCGGCAGCTGGAGCCGGGCCAACCAGAACGGGCCCGAGGAATATGGCTTCCGGGGCAACGCCAAGTACCTCGACCTGAACCGCGATTTCATGAAGATGGACTCACGGAACATGCAGGCCATGGCGCAGGCGCTGGCCTACTGGGATCCGGACATCTATTTCGAGACGCACGTCAGCGATGGTGCCGACCATCGTTACATCATGGCCCTGCTGACCACGGAACGCTCCAAGTTGGCCTTTCCGCTTTTCCGGTACATGCTGGGAACGCTCTTGCCGATCCAGTACCAATGGATGGGGGACAAGGATATGACCATGTGCCCGTACTTCGAATTGATGGGGGACAGCCCGGAGGAGGGGCTGAGGAGCTTTTACGACAGTCCCCGGTACAGCACGGGTTACAATGCGCTCTTCAACCGGGTGGCCATGCTCAGCGAGAGCCATGTGCTCAAGCCGTACGCCGACCGCGTGAACGCCACCTTCCAACTGTTGCTGGGCACCTTGGCGGCCATGGACCGGGAGCCCGATGCTTTGCGGATGGCCCGGCAGCAGGCCAAGGAGTTCACTGCGGAACAGGACGCCTTCGGGATCAATCTGGTGTTGGACACCAGCGCGGTGGACAGCATGCCTTGGCTCGGTTACACCGTCCGACGGGAGAAGAGCAGGGTCACCGGCCTGCAACGGATCCGCTACGACCACGGTGCCCCGACCTCGACCGTGGTAGGTTGGCACACCGCTTGGCAGCCTTCACACGAAGTGATCAAGCCCAAGGCCTACTTGATCCCGGGGCAATGGGAGGCCGTGGTCCGGCGACTGGAATGGAGCGGCGTGCCCATGGTTCGCCTGGAGCAGGATACCGTGCTGCATGTGCAACAGGACAGCATTGCCGACTTCCAAACGGTGCCCATGGCTTACGAAGGACATTACCTCCATAGGAACATCCAACGGACGCGGAAGGGAAAGATGTGGCCTGCCAAGTCAGGGGACGTATTGGTGCCCATGGGCCAAGCCACTGACCGGTACGTGGTGGAGGCATTGGAGAGCAGGGCGGAGGACGGCTTCTTTGCCTGGAACTTCTTCGATGGAGTCCTGCAACAGAAGGAGTGGTTCGATGACTATGTCTTCGAGGACATGGCGGCCGACATGCTGGAGAAGGACCCGGCGCTGAAAGAGGCCTTCGAGGCCAAGCGGCAGGCCGAACCGGAATTTGCCGCAAGCGCATGGGCACAGCTGATCTGGCTGTACCGCCGTTCGCCTTGGATGGAACCCGGTTTCCGGAAATATCCGGTGTTGCGGGTGATGGAATAGGCCCGTGATGGGCATGTTGCGATCTCTCCCCATCTTCGCCACGCAACCGACCAACGAATGGAACTATACGACATCGGCATCGGGGCGCGCGTGAAGCACCCCACCTTGGGCATGGGCGTCATCTATGACCTGGATGCCAGCTCCATCCACATCTTCTTCCAAGAACATGGTGAGCGCTCCATTGCGCGCTCCTTCGAAGGCCTGCAGGTGGTGGCGCCGGGCGTGGAGGTGGAACCCGAGCCCTTGGACCTGGACCATGTGCGGGACGCATTGCGCGAGGTGTTGGAAGAGATGCAGATGCCGCAACGGCCGGTGGAGATGGCCCGGCGCTACGAGGGCGGCACGCTGGAGATCAAGCCGCGCGATCCCGCGCTGAAGAGCAAGGAGGTGCCCATCGAGGACTTCTTCCACAAGATCGTCATGATCCGCGACCGCTTCCGCGTGCTGGAGCAGAAGATCAACGCCCATGCTGGCCTGAGCGATCAGGACAAGGTGGAGCTGCAGCAGTACATCACGCGCTGCTACGGCAGTCTCACCACCTTCAACATCCTCTTCGAGGACAAGGAAGACCAGTTCGTGGGCCAGAAAGGATAGGAGCCCTCCTTACCCTCCTTACCCTCCTTACCCTCCTTACCCTCCTTACCCTCCTTACCCTCCTTAC
>DAOKZW010000040.1:0-32909 GCA_035325445.1 Flavobacteriales bacterium
GCAGCCATTAGCAAAATAGCGCCCACCAACGGGAGGTAGTTGGCCAGGCGCTTACCGTGCTTCACCAATTCCAAGTCTCGATCTTCCTTTGGACGGATCTCAACTAAGAATTGGTGTGATTTGACCAGCTTTGACCCCATGCAACCCTTCTCCCTCAACTCCATCAAAGGCCGTGTGGCCGAGACCATCATCCAGGAGCTTTTCCTGGCCCACGGTTTCAACGTGTTCCATTACGGCATGGAGCGCAGCATCCCCGGCATTGCCCAGCTGACCCGCAAGACCCGAGGACCAGTGAATGACCGCATCCGCACCATGCCTGATTTCGTGGTGCAGGACCCGCGCAACAACCGGCTCCACTTTGTGGAGGTGAAGTACCGCGCCAGCGGAAAGTTCAGCATCGAGGATATCCGAGGCGACTATCCCTGGCCGCATGCCTACTTCATCATCGTGAGCAAGGAGCACATCAAGTGCCTGACCTACCGCCAGCTTGCGGCCGGCAAGGTGATCGAGCCCACCTGCAACAACCTGCTGATCGTCCGCAAGGATCTTGGTCTTGACCGTGACACCATCATCGCGTTCATCGATATCGCCAAGCGGTTCTTCAAGGGCGTGTGAGGGTGGGCCGGATAACCGCCTTACATTTATCCATGTGCCCATGTCCCAAACGCGCCACTTCTCCTCACTCAAGAAAAGGATCGAGGCCCTTTTCGTTCCGGGCCTGAAGCTGCGCGTGGATTGCTTCGCCTTCGCCAACCGCACCCAATGAAGCGATACCGTGCAACAGCTTATGGGGCGGAGCGCTGAACACCATTGGATCGCGGAGTGTGGCCTAGCCTATACCTGAGCGGGTATGATCATGCTTCTTGAAACAAAATTATACCCGGATAGGTATACTATCTCAAATTTGCCTACTTTTATACCTGAAATGGTATAGACATGGTTCGTGATAAGAACAATCCAACAGCCAGCTTTCTGCGAGAGCGGCGCAAGGCAAGCAAGCTCACACAGGTACAACTGGCCGATCTTGCCGGGGTGGGCCTGCGCTTGGTGCGCGACGTGGAGCAAGGCAAACCCAACCTGCACATGGAAAAGGTGGATCTGTTGCTTGCCTTCTTCGGTCATAGGCTGGGGCCGGTTCCGCTCAACGAGGCATACGAGCCATGAGGTCGGCGCGTGTTTCGGTGGATGGCCGGGAGGCCGGTGTGTTGCAAGAGACCGACACGGGCTATCGCTTCACCTACCACCCGGCCTATGTGCAACTTGCCGGGGCACCGCCGGTGAGCTTGACCCTGCCCCGGCGATCGGCACCGTTCGAGTCCAAGACCCTGTTCTCCTTCTTCGACGGCCTGATCCCCGAAGGCTGGCTGCTGGAGGTGGCCACCTCGAACTGGAAGGCGGATCCCAGGGATCGTTTCGGTCTCCTGCTGGCCTATTGTGAGGACTGCATCGGCAACGTCAGCATCAAACCCGCCCCCGATGGCTAATTGCCTCAGCTGTCATCGCCCGTTGGGCAAGCAGTCCGGCGGGTACCATGCGGCGTGCGCCATGCGCTTGTTCGGCAGCAAGGTGGTCCCTGAGCTGGCTTATGCCACGGCCGATCTGGAACGGGTGGCCGCGGAATGGATGGCCACCCATGCCACGCTTACGGGCGTGCAACCCAAGCTTTCGTTGCACTGGCAAGGAAAGGATGGCCCGCCCCGGCTCACCATCGTAGGCGCTTTGGAGGGGCAGTACATCCTGAAGGCGCCCTATGCGAAGTATCCGCACATGCCCGGGTTGGAGGCCTTGTGCATGAACATGGCGTTGGCATGCGGCATGCCAACGGTCCCCTTCGGATTGATCGCCTTGCAGGACGGGGCGCTGTGCTACATCACCCGTCGGATCGATCGGGACGGGGATCGCAAGGTCGCCATGGAGGACTTCTGCCAGCTCAGCGGGCGGCTCACCGAAGACAAGTACAAGGGCTCGCATGAGCAGGTGGCCAAGCTGATCCAAGCGCACAGCAAGCAACCCCTGCTGGACCTGGTGCGCTATTTCGAGCAGGTGCTTTTCAGCTTTCTCATCGGCAACAGTGATATGCACCTGAAAAACTTCTCGCTCCACGCCCCCACTGCGGGGAGCCATCAGCTCGCACCCGCCTACGACCTTGTCTCCAGTCAGCTTTTGGTGCCCGAAGACCAGGAGGACCTTGCGCTCACGCTCAACGGACGCAAGCGTAAGCTGGACCGCGATGACTTCGATGCCGCGATGAACGGTGTGATCCCCGGGAAAGCACGGGACAACCTGTTCGCCCGGATCCAGGAAGGCATGGGCCAATGGCCTGCGCTGATCGCGGGCAGCTTCATCCCGGGGAACATGCAGGCCCGGCTGAATGAATTGATTGCAAACAAGGCCCAACGGGTGGGCATGACCTTCGACCACTGACCCCCGGACCCTATGAAAATCCTATTCGAAAGTGCCCTCCCCTCCAGCAAGCCGCCATCCGCAGCGTCGTGGACATTTTCCAGGGGCAGGAGAAGTGCGGAAGCATCTTCACAGTGTACTCCCCGGAATTCCTGGCCAAGGCCCGCGCCATGGAATTCACCGAGATCGGCCATGCCAACCGCTTCTTCACCGGCGTGTGAGGGTGGCCGGATGACCGCCTTACATTTATCCATGTGCCATGTCGCAAACACGCCACTTCTCCTCACTCAGGAAAAGGATCGAGGCCCTCTTCGTTCCGGGCCTGAAGCTGCGCGTGGATTGCTTCGCCTTTGCCAACCGCACCCAATGGAGCGAGATGAAGGTGCCCCGCTACACCGTGAAGCTGGACCAGGAAATCATTTGGGACTTCCCGAGGGATCTTCCGATCAAGGACGTATCGCCATATCTGTGGAGTTCCATGATCGACATCAGCACATTGATCCGCGACTATACGGATGCGCCGGTGGCTGCCTTGACCTGCTCGTCCTTTATCGCCGAACAAGTGCGGCCTTATGACCATGTTGGCCACACAGGTGCACTTCCCACGCACCTGTATACCATCAACCTCACTCCCCTCTTCATCGCCGCGGACCGCAGGATCGGCAAGGACAAGCTGAAGCAATGGGCGGAGCAGTGGCCTGCGGAAAGTGCCGTGCACCGAATTCTGGAAGCCCGATTTGCAGCGGCCGAATGAACGGTCCCTTGCACTCTGGCACCCTATCACCCTTCACCATTCACCATTCACTCCCCCCCATGCGCTTCCACACCCGCAAATGGATCAAGCCCGAAGACCTCAACGCCAACGGCACCCTCTTCGGCGGACGCCTGCTGGAGTGGATCGATGAGGAGGCGGCCCTCTACGCCATCATCCAGCTGGAGAACCCCCGCACGGTGACCAAGCTGATCAGCGAGATCGACTTCGTGAGCTCCGCCAAGCAGGGCGACATCATCGAGATCGGCATCGAGCCCGTCAAATTCGGCAATTCCTCCCTCACCCTGCGCTGCGAGGTGCGCAACAAGATGACCCGCAAGACCATCATCACCATCGACCGCATCGTGATGGTGAGCATGGACGAGCAGGGCCGCCCCAAGGCCCACGGCAAGACACAGATCGAGTACGTGAAGGACCGGCTGAAGGAGGACTAACGGTCGCTGGTCCATCATCGTAGGTGGACGCGATGGCCTGACGTTTCGGGCATCCCCGGAAAATCAGCTTCTCCGGCCGTTCGTGCTTAGGCTGCCACCGTAGCCCGCATGCCATTAGGAAAACGCCCGGACCGGACGGCATCTTGGGTTCAAACCCCGGGACCCATGGATGCCACCACTACCCCTCCGGCCACGCAACTGCGCAAGCCTGCACGTACCGCCACACTCTTCCTCGCTGCTGCGTTGGCCCTCACCGCCCTCGCCCAGGACACCATCTACATTCCCCCGCCCATCACGATAAACTGCACGGCCGAAAAGCAATGGACCACCTATGTGGGCGGCGTGGGAAGCGACCAGGTGCTCAGTATCGCCACCGATGCCTTCGGGCACGTGTACGTGGCTGGCCGCACCACGGACAATCTGCTGTTGGCCAACGACACCACCGGGCAGAGCGGCGCGACCTATCAGGAAGCATTCGGCGGCGGTGAATACGACGCCTTCCTCGCCAAGTACGCGCCCAACGGACCCATGCTGTGGGCCACCTATTTCGGCGGTGAGGGTGACGATGAGGCCGTGGAGGTGGTCGTCACCGGCATGGACGGCGTCTATATCGTGGGCAACACCAACTCCACCACCGGCATCGCGAGCGATACCCTATCGCTGCAACCGGACGCCGGCGGCGGCTCCGATATGTTCATCGCCCGCTTCAATGAATTCGGGGAACTGCTCGGCGCCACCTACTTCGGCGGCGACGATGACGAATACGCCACGGGCGCTGCGCTCGACCATGCCGGGCGATTGCTGGTCTGTGGCCATGTGAACGGGCCCGGCGGCCTCGCCGGTGACGTGGCACCGGTATCGCCCTACGCCGAAGGTGAGGACGGCATCCTGCTGCTCTACGCCGCCACCGATGAACTGCTTGCGGGCACTTTCGTGGGCGGCGAGGGCGACGACCGCCTGGTGAAGATGGCCCAAGGCGACAGCACCGGCATGGTGCTGGTGGGCAATACCGACAGCAGCACCGGGATCGCTTCGCCGGATGCCCTGACGCCCGACCTGCAGGGCGGCACCGACGGCTTCATCATGAAGCTCGACACCAACCTGGTCCTCCTGCACGGCACCTACTTCGGCGGCACCGGCGACGACGTGATCCACGGGCTGGCACGCTCCGACAGCGGATGGGCCCTTTGCGGCGGCACCACGTCGGACACGCTCTATCTCACCCCCGAGGCCTACCAGCCGGGCAGTTACGGCAACGGCGAGGCCTTCATCGCCATGCTGGATGCCGACATGCAGTTGAAGTGGTCCACCTTCTTCGGTGGCATGGAAGAGGACGTGGCCACGGCCGTGTTCTTCGACGCATTGGACAACCTGTACGTGGGCGGCATCACTGGATCGCCCGTGGGCATCGCCACCGCCACCGACGCCGGGTCCAGCCTGTCCGGCCCTTCCGACGCCTTCCTCCTGCGTTTCGACTCGGCCTCGGCCGACCTCACTTGGTCGCGCTATGTGGGTGCCATGGGGCAGGATGAGGCCCATGCCATGGCCGTGAAGGGATACACCTCGGTATTCCTGGGCGGAAGGACCAACTCCTTGGAAGACCTCACTTTCCGCGCGCACCAAATGGATTATGGCGGCGGAGCATGGGATGGGGTCGTGCAACGCATGGACCAGAAAATATCCACCCCGGCCATTGGCATTTGTACCGGGACCGGTGGCGGTGGCGGTGGATATACCGGCGTGACGGATCCGCTGAACGAAGCAAACGTCTGCCTGGGTGATTCCATCACGTTCATCATCTATGGCGGCGCCCTGGGCTACCTGGCGGAGTGGCTGTGGTACGCCGATCTCTGCGGGAACCCGCAGCATTACCTCACCTACGGCGACACCATCACCCTCGCACCCACCCAGTCGTTCACCCTGTACGTGAGGGCCGAGAATGCCGAGATGGTGACCACTTGCGTCGAATTGCCCATCCACGTGATCCTGCCGCCTGAAGAGGTCATCATCTCGGTGGCCGACACCGTGTGTCCCGGCATGCCGATCGCCGTGGCCGGTACCGGGGCCGATGAATTCATCTGGCGGGTGGTGGGCATGGATACCGTCGTGACCGGTGACACCACCTTCATACCCGCACCCATGGAACCGGGGGCGCATACGGTCATCGGCACGGGCATCAATGGAGGGGTCTGCAGCATCGCCGCCCAGGAGCTGGTGCAGGTGCTGCCGCCGCCCAGCCCCGTGTGGGAGCTTACGGACGTCTCTTGCCACGGTGCAGCCGACGGCATGATCAGTCTTGACAGCTTGACCATGGATGGCCAGCCGTCCTCGGAACTGGGCATTGAATGGGAAATCGCCGGACTGAACGGGCCCGTGCTGACCGGCCTGGACACCGGCCTGTACGTGGTGACCGTGACCGGCTTGGACGGATGCATCCATATTGATTCACTCCTCATTACCCAGCCGGTTCCCCTCGTGGGATCGATCAACACAATGCCCTCGCAGTGCGGCGATCCCTTGGGCATAGCTGAAGTGGTGACTGAAAGCGAAGCCCCGGGCTTGCTCTTCGACTGGGGCCAGGGACCGGACACCCTGCAATACACCAGCGGTTTGCTGCCCGGGTCGCACACTGTGGTGGCCACGGAAAGTTCGGGTTGCATGCTTTCCATGGCCTACGTGGTCGCCGGTCACCTGATGCCCGAACCGGTGATCGCCGGGCCCGATAGCGTTTGTGCCCTTTCACCCGTGGTGCTTCATGCCACCGGGGCGGACCAGTTCACTTGGGAAGTGGACGGCCTGGTGTTCGCGGGCGATACCATCTCGTTCATGGCGCCTCCGCAGGAGGGTGAGCTGGTGATCGTACTGACTGCGGTGAACGGGGACAGTTGCTCGGTCGGGATCAGCCATGCCATCCACATCCACCCACCGCTGCTTCTGTCTTGGGACATACAAGGACCCAGCTGTGCCAATGGTTCCGATGGGTCGATCTCGCTGGATGCCGATGATGAGGGCGGCCTGACGATAACCTGGACAACACCAGGATTTGAAGGACCGGTGTTGGTGGATCTTTCGCCCGGCGAATACGTGGCCACCACCACGGATGTCCACGGGTGCTCACGGACGGACATCCTGCAGGTGACCGCCCCGCCGCCGCTGATCGACAGCGTTTCAGTGACCAACACGTTCTGCGACAAGGAGGTGGGTGCGGCAGTTGTACACACGGGCAATACCTCGGCGGGCCTTGCATTCGATTGGGGTGGCGGCCCCACTGCAGGGACCGGGACCACCGGGTTGGCCGCAGGGGCCTACACCGTTGTGGCCACCAACGATGCCGGTTGCATGGCGGCCATGGACTTCCTGGTGGAGGCCATGGGCCTGATCAGTGTTTCCATTGGCGCGGATACCCTGCTGGCACCCGATGGCCAAACGGTACTGCACGCCATTGCGGTGCCGGCAGACAGTGCCGAAGCCTTTCACTGGGCACCGGAAACCGGATTGACGGACCCCTCCTCACCCACCACCGCGTGCACCGTGGATGACACCACCGTGTATGTGGTGAAGGTCACTTCCCTGGCCGGTTGCACCGCCGTGGACACGGTGGTGGTGATCCCTTTCTTCCAGCCCCCGTCCATGCCCTGTGGCGAGGTCTTCGTGCCCGACCTGTTCTCGCCCAACGGCGACGGGCTGAACGATGACCTCTGCGTGCTGGGGGGCTGTTTCGGGCGCATGGCACTGCACGTATACAACCGCTGGGGCGAACTGGTCTTTGCCACCACCGACACTGAAGCTTGCTGGGACGGGCGCTTCCGCGGTGCGCGGGCACCGGAGGGCACCTACCTCTTCACCCTCACCGGTGAGCGCAGCAACGGCGAGCTTGTGGACCGCACCGGCACCATCACCCTGCGGCGATGAAGAGGCTGTCCATCATCATCCTGCTGCTGGCGGGGCCGTGGGCGGCCCACGCCCAGGACCCCGAACCGTTCTTCACGGGGCTGGCGCCGGCCCTGCTGGATCCCTCCCGCACCGGCCACGCGCCGGGCGTGGAGGCCACGGCCTTGCACCAGGACCAATGGCTGCGCATGCCGGGCGTGTGGATCAACGACGTGGTCCAGGCCGGGTTCAATCTGCGCAACACCCGCAGGCAGGTCAGCTCGTGGATGGGGCTTGGCCTGCGGCTTGGGCGGGACAAGCAGGACCTGGCGGGCGGGCGCTTGGCCTATGCCGCCGTGGCCCCGGCCATGCACCTGAGGGCCGGGCAACGCTCCTTCCTCTCCTCGGGCATGGAGCTGCGGTGGACCAGCGCGCTGTACAATGCGGCCGACGGCGCGTGGGGAAGCCAGTACGACGGCCAGCGCTACGACGCCGCCCTTCCCTCAGGCGAGGTGTGGGCCGCGGATGCCTGCACCTGGCTGGAGGCCCGCGCCGGGCTGTCCTGGACCCTGAAACAGCAGGCGGAAAGCCCGCGCAGGGAAGTGCCGGACGTGCTGGTGGCGGGCATCACCGCCGACCACCTGGGCCGATTGATGCTGACCAGCAGCGGCGCGCCCGCACCGGAGATACCCATCCGCTACACGGCCTATGTGCTCGGCCAAGTGCCGCATGAGATCTGGGACGACGGCTTCTTCGCGGCCGAGCTGGTGGCCCATCGGCAAGGGCCTTTCCATTCCGGGCGGCTGGGTGTTTTTGCCGGGAAGAACGTGGCCCACGGCGGCCGCACGCCCGGCGGGCCGCTACCGCTCGGGTTCCGTGCCGGGCCGGGCTATCGCCTGCACGATGCACTGCTGGCCAGCGCCTGCATCGACATCGGCCGGACCTCCTTCGGCATGGCCTACGGCTGGTCCGTGTTCAACCGCAACACCTTGGTGGCCGGGCGGCGCACGTTTGAGCTGCTGGTGCAGGTACGGGGCTCGCGCTAGGCCGGGTCGCACCCCGCGCAGCATCTTTGGGGCATGAAGACACTCCTTTCCATCGCGCTTGCCTTGGGCAGCTGCCTGCTGCATGCCCAACAATGGAACTGGGCCGTGAGCGGTGGCGGCACCTCCAACGATGACCAGTGCTACGCCATCGGAATGGACAGCCAGGGCAACGTGTACTACGGCGGCACCTCCCGGGGCAGCAACGGGCAATTTGCCTGCGGACCGGTGGACATGGGTGCCACCACCGGCGGCGTGCTGGCCAAGTACAGCCCCGATGGCCAGTGCTTGTGGTTGCGCACCATTACCGTGCCCAGCTTCGACGCCCGGGTCTATGCCATCGCCATCGACCACGAAGATCGGATCTACGTGGCCGGCAGCTACCGCGGTACGGCCACCTTCAGCGATGGAATAACGTTGGCCAGCTACAGCAGCAGCACCACCATTTTCCTGGCGCGGTATGACACGGCCGGCATCTGCCTGTGGGCGTGCCGGGCGGGCGGCAACAGCTCCACCAATATAGCGAGGGGCCTGGCCCTGTCCGATAGCGGCGACGTGTTCCTGGTGGGCAAGGCCGGCGGCAACCCCGTGCGGGCCGGCGATCTGGAAATGCCCAATCCCGGCAACGCTTGGCAGGTGTTCATGGCACGCTATGATAGTACCGGTACCGTCCAGTGGGCCCGGATCTCCACAGGTGCGGGCAGCAACGGTGATAAGATCGCCCGGAGCATCAGCATTCAGGGGGATCGCTTGTTCGTCACCGGCAAGGCCGAGTTTACCGAGGCCAGCTACGGCGGGCTACCGCTCACCCACACGCCCAACACCGGCAGCCTCTTCGTCATGGCTTGCGACCTGCAAGGAAATGCGTTGTGGACACGCCCGTACGGGGGGCTGGGCCAAGTGGAGGGCACCGGTATTGCCGCCGACAGCTTGGGGAATCTTTTCGTTAGCGCCAGCCTGTTCGGGCGTATTTTTCTGGATGGCGATACCATTTCCGCAGTGCCCGGCAATGACGACATCCTGCTACTGGGACTGGACCAGGACGGTGGGCACCGATGGGCCCATACCGCCGGTTCCACCGAACGGGACCTGGCCTGGGCCATCACCGCGGATGGCATGGGCAATGCCTACGCGGCCATCCAGTTTGAGGGAACCATGGAGCTGCTGGGGCAGCCGATCACGGCCTTGGGCGGTGAGGATGCCCTTATTCTGAAACTCCGCGACGATGGCACTCCCGTGTGGACCAGCAGGCCCAGTGGCTACCAGCGCGACATTCCGCTGTGCATCTATCGCCAGCCCTCCCCACCGCACCACTTGGCCTTCGGAGGCTATTTCTGGGGCACCATCACCTATGGCGGTTCCACCATCAGCGATATACAGAATGGCGATGGCATGCTCGTGATGGGCACCGACACCACCTTCGCCGTTAACGTACACACCACGCCCACCTGCCCGGATGAATGCAACGGCACAAGTACGGTCTTCACCAATGGCGAAGGGCCCTTCCAGTTCGAATGGGCGGACGGCGGCAGTGATCCCGTGCGGACCGGGCAATGCCCGGGTGACATCGACCTTGCCGTTACCGATGCCAACGGACAGCTGGTCACATTGACTTCCACGGTGCACCCGGAGGCTGATCCCGGTCTGTCCGTGCAAGTGCTGGAAGATTCGCTTTGGGTGGATGGCGGGATGGCTTGGCAATGGTTCCTCAATGGCACGCCACTGGCGGAAGCAGATACGTCGTTCCTCGTGGCCCAGGTAACCGGTGCCTATCATGCTGAATACACCGGACCCAACGGTTGTGGCTGGAGCACCGATACCGTGCTGGTGGTACTGGGCGTGGGTATCCAGGGCCCGCCGCTGCAACAGCCCCATGCTTTCCCTGTACCGGCCACGGATCGCGTGGAAGTGATCGGCCTCCCGCCCGTTCATTCCGCACGTGCTTGGGATATGAGCGGCCGACAACATCCCGTGCAATGGTCCGCCCCGAACGTGTTCCTGATCAACGATTGGGCGCCTGGCCTGTGGGTTGTGGAATTGCTGACCGAGGATGGACAGCGTTTCCACGTGCGCATGGTAAAGGCGGATCGGTAGCGCCTGCCTTCCTTTTGAAGGATCCGGAAATTCCGGATAGTTGCCGTTTCAAGGTCCCAAGGGACATACTCAGCATGCTTGTCCAAAGCCCTGCATCATCAACTCCAAACTGATGGTGCCCATACTCGTGCGATACGCCTGAAAGCTCACTCGTACCTTGCGCTCCATTCCTGAAAAGCCAGCAAAGATCATGACCAACCAAGCCGTGCGCGCCCTCGAACCCAAGGAAGTGTGGAACCATTTCGCCGATCTGAACGAGGTGCCCCGGGCCAGCAAGAAGGAAGAGCGTGTGACGGCCTTCATCAAGGCGTTCGGCGAAAACCTCGGACTGCCCACGCAGGTGGATCATGCCGGCAACGTCATCATCAAGAAGCCCGGCACCAAGGGCAAGGAGAACAACCCCGCCGTGGTGCTGCAGAGCCACTTGGACATGGTGCACCAGAAGAACGCCGACACGGATTTCAACTTCGATACCGACGGCATCCGCATGAAGGTGGACGGCGATTGGGTGCGGGCTGAAGGCACCACCCTCGGGGCAGACAACGGCCTGGGCGTGGCCAGCATCATGACCATCCTCGCCTCCAAGGACATCCCCCATCCGCCCATCGAGGCCCTGTTCACCATCGACGAGGAGACCGGCATGACGGGCGCGTTTGAGCTGAAGGGCGGCCTGCTCTCCGCCCCCATCCTGCTGAACCTGGATACCGAGGAGGATGACGAGCTCACCATCGGCTGCGCCGGCGGGCTGGACGTGACGGCCACGGGAGCTTATGCCGAAGAGGCAACGCCACAAGCGATGAAGGGCTTCCACCTTTCGGTGAAGGGCCTGAACGGTGGCCACTCCGGCACGGAGATCCACCTGGGGCGCGGCAACGCCAACAAACTGATGAACCGCCTGCTGCTGGCGGCCGAGCCGCACGGCATCCGCGTGGGCAGCATCGATGGGGGCAGCTTGCGCAACGCCATCCCCCGCGAGAGCACCGCGCTGGTGGCCGTGCCCGCCGACAAGGCCGAGGCCTTCACCAAGAGCTTCGGGGAACTGGCCGACGCCATCCTGGTCGAATACCGCACCACGGATCCTGACCTGAAGATCGAGGCTACGGCCGCCGATGCCCCGGCCAAGGTGATGGCCGCCAAGGACCAACGCGGCTTCCTACGCGCCGTGCAGGCCACGCCCAACGGCATTTTCCGCATGAGCCCCGATGTGAAGGACCTGGTGCAGACCAGCAACAACCTGGCCCGCGTGCAGCTGAAGGACGGCCAATACACGGCCATGTGTCTCACCCGCAGCTCGGTGGAAAGCGAGAAGATGGACGAGGCCGACGGCATCCGCGCCGCCTTCGAACTGATCGGTGCCGAGGTGAAGTACGCGGGCGGCTATCCCGGCTGGACCCCGCGCCCGGATTCCAAGATCGTGAAGCTCATGTCCGGCCTCTACAAGGAGCGCTTCGGGGAGGAAGCCAAGGTGTTGGCCTGCCACGCCGGCCTGGAGTGCGGCATCCTGGGACGCAACTATCCAGGCATGGAGATGATCTCCTTCGGACCCACCATCCGCGGTGCCCACTCCCCCGATGAGCGCGCCAGCATCCCCAGCGTGAAGAAGTACTGGGGCTATTTGCTGGAGACCTTGGAACGGTTGTGAGGAGAAGCGAAGGTTGCTAACGCTCCATCCCTAATTCCTCCGCAGGGCGGCCTTAGCCCTTGCTTTGGCCTCGTTCACCGAATAGGTGCGGCCTGCCTCGATATCCTGCTCCGAGCGCTCCGCTCCTTCAATCAGCAAGGCCCGGTAGTTGCTCTCGGGGGAAGCACGGTCGAGCAATTTGTCCAGTAATGCAAGCAACTTCATGTCGCTCTCCTCTTGGATCAATTGGATCAGGCGGCTTCGGAGCTGTACGGTGGTCATGACAGAACTTGAGTTCTTCAAAGTTAAGGGGAGCAGCCCTGTGGGACCAGATGTCGTACCCATCTTTGCCCCATGCGCTTTCTTCTCCCCTTGCTCCTGCTGCTCCCGCCCGCCGTCGGCGCCCAGCGCAAGTCCATCAATGTATTGCGCAGCAGACCTTGCATGCACGCCAAGCCCTGGTTTCTGCAAGCTCGAATCCGCTTTTGCCGGGCTTGGTACGGTAGTTGTGAAACACAAATCGTCTGCCCTACTTTAGTCAGGCACATCGAGCAGTCCCTTAGCTCACTAACCTCTATACCACCTCAACATGCCCATTGTTAAAACCTTCCTCCTCGGTAGCGCAGTTTTTCTTTCCGCTGTTGCCTGCGCACAAGAACCGGTTAGCAAAACGGGCCCTGCGAATGGCGATATTGTAGCGGCTCAAGATAATGGCAAGTTGCTCGCCCCTACTACAGAAATGAACGGAACAGTCTTTGGAAGCTACGTAGATGCATCTCTATTCCTTAAGGGACTTATTGACGCGGATGCAGACGCATACGGCAACTTAATATTATTTAGGAATGGCACAGGTGGGCAGCGGAACGCATTTCGTTTGTCCGATGTGATTTTAACTGCGAAAGAGTTCATCACCCCGATGGAGTATAAGGGAGGTGAAATCGGTCCCCGCGTCGAAATCACGATCAAATGCAAGTTAGGACCATGCGTCGCTGACCCGGCTTTGCCTCGCCTAACCATGGATGAGAGCTCGTTCTTCGTTACAGATAACGTCAAAGGAAGGAAGGTATACAGCACTCTTTTAATCATGCAGGGCTTCCTGAAGAAGTAGTTGAGGCTGCGGGGAGCTAAAGCGCCACCGCTCATGCAAAGTCACCCCGACCATGCTCTCCGGCCAAAAGGCGGCCTTTCGAGACCGGATGCCCTGCGCATCTTTGCCCCATGAGCCGCCTTACCCGCCTCACCTTCCTCTCCCTTCTCTCCCCCCTCCTCCTCTCCCTTTCCGCCACGGCCCAGCTCAACCTGATCCCCGTGCCGACCGAGCTGCACATGGAAGGCGGCCATCTGGACCTGAGCTGTCCGTGGAAGCTGGAAGCCAATGAAAGCGTTCCGCCCGGCCTGATCGAGCTGCTCCAAGGCGAGATCATGACCCTCCGCGAGCGGCCCACGGTCAACTGCCTGTTGCCGCTGCGGATGCGCTTCTCCCTTGTCCAAACAGACCAGCCGAAGCCGGATGAATCCTACCAGCTCACCGTGGCGGCCGATGGCATCCACGTTGCCGCCCCCACCGAGGCCGGCCTCTTCCGCGCCAGCCGCACGCTGATCCAACTGCTGGAGCAGGTCGGCGAAAGCCGGTCGCTTCCGCAGCTCACCATCCGCGACCAGCCGCGCTTCGGCTGGCGCGGCATGCACCTCGACGTGTGCCGCCACTTCTTCCCCGTCTCCTTCGTGAAGAAGTACATCGATCTGCTGGCGCGCTACAAGATGAACAGCTTCCACTGGCACCTCACCGACGACCAGGGCTGGCGGATCGAGATCAAGGGCTGGCCCAAGCTCACCGAAGTGGGCGGCTGGCGGCGCGGCAGCCAGGTAGGTGCCTACGCCAACCTGCAATACGACACGCTGCACTATGGCGGCTTCTACACGCAGGACGAGATCCGCGAAGTGGTGGCCTACGCCGCCGCGCGCCACATCAACGTGGTGCCGGAGATCGAGATGCCCGGCCATGCCTCCGCTGTGCTGACGGCCTACCCGCAGGTGGGCTGCACCGGCGGGCCCTACGAAGTGGAGCGCGGCTGGGGCGTATTTCCCGACGTGTTCTGCGCCGGCAACGACAGCACCTTCACGCTGCTGGAAGGCGTGCTCACCGAGGTGATGGAGCTCTTCCCCAGCAAGATCATCCACATAGGTGGGGATGAGAGCCCGAAGGACCGCTGGCAGACCTGCCCCAAGTGCCAAGCGCGCATGAAGGCCGAGGGTCTGAAGGATGAGCATGAGTTGCAGTCCTACTTCATCCATCGAATTGAACGGTTCATGAACAGCCATGGCCGGCGCATCATCGGATGGGACGAGATCCTGGAGGGCGGGTTGGCCCCCAATGCCACCGTGATGAGCTGGCGTGGTACCGAGGGCGGCATCGCGGCGGCTCGCAGCGGCCATGATGCGGTGATGTGCCCCGGCAGCCATTGCTACTTCGACCACTACCAAGGCGATCCCGCCAACGAGCCGCTGGCCTTCGGCGGCTACACACCGCTTCAGAAGGTGTATGCCTATGAACCGATCCCCGCTGAGCTGAATGAGGCAGAAGCGAAGCACATCCTCGGTGCGCAGGCCAACATCTGGACGGAGTACATCCTCACCTCCGACCAAGTGGAGTACATGGCCATGCCCCGCCTGATGGCGCTGGCCGAGGTACTGTGGTCGCCCAAGGAAAAGCGCGATGAGGCGGACTTCATCCAGCGCGTGGAGGCCCAGTACCCCTTGCTGGATTCGATGCACATCAACGCCAGCCGCAGCATGTACCAGGTGCGCATCAGGCCTCGGCAAGGGGCTGCGCCCGGCACCATCGACGTGGAGTTGAAAAGCGCCCGACCCGGCGTAGCGGTGGAATATGAGCTGGTGAACGACCTTATCGACCAGACGGCGGTGGATCCGCGGAACGACCTGCAGGCACGGGTGAAGAAGGCCTACAATGGGCCGTTCAGCCTGTCCACCACCACACAGGTGGAGGCTTGGTCGGAGCCCACCGGCGCGGGGAACTCCCCTATCTCTAAAGCATTGTTCCGCTTCAACAAGGCCACCGGTCGGCCGATCGCCCTGAGCAACCCGCCCGATGAGCGCTACAACATGGGTGGAGCTTTCACGCTGGTGGATGGCATCCAGGCCGGGAACAAGCGGGTGAACACCGAATGGCTGGGCTGGTTGCAAGGCGTGACGCTCACTGTTGATCTGGGAAGTGTGCAGAAGATCCACTGCATCGCCCTCGGTGCCTGGAACGAACACCACAGCTGGATCCACCTGCCCGAAGGTGTGGAGTTTTCCACCAGCAAGGATGGCCAGCGCTACACCCGGTTCGACACAGCCACGGCCAAGGGCACCGGAGGCCGCAACGTGTTCAACGCGGCGGGAAAGGCCAAGGCGCGCTATGTGAAGATCGACGTGCGCACCATCGACCGGATCCCGGACGGACTGCCCGGCGCGGGCCACCCGGCCTGGCTCTTTTTGGACGAGGTGGAGGTGCAATAGCTTGGGGTGCAAGGCCTCCCGCGATCGAACGATCCGGCGTGGATAAGTACCCGGATGATCCCCTGCACAACGGGATAACTTCGTCGGCCCGGAACCAGCTTGTTCAACCTTACCGTGATCGATCGGCCATGGCCCAACCATGGCACCCTGCCCTGAAATGTCCTTCTCCCACCTTCACGTCCACACCCAGTATTCCCTCCTTGACGGGGCCAGCAGCATCCCGGCCCTGTTCAAAAAAGCCGCAGCGGACGGCATGCCTGCGGTGGCCATCACCGACCATGGCAACATGTTCGGCGCCTTCAAGTTCGTGGCCGAGGCCGGCAAGCACAAGGATGCCAACGGCAACCCCAAGGTGAAGCCCATTGTGGGCTGTGAGTTCTACGTGGTGGACGACATGTCGCGCAAGCAGTTCACCCGCGAACAGAAGGACAAGCGCTACCACCAGCTGATGCTGGCCAAGAACGCCGAGGGATACAAGAACCTCAGCAAGCTGTGCAGCATGGGCTTCATCGACGGCTACTACAGCAAGTATCCGCGCATCGACAAGAAGCTGATCGAGCAATACCACGAGGGCCTGATCGCCACCACCTGCTGCCTGGGCGCCAGCGTGCCGCAGGCCATCCTGCGGGGCGGCAATGACCTGGCCAAGGCGGAGGAGGAATTCAAGTGGTGGCTCGACCTGTTCGGCGAGGACTACTACGTGGAGCTGCAGCGCCACGGACTGCCCGAGCAGGAACAGGTGAATGCCGTGCTGGTACAGTGGGCCCGCAAGTACAACGTGCCCATCATCGCCAGCAACGACAGCCACTACACCGACCAGGAGGACAGCAACGCGCACGACATCCTGTTGTGCATCAACACCGGCGAGAAGCAGTCCACCCCCATCGCCACCGACGAGGACACCGATACCAAGGGAAAGCGCTTCGGCTTCCCCAACGACAAGTTCTTCTTCAAGACCACGGCCCAGATGGCCGAGGCCTTCCGCGACCTGCCCGAGGCCTTGGACAACACGAACATGATCGTGGACAAGGTGGAGACCCTTAAGCTGAAGAAGGATATCCTGCTGCCCAACTACCAGCTGCCCGAGGGCTTCACCGACCAGGACGAATACCTGAGGCACCTCACCTATGAGGGCGCCATACAGCGCTGGCTCAAGGGCGATGGCGGCATCGATTCGCTCGACCCCAAGATCAAGGAGCGGCTGGATTTCGAGCTCTTCACCATCAAGACGATGGGCTTCGCCGGCTACTTCCTCATCGTGCAGGACTTCATCAACGCCGGCCGCAACATGGGCGTGCTCATCGGCCCCGGCCGCGGTAGCGCCGCCGGCAGCGCCGTGGCCTACTGCATCGGCATCACCAACATCGACCCCATCAAGTACGACCTGCTGTTCGAGCGGTTCCTCAACCCCGACCGCAAGAGCATGCCCGATATCGATACCGACTTCGACGATGAAGGGCGGCAGCGGGTGATCGACTACGTGGTGGACAAGTACGGCAAGAACCAGGTGGCCCAGATCGTCACCTACGGCAGCATGGCCGCCAAGAGCAGCATCCGCGACGTGGCCCGGGTGATGGACCTGCCCTTGGCCGAGGCCGACCGCCTGGCCAAGCTGGTGCCCGAGCGGCCCGGCATCCACCTCGGGCGCTTGCTCCACGCCCCCATCGACGGCGATGGCAGCCTGAAGGCCAAGGAGAACCTCAGCAGCGATGAGCTGGCCGCCGTAAAGCAGCTGCGCGAGATCCTCGAAAGCGGCGAACCCACCGCCGACATCCTCCGCGATGCCGAAAAGCTCGAGGGTTCCGTGCGCGGCACCGGCGTACACGCCGCCGGCATCATCATCGCACCGAAGGACCTCATGGAGATCATCCCCGTGAGCACCAGCAAGGACTCCACCCTGTGGCTCACCCAGTACGACGGGCGCGTGATCGAGGATGCCGGGGTGATCAAGATGGACTTCCTGGGCCTGAAGACGCTCACCATCATCCGCGATGCCCTGCGCATGATCAAGGCCAACCACGGGGTGGACATCGACCTGGACAACATCCCCTTGGATGATGCCAAGACCTTCGAGCTGTACCAGCGCGCCGAGACCAACGGCACCTTCCAGTTTGAAAGTGTGGGCATGCAGAAGTACCTGCGCGAACTGAAGCCCGACCAGTTCGGCGACCTCATCGCCATGAACGCGCTTTTCAGGCCCGGGCCGCTCGAATACATCCCCACCTTCATCCGCCGAAAGCACGGGCAGGAGCAGATCGTGTACGACCTCCCCGAAATGGAGGAGCTGCTGCAGGAGACCTACGGCGTTACCGTGTACCAGGAGCAGGTGATGTTGCTCAGCCAACGCCTCGCCGGCTTCACCAAGGGCGATGCCGACGTGCTCCGAAAGGCCATGGGCAAAAAGGACCGCGCCACGCTGGACAAGATGAAGGGCAAGTTCCTGGAAGGGACCAAGGAGCGCGGCTTCGACCCCAAGGTGTGCGAGAAGATCTGGACCGACTGGGAGGCCTTCGCGCAATACGCCTTCAACAAGTCGCACAGCACCTGCTACGCCTTCGTGGCCTACCAGACCACCTGGCTGAAGGCCCACTACCCCAGCGAGTTCATGGCCAGCGTGCTCACCCACTCGCAGGGCAGCATCGAAAAGGTGACCTTCTACATGGAGGAATGCCGACGGATGGGCGTGCCAGTGCTCGGGCCCGACGTGAACGAGAGCAACCTGCAATTCAGCGTGAACAAACAGGGGCAGATCCGCTTTGGCCTCGGCGCCGTGAAGGGCGTGGGGGAATCCGCCGTGGATGCCATCGTTTCCGAGCGCGAGGCCAACGGAAGCTACAAGGACATCTTCGACCTGGTGCGCCGCGTGAACCTGAGGGCCGCCAACCGGAAGGCCTTGGAAAGCCTGGCCTACGGAGGGGCCTTCGATGGCATGCCCAACATGCACCGCGCCCAGTTCTTCCACACCGGCGGGGAGGGTAAGCCTTCCTATATGGAAACGCTCACCCGCTACGGCCAGCAATGCCAGGATACCGCCGACAGCGCCCAAGTGAGCATGTTCGGCGACATGGAGGAAGGGGCCGCCATACCCGAGCCGCCGCTGCCCGTGGTGGACCCGTGGAGCGCCTTGGAGCAGTTGCACCATGAAAAAGAGGTCATCGGCTTCTACCTCAGCGGCCACCCCTTGGATGACCACCGCCTGGTCATCCAACACATGTGCAATGCGCAATTGCCCCAGCTACAAGACCTCAAGCCCCTGCTCGGGCGGGAACTGTGCATGGCCGGCATCGTCACCAAGGCGGAACATCGCATCGCCAAGAGCGGGAAGCCTTTCGGCAGTTTCTCCTTGGAGGACCACGAGGGGAAACACGACTTCATGCTCTTCAGCGAGGACTACATGAAGTTCAAACTGTACCTGCAAACGGGCACCTTGCTGCTGCTGAAAGGCCGCGCCAGCGAACGGACCTGGGGACGGGACGAGGGCCAGCTGGAATTCAAGATCTCCGGCATCGACCTGCTCGCCGACGCCAAGGAGAAGTACATCACCAAACTGGTGGTGCAACTGGATGCGGCCCGGGTGAGCGAAGAACTGGCGCGCGAATTGGCAGAGATCTTGACCGCCAACGAAGGCAGCTGCCAGGTGCTGGTATCCATGATGGACATGGACGAAAAACTGAAGGTGGAGGCGCCATCGAAGGGCAAAAGGGTGAGCATCACCAACGAGCTGACCTCCAGATTGGACAGCCTCACTGACGTAAAATGGTCGCTTAGCTGACCAATTGACAGCAGAAATGGGTCAGGCAAGGAGATTGATGACTGCGGCAAACCTCGGAACTTTGTCCGGGCCGAAGGGCACTTGGGAATAACGGAAACAACGCGCACGAACGCATAAACACTGAAGAACACATGGCAATTGAACTGACCGACAGCAACTTTGAGGAACTGGCGCTGAAGAGCGACAAGCCGGTGATGGTGGACTTTTGGGCCGAATGGTGCGGCCCCTGCCGCATGGTGGGCCCCGTGGTGGAGGAACTTTCCAAGGATTACGCCGGCAAGGCCCTGGTGGGCAAGGTGAACGTGGACCACAACCCCCAAGTGGCCATGAAATACGGGATCCGCAGCATCCCCACCATCCTGTTCCTGAAGAACGGCGAGGTGGTGGACCGCAGCGTGGGCGCCGTGCCCAAGGCCGTGTTGGCCAATAAGCTGGAGGGGCAGCTGGCCTGAGGCCTGCCTGTTTGGTATTGAAAAGCCCGGTGGAAACGCCGGGCTTTTTGTTTGCGCCTCCCTAATCCGCGAACTGCAGGTCGTACAGCTTGCGGTAGGCCCCGTTCAGCGCCAGCAGCTCCTGGTGGCTGCCCTGCTCGATGATGTGCCCTTTGTCCACCACGAGGATGCGGTCGGCCTTTTGGATGGTGCTCAGCCGGTGGGCGATGACGATGCTGGTGCGGCCCTTGGTGATCTCCTCGGTGGCCCGTTGGATCAGCTGCTCGCTGTGGCTGTCCACGCTGCTGGTGGCCTCGTCCAGCACCAACACCCTGGGCTGGTTCACGTAGGCCCGCATGAACGCCAACAGCTGCCGCTGGCCTGCGCTCAGGATGGCGCCCCGCTCCCGCACGCTGGTGTCGTAGCCCTCGGGCAGCTGCATGATGAAGTCGTGCGCCCCCACCACCTTGGCCGCCTCGATCACCTGTTCGCGGCTGATCCGCTCATCGTTGAGCGTGATGTTGTTGTGCACCGTGTCGCTGAACAGGAACACGTCCTGCAGCACCACCGAAATGCTGCGCCGCAGCTCGTCCAACCGGTACTCACGGATATCGTGCCCGTCCAGCAGCACTTTGCCTTTCTGGTATTCATAGGCGCGGCTCAGCACGTTCACGATGCTGCTCTTGCCGCTGCCGGTGGCGCCGACCAGGGCGATCATCTCCCCCGCACGGGCCTTGAAGCTCACGCCCTTCAGGACATACTCTTCGTCCACGTACGCCAGCCACAGGTCCTGGAACTCGATGTCGCCACGGACCCCGGCGGTGTCCAGCGTGCCCTCGTCGGCCATGCTCGCCTCGGTGTCCAGGATGCCGAACACGCGTTCGCTGCCCACCATGCCCATCTGCAGCACGTTGAAGCGGTCGGCCAGCTGGCGCACGGGCCGGTACAGCATATTGATGAACTGGATGTAGGCGATGAGCTCACCGAAGGTGGCCACACCGTTCAGCACGTCGCCCACGCCCCACCAAATGAGGAAGGCCAAGGACACAGCGCTGAGCACGTCCACCACCGGGAAGAACACCGAATAGGCAAACACCGAGCGGATGTGTGCCGCGCGGTGTGCGCGGTTGATGGCCTTGAACTTCTCATGCTCCTGCCTCTCGCGGCCGAAGAGCTGCACGATGGCCATGCCCTGGATGTGCTCCTGTACGAAGGCATTGAGCTTGGCCACCTGGTTGCGCACCTCGATGAAGCTGCGCTGGATGGCGTTCTTGAAGATGCTGGTAGCCCAGAGCAGCAACGGGATCGGCACCATGCTCCACAGGGCCAGCTCCCAGTTGTAGGCGAACATCACCACCACCACCACGGTAAGCTTCAGCAGGTCGCCCATGATGCTGAGCAGCCCTTGGGAGAAGATCTCCTCGATGGTCTCGATGTCGCTCACCACGCGCGTCACCAAGGTGCCGATGGGCGTGCGGTCGAAGTAGCGCATGCGGAAGCCCGTGATCTTTTCGAAGAGGGCCTGGCGCAGGTCTATGGTGACCGTTTGCCCGAGCCAGCTGGTCCAGTAGGCCTGATGGAACTGCACGATGGCTTCCACGATGAGCAGCCCGGTCACCAAGGCCATCATCAGATACAGGCCGTTGATGTTGCCCTTGGCGGCGTAGTCGTCGATCATCATGGCCATGAGCACGGGCCGCACCACGCTCACCAGCGACAGGGCGATGGTGAGCGCGAAGGTGATCCAGAACAATCGCCGGTAGGGGCGGACGAACTGCATCACCCGGCGGAAGAGGCCCACGTCGAAGGCTTTGCCCTTGGTCGCGCTCATGCCTCCGGGCCGGGGATGAAGGGATAATGCACACGGGACAGGTAGAGTCCGCATGCGGGCGCGCTCTTGCCCGCCTTGCCGCGATCGCCGGAGGCCAGCACCTCAGCCATGTATTCCACCGGCCAGAAGCCGCGCCCGATGCGGATGCTGGTGCCCACGATGGCCCGCACCATGTTGCGCAGGTAGCGGTCTGCGGCAATGGTGAAGCGGTAGCCATGGTCCGTGGCCTCCCAGCGCGCCATGCGCACCTCGCAGATGGTGGTGCGGTTGTCGCTGCCCGTACGCTGGAAGCAGCTGAAGTCCTTCTTCCCCACCAGCAGCTGGCACGCCGCGTGCATGGCGGCCACATCGAGGTCGATCGTCATCAGGTGCGACCGCTCATGCAGGAAGGGGTCCTTGTGCCGATGGATCAGGTAGGTGTATTCGCGCTCCTTGGCGGCGAAGCGGGCGTGGGCATCGTCGGCCACCGGATACAAGCGCTTGGCCGCTATGCTGGGCGGCAGCAGGGAGTTCAGCGCATGTACGAAGCGGGGTCCGTCGCCGATGGGTTCCCCGGCATCGAAATGCAGGATGTAGGAGGAGGCATGGACACCGGTGTCGGTGCGCCCGCAGCCCACGGCGTTCACCTTGGGCAGGTGCAGCCGCATGCGCAGCGCGCGCTCCACCTCCTCCTGCACCGAGGGTGCCGCCGCCTGGCGCTGCCACCCCCGGTAGGGGGTGCCATCGTAGGCGAGTTCCAGGAAATAGCGGGGCATACGGGGCGCAAAAGGGAAATTCAGGGCCGGGATCCGGAGGGCGCAAAATTAGGCCCGTGGCGCGGGTGATCTTTGCACCATGAAACGCATCGGCCTCCTGAGCGATACCCACGGCTGGCTGGACCCGCGCCTGCAGGAGCATTTCGCTGCCTGCGATGAGATCTGGCACGCCGGCGATATCGGCACCACGGCGGTAACGGAGGAGCTCAAGCGCTGGAAGCCGCTACGCGCCGTGTACGGCAACATCGACGGCACGGGGTTGCGCGCCGAATTCCCGTCCGACCTGCGCTTCACCGTGGAGGGCGTGTGCGTATGGATCACCCACATCGGCGGGCGGCCGCCCCGCTACGATGCCTCCGTGCGCCAAGAGCTGAAAGCCGATCCCCCTGCCCTCTTCATCTGTGGGCATTCGCACATCTGCATGGTGAAGTTCGATCCCGCGCTGAACATGCTGTACATGAACCCGGGCGCCACTGGCAGGCACGGCTGGCACAAGGTGCGCACGGCCCTGCGTTTCACGGTGGATGCCGGCAAGCTGAAGGACCTGGAAGTGATCGAACTCGGCCCCCGGGCCGTTGGACAGGACCGTTGATCCAAGGGAGCGCTTCAAGCGGGCAACCCTTTTCCAGCTTCCGATTTTCTCAGCTTTCCTGTTTCACTGGCGTCCGGGGAATTGCTGCGACGCCCTTCGGGGTCGTATTCCCTTCCCACAATAGACCTTCCAATATCTTCGACCCCGCTGGGGTCGAAATCCAGGAAGCATCTGACCCTGCAAGGGTCACAGCCATTGGAAAACACATTTTCAAGAGCTTCACGCCCCCAGCGGGGTCGCAGCAAAACCGAAATCCCTATGCATGTGATGAGGCAGCCCCCCTGGCACTGAACTCTCTGGAAGCCACGGAAGCCAAGGATTATCGCCCATGTCTCGAATTTTCCCCGGACACCAGTGTTTCCTGTTTCAAGTTTCCTGTTTACCGCAACCGGTCCATGCTCTTGATGAGTTCCTCATCTTTCTTGATCCCGTTGGCGGCCATCAGCACCAGGACGATCATCAGCAGGGGCAGGAAGAAGGCAGGGCCGTAGCTCCGCTCCACGGGGCCGCCTTGCTTCAGGTAGGCGTGGATGGAATTGTCCGTGATGAAGAGGAAGGCCTGCACGGCGATGAGCAACAACGCGGCCATGCGGGTCATGCGCAACTGGCGCGGCCGGTTGCGGTACAGGAAGATCAACGCCACCACGAGGGCCGACAAGACCCCGATGAGCACGGCAAAAGGCACTTTCAGGGTGGCATCGGTCATGGCGGCCCCGTCCGCGGTGAACACACCGTAGGTCCGGAACACATAGGACTGCTTCTCCAGCCCGCGCGTGAACGTATCAACGGGGAACAGGAACGTGAGCCCGCCGCACAAGGCGGCCAACAGCAGGAAGAGGGATTGTTTTCGTTGAAGCATGGCCGGGCGAAGATCGCGACCGCCGCGCAAATGGGGCCGGTGTGGCGGGCGGCGACGAAAAATAGTTTGCCGAAAAACCTGCACACGCTATTATTGCATCCGGATTCGGCGGGTTGACCCCCTTCTTTCTTTGTCGACCCCTGCCCTACTGATCATATCGCTTGTCTTTTCCGAACCCGAGAGGCTTCCCCGCGACCCCGGGTCGCCATTTTCAATACAGAGCCATGTCCGAGAAAACCGCTCTCGAGTCCCTCAAGCTTGCCGAGCTGAGGGAGATCGCCAAGCACCTGAAGCTTCAGAAGTTTGAAACATTGAAGAAGCAGGACCTCATCAACAAGATCTTGGAGGCCGGCACCATGTCCGCACCCGCCGAAACGGCGAAGGCCGATAACCGGGATACCGACGATATCGCAGCCCTCGCCGTGGAGGATGAACTGCCCGACCCCGAGCCGGACCCGCTACCCGGTGCGGATAACGACGATGACGATGACGATGAGGACGGTGACGACGACGATGATGATGATGATGATGATGATGACGACGACGACAGTGACGATGATGATGACGACGAGGAAGAGGATCGCGGCATGCGCATGAAGGCCCCGGGCGAACAAGCTGTAGCGGCGGCTGAGCCGCGCGAATCACCGGTGGAGGTCCCTGCCCCGCCCGTACAGCAGGAGTCGGCGCCACGGGCTGCGGAAAGGCCCGATGGCTTCAACGACCGTTTCGATCCCCGCGACCGCAACCAACGTCGTGGCAAGCGCCCGCGCATCGATTCGGATAAGCGCAAGGAGTCCGAGGCCGAAAAAGGCCGCTCGGAAATTCCGCCCGCGGAAGCTGAGGCGACAGAGCAGCCCCGTGGCAGCGAGCGGCAACAGGAGCGTCGGCCGGCGGAACAACGCGACCACAACAGGCCGCAGCCCGAAGGCCGCCCCGAGCAACAGAGGGAAGGCCGCGACCAACACCGGCAGCAGGGCCAGCAAGGGCAGCAGCAGCGTGACCAACAGCAGCGTGACCAACAGCGCGGGGAGCAACGCCAGCAGGAACGTCCGCAGCAGGAACGTCCGCAGCAGCAACAGCCCGTTTCCTTCGATGCCTTCATCGAGACCGACGGCGTGCTGGAGGTGTTGCCCGAGGGCTACGGGCTCCTGCGCAGCAGCGACTACAACTATCTCCCCTCGCCGGATGATGTGTACGTCTCCCAGCAGCAGATCAAGCAGAGCGGCCTCAAGACCGGCGATACGGTGCACGGCTATGTGCGGCCACCGCGCGACCAGGACAAGTTCTTCGTGCTGGTGAAGGTGGAAAGCATCAACGGCCGAAGCCCTGAATGGGCCCGCGACCGCGTGCCGTTCAAGTTCCTCACCCCCCTCTTCCCCGACGAGAAGTTCGACCTCACCACCAAGAGCGGCAACCTGAGCACCCGCGTGCTCGACCTCTTCGCCCCCATCGGCAAGGGGCAGCGCGGCCTGATCGTGGCCCAGCCCAAGACCGGCAAGACCATCCTGCTGAAGGATGTGGCCAACGCCATCGCCGCCAACCACCCGGAGGTGTACCTGATCGTGCTGCTCATCGATGAGCGCCCCGAGGAGGTGACCGACATGCAGCGCAGCGTGAAGGCCGAAGTGGTGGCCAGCACCTTCGACGAGCCCGCCAGCCGCCACGTGGCCGTGGCCACCATGGTGCTCGAGAAGGCCAAGTGCCTCACCGAGTGCGGCCACGACGTGGTGATCCTGCTCGACTCCATCACCCGTTTGGCACGCGCCTACAACACCGTGCAGCCCGCCAGCGGCAAGATCCTCTCCGGCGGCGTGGATGCCAATGCCCTGCAGAAGCCCAAGCGCTTCTTCGGTGCCGCCCGCAAGATCGAGAACGGCGGGTCGCTCACCATCCTGGCCACCGCCCTCACCGAAACCGGATCCAAGATGGACGAGGTGATCTTCGAGGAGTTCAAGGGCACCGGCAACATGGAGCTGCAGCTCGACCGCAAGATCAGCAACCGCCGCATCTTCCCGGCCATCGACATCCTCGCCAGCGGCACCCGCCGCGACGACCTGCTGCACCACAAGGACGTGCTGCAACGCACCTGGATTTTGCGCAAGCACCTGGCCGACATGACGCCCGTGGAGGCCATGGAGTTCGTGAAGACACGCATGGAGGGCACCCGCAGCAACGAGGAATTCCTCGTGTCCATGAACGGTTGATCCATGGCAGGCCTGTCCGGCATCAAGGTCACCCTCATCCTCGCCATGCTCGCCTTGGTGTTGCGCATGGGCCTTTTCTATGCCGGGGTGCAAGTGGCCCCGTTCGACCTGATCCCCGTGCACCTGCTGTTCATCGTACTGGCCACGTTCTTCAGCGGGCACTTGCTGCTCAACCACGATCCGTCAAGAGGCTTCGGGGAGCTGGCGCGGGCAGCCTTCCAAACGATGTTCCTGTATGCCTTCCTGATCTCGCTGTTCAGCTGGTTCTTTTACCGGGTGATCGATACCACCGCATTCAGCGACTACAATGCCCGCCTGGTGGAAGGCTTCGTACAGCAGGGGCACGGCCGCGACGAATCGTGGGAAAGGGTGAACGCCCTGTACAATGCCACGAGCTACGCGGCCATCACGTTCTTCGGCCTCTTCTTGGCGGGCAGCTTCAACGCGCTGGCCTTTGCTGCGCTGCACCACAAGGTGTTCCGCCGCTTCCGCAACAAGCCCGGCCAGCCCGCCCCCAAGCCGCCTGCCGATGGCACGACCAAGGGGCCCGCGGTCAGGCAATGAAGGCTTCGGCCAATGCCGGCAGGTCCAGGCCTGCGAAGTTGCCGCTGCTCATCATCAGCAACACGCCCTCGCGGCCCACGCCCTCGCGCAACGCACCCAACAGGCCGGTCGGTGAGGTGATCACCTGAAGGTCCGGCCGGCCAAAGGCCTTGTGGATCCGTTCGGGCGGGATGGCGGGAAGCCGCTTCATCGAAACCGCGTGCGGGTCGTAGAACACGATGGCCTTGTCAGCACCCGCCAAGGAGCCGGCATATTGGTCCAGGAAATTGTCGCTCAGGCTGCTGAAGGTGTGCAGCTCCATGCAGGCCGTGAGCGGACGGTCGGGGAATTGCTCGCGTACCGCCTCCACCGTGGCCTTCAGCTTGCTCGGTGAATGCGCGAAATCCTTGAACACCGCCTTCCGCCCATGCTCCGCCACTTTTTCAAGGCGCTTGGAGGCCCCGGTGAACGTGGCTATGGAGGCGTGGAACTCGCGGTCGCCGATGCCCAGTTGGTGGCACACGTGCCGCGCACCCTCCAGGTTCATCAGGTTGTGCTTCCCGAAGATCTTCAGCGCCACCTCGCCGTCCGCGGTCTTCAGGTAGGTCACCCCGTCGCGGATCTCGTGCGCGGGCACACCGTACGGCACTTGCACCAGGTCCGGCCGGTCCCGGTACCGCTCCGCCACGCGCACCACCTCGGGGTCGGCGGCGCAGTATATGAGCTTGCCGCCCGGCTCGATGAGCTCCACGAAACGCGCGAACTGCTCCACGTAGCTGTCGTAGGTCTTGAACACGTTGACATGGTCCCAGGCGATCCCGCTGATCAGCGCGATGTTCGGGCGGTACAGGTGGAACTTGGGAATGGGTTCCAGCGGGCTGGAGAGGTATTCATCACCCTCGATCACGGCCACCTTGCTCCGTGGGCTCAGGCGCACCATGCAATCGAAGCCTTCGAGCTGCGCCCCCACCAGGTAGTCGAATTCCTCCTTGGCCTGGCGCAGCACATGGATGATCATGGAGGTGATGGTGGTCTTGCCATGGCTGCCGCCGATCACCACCCGGGTCTTGTCCTTGGTCTGCTCGTGGATGTAGGCGGGGAAGCTGTAGATCGGCAGGCCCAGCTCCTTGGCACGCAGCAGCTCGGGGTTGTCGGCGCGGGCGTGCATGCCGAGGATCACCGCGTCCAGCTCGGGGGTGATGTCCTCCGGGTGCCAGCCCATGCGGTCGGGCAGCAGGCCCAAGTTGGCCAAGCGCGTGCGGCTGGGCTCGAAGATCTCGTCGTCGCTCCCGCTCACGTCCATGCCTTGCTGATGCAAGGCGATAGCCAGGTTGTGCATGGCGCTGCCGCCGATGGCAATGAAGTGGACCCTGTTCATGGTGCTACAAAGTTGCCCGTGTCACGTACTTCGGGGGGCTGCTGCCGCAAGGAACTATCCACGGGTGATCGTGGGCGGAACCCGGGCGCATCCACGATCACCGCACCCCGCCATTCGTGTTGAAGGGGCCTACCTTTGCGCACCGGCACGGACATGCCGTTCCGGATTCACCGAGCAGATGCGCACGTTTGAGATCCCCAGCCATTACCGGTCCAACCTCATCGGAAGGGTGAAGTCCCTGCGCAAGGCCCAGGACCCGCGCAAGAAGGACTTCTCGCCCACCCTGCTCGACCTGGGGCCGGTGCGCTTCATCATCCCGCGCCACTTCGGCTTCTGCTACGGCGTGCAGAATGCCATCGAGATCAGCTACAAGGCCTTGGAAGACTTCCCCGGCAAGCGCATCTTCCTCCTCAGCCAGATGATCCACAACCCCGAGGTGAACGAAGACCTCGAGGGGCGCGGCCTGCGCTTCATCCAGGACACCCACGGGCGCCCGTTGATGGACTGGGACGAGCTGAAGCCGGACGACATCGTGATCATCCCCGCCTTCGGCACCACGCTGGAGACCGCTGAACGCCTGAAAAAGCTGGGCATCGACCCGCTGAAGCACAACACCACCTGCCCCTTCGTGGAAAAGGTATGGAAGCGCAGCGCGGAGCTGGGTGCGGCCAACCACACCGTGGTCATACACGGCAAGGCCGCGCACGAGGAAACGCGGGCCACCTTCAGCCACACCGCCCAGGGGTCGCATGCCGTGATCGTGCGCGACCTGGAGGAGGCCAAGGAACTGGGCCGCATCATCCTCGGCGAGCTGCCGCTGGAACACTTTTGGGACCTGTTCGGAACGCGTTGCACACCCGGCTTCGACCCGGAACGCGACCTGCAACGCGTGGGCGTGGTGAACCAGACCACCATGCTGGCCACCGAGACGCAGGCCATAGCCGACCACCTGAAGGACGTGATGACCCGCAAGTATGGCGAGGCCAAGGTGAAGGACCATTTCGCCGATACGCGGGACACCCTGTGCTATGCGACGAATGAAAACCAGGATGCCACGGAAGAGCTGCTGAAGCAGGAGGCCGACCTGGCCTTGGTGGTGGGCGGATACAACAGCAGCAACACCAGCCACCTGGTGGAAATGCTGGAGACCAAGTTCCCCACCTATTTCATCAACGGGGACAAGGAATTGAAAAGCCCGCAGGAGATCGAGCACTTCAACTACCCCGCGCAGAAGCTGGAGCATACCACCGATTGGCTCCCCGCCAAGCGGCCGCTCACGATCGTGCTCAGCAGCGGGGCCAGCTGCCCCGATACCCTCTTGGACCGGGTGATCCTGAAGGTCCTCAGCTTCGTGGAGGGCGCGAAGGACCCGGAGGAAGTAGTGAAGGGGCTTGAGGCTGACGCAACCAGCCAGTAAGTGGGCAAGATGGGTTGAATGGGCCGCCCTCAGGCTGAGGTGGATGATGGATGGGAGGCCGCCTTGCCCTCCACGGCCTTCATCACGTGGGCCAAGGCCAGCTCCAGTTGCTCCTCCTCGCTGATCTCGCTGTTGTCGATCACGATGGCATCGGGGGCCTGCACCAAGGGTGAGGTCTTGCGCGTGGTATCGTCCTGGTCGCGCTGGATGATGTTCTCCCGTACCGAGGCCATGTCCACCTGCATGCCCTTCTGCACCAGCTCCAGGTATCGCCGCCGGGCGCGGATCTCCGGGCTGGCCGTCATGAAGAATTTCACCTCCGCATGGGGAATGACCACCGTGCCGATGTCGCGGCCGTCCATCACCACGCCGCCATCCTTGCCCATGTTCCGTTGCAGTTCCACCAATTTGGCGCGCACCTCCGGCACCGGGCTCACCAAGGTGACCCGCTGGCTGACCTCCAAGGTCCTGATCGCCCCTTCCACGTTCCTGCCGTTCAGGAAGGTGGCGCTGCGCCCGGTGGCATCGTCGTGCCGAAAGTCGATGTCGATGCTGTCCAGGTCCTTCAGGAGCCCTTGCAGGTGCAGGAAGTTGTCCTTCACCAGCCCGCTTTCCATGGCATACAGGGCCACGGCCCTGTACATGGCGCCGCTATCGATATAGGTGTATCCCAAGCGGTGGGCCAGCTGTTTGGCCAAGGTGCTTTTACCGCAACTGCTGAAGCCGTCGATGGCAATGGTGACACGCCGCATCGGGCGCAAGCTAAACCAAGGGAGCAATTGGGCCATTGGCCCGTTCCTATTCTTGGGGCCCGGCCTTCCTCAATTCGCTGAAGCGCATGGCCAGCGTGATCGTGTTGCTCGCGCCGGCCGGGTTGAACTGCGCGTAGCTGTAGCTTACATGCACCCGGCTCACCCGCAGGCCGATGCCGATGCTCACGCCGCTCAGCCCAGGTTTGGCATCCATGGCGAGCTCCTGCCGACGCCGGTAGTTGTACCCGAAACGGAGCATGAAATTCTGGGAGAGCATCACCTCCGCGTTGGGCACCACGTGCAGCAGGGCCTTGTTGGCGTTGGTCACCTTCTTCACGATGGTCTCCCCCGTGATCGGGTCGATCTGCCGGTTCACGTTCGGGTCATCGTAGGAAAGGTCCCACTGCTGCAGGTTGTCCAGTGAGAGGCCCAGCCGGAACGGGGCGTGGCGGAATTTGTAGGTGCTGGCCAGCTGTACTTGGAAGGGTAGTTTTTCCTTCTCCCCCGTATAGCTGCTGCTCACAAAGCCGATGTTGCGCAGGGTGGCGGCCACCGTAAGGCCCAAAGCGCGCTTGACATATACGCCGCCGATGTCCGCAGCCCAGCCCGTGGCGTTGTACGAGTCGATGTGGGAGGTGATGAACTTGAGGTTGGCCCCCACGCTGAACACGCTGTCGATGGCCCGGGCGGCCCCCACTTGGATCACGTATTCGCCGGCCTTGAACTCGCCTTGGTCCACCCCCGTCTCATCCCGCCGGGTGAAGGTGCCGTAATCCACGTACTGCACCGATCCGCTGAGGGTGATCTTCGCGCTGTCCAAGTGGTGGCCGTACGCGGCGTAGCCGATGTTGACCCCGTCCACGTATGGCAGATAGCTCAGGGCCACCTGTTTGGACATGGCGGCATTCAGCAATCCCGGATTGAACAGGCCGAGGTTGAGATCGTTGTCGTACACCGCCACTGGCGATCCGCCCAGGCCGGATACCCTGGCCGAACTCGGAATGTCGAACACGCGGAACACGGTGGAGCCGCCCAGCTGGGCCTGCGCCGTGGCAAGGGCCAGGAACGCACAAAAGGCAAGGGCCGGGCGTCGGACTTGGATCATGGAACGGTTAGGTGCGATGGGAACGCAATATAGAGGTGCATAGTATTCGCGTTGCCGCCCAGCCGTGAAGCTGTGAACAATCGCCGTGTGATCACGGCGCCCACAGCAGGGAGCCGTCGCCGAAGCTGAGGAAGCGGTAGCCATGGGCCAGGGCATGGTCGTACACCTTGTGCCAATCCGGCCCTATCAATGCGGCCACCAGCAGCAGCAGCGTGCTGTGGGGCTGGTGGAAGTTGGTGATCAATCCGGTGGAAAGCCGGAAACGGTATCCGGGTGCGATCAACAGCCGGGTCGCGCCGGTGACCACATCGGTGCCTTCCCGTTCCATCTGTTCCAGTACGGCCTGCAACGCCTCGCGGACAGGTACTTCGGGCTGGGGCATGTAGGGCTGCCACTGCCCGACCGCGAGCTGGCCATCCGCCTGACCCTGCACCAATGCGGCCCCATGCCAGTACAGGCTTTCGATGGTGCGCATGGCCGTGGTTCCCACGGGTATGATGGGGCCTTGGCCTGCTTGGGCCAGCAGCCGTTGCACGCTCCCGCGCGGAATGCGCACCTGTTCACGGTGCATGTCGTGGCCACCCATGGTGCTGCTCTTCACCGGGAGGAAGGTGCCCGCCCCCACATGCAGGGTGACCTGTGTGCTTTGCACGCCCTTGGCCCGGAGGGCCTCCAGGATGCCGGCCGTGAAGTGCAGGCTGGCCGTGGGCGCTGCCACCGAGCCGGGCCGCTCCGCAAAGACCGTGTTGTAGCGCACATCATCGGCCTCCTCCGCGGCACGCTTCATATATGGCGGCAAGGGCATCGCGCCGAAAAGGTCCATTTGTTCAAGGAAACTCCCCTGGCCCTCCCAACGGAATTCCAGCAGGAACTCCCCTGCCCGTTCCTCCACCTTGGCCATGAAGAGCCGGTGGCCGTCCTTCTCCACCGCCAGTTCCTCGCCTTTCCAGCGCTTGGCATTGCCGAGCATGCACCACCAGCGGCTGCTGCCCTTGTCGTTCAGCGCCAACTCGATGGGGCGGTCGCCGCCGGGTGTAAGCACCATGCACTCGATCAGGGCACCCGTGACGCGCCGGAAATGGATGCGGGCATGCACCACCCGGGTGTCGTTCAGCACCAACAGGCTATTGCCGGGGAGCTGGTCCGGAAGGTCGCGGAACAGACGGTCTTGGATCCGCCCCTCCCGATAAACGAGCAGCTTGGACGACGCACGATCCTCCAGCGGATACTGCGCGATACGCTCCGCGGGCAGGTCATAGGTGAGCGCCTCCAAGGACAATAGCCGCGGGTCGGGCAGGTCCTCTTGGCTCATCCTATGCCCCATTGGAGTTGGAGGACAACACCCCATGTGCCGTAACGACGGCCTTCATATATCCACCGGTCGCGGACAGGCCGGATATAGCTGGCCGCGCCCTGCACTTTCACTTGGTGGCCGTGGAAGAAATAATTGTATCCCACCATTGAATTAGGCACTTGGATGTTAGGGAGCCGGCCAATAGATTGCCACCTAC
>DAOKZW010000041.1:0-32318 GCA_035325445.1 Flavobacteriales bacterium
GCAGCCATTAGCAAAATAGCGCCCACCAACGGGAGGTAGTTGGCCAGGCGCTTACACCGAACCAGCATGAGCCAACCACAAGACCACAACCCGCAACGCCCCCGCCTTTTCACCTCCGAATCCGTTTCGGAAGGCCACCCGGACAAGGTGGCGGACACCATCAGCGACGCCCTCCTGGATGCCTACCTGAAGGAAGACCCGCAGGCGCGCGTGGCCTGCGAAACGCTGTGCAAGAAGGACCAGGTGGTGCTGGCGGGCGAGGTGAGCGCGAAGGTGCAACTGGACCATGAGGCCATCGCCCGGGAAACGATCCGCCGCATCGGCTACACGGACCCGGCCACGCATTTCCACGCGGACGGGGTGAAGGTGCTGGACCTGATCGGGGCGCAAGCGCGGGAGATCGCCGAGGGCATCACCCAGGGCGAGGAGCTGGGCGCGGGCGACCAAGGGCTGATGTTCGGCTACGCCACGGATGAGACCGAAAGCCTGATGCCCCTGCCCATCGTGCTGGCCCACCAGCTGACGGCGGGGCTGGCTACCGCGCGCCGCAACGGTACGGCCCCCTGGCTGCGGCCCGACAACAAGGCGCAGGTGACCATCCGCTACGAGGGGCTGCGCCCGGTGGCGGTGGACACCGTGGTGGTGAGCACCCAACATGCGGGCGACCAGCCGGTGGCCGCGGTGCAGGAGTGGCTGCGGGAGCGGTTCATCCCGGAGGTGCTGGGGCCGTGGTGGCACGCGGGCATCACGGTGCATGCGAACCCGGCGGGGGCCTTCGTGGAAGGCGGTCCCGAGGCGGACTGCGGGCTGACGGGACGCAAGATCATCGTGGATACCTACGGCGGCATGGCGCGGCACGGCGGCGGGGCGTTCAGCGGCAAGGATGCCACGAAGGTGGACCGGAGCGCGGCCTACTTCGCGCGGTGGGTGGCGCGCCGCATCGTGCAGGCAGGCTTGGCCAAGCGGGCCGAGCTGCAGGTGTGCTACGCCATCGGGGTGGCACAACCGGTGGCGCTGCATGTGGACACCTTCGGCACGGGCGACCAGGCGGCGGCGGAGCAACTGGCAGCCACGTTCGACTACCGGCCACAGGCGATCATCGAACAGCTGGGGCTACGGGAACCGATCTATGGAAGGACGACGAACTATGGGCATTTCGGGAAGGAGGGATTGCCGTGGGAGGAGTGATCTCTTCCACCGATTACACAGATGGCGCTCGCAGGCTCGCTTGTTTTAAACCACAGATCAACACCGATGAACGCAGATATCGCTCGCATAGCTCGCGGCTCATTACTCACGGCCCTCAACGCCGTTACCTGCGGCAGGTGGTTTCCTGTTTCAAGTTTCCCGTTTCAAGTTTTATCCAATGGCGCTCGCATAGCTCGCTTGTTTTTAACCACAGATGGACGCGGATGAACACAGATGGCTTCAGGCCGCTCGCAGGCTCGCGGAGGCTCATCCACCGACCGTGCTTCGCCGAGGCTACGCCCAGGCGAGTTACGCTGATTACACAGATGCTGCTCGCGAGGCTCGCGGCTCATCGCTCACGGCCCTCAACGCCGTTACCTGCGGCAGGTGGTTTCCTGTTTCAAGTTTCCTGTTTCAGGTTTTCCCGATGGCTCGCTTGGGGGAGAACCGTTGCCAGCGGTGAGTGGTTTCAGCCTTCAGCTTTCACATTTCAGCTTTTCCAAGGCGCTCGCGGCTCGAAGCTCATGGCTCGTAGCTTCTTCCACCGATTACACAGATTACACAGATGACGCTCGCATAGCTCGCTTGGGGGAGAACCGTTGCCTGCGGCGAGTGGTTTCAGCCTTCAGCTTTCACATTTCAGCTTTTCCCCAGTGGCTCGCAGCCGAAACGCCATCTCCCGACCCCCGAAGCATAAGACAACAGGCATAAGACATAAGACAGGCATTCAATCACAACACAAATGAGCTCCTTCCGCTCTTCTATCCGCGAAGCGGACCATCCAATCTCCACAAAGGGCTTCCTGCGCACGCTTGGCATTTACGGCTACGATGCGATAGAGCCCGTGATCCTGGCGGCATTGATCAGCGGCGATCCGTTGTTGCTGGTGGGGCGCTCGGGTACGGGCAAGACGTATTTGCTGAACCGGCTGTCCGAGGCGCTGGGCCTGGAGCACCGGCATTACAACGCGAGCCTGATCGCCTTCGATGACCTGATCGGCTTCCCGATGCCGGACGAGGGGGGCGACACGGTGCGCTACCTGCCCACGCCGAGCACGATCTGGGCGGCGGAGTCGGTGCTGGTGGACGAGATCAATAGGTGCCGGCCCGAGCACCAGAACCGCTTGTTCGCGCTGGTGCACGAGCGGCGGGTGCAGGGCATCCTGTTGCCGGACCTGCGCTACCGCTGGGCGGCGATGAACCCGGCCGGGCCCGATGAAGGGGAGGTGTACCTGGGTGCGGAACCGCTGGACCCGGCCTTGGCGGACCGCTTCGCGTTCGTGATCGAGGTGAACGACTGGGACCGCCTGAGCGATGCCGACCGGCTGGCGATCGCGAGGCCCGAGGCGGCGGACATGCCCGCGGGAGACGGCGGTGCGCTGCGCGCCTTTGTGGCGGAAGGGCGGAAGCGCTTTGCGGCCTTGCTGCAAGATCCGCCGGAACCGATGCTGCACTACTTCGTGCAGGCGGCCACGGAGCTGCGCGAGACGGGGGCGCGGATCTCGCCCCGGCGGGTGCGCCAATGGGTGCGCAACGCCGTGGCCGTGCAGGCGGTGGGCGGGGCCACCTTGGAAGAGGTGCTGTGGACCACGCTGCAGTGGGGCCTGCCGCAGCGGGCGGGGTCGGAGGTGCCGTCGGAGTTCATCCTGCGCAGCGTGCATCGAGCGGCGATGGCGGCGGGGGAGCGGGATACCCCGCAGCGCTGGCTCTTCACCTTTGTCCGCGCCGAACCCCGCGTGCAGGCCCGTATGCTGTTGCAGGCACCCGACCCCGGAACGGGCACGCTGGCGGTGAACGAGGCCCTGCGCAAGCTGGACCATGGCGGTCGCACCGCCTTTGCCTTCGCCTTGTTCCCGGCCCTGTTGCAACTGGAAAAGCCGGTGGTGGGCGCGGAGGGCATGGACGACCTCGGGCGGCTGGCGGCCGACAGCATGCATGCCAAGGGCAAGTACCGCTTCCCCGACGCCTTTGACGGCGAGCCGCTGACGGCCCCCATCATCCAAGCGGCGGAGGCGCTGCCGGGTATTTCGGAGGCGCGGCGCAAGCGCCTGGTTCATGTGGTGAAGGTGCTGTTGGTGAGCAAGGCCGGCGCGCCGGACGAGGATCAACTGCCCGGCCTGGAGCGCACGCTGAACGGCTACTGGGAAGGCGTGCAGGAACATTTCAACCTCAAGCCCGCCGTGATCGAATGACATTTCCCATCCCCCACCAGCAACGGATCGAGAGCAGTTTGTTGCAACCGCTTGGCAGCGATGCCCCCGGCATGTGCATGGTGTTCCGGGCCGAACTGGGCCAGCACGTGCTGAAGACCCTGGACCTGCCGGAAGGGCTGCGCCGGCTGTGGGACGGCGACCTGGAACAACTGCGGGAGGTGGCGGGCCTGCCCGACCGGCCCATGCTGGTGATCCCGGGCGACCGGGTACACCGAAGCCTCTGGCCCCGGGTGGCACCGCTCCGGCTCTCGCTGGCCTTGCTGGCCCTTTCCAGCCCGTTCGTTTACGACCCCGCGCGCCCGGTGGTGTTCACCAAGGCGCGCCTCCAGCGCCGCATTATCCTGTGTGTCCCGCACCGCTTCCATGAGCTTTGATGAGGCGCATATCCGCGGGATCCTCCAGGACCTGATCGACGAGAATCCCGTGGCCTGCCGGGCGGTGCTGGGCCTGTGCGGGGTGGAATTCACGGACCAGGTGCCCACGGCCGCGGTGAGCATGGCCAAGCGGCCGGTGCTGCGCATCAACCCGGCGTTCGTGAAGGCGCATTGCCAGACCGAGGATGACGTGCGGCTGTTGCTCCTGCATGAGTTCCTGCACGTGGTGCTGCGGCACACGGAGCGCTTCCGATGCATGACGCCCTTGCTCAACGTGGCGCTGGACGTGGTGATCAACACCGCGTTGGTGCGCCTGTTGGGGCGGCAGCGCTGCGGCCTGTTGGACCGTTGCTATCAGCATGCGGACGGCATCGTGCGCTTGTTGGCGCCCCCGGCCGAACGGCACAAGCCGGGCTTCCGCATCCGGCCGTTGGACGGCCTCTCCTTGCTGGACGCCGAGGGGCGGCCCACCGCGCGCTTCCACAAGCTGCACCAGGAGCTATACGCCCACGATGCGGGCTACACGTTGAGCGACGTGCGGGAGATCCTGTGCAACGAGATCGGCAATGCGGAAGGGCAACTGTTCCTGGGGAACCATGATGAGGAGGGCTACGGGGAAGAGCTGCCCATGGAAGTGATGGAGCTCTTGGAAGGGCAGGTGCTGCCGGCGTTGGGCAAGAACGCCGGCCTGGGCGGGGCGCGTAGTGGACTTGACATGGCCTCCGAACGGCAATGGCGCGCGCAAGTGCGTCCGATCCTGCGGCGCTTGCTCACCCCGCAGGCCACGGGCCTGCCGCGTGCGTTCCGCCAACAAGCCGCGGTGTTGCCGGTGCTCAGCACCAGCGACCGGCGTGCAGCCCTGCGCAGCACCTGGTCGCCCTTCCTTCCGATGAACGAGCATCGCATCTCGGGCCTGGGGCCACCGCAGGGCGTGGTGGTCTATCTGGACGTCAGCACCTCCATTCATGAAGAGCTACCCTCGTTGCTGGGATTGCTGTCCGGTTACGGCAACTGGCTCGCCACGCCGCTGTGGGCGTTCAGCACGGAGGTGTTCCCGGCCACGTTCCGCAAGGGGCGCTTGCAGGCCACGACGACCGGTGGCACGTCCCTGGAATGCGTGTATGCCCATGCCCTGGAACGGCGCGTGAAGCGGGCGTTGGTGATCACGGATGGCCATGTGGGCCATTCGGAAGCCCCGCCGCCGTGCCGCATGGAAGCGCTGATCCCGCATAACGGCGAGGCAAGGGCGTTGGAGGGAAGGAGGATCCCGGTGGTGCGGCTGCCGAAGTGGTGAGTGGGGTCGCTCGCAAAGCTCGCGGGGTGGTGAACCACCGATCTTGGTTTTTTGAACCACAGATGCACACCGATGGACACAGATCAAGGGTTCTGTTCGACGTGACTTTGTAAGCAGTGAGCAGCCGGCTTTGAGCGGCGAGCGATCAGAACAGACGGTGGTCGAAAGTGAACGCTTCCACGGATACGATGGAAACCTGTTCCATTTCCGGATGCCTGGGGTTGAGCAGGAAGTTGAATTCACCGGGCACGACGACCGAGGGTACCTTCAGCACCAGATAGCGACCGTCTTCGATGAAGGCATTCCCGAACCCGCGCACGGCATCTGAGTATGCCATGCGGTCCCAACCGACGGGTAGGTCTCTTCGGGCGGGAGCCCACAACGCGGCTTTATCGGGTACGTTCAGCGTCACCATCACATGATCCCCCGGAGGTTCGTTGGTGTGTACCAGCACTTCCGCCAAACAAGTGGCCGGATTGCCTCCACAATAGATCATGGGTGTATCAAGCCGGTTCCAACGCCCGGGATAAAGGGCAGCGCCCAGACCATTCAAGCTCTGGGCGTGGCGCCGTGCACATAACCGGTATAGGCGCATCAGAACACACCGTGTTCGATGCGCCCCAGCTCAGCCATGACCAGTCCCAGACCTTGCATGGTGACCAGCATTTCCTTGGGCTTCTTCCCTTCGAACAAGGGATGGGAGCGATCCAGCCAGCGGCCCAGTTTGTCGGCCGTGCCGAAGACCTCCTTGCCGCGTTCCAGCACGCGTTCCACCACTCGCACCCGTTCCGCCTCCAGGCCCGTGAAATCCCGCGAATGGCGGATGCGCTCCGCAATGGTGCGCGGCTGCAGGCGCAACAGGTAGGCCCAATCCCCGGAAGTGAGAGGCCATGCCTTCAGCAGGGCCGAGAAGTGCGTGATGGCCAAACGGTCGGATGGCACCGAACGGGGCCCGACGGACAAACGCACGAGAAATTCCTCCGCCGGGTCCTCCACACGGGTATCCCGTTCGCTGGTGTTGTATTCCTTCCGTTGCCGGGCTTGCTTGGCCATTTCGCTGTTTCGTCCTTTCAAAGATAAGCCGCCCGCTTGGGTGCCGACCCTGGAATACCGGGCCTGCATGTATTGCTGGAGCCACGGCGACGGCCGTGGCTCCAGCTCCTATGAATGGGGCGGACCGGTTATCGTTCGTCGGACACCCGCACTTCCGTTTCCCTGTCAGGCGGCCTCTCCCAGCTCGTCGCCCAGCACTTGCAGCACGCTCTGCGGGGTGCCGGTCTTGAGCAAGGCATCCAGCAGGTGGTTGCGCGCTTCCACGCGGCGTTGCCAGTCGTGGACAAGCCGGATCGTGCTGCGTGCCTCCTCCGGCATGCCCAGGCGCACGTAATGCTTGGTGACCGACACCAGCGTCTTGTCGCGGTCTTCCCCGAACGGGCTGCGCAGGGCTTCGTCAGTTGCGCGGCGGAGCATGGCGGTGGAGAGGTCCTTGGCCAGGTCCTCCAGCCGGAACACCACGCCCACCGGGTTGTGCAGGGGCACCACGGACTTCGTGGCGAGGAACCGTTCGAGCGGCTCCCGGTCGCCATCAAGCGCAGCCAGGATGGCGCGTTCGCGGGCGGCGAAGGCGAGGTCCCATTCATTGTCGTCGGGCCGCACCTCTTCCAGCATTTGCTTCACCCTCGCCTGATTCTCCACACCGCCCCGCACGCGCAGGGTGCGCGCGAATTGGCCCAAGGTGTGGGCGCGCACCAGGCCCAGCCCGATGCGTCCGGCATAGTCCAGCGCCTGGCCCACGTCGCCGATCTCCATGGCGGTCTTGGCCAGTTCCATGAAGCGCATGCTGGCGCTGGCCTCCTGGTCCGGCACCTGCGCCGCGGCTTCCCGCAGGACGAGCTTCGCCTTCTCCGTCAGGTCGAGCCCATCGTAGAGGCGTGCCAGGCCGCAGCTGCGCTTGGCGTCTTCGCCATGGGTGCGGTACAGTTCGTCCAGCAGCACCAAGGCCTCCTGCCGCTTGCCGTGGCGCACGTAGTGGTCGGCGATCCACTCCTTCACCTCCCACCGTTCGCCCGGATCCCTGATCTCCTCCATCCGTGATCGTGCCTCATCCACGAGATCGTGCCCGGCCAGCTCGCTGCAGATCATGGTCAGGGCCTGTTGCCGCAATCGCGGATCGGTGATCTCGTCCAACACTTCCCCCGCGTCCTCAAAGCGCCCGGCCCGGGTCAGCAACGCCACGCCGGCGGCCGCGATCTTTTCATCGCGTTGCTCATCGCGGCTGAGAATGGGCGGGGTGACCATGGATTTCAGGGCTTCCACGCTGTGTTCATCGGTAAGTTCCACCGTCTCCACCTTGCTGATCTCCATGGGGTCGTACAGCTCCAGCAGCGTGCCGGCGATCTCGTCGACCCGGTAGCACGCGGTGGTCAGCAGATGGGCAAACGGGGCGGAGAGGAGGGTTCGGCGCGGCGTTCCGGGCTTCAGCCATTGGCGCCGCAGCAGGTCCTCGATCATCCGTATGGTCGGCTTGTGCCGCTTGGCGGTCCCGCTGTTGTCGGTGGCCACGGCATACAGGGCGATGATGGCCCGGTACAGGAAGGCCTGGTAGACCTCCGGGGCCAGATCCTGTTCGCGCCCGTCGGCCCCGATGCCTATCGAGATCAGGTCGCTTTCCCGCAGGCTGCCGTTGCGGGCCTTTTCCACGATGATGAAGTAGGGCATGGTCTTGTCTGTTTGGTCGTTTGGCTTGGTCTTATTCATGGGGCATTTCGATTTTTGGGGTTGAGTTCAGGGGTTTCCGGGTCAATTGCAATTGCATGATGGTGATGGCGGCTTGGCCGCCTTGGCCGTTCAGGGCCTGGGTGCTGGCCAAGGTCAACAGGACGGTGTTGCGTTGCCTGCGTGCCAGCCGCGGAAGCCGTTCCTGCACACCCGCCATATCATTCGCCTCGGCCAATTGCAGGGCGAGGAAGTCATTCGCGCGTTCGGCCAAATAGCGCCCGGTCAGACGGATGGCCCTTTCCTCTATCCGGATGAGCCGTTCATTGGTTGGACGGTCCCGGAAGCAGGCCTTCAGGAGTTCCTTGGCCACGTTGTGCCAGTGCCGGGTGTACGGACAGAACGGCATGATCCAATCGACCTGGAAGTGCGCGGCGCGCAACCAACGCCCTGCCGTTGCCGGTTCTCCCCGGCGGATGGATCGGCGGTACAGCCGGCCCAAGGCCGAGATGGCCTCCAGCGGATTGCTGATCGCCATCAACATGCGCAGGGCACCGTCCACGTCGCCACGCTTGCCGAGGGCCTCGCCCACCTCGGCCAACACAGCCCAGGCGCGATGCCCGTTCCCGGGCCCGATCACGAACCACCACGCGCGGTCCGTCGCCCCCAGTTTCACCAGCAGCTTCCCGATGCGTGCCCGTTCGGTCGTGCCGGATGCCTCGGGATCACAACCGCGCAGGAAAGCACGGTCACTGATCAGGGCAAGCGCTTCTTCGTTCCGTCCCAAGGCATGAAGCGTTTCGGCCAGGTCGATGGTGGCTTCACGGTATGCCAACGCCCCTTCCGGCTCCCCAAGGAAATAGCGTATTTCCGCCAGGATCGATGGGAGGTCGTCCAATCCTTCCGTGGACCACCGTACCCTATTGCGCAGCAGGGTGCACAGCAGTTCGATCCGTTCATGGGCCGTATTCACGGAGTGGGCGTACGGGAGCGCCTCGCCGAACAGGCCACATTCGCCCATGGCACGTACCACCCAGTGCCGCATGGGGCCGGCCATTTCGCCCTTGCAGGGGATCAGCGACCATGCTTCAGCGAACAGCTCCCCCCCACGCTTTCGTGACCGATGGGTCGTTTCCACCTGCGCCAGGGTGCAGAGCATGGTGATCCTGTCCATGCCGTGGCCGAGTTCGCCGCACAGCCAATACGCACGCTCCAGCAGCATGAAGCGGTCGCCGGGTTGCGCCTGCGGGCTTTCGGCACATGTGGCCAATACCCGCAGTTCCTCCCAGCGGTTATTGCTCTTGCGGAGCAGTTGCAGCCAATGTGCCCGCCCCGGCCCAGGGGGAGGGGGAGCGCTCAGGGAGCAGCCCATGCCGTGCAGCAGGATGAACCGGAAATGATCGGGAAGGACGATGCCATGTGCGCGGGCCGCGTCCGTGAGTTGCACCAGCAGGGGGCCGGTGATGCGGCCTTTGAAACTCTTCGATCGGGTGCGCCTGAGCAGCAAGCGGATTACGGTGCCGCAGGCGGGATCGGCGGCCTCCGGTCCGAGCAGCAAGCCGCTCATGATCGCCAACAAATGCTGGTAACGGTCCTTGTGCCGGAGGTTGTCGTTGATCGCCAAGGCCAGCACAAGCTGGTGCGGATGCCCGATCTGTTTCTCCTCGTCCGCTGCCGTTTCCGCCCGGAACCGGTGGACCAGGATCCGGGAAGTGCGCCAGACCCTTCGCTTGTCGTGTGCGGCCAGCACTTGTGCCGCGGCCTGTGGCGTGATCTGCAGACGACCGTCAGGAAACAGCTCCACGGCTTGGGGGCAACGGTCCAGTTCGCCTTGGCAGGTTTCCGTGGACCGGCCGCACAGGGCGGCGAGCCGCTCCAGGGTGACCGGCCGTGTCAGCAAGGCCAGGGTTATCCATAGCCGCCCTTTCAATGGGCTTGTCAACCGGGGTTCCAGCAGTTTGAAGGGATCGGTCCGGCCAGGCAGGCCGCGCAGCAGGACGATCAAACGGATAAGCAGGAGAAAATTGGGATGCGCTTTCATTGGCTTTTGGGAATAGGATCGCAGTGAAGCTGCACGGTCGTCCCGGCCAAGGGTGTGCGAACCCATGGAACACGGCCGGGCACCCTGGGGCTATGCGGCCGTGGCTTTGGGGCCTGTGATCACCCGGTGGGTGCGACCCGCGGAACGCCGCCAGGCAGGGGTCGGGTGGGACATGGACCGCGCCGCGTGAACGGAACGGGCCGGAATAGGATGGACCGGAAGGAAAGGAGACCGATCAGCGGGCAGCGATGTTGCTTCTTTCCGTGTTGACATGATCGGTATAACGCCGGGGTCAACACGAAGGTCCGGGGCCGGTCCGTCAAAGAGTGACGGAGTACCCAAGGCTCGGAAAAATATCCGAAGGTGTCCTGCTGTTTGTTCGTTCCGGTTTTGGTTCTGCTCCTGGGTCATGGTCATGCATGCGGTTGTTCACGTTCCTTCCGTGTGCGCATGACGATGGCCCATGACGGCCGCAGCCAAGCGCACGCATGCACCTTGAGAACCAGAATGGGGACAGGAGCTCGTCGACCTTTTTGGAGCTCCTGCTCCCGCATTCTGGTACCACCGTGGCGTCGACCGCTCGGTTGGCGTCCCGTTCACGTTCAGAGAACGGGCACTCTTGATGCAAAGTGCGGCAATTTTAATTCAAGGAGTTTGAATTGTCAAGAGGTGGCACTGAAAAATTTTGGAAGAACATTGCAATACATTGATACACAGGTGGATAAAATTTTAGGACCAACCCCCTGTGATGGTGATGGTGGGTTCCTGTGGCTCCACGGTGGCCGCTCGCAAGGCTCGCTGTCTTTCATCCACAGATTACGCCGATTACACAGATGCCGCTCGCATAGCTCGCGGGGGAACCCCCGATGTCATCGCGAGGACGAAGGACGACCGTGTGCCGCCGAAACTTGGACGGAGGACAAGCGAAGGGGTAACCGATCTCATCCCGATCAAAGATCGCTTCACCGCCTGCGGCGGGTTCGCGAAGACGTTGGGCCGCTCGCAAGGCTCGCAGCTTCTTGAACCGCAGATGGTCCGATATGTATCGGACGCTGATGAACGCTTATACCGCTCGCATGGCTCGCTTGTTTTTGAACCACAGACAGTGCATCGCCGAAGGTTTACCGGAGGCTTGTGGACACTGATAAACACAGATTCCGCTCGCAAGGCTCGCTTGTTTAATAAACCACAGATGGACACCGATAAACACAGATTCCGCTCGCAAGGCTCGCGGCTCGCAGCTCGCTCAGTCAGAACCCTTACCTGCGGCAAGCACACTGCCTTCTGCCACTGCCTACTGCGTCCTGCCGTAGCCTTTGCGAATGCCCACTGCCCACTGCCCACTGCCCACTGCCCGCTGCCAACTGCCCCCTGCCAACTGCCTACTTCATCCCGCCGTAGCCTTGCGAAGGCGGACTGCCCCCTGCCCACTGCCCACTGCCCACTGCTACTGCCTACTTCGTCCCGCCGTCCGCGTGTCGCTGAAGCTTTAGCGGAGGCGCTAGCCTTAGAGAAGGCCATCGAGAGACCTCTTGGATGAGTAGCTTGCATCATCAAACCCATTTGCCATGAACCGGATCCTGACCTTGGTCGCGTTCATCGCCACAGGCCGTCACCTGCACCGCACAGTCCGGCTGGCCGGACACCACGTTCCGCCGGCACTCCATCGGCGTTGACATCTCGGCGTTCCTGTACCGGTACAGTGGCCATTCCGATTCCGGGACGATCGTGGTGGCCCCGTCGCCTTACTGGTTCTCCTACCGCTACCGCCTGAACAAGCAGTGGAACCTGCGTGCCGCCGTGGGTGGCAACATCTACCGGGAGGATCGCCCCTCCATGTTCGCCGACCGGGACAATTACCGGATCCAAAAAACACAATGGGGCCTGCGCGCCGGGATTGAGCATGCCCAGGAATTGGCCAAGCGGTGGCAGGTCTTCTATGGCCTGGACCTCCGCTCCTCATGGACCTGTGAGCTGAACGAAGAGAGGTTCAGTAATGGCGGCTACTTGTACGGAAGCGAAGAGAGCGGTTCCGCCATCGGACCGGCCGTCCTCCTTGGCATCCGCTTCCGGATCACGCCACGCTTCAACATACTGACCGAAGCCAGCTTGGCCCTGATGAGCACTACCAAGGAAAAGCGGGAATATTCGACACCGATCCTCGGCGGAGAACCCAAGCCCGACGTCACTTCAAGGACCACCGGGCTCCAATCCACCTTTACGCCACCGCTGGCCGTTACGGCCACTTTCGCGCTGTAGACCTCACCCGGTCGTCACGGGATCATAGGCACTGGCCTCGCCCAGCTCCCGCAGGTCCTCTTCGGACAGCTTGAGCTCCGCGGCTTTCATCAGTTGGTGCAGCTGCTCCACGCCGGTGGCGCTGGCGATGGGTGCCGCCACGGTGGGGCGCGTCATCAACCAAGCCAGCGCAATGGTGGCATGGGCGGCGCCGGTCCGTTCCGCCACGCGGTCCATGGCGGCCAAGATCTTCAGTCCGTGTGGCGTGAGGTATTTGGGCATGCTGGTGCCGCGTGCGCTCTGTCCGAAATGTGATTCGTGGCGGTACTTGCCGGTGAGGAAGCCGCTGGCCAGCGAGTAGTAGGTGAGCACGGCCAAGCCCTGTTCTTCACAAAGCCGGGCATATTGCCCCTCGAACTCATCCCGGCTGAAGAGGTTGTAGCGTGTCTGGAAGGTGACGTACGCCGGCCACTTCCTTTCGGCACTGATCCGCAACGCCGATTGCAGCCGCTCCGCGCTGAAGTTGGACGCCCCGACCCAGCGTACCTTGCCGGATTGGATCAGTTCCTCGTAGGCGGCCAGCGTTTCCTCCTGCGGCGTGTCCAGGTCGTCCCAATGCGATTGGTACAGGTCGATATGATCCGTGTGTAGGCGTTTCAGCGAGGCCTCCACCGCCCGCAGGATGTATTCCTTGCGCAGGTTCTTGCCCTCGCCCATGTCGCTGCCCACCTTGGTGGCCAGCACCACCTTCTCCCGGTTTCCCGGTCGGGCCAGCCACTTGCCCATCATCGCTTCCGACTCGCCGCCTTGGCAACCGGGCGCCCAACGCGGATAGGCATCCGCCGTGTCGAGCAGGTTGAAGCCGCCGTCCACGAAGGCATCCAGGATCCGGGCAGCCGTGCCGTCATCCGTCACGGTCCAGCCGAACACATTGCAGCCCAAGGCCAAGGGGGCCACTTGCAGATCGCTCTTGCCCAATCTCCGCTTTTCCATGGTCATCAAGTTCAATCTTCCGATGCATTGGAGAGCCTCTCCAACAGGTCTTTGTCATTCATCCTATTGTCCCAGATCAACAGGACCTTGATCCGCTCTTGTTCGACCGAGTAGAAAAGGGAGACATGCCTGTGCAGCACGTACCGCCTGAAAGTCGCGCCCTCAACAGTGGCCGCTATCCGGGGGAATCGTTGGATGCGGGCAAGGGTATCATCAATGGCTGCCAGAAACCGGTCGGCCACCTGTTCACCCCAAATGCCTAAAACATGGTCGTGGGCCATCCGCAGGGAGCGAAGTCCCACAGGAGTCCACTGGACCCGCAACTTGCTCATTTCCGACCCACGAGGTCCTTGGCCGTGGTGTGCTCCACCAATTTCGAGGGATCTGCGGCGGAAGAGACCTCCAGCAGGTGCATGATGCCCTCCGGCACCGTTTCCGAACCTACCCGGCGCAACTCATCCATCCGGTCCAGCATGGAGCCGTCCTTCAAGTCTGCGATCCAGCGGATCAACTCGATCTTGCGTTCCTCGATGGTCATGGAACAAAGTTAACCCGTCGTGGCCGCAACGGCGGATACCTTCGACCCTTGCTTTCCATGGACCCTTGGAAACCGAATGTCCCGGCCATGAAGATCGTGTTCAATCTGATTGCCCTGCTGATGCTTTCCTGCGGTTTGCCCAGCGATGAGGCCACCACAGCAACTGCTGAACCGGCCGGTATGTCCGGCGCTGTTGACAGCGTCGTGGCCCATCCCATCTTCCATGCTTCGCTGGTCCTGCAGCACGCGGGCCTCACCATTTACGTGGATCCCTACGACGGTGCCGAACGCTTCGCCGCCTTTCCCGCGCCGGACCTGGTGTTGATCACCGACATCCATCCCGATCATTTGGACCCGAACACGCTGAATGGCCTACCGCTTGAAAAGGCCCGCATCGTGGCGCCACCTTCCGTGAAAGAGCAGCTGCCGGAAGCGCTGCGCTCGGAGTGCGTGGCGATGCCCAATGGCCATACGCTGGACATCCGCGGCGTGCACATCGAGGCGGTCCCCATGTACAACTTGCCACCTTCACCCAAGGCCATGCATCCGCCGGGGCGCGGCAACGGCTATGTGCTCACCATGGGCGGCCAGCGCATCTACATCAGCGGTGACACGCAAGGCATCCCGGAGATGCGTGCCCTGAAGGACATCGACATCGCCTTCGTGTGCATGAACTTGCCCTACACCATGGACGTGGATGAGGCCGTCGATGCGGTGCTGGCGTTCAAACCGAAAGTGGTGTATCCCTATCACTTCCGGGACGCCGAAGGCTTCAGCGACGTGCAGCGCTTCAAGGAGCTGGTGAACGAAAAGGATCCTGCCATCGACGTGAGGCTGGTGGACTGGTATCCGGCGAAGTGATGTCAATTGAAACGGAGATCCAGCATCGCCATCTGCAAGCGAAGAGATCTTCACTCCACGCGAACGATCCGTATTGCTTGGGAAAGGCCATTGACCTGCATGCGGCAGAAGTAGACGCCTGCCGGTTGGGCTGAAGGGTCCCAACGCACTTCATGTTCACCTGCGGCCACGGGGCCATCCACCAAGGTGGCCACTTCCCTTCCCACGGCATCGTACACCTTCAGCGTGAGCTCATTTGCCTTCGGCAAGGAGTAGCGGATGGTGGAGGCAGTGGTGCAAGGGTTGGGCCAGCCATGCAACAGCATGGGCCCCATGATACCGGCCTGCACCTCATCGATGGAAGTGGTCATTTCCGACAGCAGGCGGCGCCATACGCCATTCCCCCATGTACTTGCATAGAGGTAGCCGTTATGCACGGCGAACGAGGCGATGGCGGTATTATCAAGCCCTTGGTTCACCGCGACCCAGGATGAGCCGCCGTCATTTGAAATGAACACCCCGTGGTCCGAGCCGACGAACAGTGCGGGATCGTAGCTGGCAAAGGCATAGCCGAACTGGTCGGTAAACCCGTCATTGATCGGCGCCCACGACTGGCTTGCTTCGGAAAAGCGATAGAGGCCATTCCCCGTTCCCGCAAGCAGTTGACCCTGATGGAAGGCAAGTGCGTAAATGTTCTGGTTGGCGAGACCGCTGTTCAGTGGGGACCAGTTCCCGCCATCGTCAACGGAGCGGTACAAGCCCAGGAATGTACCGGCATACAACACCCCATCATCCCCCGCCAGCAATGCCTGGATGTTCAGCACGTCACCCCCATTCCCCGATTGGAGCCAGGTGTGTCCCTGGTCCGTGGAACGGAAAATACCGCTTGGCGTACCGGCGTGCCAAGTTTCGCCCGATGCCGTCAGGCATCGGACATAAGTCCCCTCCAAGCCCGTGTTGGCCGGCATCCAATCGCTTCCGGTATCCGGGCACCGGTACAGCGCGTCCGTCATGCCTGCAAAAGCCTCCCCTCCCATCTGCGCCAGGCATTGGGTGCCTCCTGCTTGCAATCCCGCGTTGGATGCCGTCCAGTCAAGGCCGTTGGCCTCCAATGTGTATATCCCGACCCCCCAGGAGCCGGCGAGAAGTTCCGTTCCGGTACTGAGGATCGTGCGGACGCCACTACGCGGCAGCCCATGGTTGACCATGGTCCAATCCGGGGTGTCAGGTCCCGTGCGGTTTATACCGCCGTTCAGGATGCCTGCGAACAGGGTAGTGGAAGAAAGCGTCAACGCGTTCACCACTTTGTTGAGCAGGCCTTGGTTGAACGGGGCCCAGCTGGCACCCTGGTCCGTGGAATGATATACCCCGTTCCCCCAATAGCCTACGAAAAGGCCTTGCCCTGACACGGCCATCGACAGGATATTGCCCATCATGAAGCCCGGCGAGGGCTGGAACCAAGAATCGCCGTTGTCGGTGGAGCGGTAAACCCTGCCGTTCACCCCGGCGAAGATGTCATCCTCATGAGCGACCATGGCCGAAACAGGCCAGTCCGAAGGATCAAGTCCCGTGTTGACCTCTGTCCAGTTGTCCCCATCATCGCTCGTACGGAAGATTCCTCTGTCCGTTCCCAGGAATACGCAGGTGTCCTTCACCAATAGGCAAGCGGAGCCGAAAAACATCGGCTCCGGGCAATCCGAGCAAATGTCTTCGCCCAGGCCGTTGTTGATGGCTTGCCAACTCACCCCGCCATCGGTGGACCTGACCATCTGCCCATTCCCGTTGGCGACGAAAAGGATGGACCCCTTCACCGCGATCGCCAAGGCACTGAAGTCAGCCAAGCCATCCCAGCTGCCTGCCGGTTCGTTCCAGCGGTAAATACCGGAATAGGTGCCGATGAAGAGCCCTGCCTCCGAAGGAACAATGGTTGCAACGCCTGAGCCGGGAGGAAGGCCATTGCCCATGGGTGTCCAGCTATCGCCTTGGTCCGTTGAACGATAGACGCCGGAACTCAAGAAACCGGCATAAACCTCGGCCTCCGTATGGGCCATGGACAGGACATTTCCGCCACTAGGCCCGTTCGTGGGTTCCCACTGTGCCAAGGCACTCCCGCAAAGGACTGTCGCGAACAGGATGGGCAGGGCCGGAGCCGCATATCGAACTTTCATGTTCAGGGTCTTTCGCAGATGAAGTCACATTTGTGCACACCTAAAGGTACATGTAGGGCTGGACAGGTTGCACGTGCCCGGATCAACTTTGGTACCGCTGATCCCGCGGGCACCGTTCCGCCCGATCACCGACCTTCGTATCTCTTGCGTTCACCAACCTCTTGTCCCATGCGCTTTTTATTACCCGCCCTTGCTTGCCTGATCACCGGCCTGCTCGCCGCCCAACCCCAAATGCCCGCCGATACCCGCGCCGGGATCATGGACCTGCAACAACGGGCCGCACAACAGCCCGATGCCCGCAAGATGACGGCCGAACTGCAGGGCATCCAGCCCGTGGCCTACATGAACGGCCGCTGCATGGTGGGTTTCCTCGGGAAGGTGAACGCGCAATTCGATCCCGATGCCATGGATGCCGGGGTGGTGCACGTGGGGACCCGCATCGGCGATGTGCTCTCCTTCCGCGTGGACGCATACAGCTTGAATGCCGTGCGATCCATGCCGGGATTGGACTATGTCGAGCTGGCCGGCATCGCCCGCCCCGACCTGAACAAGGCCGTGCGTTCGATCCATGCGGACAGCGTGCAACAAGGGATCTTCCTGCCGCAGCCCTACACCGGTGACGGGGTGCTGATCGGCGTGCTGGACTGGGGATTCGATTACAGGCACCCCATGTTCTACGACACCGCGATGACGCATTCGCGGATACGGGCCGCCTGGGACCAGTTCAAGCAGTCCGGGCCCGCTCCCGCCGACTTCGGCTACGGGGCCGAGTATGCCACACCCTCCGCACTGGCCGCTGCGCAGAGCGACACGGCCAACATCTACAGCTACGCCACCCACGGCAGCCACGTGGCGGGCATCGCCGGCGGTGGTGGCGCGGGCACGCCCTACCGGGGCATCGCCTTCGATGCACAATTCCTCTTCTGCACCTTCCTGGTGGATGCGGCAGCAGCCATCGACGGTGTGGCGTGGATGAAGCAGCTGGCCGACCAGGACGGCAAGCGGCTGGTGGTGAACATGAGCTGGGGTCTGTACCACATGGGCACCCTGGACGGTACCTCCCTGCTGAGCCAGGCATACGACCAAATGGCGGAGGAAGGTGTTGCCATCTCCGTTTCCGGGGGCAACAACGGCGACATCAGCTTCCACATCGGAAAGGAATTCGCCGGCGACACCTTGGCCAGCCGGGTGCAGTTCTACCCATACAGCGCCAACCCCAACATGTACGGCCAAAGCCTGATCATGTGGGGCGAGCCGGGGCACCCGTTCGGCACCGCATTCCGTGTGCTCGACAGCGGCAACAACCCGGTGGCGGCCTCACCCTGGTTCCATACGTCCACGGCGACCGATCCAGTGGATTCCTTCCTGGTGGCGAACAACGACACGGTCTTTTTCCGGTTGACGGCCGATGCCGCGCACCCACTGAACGGCCGGCCCCACGTGCGTTTGCGGATCAAGAACACGAACACCACGCTGCGCGTGCTGATGCAGGCCACCGCCCCATCGGGAACGGTGCATTTCTGGAACGTGACCGACCTGACCAACGACGTGGGCAATTGGGGCCAATCCTTTTTGGGCGGCCAACCGGGATGGACGGCGGGGGATAAGAACTACGGCATCGGGGAACCTGCATGTACGGAGCAGGTGATCACCGTGGCGGCCTGCAGTTCCACCACCTGGTCCACTTCGGGCGAGCCCGTTGGCGGGTCCATCGCGGGCTTCTCCTCGTACGGCCCTACGCTGGACGGCCGCATCAAGCCCGACATCACGGCGCCCGGGGCCTCGGTGGCCTCCTCCATCAGCTCCTTCACCGACAACGATTACTCCCCGGTGCAGACCGTGTCGTTCGAGGGCCGCAATTACCCCTTCGCCAAGTACAGCGGCACCAGCATGTCGGCCCCCATGGTGACGGGCACCGTGGCCTTGCTGTTGCAGGCCAATCCCACGCTCAGCCCGGCGGAGATCCGCTCCATCATCCGCAACACGGCGCTCACCGACAGCAAGACCGGCGAGATCCCGCCCGGAGGCAGCCTGCGCTGGGGCATGGGCAAGCTGAACGCCTATCACGCCGTGACGGAAGCACTGGGCGTGACCGCCGTGAATGAGCTTGACGGCACCGGCATCAACCTCTGGCCCAACCCGGCCGGCGACAGGTTCACCATCCTTCCCGCCTTCAATGTGCAGGGCGGAAGGCTGGTCGCCATGGATGCCCTGGGGCGGACGACCATGTCCCTCCGGGTGAAGGAGGCAGGGCCGATCAACGTGGATGCGTCATCTTGGCCCGCGGGGATCTATTTCATCCGGCTGGAAAAGGACGGCATGCGGGCAGTGGGCAAAGTGATTGTGGAAAAGCTGAAATAGGACCCTTCGGCTGCGCTCAGGGTGACGGAAAGATGAAACCAGTGGTCGCAGATGTCGGTTTGGCATATAGGGCCGCGAGCTTCGAGCCACGAGCTGCTCGCAGCTCAATTGAACCACACCGCGTAGCCTTTCCTGCGCAGTTCCAGCGCCAAGCCCTTCTCAATTTCCAAGGCTTCCGCGCGGCTCAACGGCCCGATGTCCTGGTACAGGCTGGGCCGCAGGTAGAGCCCGTACTTGCGCACGATGTCGGCGGATAGCTTGTGCCCCTTGGCCGTGCGCGCCCCGCTCTTGTGCTGCGCGAAGCGCTCCTGCGGCGTCTTGCTCGTTTGCCCCACATACAAGCACTCCAGCACGCCATTGTACTGCGGGTTGGCCTCGCGGAAGCGCCGGTCCTCGGTGAAGACCTTGCGGCTGAGCTCGATGACATAGACCGTGTACGCCGTGGGCATGGTCCCCAATGATACACAGGTGCCGCCCATTCCCCCCGCCTTCGTTCCTTTGCCGCCGTATCGTGGCAGGGGCGGGCATACGGGCAACCATCAAGCCCCACACCCTCCCGATACAGCTCGGGAAACCTTCGCACCGCATTGCATGCATTCCATCAAACAGATCCTCGACGAAACCGCCCTCACCGGCACCACCGTTACCGTGGCCGGCTGGGTGCGCACCTTCCGCAACGACCGCTTCATCGCCCTGAACGACGGCAGCACCATCCACAACCTGCAGTGCGTGATCGACCAGGAGCAGGTGGATGAGGCCACCCGGCACCGTTTCACCACCGGCGCTTCCGTGCGCTGCACGGGCACCATCGTGGAAAGCCAAGGCAGCGGGCAGCGCGTGGAAATGCAGGTGGGCGCCGTGGAGGTGCTGGGCGACAGCGACCCGAACAAGTACCCGATCCAGCCCAAGAAGCACAGCCTGGAGTTCCTGCGCGAGAACGCCCACTTGCGCTTCCGCACCAACACCTTCAGCGCCGTGTTCCGCGTGCGCCACCAGGTGAGCTTCGGCATCCATGAGTACTTCAGCGGACAGGGCTACAACTACTTCCACAGCCCCATCATCACGGCCAGCGATGCCGAAGGTGCGGGCGAGATGTTCCGCGTGACCACGCTGGATGCCAAGAACCCGCCGCTGAACGAGGCCGGTGAGATAGACTGGAAAGAGGACTTCTTCGGCACCGAAAGCCACCTCACGGTGAGCGGACAGCTGCAGGCCGAACTGGCCGCGCTGGCCTTGGGCAAGGTGTACACCTTCGGGCCCACCTTCCGGGCGGAGAACAGCAACACCACACGCCATCTGGCCGAGTTCTGGATGGTCGAGCCGGAAGCCGCCTTCATGGACCTGCACGGCGACATGGACCTGGCCGAAGGGCTGTGCAAGCACCTGATCGCCCGCGTGCTGGAACATAGCGCCGACGACCTCGACTTCCTGGACAAGCGCATGGCAGACGAGGAGAAGCTGAAGCCGCAGAACCAACGCAGTGAGATGGGCTTGGTGGAGCGGCTGAAGTTCGTGCTGGCGCATCCCTTCGAGCGCATCACCTACACCGAGGCCATCGACATCCTGTTGCGCAGCAAGCCCTACCAGAAGAAGCAGTTCCAGTACCCGGTGGAATGGGGCGTGGACCTGCAGAGCGAGCATGAGCGCTACCTGGTGGAGAAGCACTTCAAGAAGCCGGTGATCGTCACCGGATACCCGGCCCAGGTGAAGGCCTTCTACATGCGCATGAACGGCCCCGGCGATTTCGGCTACACCGACAAGGGCGACACCGTGGCCGCCATGGACGTGCTCTTCCCCGGCATCGGCGAGATCATCGGCGGCAGCCAGCGCGAGGAGCGGCTGGACCGCCTGGAGGCCCGCATGGAGGCCATGGGCGTGCCCAAGGACCAGATGTGGTGGTTCCTCGACACACGCCGCTTCGGCACCGTGCCCCACGCCGGCTTCGGCCTGGGCCTGGAGCGCTTCGTGCTCTTCGTCACCGGCATGGGCAACATCCGGGATGTGATCCCGTTCCCGAGGACGCCGAAGAGCGCGGAGTTCTGAGGGCCGGTGCCCATCAAGCCGGTCCTCGTTGATAACATGGGTGTCACAGACCCTCGATAGTGGGAAATTCTTTCCATCTTGGACCATCCGTGATTGACATGTTTTTCGGCATACCGAAGGAGACATACGAGGAACTCGCCCCCGAGGTGAGGGTCTTTCTTGCACTGGCCCATGGCTTCCACAACCGCGTGCCGATCGTTCGGGCCAGCCAACGTGACAAGGAGTATCATTTTCAAAGCTGGGTGAAGCGCCGCTTGGAAGCGACTGGACTGGCATTCACGGAACAAGGCAGGAACGGATATCCGGACTTTATCCTGAACGACCACCCCTGTGGATTTGAGGTGAAATGCTTGTCACACCCGGGCAGGATGGCTGATTTTGATTGCAACAGCCAACTGCCCTTGGCAGAGCACAATGGCCGAAAGGTGTTTTACATCTTTGGTCGATATCCACTCACTCAGAACAATGAGTTTCAGGTTCACGACCTCGTGCTTTGTACTGCATCATTCCTGAATGCGGAAACAGAGAATATCAACACGAATCAGAGCTTCCGGGGTGCTGGCTCCTACGGTGACATCTTGATCCGTGATCGCCGCATGTATGTCTGTGCCACGCCTTATGCGCTGGCGGATGGCACGGAGGAGCAAGCGACCTTGATCGTGGATGGTATACCTGATCTTGCGTTGGCGAAACTGGCCAAGGTCGGTCAAATGCATCGGGAAGAGACGCCCGAACAAGTAACCGGCTACTCCTTTGACCTACGCACCAACACCCTTCGGACTGAAAAAGGACCCAATGAACATGCCGGGCGCAAGCATGTATTTACGGCCTTCAAGGTGGTCGATGCCGGAGAGCGGCCTGTACAGCTGAAAACCCCACGTAACTGACATGGCGCTCGACCTTGAATACATGGAACCGACCGGCTATACCTCACTGGGCCTCTTTGCCGGTGCCGGGGGACTGGACCTGGGCTTTGAATCGCAGGGGTTCATCCATACGGAGGCCAATGAGATCCTTCCGTATGCCGTGGATACGCTTCAGCACAACCGTCCTGATTGGCACGTGGTGCTCGGGGATGTCCGTGAATACAGGCCCTCATTCCGGAAAGGGCTCGACGTGCTTTTGGCCGGATTCCCCTGCCAAGGCTTTTCATTGGGCGGGAAACGGGACCCGCAGGATTCACGCAACACCCTGTATCGCGAAGTGTTGCGCATCGCCAAGCTCATGAAGCCGAGGGCCATTGTCATGGAGAATGTCCTCAATCTCCGGACCATGCGCCATCCAGAGACCGGGCGGCCATTTGCCCAACAGATCATCGATGAACTTTCAGCCATCGACTACTGCACCCAGTGGGCCTTCTTCCGCGTGAGTGGATATGGTGTGCCGCAAACACGCCGACGTTTTGTCTTCGTTGCCTTCAGGGACAACCATAACGTCCATTTCTCTTTTCCCGAGGCTGCGGGGATCACGGCAAGCGGACCCTTCCTGGCCGATCTGTTGGACCAAGTCCCGCCCGGATTGGCCAACCACGTCCCTGAATGGGGCTTCAAGAGCAACGTGCATACCACACTTGGAGGAGCCGTGAGGCCAGATGATCCCATTGTACCGATCCGGATCAGCAGGACCGCCTCGGACGGGAATCCCATCAGGTCGTACGATGAGCCCTTCCCCGCAATGGATACGGCCACCGTATGGGGCTTTGCGCAAGGAGAGGTGACGGCGGAACGGGTGAAAAAGGATCGCACCAAGGAGAAGTTCATCCGCAATCCAAGATCGGACGCCCGCCTTTGGCGGATCTCGGCTAAGCGGATGCGCACATTCACGGCCCGGGAATATGCACGCCTGCAAACGTTCCCGGACAGTTGGGCATTCATGGGGTCGAACAAGCGGGAATTGCAATTGCAGATCGGCAATGCCGTTCCCGTATCCTTCGCCAGGGCAATTGCGGGAAGTGTAAGGGATGCACTTCTCCTTGAGGATGGCAGACCGGCCATGGGGCCACCGTCGCGGCAGGAGGAACTGATGTTATGGCCATAGGGCCACTACATGGTGTGCCTCGTACACCCCGCAGCATGGGCAATCCGCCGTATGGCGGATGATCCCCTTCCCGAGGACGCCGAAGAGCGCGGAGTTCTGATCACGGGCACCAAACAGCAGGTGCGGCTCATAGCCACTTGCCCCACGGGATGCGGGACGCGAACAGCAGCAGCCCAATGCCATAGAACCAGGCGATGGCCTTGAATTTCCCGGGGGCTTCGTCGGTCCGCTTGGCCTTGGAATAGCCCACGGTGATCAGGGCGATGCCGATGATCATCATCAGCGGATGCTCCAAGGCGAAGAAGCGTACGGCGCTGTTGCCCATGCCCCCGTCGGAAAGGCCGCCCAATCCGACCGGTGACATGAAGTAGATGACCAGCCCGGCCAGCAATTGCACGTGGGCGGCGACCAGGCCGTAGAGCGTGAACTTCTTGCTCATGGGCGTGAAGGGCCGTTTCTGCCTAGGCGACAGGATGGCGTGCAGCACGGCGATCAGCACGAACAGCAGCACAACGTAGGCCATGGTGGAGTGTAGGTGTTTCAGTCCGGTGTATATGGCGGCGAAAATAGACCCGGCAGGCCACCCGGGCGCCATCAAGCCCGCGAACCGGCGCTTGCCTAGGACGGCGGGGTCACATACGACGATGGCCGGGACTCCCCGGCCATCACCATGACGAAGACGTTGCCCCCGAAGCGGAACTCCGGAGGCCTCGGTTCCTTTATTCCGATCGTGCCGGGATCAGATCCCCTCGATCACCCGCTTCAGCTTGTCGCGCACCTCACCGGCAATGCCGCCGAGCTTGTCGTTCTGCACGGCCACCATCGAGGCCACGGGATCCACGGCGCTCACCTCCACCTGGCCGTCGGCGAGCTGCTGCACGATCACGTTGCAGGGCAGCATGGTGCCGATCTTATCTTCGGCGGTGAGCGCCTGGTGGGCGAAGTGCGGGTTGCAGGCCCCCAGGATGCGGTACGGGCGGAAGTCCACGTCCAGCTTCTTCTTCAGCGTGTCCTTCAGGTCGATCTGCGTCAGCACGCCGAAGCCTTCCTTCTTCAGCTCCTCGGTGGTGCGTTCAATGGCCTGGTCGAAACCCAGGTCAACGGTCTTGGAAAAGTGGTAGCTCATGGTTGGTCGTCTTTGCAGGTCCGAAGGGGTGGATGGCCCCAGGACCGGGTTGGCACAAAGGTACCCGTGGGCCGGGGCGGCCTTGGTGACCAAAGACACGATCTCCGCCTCACGTGCGGGCTACTTCCGGTGCCACACGCTGCCGTTGCGCGTATGCACGGCGGTGATCACGCCCTTCGCCTCGGCCTGCTTCAATTTCGCCAAGACCTCTTCATGCTTCAGGTCCAGCACCACCGCCATTTCCTGTGCGCACCACGAGGGATGCAGCCTGAACAGTTCCTCCAAGGTGGAAGGCAATGCGGCGGCCTCCGCCTCCGGCGCCAGGGCCTTCACCGCCGCCTCGAACTGCGCGTAGGGGCGCGAGCCGTACACCACTTGGCGGCCACCTTCGGCGTTGGTGAGGATGAAGGTGGGAAAGCCACGCACGCCCAGCGAACGGGCCAGGGTGAGGTCGGCCTGGAAGAGCGCGTTGGCCGCACCATCGTAGTCGGCCTTCAAGCGCGCGGTGTCCAGTCCGGCGAAGGTGGCGGCCTCCGCGACCACCGTCCACTTGGTGATGTTCTTCTTTTCCGTCATCACCTGCTCACGCAGGCGGCGCAGGAACACCGCGGCCTTGGCGTGGTCCTGCAACTCGGCGGCCTTGTATGCGATGCTGGGCGGGTAGCTGCTGGGCAGCGGGTCTTCCAGCCACACATCGCCGATGATGGGCATGCGGTAGTGGGGGCTCACTTCGTCCCAGTGCCCGGCCACGTCGCTGGGCTTGGTGATGCCGCCGCCGTTGAAGCCTTCCCACGACGGCACCAGCCCGCCCATGTGCACCTGGATGTCGATGGCATCACCGTATTGCAGTTGCAGGCGGCGCAGTTGCGGCTCGGTGCCCCAGCAGCTGGAGCAGATGGGGTCGGTGAAATACTGGATCGTCACCGGTTTGGCGACCGGCTTGAAGTCCTTGGATTCCTTGAAGGCAGTGGTGGAAGCCTGTTTCCCGCCGGGCACGGCACAGATGCCGGTATCGGGGTCGCAGAGCAGGGGGTTGGTTTTGTCGGTCATGTCACGGGCGGTTTGGGCACCGGCGTGAAGGGTGGCCATTGCCAAGATGGCCGCCACCAGGCTCCGGGCCGTGTGCAGGAGCTTCATGTCGCAAAGGTCGGGCTTGGCTTCGGCCCGTCCGGTCAGAGCCACGCGCTCCAGGGGATCCGCGAGAGCATCAGCACCAGGCCGATGCCGTACCAGAGCGACACGGCGCGGAACTTGCCCGCGTCATTGGCGGCCCGCTTGGCCTTGGCGTTGCCGATGGTGACCATCACCACGGCGAGCATCATCATCAGGGGGTGTTCCAGCATGTACAGGCGTTGCACGGGATCGCCCATGGCGGTGCCGGAAAAGTTGCTGACCCCGAGCGGCGACACGAAGTAGAGCACGATGCCCACCAGGAATTGCAGGTGCGTGCCGATCAGGCCGAAAAAGGCCAGCTTGCGCCCCATGCCTGCAAAGGGTCGTTTGCCGGAGCGGTTGAGGAGTGCGTAGATCACGGCGGCCGCCACGGCGAGCAGCACGAGGTAGGCCAGGAAGGAATGCAGATGCTTGAATCCGGTGTACATGGTGTTGCAAAAGGTGCGCAAAGATAAGGCTTGGCCCCCGGCCGCTATTCGTGGCCACATCCCACTGCTCATCACCGGAAACACGCGGCGTGGAACCCCGGGGCGGTAAATTTGCCGCCTCCAATTTTCATGCACCATGGCCGGAAAAGCCCGACAGACCCCCCTTGCCTTGTTGTTGATTGCTTTCGCCGGCCTTGCTGCCTGCACCAACGAACCCAAGATGACCGAAACCACCGCCACCCCGAAGGTGGCCGCCTTTGACGTATCCGGCATGGACACCAGCGTGCGCCCATGCGACGACTTTGACCGTTTTGCCAATGGCATCTGGAAGGAGAAGAACCCGGTGCCGGGCACGGAATCGCGCTGGGGTGCCTTCAGCGTCCTCGCCAAGGAGAACCTGGAGGTGAAGATGCGCAGCATCATCGACACCCTGTTGGCGCATGCGGACGCCCCGAAGGGGTCCACGGCACAACTGGTGGGCGACTTCTACCGCTCGTACATGGACACCGCCACGCTGGAAACCATGGGGGCGACGCCGCTGCAACCGTGGATGGACCGCATCGATGCGCTCAAGGACCACCGGGAGCAGGCCCGGCTTTCGGGGGAATACGGCCGTTTGGGCGTGAACACCTTCGTGGGCCTGTATGCTGATGCCGATATGCACAACAGCCGGATGAACATCCTGTACAGCGCACAGGACGGGTTGAGCTTGGGCGAGCGCAGCTACTACGACAAGGACGATGAGGCCATGGTGAAGATCCGCGCCGAGTTCGTGAAGCACGTGGACCGGATGTTCGGATTGGCGGGCCTGCCGGAGAAGGGCGCGGGGAAGACGATCCTCGATTTCGAGACCGGCCTGGCCAAGCTGCAGCTCACCAACATCGAGCGGCGCGATCCGGATATTTTCAAGAAGGTCACCTTCAGCGAATTCGCCAAGCTGTCACCCGGCTACGACCTGGCAGGTCTGGTAAAGGCCTTGGGCATCGAAACGGACACCCTGCTGCTGGAGGACAGGAACTACGTGGAAAGAGCCTCGAAATACATGGCCGCCACGCCCTTGTCAGCCCTGAAGACCTGGATGAAGTGGCAGCTGCTGGACACCTATGCGAGCACGCTCAACCAGGCCATCGGCGACGAAAGCTTCCACTTTCACGGCACCGTGATGAGCGGCACCAAGGAACAGAAGACACGCGACCTGCGGGCGCTGCACGCCACCGACCGCCTGCTGGGCGAGCCGTTGGGCAAGCTCTACGCCGAGAAATACTTCCCGCCCTCTTCGCGCAAGAAGGTGGAGGACATGATCGAGAACGTGCGCACCGTGTACGCGGAGCACATCAAGGCGCTAACGTGGATGAGTGCCGCCACCAAGGAAAAAGCCCTGGAAAAGCTGGCTGCGTTCACCACCAAGATCGGCTACCCGGATACGTGGAAAGACTACGGCATGGTGGACATCAAGCGGGATGCGCTGATGCGGAACACCATGAACTTGATGGAGTGGCGCAGCAACGACAACCTGAAGCGCATCGGCCAGCCCGTGGACACCCAGGAATGGGGCATGACGCCCCAAACGGTGAATGCCTACTACAACCCTTCGCTCAACGAAGTGGTGTTCCCCGCCGGCATCCTGCAGCCGCCCTTCTTCAACCCGGATGCGGATGATGCCATCAACTATGGCGGCATCATCGCGGTGATCGGGCACGAGCTCACGCATGGGTTCGATGACCAAGGCGCCAAGTTTGATGGTCAGGGGAACCTGGTGAACTGGTGGACCGACCAGGACAAGGCCAACTTCGATTCCCTGGCCCAGCGCATGATCGCCTACTACGATGTGTTGGAGGTGGAACCGGGGCTGCATGTGAAGGGAGGTCTCACGGTGGGCGAGAACATCGCCGACCTCGGCGGGGTCACCTTGGCCTATGCCGCATTGGAACGCTCGCTGCAAGGCAAGCCCGAACCGCCGTTGATCGACGGCTACAATTGGAAGCAGCGCTTCTTCCTCGGCTGGGCGCAGGTTTGGCGGTCCACCATCACGCCCGCCGCCGCGCGCCGCCTGGTGGAGCTGGACCCTCACAGCCCGGCACACTTCCGCATCAACGCGGTGCTCGGCCAGTTCAAGCCGTTCCAGGAAGCGTGGTGCGATGGCGGAGGCGGCAGCATGCTGGTGCCGGACGGGGAGCGGGTGGTGATCTGGTGAGGGATCAGTTGGCAGCCCGCCTTCGCAACGCTAGCGCCTCCGCTAAAGCTTCAGCGACACGCGGACGGCGGGACGAAGTAGGCAGTAGCAGTGGGCAGTGGGCAGTGGGCAGGGGGCAGTCCGCCTTCGCAAGGCTACGGCGGGATGAAGTAGGCAGTTGGCAGGGGGCAGTTGGCAGCGGGCAGAGTGCCGCCTCCTTCAACTTCCATCACCTGAGCAACGACGAGAACGGACCACTCCCGCTCCCATGCTTCCCTATTCCACGATCACCGGCCAGCGCCCGGCCTGTTGATCATAGCGAAGCTCCAGCACGTATAGGCTGGCCGCCAAGTTCCCCACGTGGATCGGTTGGGGCCCTTCTGTCACGAGCCCTTCCATCAGCAGTTGGCCGCGCAGGTCATATAGCCGATAGGTGGAACCGAGCTTGGCACCGGACAGGAAGAGGAGGTCCTGTGCGGGCTGCGGGTACAGGTGCAGTCCTTCCGCCATCAATGTGCCCACGCCCAATTGGGTGAACGTAAAGGGCGCGCTCAAGGCCCGGCAACCGTTGAAGTGGATCACCTGCACCGTGTACAGGCCGTTGGCTTCCGGTACCCACGAGCCGACATTCGCCCCCGGAATGGCTTGCCCGTCCAGGAACCATTGGTAGGCTGCTGCATCGGTGGTGTGCAAGGCGGTGTTGTCCCAGTAGATGAACGGGATCTCCGCCTCAGGTTCGGCATGTACCTCAAACGGCGGCGACAGCATGGTGCACCCGCCCATAGCCACCTCCACGGTGTACGTACCGGCCCACACGCTTTGGATGCGGGTGGTGCCCCCGTTTGACCAGTGGTAAGCATCAAAGCCGTCGGGGGCACTGATGACCGCCTTCTGGTTCCCGCAGGCAGCCGCATCGCCGGTGATCTCCACGGGCCCTTGGATCAGCGGGCTTACCATCACAACGAACGAGGTATCGTAGGTGCAACCGAAATTATCGGTGATCGTGAACGTGTAGTTATACGTGCCCGTTCCAAGAGGAATGGCCATGCCCACGGCAGGTTGCCCCGGGGATGCCACGAAGCCGTCACCTTCCCAATGGGCCGAGTCGGGGTCTTGGAATCCGATCACGGGGGCGAAATCCAAGAGACCTGCCGACAAGCCCGGGCGCAGGTCGATCCACCAATCGCAGATGAACCCGTTATCGTTTGCCCACAGGTCTTCAATGGAGATCGCCCATGGCCCGTTCAGGGGGCATCCGAGCAGGTTGGAAAAGGGTTGCACCGGGGTGTAGGCCCCGGGCTCAAGGGCATCTTGGGGAGGTGTGCCCCCTGTGATCACGTGAGGGTTCATGCAATAGGCGCAACTCTCCGCCATGGTTCCCCACGCTGCATCCGGGCCCCAGCAGTAGCTCCAACAGGTGCCGGGCACGGGCGCCAGGTTATCATCGTCATGTGCACCGCCGATGTACGTGCCGCCGCCACCCTGTTGATGCAGGACCATGCCTTGCCCGTCCGGACAGGTTATGCGGACCACCAGGTCGCCCATGAAGCTGTGTTCCATGTTGACGCAGATCCCGAGGAAGTCGCTTTCCGCCATAATGGCTTCGCCCGGCAGGAATTGGGTGAAGAGGATCGTATCGCTGAATGTCGGGCCTGCACCCAGGTCGGGAATGGCTTGTGCACCTTCCCATTGGCCCGCGCCGGTGGGCAGGTTGTTCCACCGTACCGCTTCGGTGCCGGCCTGACCGTCCAGGAACAATGTGTCGCCCAAGCAAATGGCGGAGAGTATGCTGCCCGCAAGTACGTGGAAGTCCGGTATTGTGCCCACGCGCACCTCCACCACTGCCGGTTGTTGGCTTTCGCAGGTATCGCCCTGCCGCACGGTGAGCTCCACGAAATACATGCCCGGACCCGGGAACACATGTGTGGCCACCATGCCGGTGGTCGTGGTGCCGTCACCAAAGTCCCACAGGTAATCCGTTATGGGCCCGTCCGCCCCGCTGATGGAGGCCGTGCCATCAAAGGTGAGCTCCTCGCCGGGGCAGGCCAACGCGGGCAGCGCGGAGATCCCCGCAATGGTCACAATAGGTGTTGGCGGATCGCAAGCCACTGCCCGAAGGGCCAGCAGCATCAGCAGGGCCGGCAAGGGAAGGCGGAGTGGGGTCATGCGGCAGGGGACTTACCCGAATCTAACCGGGGATCGGCGCAGTCGCCCCGATGCCCTTTGCAAATGGCTTGAACGATTAACAGGTCCAGGAAGGAACGTGCGGTCCGGTAGCGGCTGAAAATGCTGATAACAGCCATCCCGGCGCAAGAATGATCTTTGCCCCATGTCCGACCAAACCGCCCGCACCGAACTGTCCGCCCTCGGCGAGTTCGGCCTGATCGACCGCATCGCCCAGGCCGTGGAGATCACCAACCCTTCCACCGTGCAGGGCATCGGTGACGACTGCGCCGTGATCGACCCCGGCATGGACGGCGACCAACCGCTGATGCAGGTGGTCACCACCGACATGCTGGTGGAGGGCGTGCACTTCGACCTGGGCTACGTGCCGCTGAAGCACCTCGGCTACAAGGCTGTCATCAGCAACCTGAGCGACGTGTGCGCCATGAACGCCGTGCCGCGCCAGATCACCGTGGCCCTCGCCCTCAGCAACCGCTTCCCCTTGGAGGCCGTGGATGAACTCTACGCCGGCATGCTCACCGCCTGCCGCCAATACGGCGTGGACCTCGTGGGCGGCGACACTACCAGTTCCACCAGCGGCCTGGTGATCAGCATCACGGCGTTGGGTGCCACCCGCAAGGAGGACCTCGTGTACCGCCACGGCGCGCAGGAGCACGATCTGCTGGTGGTCAGCGGCGACCTCGGCGGCGCCTACATGGGATTACAGGTACTGGAGCGCGAAAAGGCGGTCTTCCGGCAGGATCCCAACGTGCAGCCCGATCTCACCGGCTACGACTACATCCTGCAGCGCCAACTGAAGCCCGAGGCCCGCAAGGACATCATCGCCTTGTTCAAGGAGATGGGCCTGAAGCCGACGGCCATGATCGATATCAGCGACGGCCTGGCCAGCGATGCCCTGCACATCGCCCGCGGCTCCAAGCTCGGCGTCCGCATCTATGACGAGAAGATCCCGCTGGACCCGCTCACGGTCCAGACCGCCCGCGACTTCCATCTGGACCCCAGCACCGCGGCCCTCAACGGTGGCGAGGACTACGAGCTGCTGTTCACCATCCGCCAGGCTGACCACGACAAGGTGAAGGGCTCACCCCATTTCACCATCATCGGTCACATGACCGCCGCCAGCGACGGCTACCACCTGGTGGACAAGCAAGGCGGGCTGCACGAACTGAAGGCGCAGGGGTGGGACGCCCTGCTGAAGCGCTGATCACGCAGGGGCGCTTCCGGTGATCGCCGGGCCTTTATGGCTGTTCCCGCTCGAAGTCCAGCACCGCGGAGTTCATGCAGAAGCGCCTTCCCGTCGGGCGCGGACCGTCATCGAAGATGTGGCCCAGATGGCTGTCGCAACGCCCGCAGAGCACCTCCGTGCGGATCATCCCGTGGCTGCGGTCCTCCACGTAACGTACGGCATCGGGCCGCAGGGCCTGGAAGAAGCTGGGCCAACCGCAACTGCTGGCGAACTTGGTGTCCGAGCGGAAGAGCGGGTTGCCGCACACGGCGCAGTAGTACATCCCCTGTTCGTCCTGGTCCCAATACTTGCCGGTGAAGGCCCACTCCGTGCCCTTCTCGCGGGCTATCCGGTACACGTCGGGCGGCAGGACCCGCTTCCATTCGGCATCGGGAACGTCGAGGTGCGAGGTATCGGTGCGGGAGTAATAGGGGTTGTTCCCCTTTCCGGGATGTTGGTCGCTCATGGGGTTGTGGGGTCGCGCCGGGGTGCAGGCCAAGGCCCCGGCGAGCAGCACAAGGGCAAGGGATGCGGGCATGGTCATGGAGGCCTGGAAAAAAACCGGTCGCTGGTACAAAGATCCGCATCGCGCGGTGAACGGGAGGCGTTGCGTTCCTTCAAGGGGACACCGGCGCCGCCCATGCGGTTCCGGACCGTTCATCCCGGTTCTTGGCCGTACTTCCGGATCACCGGCATCGACCGGGGCCATCGGTTGACTTGGTGCCCATGAAGCGGCACCTTTCCACCCTGAGCATCCTGCACTACGTGTACGGCGCGTTCATCTGCCTGCTCGGTCTGTCGATGCTGGCCCTGGTGTTCTTGGGGGTGTGGGTGAACAGTCCCTGGGTCCAGGAACAGATGGCGGGGGATGGCCCGGAGCCTTTGGTGGGGTTCGTCCTGAGCGGCGTGGGCGGAGGGTATTCTGAAAAGTGTGTCAAGCTACGTTTGACAACCAATCAGAACCATG
>DAOKZW010000042.1:0-28768 GCA_035325445.1 Flavobacteriales bacterium
AGCCATTAGCAAAATAGCGCCCACCAACGGGAGGTAGTTGGCCAGGCGCTTACGATGAGAATATTATTTACCTATCCTATGCTTCATCGCATTTTATTGATCCGGCTGACAATTGGGGGCCTTATGCGGATCGGATGGTGTTTCGGCTTGATGTTTCAGATCTGGACCTTTACCCGGATCCCGGTGAATATCCTTTCGAATGCGGTGGGGGCATTCCCTGTGCAGACATCACCATGAATCTTCCCAATACCATCACGGACCTTAACTCCCTGTGTTACGAGCAAGGAAGTGACGGCGGGATTTACATCGCCACTGAAGCCGGCATCTATTTTACCAACAATAAACGGATTGCGCAGTTTGACCCCTTGCAACCCCAGGATCCCGATGATATGGAAAACACCACTGGCTGGGTAAGAGTGGGCGATGGATTGCCGCATGTTACGGCACGGGGTCTTGAGATTAATTACCAAGTGAATCGTATCCGTGTTGGGTTGCTTGGGCGTGGTGTATGGGAGCATTCACTACACTGTCCCGAAGAATGGGCCTACGTTGAAACAGGTATTTACACGAGCGACAAATTTCTCGAAGCGCAGGATGAGATCAGTTCTGAGGCTGAGTTACCCACCGGATTGAAGGTGAACTACCGGGCAGGGACCAGAGTGCAACTGACACCGGGATTCCATGCATCCGCCGGAACGCGGTTCCATGCATTCATACATCCCTGCGATGCCCCAGGCAACAGCATGCAACCGAAGATGGCTCCCGCTTGGAGCAATCCGGGCAAGGGCAAACCCCGGTTGAACAATGGCGAATTGGAGGTATTCCCAAACCCAGGTGACGGAATGATCACCATCCACTTGGGTGGAGCGGGTCCAAGCGATGCATCACATGTCCGGCTTTATGACATGCTGGGCAAAACGGTCATGGAGACAACGATGGTTGGCGATGTGCTGCGCCTTCACCCCGTAGCCTTGCACGGGGTGTACACGGTGGTGGTCACTTTATCCGGTGCGCGGCACACCGCACGAATCGTCATTAATTGAAAAATGCCATGATGCGCCGACCTACTGTTTTCATAACCTTCATCTTCTCCATAGGTTGCTCTGCCCAGTTCTATCCGGCATCCACCGCTGACTGGTGTATTTGGGATGGTGGGTACGCATTGGGTCCTAATAATTCCCCCAATCGCCATTTAACCATGGCGGCAGGTGCCGATACGCTTATTTCGGGCCATTCCTATCAGCGTATCATACAGTACAATTATAGTGATTTTAATGAACCTCCCGTACCGTGGTTCTACGCGACGACCTACTACGTCCGCTCCGGGCCGAGCGGGAAGGGTTATCTGTACCTCCCGGATTCTGCGGCGGAATACCTTACGGGAGACCTGTCGGCAATAGTGGGCGATACGGTACACGATGTTCTGGTGAACTATCAGGATCCTGGCTGTGGCTGGGGTTTCCAGCTCACGGACGCAATCATTGATTCAATCGTGACGCTTATATACGGCGGGGTAACTGTGCAACGCCACTATGTTCATACCCCGTGTTATAGCAGCACCAACTTTGATTTCATTCCCGAATTGTCTTTCTGGCAAGCAGGCTACGGGCCGAGCAACGGACCCTATCTGACATTAAGTAATCTGCTGGCATCTGTTGGTCCGGCATGCGTGGTAGCCGATGGTGATTTCGTCTATTCCGCATGGAGCGAGCCGCTGGGTATGCCGGGCACACCGTGCAACTGTCCGGATCTGGACCTGGGGATGGCTGAGGTCAACCGGGGCGGATTAACACGCATCAGCCCCAACCCCTCTCCAGGTACCTTCACGCTCCAACTTCCCTATGGCCACGCGGCCCTCAGGGATTTACAACTCTTCTCCCTGCAAGGCCGTGCAGTACCGGTGGAAGCGGCCCACGGTAGCCGGGATGAAATTTCCGTTTCCGTGGATGCCCCCGCCGGGTTGTATACTCTGCGGCTCCGATTCGCGGATGGTTCCGAACAATTCGCCAAGGTGGTGTTGAGACCTTAAGGGCACGGGGCATGCAGTACCTGTGAGCACCGGGATCAGCGTTTTTTTATCACAGGGCAATACACAGTTCCAATCGCATGAAACAATACTGTGTCGCATTGTCCCTTTTCGCCGCTTTGCTCGGCCATTCCGCCCAGGCCCAAATCGCCGCCTTCCTGGACCAAGTGAGCCAAGCGCCCGTAGCGGACGTCACGCTCACCTGCCCGGCCACGGGCCGCACCGTCCTTTCCAAGGCCGACGGCACAGCGGACCTGGCCCCGTTGCAGGACTGCGACAGTATCCACATCACTCACCTCAGCTTCCGGCCCCTCACCTTAAGCTGGTCGGCCTTGGCCACCGCCGGGCGGGTGGAGCTGGCCTATCGGGTGAACCCGTTGGACGCGGTGGTCACCAGCGGCAGCCGCTTCAGCGAGCAACGGCGGGATGTGCCCGAGCAGATAGACGTGCTGTCCCGGCGCGAGATCGCCTTCATGGCGCAGCCCACGGGGGCGGAACTGCTCCAGAATACGGGGACCGTGTTCGTGCAGAAAAGCCAGTTGGGCGGCGGCAGCCCCACCATCCGGGGCTTCCAGGCGAACCGGGTGCTGCTGGTGGTGGACGGGTTGCGCCTTCACACGAAGGCCTTGCATGGGGTGTACACGGTGGTGGTCACTTTATCCGGTACGCGGCACACCGCACGGATCATCATTAAATGAAAAATGCCATGATGCGCCATCCTATTGTCTTCATAACCCTCATCTTCTCACTGGCTTGCCACGCCCAGTTCTATCCGGCATCCACTGCCAAATGGTGCATTTGGGATGGGGCGTTCCCCTTGGGTCCCAATAATTCCCCCAATCGGCATTTGACCTTGGTGGAAGGTGCCGATACGCTCATTGCCGGCCATTCCTATCAGTGTATCGTACAGTATAACTATTATGATTTTACGGACTCATGGTACTACGAGACGACCTACTACGTCCGCTCCGGACCCAGCGGGAAGGGTTATCTGTATCTTCCGGATTCTGCCGCGGAATACCTGACGGGGGATCTCTCTGCGATAGCGGGTGATACGGTCCACGATATTCTTGTGCTATACAAAAATCCCGGCGGCTGCGGCTGGGATTTCCAGCTCACAGACGCAATCGTTGATTCAGTCGTGACGCTTACATACGGCGGGGTAACCGTGCAACGCCACTATGTTCATACCCCGTGTTATACCAGTACCAACTTTGATTTCATTCCCTACTGGTCGTTCTGGCAAGCAGGCTACGGGCCGAGCAACGGACCCTATCTGACATTGAGTAACCTGCTTGCACCTGTTGGCCCGGCATGCGTGGTAGCTGATGGTGATTTCGTGTACTCCGATTGGAGCGAGCCGCTGGGTATGCCGGGCACACCGTGCAACTGTCCGGATCTGGACCTGGGGATGGCTGAGGTCAACCGGGGCGGATTAACACGCATCAGCCCCAACCCCTCTCCAGGTACCTTCACGCTCCAACTTCCCTATGGCCACGCGGCCCTCAGGGATTTACAACTCTTCTCCCTGCAAGGCCGTGCAGTACCGGTGGAAGCGGCCCACGGTAGCCGGGATGAAATTTCCGTTTCCGTGGATGCCCCCGCCGGGTTGTATACTCTGCGGCTCCGATTCGCGGATGGTTCCGAACAATTCGCCAAGGTGGTGTTGAGACCTTAAGGGCACGGGGCATGCAGTACCTGTGAGCACCGGGATCAGCGTTTTTTTATCACAGGGCAATACACAGTTCCAATCGCATGAAACAATACTGTGTCGCATTGTCCCTTTTCGCCGCTTTGCTCGGCCATTCCGCCCAGGCCCAAATCGCCGCCTTCCTGGACCAAGTGAGCCAAGCGCCCGTAGCGGACGTCACGCTCACCTGCCCGGCCACGGGCCGCACCGTCCTTTCCAAGGCCGACGGCACAGCGGACCTGGCCCCGTTGCAGGACTGCGACAGTATCCACATTGAGGTGGTCGGGAAAAACTGGACAGGAATCGGCCCATGCCTAAATTCCTGACCTGATGAGCAAAAGAGACCGACGGAAATTCACCGCAAACTTCAAGACGGAGGTTGTGCTGGAGGCGCTGCGTGAGCGCCACACCTTGAGCGAACTGGCCCAGCGGTTCGCCCTACATCCGAACCAGATCACCACGTGGAAAAAGGAGTTCCTTTCTGGTGCGACCAAGGTGTTCGAGGGCCCCGGCGACCCCGAACGGGAAGCTTTGAGGCAGGAGCGCGATGTGCTGTTCCAGCAGATCGGGCGGCTGCAGGTGGAGAACGATTTCCTCAAAAAAAAAGTGCTGCGATGAGCGCCGAGGAACAGCGAGGGCTGATAGACCGGGAACACCGGGAGTTGAGCATCGCCGAGCAATGCGAGCTGCTGGGACTTCCGCGCAGCACCTTGTACTACAAGCCCCGCCCGGCCAGCGAGGACGACCTGCGCATCATGCGGCTGATGGATGAGCTGCACTTGGAGGATCCCACAAGAGGCACTCGCCGCCTGAGTGACGAGTTGGAGAAGGAGTACGGCTTGCTCGTGGGCCGCGACAAAGTGCGCACGCTCATGCGGCGCATGCGCATGGCCTGCGTGTACCGGGCACCTCGGACCACGGTGGTGGACAAGACCAAGTACAAGCACCCCTACCTGCTACGGGGTCTGAGGGTGGAGCGTGCGCACCAAGTGTGGGCCATCGACATCACCTACATCCCCATGCAGGGCGGGTATATGTACCTGTGCGCGGTGATCGATCTGTGGAGCCGGTACATCGTGGGCTGGAGCGTGAGCAACACGATGGAGGCCGAATGGGTCTGCTCGGTAGTGCGCGATGCGGTGAGGGTACATGGCAGGCCGGGGATCATCAACAGCGATCAGGGTAGCCAGTTCACCTCGGACGAGTACCAGAGGCTCTTCAAGGAGGGGCAGCCCTGTGAAGGCGTTCGGATCAGCATGGTCCGATACATATCGGACGGAAAGGGCCGCGCGATCGACAACGTGTTCATCGAACGGTTCTGGCGCACCATCAAGCACGACCACATCTACCTGAATCCGCCGCAGACCGGCACCGAGCTGTGGGAACTCTGTGAATGGTTCATCCACTACTACAACCACCGACGCAGGCACTCATCCATCGGGAAAGTGCCGCCAGTCAAGCGATTGCCGATGGCTGCCTGAGTTGTCAACAGAATGGCCGAGTTATGAGTCCCCTGGACCCCATGAAAACAACACCAACAAACACCTTAAACTTGCATGGAACCTGTCCAGTTCAAGCCGACCACCTCAGGGAATACCAAGTCATCCAAGATGCGACATATTTAATCGACGATGTCAGCATCAAGATCAAGGAATAGCCATGGATGCTTGCAACAGGTCGGCGACGATGCCTTCCTGCTCACCTACACCTACGGAACGGACCACCAGCGAACGAAAAGCGAGCTGAAGAAGAACGGGACCGGCATTGAAACACGGATCTACATCGGAGCTTACGAGGAACAGCGCCTGCCCGGCACCACCAACAAGATCCATTACGTGAACGGCCCCGGCGGCCTGTGTGCCATGATCGTGCAGGCCAATGGCACGGAGGCCATTTACTACGTCTATAAAGACCACTTGGGCAGCATCGTTACGCTCACCACGGAGCAGGGTGGCGTGGTGAGCGTTGCGACCCAACAGAACTTCGACCCTTGGGGCCGCCGGCGCAACCCCACGGACTGGACCTACGAGAACCTGCCCACCCTGCCGGATTGGCTCTACCGGGGTTATACCGGCCACGAGCATGTGGAGCCGTTCGCGCTGGTAAACATGAACGGTCGCATGTACGACCCAGTGCCGTTCTTTACAAACCCACGCACCTAAAAAGAGGAAGCTTACAGAGGGACCGTGGCCGTGATCAATGCTTCACCACGAACGGGCGCACCAGCATCTCCCGCCCGCGGGTCAGACAAAAGTGGTACAGGCCCGACGGGATACCGGTCGTGGCGATGTCCAGACGGTTGCCTTGCATCGTTCCATGAAGCACGCGCTGCCCCTGGGCATCATAGACATCGTACGTTGCATGGTCCACCAAACCTGTTAGTGCGATTGTGACAACATCCGAGCTGGGGTTCGGGAACAGGTCAAGCTCCATGGGCTCCAACACACGGCCTTCGCTCTTCCGTTCGTCCGGCTCCACCTGTAGCTCTGCGGCAAGCACCTCCGCATCGTGCGTATCCTGCAATGCCATCCCGTTCTCGCAATACCAATACTTTGCGACGCGGTTACCCGCATCATCATAGGCGTACCGGATACTGCATTCAGGCACGTCCCATTGGGCAGTAGCCATCGTGGAAAGGAAGAGTAGGCATCCGAGGCTTATGTGGCGGCGAAGATGGTCCATGTTCCATGTCGTTTTAGCCCTAACCAAATGTAATACAAATTCCCTGGACTTCGCCGACCCGCTCACCGCCGACAGCTTCTACGCAGTGTACGACACCATGGGGCGGCTGCTCTTCCAGCGCCCGCTGCACGCCGGGCAGGAGTGTGAGGAGATCGACCTGTCGCGTTTCGGCAGGGGCACCTACGTGGTGCGGATAACCGGCAAGGACGGGGTGAGCAATGAACGGGTGGTGGTGCGATGAAGCCAATCAATTCAGGTGCGGATGGGCACGAGGTATGGGCTCGCGCCACACGAGTATGGTGGACGCCGTGGTGTATACGGTGAGGGGATAAGGTGGATCCCGTTATCTTCGCGGCCCCTGTTCGGGTAATTTTCCCCGCCCCGGGGAACATACTGGTCGCGTGGCCGAGTGGCTAGGCACAGCTCTGCAAAAGCTGCTACTGCGGTTCGAATCCGCACGCGACCTCAAGCAAGCGCCCTCTGTCGGGGGCGTTTTGCTTTTGGGGTCATCAGGCCGATTCATACCGATCTTCGCCCTTTGGCGTTGTGCCCCCCGACACCCGCACCCATGCGATCGATCCTTGTGTTCCCCCTTGTCCTGCTGCTTGTTGCATCTGCCGGCCATCTGTCCGCCCAACCGGCCATCGGCCAATGGCAGGACCATTTCCAGTACCGCCACACCATCGCCTTGGTACAGGGTGGAGGCGATATCTATTGCGCCACCACCGCGGCCCTCTTCAAGTACAACGACCAGTCCGGCGAAACCACCCGCTACACCAAGGTGAACAGCCTGAATGACGTGAACATCCAAGCCATCGGTTGGAACGACCTGCGCCAAACACTGCTGGTGGGCTACCGCAATGGCAACCTGGACCTGATCCGCCAAGGCACCAGCACAAACATGCCGGACATCAAGCGCAGCGGCATGGTGGGCGACAAGGGCATCTACACGATCACCAACCAGGGCGACCTGGCCTATCTGGGCTGCGGGTTCGGCATCGTGGTGGTGGACCTGGTGCGCATGGAGGTGAAGGACACCTGGCTGATCGGGGCCAACGCCGCGCCGGTACAGGTGAACGCCATCGCATTCCATGGCGACTCCATCTATGCCGCCACCCAGAACGGCCTGTACGCCGCGTGGGCCCAAGCGCCCAACCTGGCGGCCTACACCAGTTGGCACAAGCGCACCGACGTGCCCGGGGCCAATGGGGCCTTCAGCGAAGTGCTCTCCTTCAACGGCAAGCTGCTGGTGAACCGCCGCGTGAGCCCCAACGAGTACCTGGAACTGGACACCATCTACTACGAGGATGCCGGATGGCATGTGCTCACGGCCGCCGTGGGTGATTTCAACCGGCGGATCAGGCCGACCCCCGATGGCCAAGGCATCACGGTGACCGGGCGCAACCGCGTGCGGGAGTTCAACACGGACATGCAGGAAACCTTCTACGCCTATGACGCCGCCGGGCTTGGCGAGCTCAAGCCCATGGAGGCCCTGCGCACCGGCCCGGAAGGCATCTGGGTGGCCACCAACGGCAATGGCCTGGTGCATTACCTGGGCTACAGCAACATCACGGTGAGCCATCCCAACGGCCCGGGCAACAACAACGTGTACCGCATGGCCAACGCCAAGGGCACCCTGTACGCCACCACCGGCGGCCCCTCCGGCAACTGGGGCAGCCAATTCCGCAAGGATGGCGTGCACTATCTCACCGAGGGCCGCTGGTACACCACCGACCGCTTCAACGACCCCATGTTCGCCGCGGGCAACAACAACTTCGGCGAGGCGCTAAACGACCCGCTGCCCGTGCAGGTGGACCCCGACGACGGCATGCACGCCTTCATCGGCAGCTGGGATGACGGCGTGCTGGAGATGCGCAATGGCCATGGCGTCCAGTTCTACGGCCCCGACAACAGCCCCCTGCAACGTTTCCAGAACAGCAGTTCCAACGATGTGCCCACAAACGTGGGCGGGCTGGCGTACGACGAGCGGGGCAACCTGTGGGTAACAAACAGCAACTGTAGCAGGCCCCTCAGCGTGCGCCTGCGCAACGGCACCTGGCATGCCATGGCGCCTATCAACGAACTGGGCACCAACACCCTGCTGTCCGACATCATTGTGGCGAAGAACGGCTACAAGTGGGTGGTGCGGCCGCGCGGGAACGGCCTGCTGGTGTTCACCGACAGCGGTACGCCGAGCCAGACCGGCGATGACCGCGCCAAGGTGCTCACCTCGTTCGAGGGCGAGGGCAAGCTGCCCTCCATGGATGCGCTCTGCGTGGCCGAGGACCTCGACGGCCAGATCTGGGTGGGCACCGGCAAGGGCATCGCCGTGTTCTATGCCCCCGACCTGATCTTCACCAACAGCAACTTCGACGCGCAGCAGATCCTGATCGAACAGGACGGCAACGTGCAGATCCTGCTGGAAACGGAAACGGTGAGCGCCATCGTGGTGGACGGCGCCAACCGCAAGTGGCTGGGCACCCAAAGCAGCGGCCTCTACCTGGTCTCGGCCGATGGCACCGAACAGCTGGCCCACTTCACCGCGGCCAACAGCCCGTTGCCAAGCGACAACATCATCTGCCTGTCCATGGACGATGCCACGGGCGAGCTCTTCATCGGCACGGACATGGGCATCATAAGCTATCGCGGCGATGCCATCGCCGGCCAAAAGGTGGCGGACTGCGCCACGGTCTTCCCCAATCCCGTGCGCGAAACATTCACCGGGCCGGTGGCCATCACCGGGCTCCTGCGCAACAGCGACGTGCGCATCACCGATGTGGCGGGCAACCTGGTATACCACACCCGCTCCAAGGGCGGGCAGGCCATCTGGCCCGTCACCGACATGCAGGGGCGGCGCGTGTCCACCGGCGTGTACATCGTGCTCGCCATGGACCCCGAGGGCACGGAAAAATGCAACACCAAGGTGGCCGTGATCCGATAGGCATGGTCCCCGGCGTACCATGATGCTGCACACCACCCGCGCCGTGGTGCTCCGCACCTTCAGGCACAGCGACAACACCGTGGTGCTGAAGGCCTACACCGAGGCCTTCGGCGCGCGCTCCTACATGGTGCGCACCGGCAAGCGCGGCGGGGCCCGGCCCGCCCACCTGCAGCCGCTGGACCGTGTGGAGCTTGTGGTGTCCGAAAACCGCGACCGCGACCTGCACACCGCCCGCGAGATACGCAGCCTCAAGCCCTATGTGGGCATACCGGTCGACCCCTCCCGGGGGCTGGTGCTCCTCTTCGTGCAGGAGGTGCTCTATCGCGCTTTGCGCGAAGGGCCGCCGGACCCGGGGCTCTTCACCTTCATCCTAGGCCTGTTGGAGGACATCGATACCGGTGCGGACCCCGCCTCCCTGCCCCTGCTGGCCATGGTGGGGCTGGCGCGCCATCTGGGCATCTTGCCGCAGCCGCCACGCACCGGCGAGGACCGCTTCGACCTGCACGAAGGCCACTTCTTCCGCGGCGAGGCGCCCCACGCCTTCTGCCTGGACCCGGACCATGCCGCGGCCCTGGCGCTGCTGCTGCGTGCCGAAGGGGAGGGCACAGGGGTGTTGCCACCGCCATCCCGCCGCAAGGTGCTCCTGGAACAGCTGCTCATCTACTTCCGCCTGCACGTGGACGGTTTCGGAGAATTGCGGTCGCCGGCCGTGCTGCACGAGCTGATCCACTGATGATGGCCGCGGGCCGTCGGCATGAACGGTCCGCCTGGCGCGCTGCGCGGCCCTAATTTCGCCGGCACCTGCGCCCCCTTCCGGTGCGGCGCCCCGGCCATGAAGACCATCCCCTTGCCCCGTCCGCCCGTTGCGGAGCGGGAGGAACACATCACCACCGTGCACGGCTGCAGCCGCAACGACCCGTATGCGTGGATGCGGCTTTCCGAGAAACAGCGGCAGGCGTCCGGGCACGATGCCCATGCCCGGCGCGTGATCGACCACCTGTTGCGCGAGAACCAATACACACAGGAAGTGCTGGCACCGGTGGCCGGGCTGCGCGAAACGCTCCTGGCCGAAATGCGCGGCCGTGTGAAGGAAAGCGACCGCAGCGTCCCCTACCGGGAAAACGGATACTGGTACTGCCACCGCTTCGACGAGGGTGCCGAGTATCCGGTTCACATGCGGGCGCCGGTGCTGCCTGACAAGGACCAAGTGCCCGAAACGTTCACCGACTTCCTGGACGAGCCGGCCATGGCCTCCGGGCATGATTATTTCGATCTGGCCGACTTTGAGGTGGCCCCCGGCAACCGGCTGATGGCGTACAGCCTGGACACGGTGGGCCGGCGCCGGTACCAGATCCGCTTCCGCGACCTGGAAACCGGCCGGGACCTGCCCGATGTGATCATGGACGCCGGGGACGGGGGCGCCTTCGCCGACGACCATACCTTCTTCTACGTGCGCAAGGACCGCAGCCTGCGCAACGCGCGCGTGTTCCGCCACATCATCGGCACCGACCCGGCCACCGACGTGCTCGTGTTCCACGAAAAGAACCGGGCCTTCAGTTGTGAGGTCTTCCGCAGCCGTTCGGACCGCTTCGTGGTCATCTCCACGGAAAGCACCCTTTCCGGCGAATACCGCCTGTTGCCCGTGGACAACCCCTTGGGCGAATTCAGCGTGGCCTTCCCCAGGGAACGCCGGCATGAGTTGAGCATCATGCACGTGCCGGGCAAATTCTACATCCTCACCAACTGGAAAGCCCGCAACTTCCGGCTGATGGAATGCCCGGAGGATGCCACGGACAAAAACTCCTGGAAGGAGGTGGTGCCCCACCGCGATCAGGTGCTCCTGGAGGACGTGGAGGTGTTCAAGGACCACCTGGTGCTCACCGAGCGCGAAAACGGGTTGGTGCAGCTGCGGGTGATCCGCCTGGGCACGGGCGAAGAGCACCGCATCGGTTTCCACGATCCGGCATATGTGGCCTACGCCGGCACCAACCCGGAGTGGGACACCGCCAAGTTCCGCTACGGGTACACCTCGCTCACCACGCCGTCCAGCGTGTACGAGCACGACATGTTGACGGGTTGGGACCGCCTGCTCAAACAGCAGGAGGTGCTCGGCGGCTTCGATCCCTCGCACTACATCAGCGAGCGTATCTGGGCCACGGCCAAGGACGGCACGCGCATCCCCATCAGCCTGGTGCACCACCGCGACCTGCCCATGGACGGCACCGCGCCGTTGTTGCTGTATGGCTACGGTTCCTACGGCATCAATGTGGAACCCGTGTTCAGCAGCGCGCGGCTCAGCCTGCTCAACCGGGGATTCACCTTCGCCATGGCTCACGTGCGGGGCGGCGAGGAACTGGGGCGTGCCTGGTACGAAAAAGGGCGCATGGAGCACAAGATGAACACCTTCACGGACTTCATAGCCTGCGCGGAACAACTGGTGGCCGATGGCCATGCGGACCCCGCACGCCTGTACTGCATGGGCGGCAGCGCGGGCGGGCTGCTGGTGGGTGCGGTGATGAACCTGCGGCCCGACCTGTGGGACGGTGTGGTGGCCGAGGTTCCCTTCGTGGATGTGGTGAACACGATGCTGGATGCGGACCTGCCCCTGACCGTCGGCGAGTACGACGAATGGGGCGACCCGCGGGAAGCCGAAGCCTTCCGGCGCATGCTTGCCTATTCCCCCTACGACAACGTGCACGATGCCGACTACCCTGCGGTGCTGGCCACCACGGGCCTGCACGACAGCCAGGTGCAGTATTGGGAGCCCGCCAAGTGGGTGGCCTTGCTGCGCACGCACCAGAAAGGCGAAAGGCCCATCCTGCTCTGGACCAATATGGAGGCCGGCCACGGCGGTGCCACGGGGCGTTTCGAACGATTGACGGAGGTGGCCCGCATCTATGCGTTCCTGCTGCACCGGGCCAAGCTGGCGCAGCCGTAGGCGGCACCCCCGGGTGCTACGGGTTGGACAAGCGCTCGGCGAGCAGGATATCCTCCGGCTGCATGGGGATCACATCCACCGGTTGCCGGGCATCGCGCCGGGCGCGTTCATACTCACCCAAGGAGGCGAAATACAGCATGCGGCCGGCCTGTGTACCGGCCTCCCAGATCACGCCGAACACCTCCCGCCCGCTCCGCAGCCGGAAGCGGCAATGGGCGTGCATGAAACTGTGGATGTCCGGAAGGCCCATGGTGCAACCTGTGGACCGAAGATAACCCGGCCCGGGCGCAGCCGATGGATCAAAGCATCAACAAGGCCGGGGGTTTTGTTGAAAAGTAGGCCGCCATGGCATGCCCCTTCCCTACCCCTTGTCCACCCCCACCTTGATCTTCTTGCCCACGGCCAAGCGCTGGAAGTTCACATCCTTGTTCAGCCGCTTGATGTCCTCCACGCTCACCCCCGGGTAGCTCTTGGCTATGCCCCACAGGGTGTCGCCGGGCTGCACGGTGTGGTAAATGAACTCCTTGTTGCCCGACGGTGCGGCCACGGGTTTGGCCCGGGCCTCTTCGCCGGCGGCATCACCCTGCGCAGGTGCCTGCTCCGTTGCTTGCCGGTGCAGCACCAGGCGTTGCCCCACCCGCAGGTGGTCGCTCTTCAGTTGGTTCCAACGCTTCAGGTCCTGCACGCTCACCTTGTTCTTCTTGGCTATCAGGCCCAATGATTCGCCACTGCGCACCACGTGGGTGAAGCTGCCGGTGGTCGTTCTTGCGCCAGACTGCGCCAGCACGGTCCCGCCCGACACGGGGGCCGGGGTGCTCAGGTCCGGCTGATAGGACCGGGAGATGGAATCTTCCTGGCTGATGAACGCCGCCACATAGGATTCCGGCACGTACACGGTGGCCGGCCACTTCATCACGGGCACCACCCCGGCCTTGAAGACCGGGTTGAGGTCGCGCAGCTCTTGCGGGCTGGCGCCGATGATGGCGGCCAGCTTGTCCAATTCCAAGGGGTAGCGGACATGGATGGTATCCACCTCGTACGCGCAGTAATTCGGGATGGTCGGGTATATATTGTGGTCGGCGGCGTGGTTGAAGATGTAGTTGACGGCGATGAAGGCCGGCACATAGCCGCGCGTTTCGCGGGGCAGGAAGTCGTACACCTTCCAGTAGTCCATGGCCCCGCCTGCCCGGCGCACGGCCTTGTTCACGTTTCCGGGCCCGCAGTTGTATGCGGCCAAGGCCAGCTCCCAATCACCGAAGGTCTCGTACAGGTCCTTCAGGTAGCGGCATGCGGCATCGGTGCTTTTATAGACATCGCATCGCTCATCCACGTAGCTGTCCACGCGCAGGCCGTACAGTTTTCCGGTACCCACGATGAACTGCCACAGGCCCACGGCGGCCGCACGGGAGCGGGCCCCGGGATACAAGGCGCTCTCCACCACGGCGAGGTATTTCAGTTCCTGGGGAAGGCCGTACCGGTCCAAGGCTTCTTCAAATGCGGGGAAATACAGTTCCGCCAGGCCCAACATCCGCGACGTCTGTTCCTGCTTGCGCTGGGCGTACATGTTGATGTAGGCGCGCACGGGCTCGTTGTAGGTCAGCTTGAACGGGGTGCGCTCATCCAAGGCCAGGAGGCGCTCACGGTACACGCTTTCGGGCCAACTGGGCACTTCGCCCGGGGCAAAGCCATGTACGTTCAATTCCTCCACATTGGTGGTGAACGGGTCGTTCTTCAACCAAGGCAGGCGGCTAAGCTCGTTGATGCGCTCCATCACGGGGTCGTCCCCGGGGAGCGGGTCCTGGGCGGCCAATCCGCATGGCACCAAGGCGAGTGCGATGAGCAGTTTCCGGAGCATGGTTGGGCGAATATCTATCTTCATACGCAGGTCGTCGGGGGATGTTGCCCGGTCCGCACCAACGATCGATCGTTGATTGCCGGGCCGTGAATGTACGGTCCGGCGATGAAGTTACCCACCGGGTGGGCGGCCATCTCCCTGCGGTTCAGTGGGGAAATACCTCGCGCGATACGGCCAGCAGCCGCTCATCCTCGAAAGGCTTGGCCATCAGCTGCATGCCGAAAGGCATGCCGTTGCCATGCCTTCCCGTGGGGATGGAAATGGCCGGCACGCCGGCCAAGTTGGCCTGCACGGTGAAAATGTCCTGCAGGTACATCGTCACCGGGTCGCTGATGTGCCCTTTGGGGAAGGCGGTGGAGGCGCAGGTGGGGGTAAGGATCACATCGTGGTCCGCCAAGGTCTCCAGCGTTTTGTCGCGGATCATGCGGCGCACCCGCATGCCTTGGGCATAGTAGGCATCGTAGAAGCCGGCGCTCAACACGAAGGTGCCCAACATGATCCGGCGTTGCACCTCGGGGCCAAAGCCCTCCGAACGGCTCTTGCGGTACACCTCGTCCACGCCCTTGGCCTCCATGGAGCGGTGGCCGTAGCGGATGCCGTCGAAGCGGGCCAGGTTGCTGCTCGCCTCGGCGGTGGACAGGATGTAGTAGGTGGGCACGAACTGGTCGGCCAGTGCCAGTTCCACGGGCTCCACAGTGTGGCCCAGGCCGCGCAGGCGATCGATCTGCCCTTCCATGTGGGCCTTGATCTCCGGGTCCAGGCCCGGGTTCTCCAGGCAGTGGGCGTAATAGCCGATCTTCAGCTGGCCGATGGGGCCCACCGGGGCAAAGGGGCGGGTGCTGCAGGTATTGTCCCGCTCGTCCGGCCCCGCGATGACGCGTTGCACGCTTTCCACATCGCGGACGTCATGGGCCAAGGGCCCCACTTGGTCGAAGGAGCTGGCAAAGGCGATGAGGCCGTACCGGCTCACCCTTCCGTAGGTGGGCTTGAAGCCGGCCACGCCACAGAACGAGGCGGGTTGGCGGATGGACCCGCCCGTGTCGCTGGCCAGCGCGATGTGGCACAGGCCTGCGGCCACCGAGGCGGCAGCGCCGCCGCTGCTGCCGCCCGGCACGCGGTCGGGGTCGAGCGGGTTGCCCACCGGGCCGAATGCGCTGGACTCGTTGCTGCTGCCCATGGCGAACTCGTCGCAGTTGGTGCGGCCGATGATGACGGCATCGGCCGCCAACAGCCGCTCCACCACGGTGGCGCTGTGCGGACTTACATAGCCTTCCAGCATCCGCGACGAGGCCGATACACGGTGTCCGGCATAGCACAGGTTGTCCTTGATGCTGACGATGGCCCCGGCCAGTTCACCGGCCTTGCCGGCGGCGATCTTGGCGTCCACCTCGGCCGCCTGGGCCAAGGCGCTCTCCTCGAAGAGCTCCAGGAAGATGTTCAGGTGTGCCTTCTCCTTGGCCGCCGCCAAGGCATTCCGCACCATGTCCGTGACCGTGGTGGTCCCGGCGGCCAAGGCGGCCTTGGCCTCGTGGAACGTACGCGGCAAGCTCATGGCCTTCAAAAACACGGCTCAGGACTTGTCCGAGGAGCCTTGATCGTCCTTTTGGGCATCCTTGAACTCCTTCATGCCCTTGCCCAAGCCGCGCATGAGCTCGGGGATCTTCTTACCCCCGAACATCAGCAGCAATACGGCGACAATGAGGATGATCTCCGTTGGGCCTAATTTTCCCATGGTATGGCGGCAAGTCCCTTTTTGGCGGGCCTGCCGCGGTGGCAAATGTAGCACCCGCCCCTTGGCGGGCCACGCTATTGTGCGATCCACCCGGCCGGGTCCACCTTCTGCAGCTGCCCGTCGGCACCGATCTTCCAGATCTCGATGTGGGCGGTGCTGGCGCCGTCCTCGGTCATCACGGTGCCCACCACCTGCTTGGTGTCCACTTTGTCGCCCTTGTTCACGGCCACGTCGCGCAGGTTGCTGTACACGGTGCGGTAGGCCCCGTGGCTGAGCATGACGGCCTTGCCCGCGCCGGGGATGACGATCACGCTGCTGACCTCGCCGCGGAAGATGGCGCGCACCGGGGAGCCGGGGTTGCACCCGATATCGAGACCATTGTTCTCCACGACGATGCCCTTGAGCACTGGATGGGGCTGCTTGCCGAAGGTGCTGGTGATGGTGCCCTTCTCCACGGGCCAAGGCAGCTTCCCGCGGTTCTTCTCGAAATCCGCATTGAGCAACTTCGCTTCGGGGGTCAGGGAGAATTCCACCTTGCCGGCCGTGGCGGCACCGGGCTTGGGGGCCGCTGCCCGGCTCTTGGCAATTTCGGCCTCGATGGCCTTGCGGATGGCCGCTGCCAGTTCCTTGCGCTGTTTCTCCTGGCGGGCCAAGGTTTGCTTCAGCCTGCCCTCCTCCTTGCGCAGGCCGTCCAAGGCGGCCTGGTGTTCCGATTTATCGGAACTCAGCTTTCGGCTCTCGGTGAGCTGCAGGTCCAGGAGCTTGGTCTTCTCCTGGCGTATGGTTTCCAGGCCCTCCACCTTGGCGGCCAGGTTCCTGCCTGCCTCATCGATCATGGCGGCCTGCTGGGTGCGTTGTTGGGCCAGCTGGTCCAGGTAGCGGGAACGGCGGAAGGCCTGTGCGAAGCTTTCGGCGGCGAAGATGTAGCTGAGCCTGTCGTAGGCGCTGCGGTTCATGTAGGCGAACTGCACCATGCGGGCATATTCGGCCTTGAGCTTTTCGAGGTCGCCCTCCAGGAGCCGTATGCTGTCCCGCGAATCCTGGATCGCCTGGTCCAAGGTGAGCACCTCGCTGTTCATGGTATTGATCAGCGCTTGGCGCTGTCGGATACGTGCGTCGAGCAGTTGCACTTGTTCCTGGGTGTTGCGCTGGGCCGTCCGCGCCTTTTCCAGCAGCGCATTGGTTTGCCTGATCTGGGCGTCCAAGGCATCCCGCTTCTTCTCCAGGTCCTTCCGTCCCTGTCCTTGGGCGGGCAGCACCAGCATGCAGGCCACCGCCAGCAGGGTGCACCACCTAATCCATCGGTGTGAACTTCTCCGGGATGCGGAAAGGCAGGTTGAGCGGTCCATGGAGTTGGATGCGGTCCAGCAGCAGGTTGCCGCTGGCCGTTTGGCCGGGTGCCGACAAAGAAAGGGTTACCAAGGTCGGAATGGAATGCCCTTCCACGGTTTTCCACTGCATATAACGCACATCGGCTTGTTGATCGTGTGCGAGCTCGCTGATCAACACCCGCTGCACCTTCATGCTGTCGGGATCGATCCAGTACTTGTACACCATCAGATCCTTGCGTTCGGCCCGGCGCAGGGTGCGCTCCAGCCGGCGCTCGCGCATGTCCTTATCGTTGGGCAGGGTGTCGCCCGGAGCAATGTCCTCGGCGGCCCGGATGTACTTGCGCTTCTCCTTGGAGGCCAGCGTGTACATGCCATCCTCGCGCCCGCTGCGGTACTTCTCGGTGCTATCCAACCCGATGGGCAGGCCGAGCATGGCATCCTGCAACATGGCCAAGCTGGGTTGCACCCCGAAGCGGGCCCTGGCCTGCGCGGTATCCCCGACCCAGTAGCGGTCGTGGACCTTGTCCAGGATCTTCAGGGAATCCGGGGTGATCAATGCCCGGGCCACCTCGATCCCCAGGGCGGGTACAATGCTGAACCAAGCGGCGCTGTCGCGCACCACGCGCACATGGGCCTTGAAGCTCCGCTTGTCCGACGGGGTTTGCATGGACACATCGGCTTTGGCGCTGAAATAACGCGGATGTTCCGCGGGACCGGCCAATTGCTCCAGCAACTCGGCCGCTGGCCGCGGGTGCAGTTCCTTGTGGTGCGCCGCTTCATCCGCCACCGGTTTGCTGCTGCGGCAGGCAATAAGTGCCAGCACCAGGGCCGGTAACAAAAGGCGCAACCTCATTCCACCAGTTTGCCTTCCTTCACCTTTCGGTCGATCAGTTCACTGGCCCCGCCCGCCGCCTGTGCCCTCTTCCACTGCTGCACGGCCCCGGCCGTGTCGTTCAGCTTGTACAGGATATCGCCGTAGTGCTCCAGCAGCACGCCTGCGGGTTCCTCGTCGGCCTGGATGGCCTTTTCCTGCCATTGGCGGGCTTCCGCATACTTGCCCTCCTTGAACAGGATCCAGGCATACGTATCCATGTAGGTGGCCACCCCGGGCATCAGTTCATTGCTGCGGCGGCTCATTTCCTCGGCCTTGTCCAACCGCTCTCCCCGCACGCTCAGGTAGTAGGCCCAGTTGTTCAGCACGCCCGCATCATCCTTGTTGATGGCCAACGCCTTGGTATAGGCTTCATCGCTCTTGGCATATTCCTTCGCCTCGTTGTAGGTATCGCCCAGCAGGCTCAGGAATTGGGCATCCAGCGCCTTGTTGTCCACCACCAGGTCGCGACCGGCCAACAGGGCATCAATGGCTTCCTTCGACTTGTGCAGTTGGCCCAGGGCCAGCCCTTGGTACAGGTACAGTTCGGGCTGGGTGGGAAACACATCGGCAGCCTTGGTGGCATCCTCGTGCAGGGCATCCCAGTCGGCCACTTGAAGGTCCAGCTGCAACAAGGCCCCCCAAATGGGGAACCGGTCCTGCTCGTTGATCAAGGCTTCGCGGAAGGCATCCCGCGCTTGGGGCAGTTTGCCTTCCCGCATGAAGAAATCACCTTCGATGGAGCTGGGCTTTCCGGACTGGGGATGGGCTTTTTTCATCACTTGGATGAGCGCATGGCTTTGCTCCACCAGCTTATCCCCGATGCTGTCCGGCTCGTTGCCTTCGGTGATCTGGTAAAAGCCCAGCAGCAGCTGCATCTTGGGGTCGATGTCCAGGTCGGGGTCGGCAAAGGCCTCCTTCAGTTCGCCGAACCCCTTGTCCAGGTCGCCATCATCGTAGTAGAACTGGGCCAGTGCAATGCGGGCCATACTGTCGTCCGGGTCGGCGGCCACGGCCTTGCGGTAGTACTCCAGGGCCTTTGCGCGGTCGCCTTGCACCAAATAGGTCTCGGCCAACATGCCGAGGTACTGGGAGTTGTCCGGTTCCGCCGCAATAGCCCGCTGCAACAGGTCGCGGGCCTTGTTCTCCTGCCCTGCCTGAACGAGCATGTCGTATTCGTGCGCCACCAGTTCCTCGTTCATGCCGAACTGCTTCTCCAGGTTGCGGTACACCTTTTGGGCATCGTCCACCTTGCCTTGCCTGGCGAGCACGTCGGCCAGGCCGAAATACACTTCATAGCGCTCCGGCCACTGGTCCAAGATTCCCTGGTAAGCCTTGGCAGCTCCGGCCAGGTCGCCCATCTGGCTGCTCAGGTCGGCCACCAGGAACCGGTACCAGATATTGTCCTTCTCCACCGCGGCCGCCTTCTTGGCCAAGGCCAAGGCCTCGTCTTCCTGCATGCCTTGGTGGTAGAGCTTGGCCAGCTCGAACATCGATGCCGCGTTGTTGGGGTCCAGTTTCAGCACGCTGCGGTAGTGCTGCACTGCTTGCCCGTAGTTGCCTTGCAGGCGCGCGCTGGTGGCATCCATGAACAGGCGCATCACCTGGGCGCGCTTGTCCTTGGGCAGGGAGCTTTGCCCATCGGCTGCGGCCATACCGTCGCCCAGTGCCTTCGTTCCGCCGCAGGCGGCCAGGAGCAGGGCAAGAAGAAGGGGTAGGAGGCCGCGCACCATGTTGTTATCCGATGGAGCTGTCGTCGCTGATGCTGAGGTCCAGGGCATGGCCGCGCACGGTGGAGCGGGTGCCGATCATGCAGTTGTCCAGCACGGCATCTGCAACGGTGGCCTGGGGCCTGATGATGGAGTTGCGCACCACGCTGCCGGTGATGGTGCTGCCGCCCTCGATGGAGACATAGGGCCCCACCACGGCCTTGTCGAGCACCACGCCGTCGGCGATGAAGCAGGGCGGGATCACCACGCTGTCCGTCATTTTCACGCCGGGTGCCACCAGGCCCTTCTCGTTCCTCAGGTATTCCAGCACCTTGGTGTTGGTGTCCACCATGGCGTCCTTGTTGCCGCAATCCATCCAGGCATCCACGGCGCCGGCCTTGAAGCGCGCACCCTTGCGCTTCATGTTCTCCATGGCGTTGGTGAGCTGGTACTCCCCCTTCTCGCGGATGTCGTTGTCGATCAGGTATTGCATCTTCTGCCGCAGGCGTTCGCCATCGGCGAAATAGTAGATGCCGATGATGGCCAGGTCGCTCACGAAGGTGGCGGGCTTTTCCACGAACTCGGTGATGATGCCCTGGTCGTCCAGCTTCACCACGCCGAAAGGGCGTGGGTCCTCCACCTTGTTCACCCAGATCACGCCGTCGCAGTCGGTATCGAGCTTCATGTCGGCGCGGAACAGCGTGTCGGCGAAGGCGATGATCACCCGGCCGTTCAGCGCGGGTTGTGCGCACAGGATGGCATGGGCCGTGCCCAAGGCTTCCTCTTGGTAATGGATGGACCCCTTGGCCCCGATGCCCTTGGCTATCTCCAGCAAATGCTTCTCCACCTCGGCCCCAAAGGCCGGGTTGGTGACGAAGGCCACCTCTTCCACCGGCTCATCGGCCACTTTGGCCAGGTCCTCCACCAGTCGTTGCACAATGGGCTTGCCCGCGATGGGCAGCAGCGGTTTGGCCGTGGTATGGGTATGGGGGCGCATGCGCTTGCCCATACCGGCCATGGGAACAATGATCTTCATGTAGGATTCTTCTCGGTCAGTGGGTTCCGGTGTGGCCAAAGCCTCCGGTACCGCGTTCGGTGGCGCGAAGGTCCGCGTTTTCCTCCAAACAGGCCCGCACATATTGCGAAATCACCAGTTGGGCCACCCGTTCGCCATCGTTCACCACAAAGGGCTGCTGGCCGTGGTTGATCAGCAGAACGCCGATCTCGCCGCGGTAATCGGCGTCGATGGTGCCGGGCGAATTGAGCACGGTGACGCCGTGCTTGAAGGCCAGTCCGCTGCGCGGGCGCACCTGTGCCTCGGTACCTTCGGGCAGTTCCAGGTACAGGCCGGTGGGGATCAGGCGGTACTCCCCGGGCGCAAGCGTGACCGGCGCATCGAGGTTGGCGCGCAGGTCGAGCCCGGCGCTGTGCGCCGTGGCGTATTCAGGCAAGGGATGCCGGCCTTTGTTCACCACCCGTACGGTCATGCCATGCTTCTCCAACAAGGTCTCTTGGGCTTGGTCCGGTTGCATGGTGCAAAGGTGGGGCCGATCGCGGGAAGGATGCGAAGGCATTTGGGGGGATCAGATGGACGAGGGGTCCCAAACGCGGGCGGGGGCGCAGCCATGCCGCGCCCCCGCCCCTGCCGTCCGGGCTTGTCCGGTTCAGGCGGCTGCCCGTTCCTCATCCGACTGCTGCCGCTTGCCGGAGGCCAGCACCTTGAGGTCGCCCATCACGATCTCCGTCACGTGCCGCTTCAGCCCGTCCTTGCCGGCGAAGCTGCGGTGCAGCAGGCGGCCCTCCACCACCACCGAGGAGCCCTTGGCCAACAGGCGCTGCACCATTTCGGCCATGCGCCCCCAGGCCACCACCGTGTGCCACTGGGTGTCCGTCACACGCTCGCCGCTGCTATTGGTGTAGCTCTCGTTGGTGGCCACGCTCATGCGGGCCACCTTGCGGCCGGGGGCCACCTCGCGCACTTCCGGTGCATGGCCCAGGTTGCCGATCAGGCGGACGATGTTGTTCTGCGTTTTCATCTCGTTGGGGGGATTAAGGGTTTATGTGTTTCCGGAGTGGTTGTTTGTGAACTCCGATGCAAACATTCAGGGCTCAAATCCCGGGATCCGGTCGATCTTGCATTTGTAATCGTTCATAGCTGTTTGCTGTCGTTTGCTCAACGGCTTGAACCTCCACCACCGGCACACCCGAACCCCAACGGGAGCAAGCATTGGAGGACTACAGGGGGCACATGCGGAACCGCGGTCCGGTGTACTTTCGGCCACGGCAGCCTTGCCGACCATTTCCACCCGCCTACCGATGGAGATCGCACTTCTTGTCCTGGCCGTCATCCTGCTGATCACCGGCATCCTGGGCAGCTTTCTTCCGGTGCTGCCGGGCCCGCCGCTCTCCTGGGCAGGGCTGCTGCTCCTGCATTTCACCAAGGGCGCCGAGTTCAGCACGGCGTTCCTCCTGATCACGGGCCTGATCACCCTGGTCCTCACCGTGGTGGACTACGTGCTGCCGAGCTGGGCGGTGAAGAAGCGGGGCGGTACCAAGCTGGGCGAGCGCGGCGCATTGATCGGGGCCTTGGCGGGCGTGCTGCTCGGCCCCTTGGGCATCATCCTCGGCCCCTTCGTCGGTGCGTTCATCGGGGAGTACATCGCCAACCAGGGCGACCACGGCCATGCACTGCGCATCGCCTTCAGCTCATTTGTGGGCTTCCTGCTCAGCACCGGGGTGAAATTGGTGTGGTGCCTGCTGCTGGCCTATTGGTTCCTGAAGGAAGCGTTCTAGGCCGGGTTCCTGCGTTCCAGCTACGGCTGAACGCAACTGAACACGGATGCAGGTGCCGGGATGCGCGGGCTCTGACGGTATGCATCCGTATTCATCGTTGCGGATAACCCACGACCGCTGGCACCGCTGAATACTTTCGCAGCCCCGAACCCATCCCATGGCATCCGGCCTCTTCGCCCTGCTGGACGACATCGCCTCCCTGATGGACGATGTGGCCACCGCCACCAAGGTGGCCTCGCAGAAGACGGCCGGTATCCTGGGCGACGACCTCGCGGTGAACGCCGAGAAATCCACCGGCTTCGTGTCCTCCAGGGAGCTGCCGGTACTGTGGGCCATCACCAAGGGATCGTTCCTGAACAAGGTCATCATCATCCCGGCGGCGTTCCTGCTGAACGTGTACCTCCCGCTGGCCATCACCATCATCCTGATGGTGGGCGGCGCCTACCTGGCGTACGAGGGCGTGGAGAAGATCTTTGAATACTTCTTCCACCGGCACGGGGAAAAAGCCGTACCGGCCGCGGTGCACGCGGACGGACAGGACCATGAGCAGCAGAAGGTGCGCGATGCCGTCCGCACGGACTTCATCCTCTCCATCGAGATCATCATCATCGCGCTGAGCACCGTGCTGCACCAGGAGCTGTGGCTGCGGATCGCCACGGTATGCCTGGTGGGGCTCATTGCCACGGTAGGCGTGTACGGCGTGGTGGCGCTGATCGTCCGCATGGACGATGTGGGCCTGAAGCTGATCGCGCGCACCGGTGGCAAGGGCTTCATGGGCGCCCTGGGCCGCGGGCTGGTGCAGGCCCTGCCCCTGATCATCAAGGCCCTGGGCATCATTGGCACAGTGGCCCTGCTGCTCGTGGCCGGCGGGCTCTTCCTGCACAACATTCCCTGGCTGCACCATGCGGCCGTCGGCATCCCCGAAGTGTTGGCCAGCGCGGCGATCGGCCTGGTGGTGGGCACCGCTACCCTGCTGCTCGTCATGGGCGGCAAGCGGATCGCATCGGTGTTCGGGAAGGACGCGAAGGTGTGACCGCAGCTTGCCAGCGGGCCGAACGGCATCGGCTTATCTTGCACTCATGGCCAGGCCGACAAGTTCCCCTGTTCCTGCCGAGGCTTGGCCTTCGAACGTGGTGTTCCAGCCTGCCGTACACCGTGAACGGGCGGTGATCCTGGTCCGCTTCCCGTACAATGCGGAACTCATTGCCCGGGTGAAACAGCTGCCCGGTGCCCGCTGGTCGCGCAGCCTGAAAGCCTGGTATGTAGCGGACAATGCCGCATACCGCCAGCAATTCGGCCTGCACGAAAAGCCGATCTCCCCGGAGGTTCCGGCCCATCTGTCACGGGAAAATACTGCGGCCATGCAGCGCTTCCTCGACACCCTCCGGCTGAAAGGCTACAGCCCCAACACGGAACGCACCTACCGGAATGAGTTCGCCCAATTGCTCCAGGCCCTGGGTTCCACGCCGGTGGACTCCCTCACGTCCGAAAGGATTCGCAGCTACCTGCTGTACTGCATCAACGAACTCAAGGGTACCTCGAAGAACCTCGAACCGATGGCACAAGCACTTATCGTTCGTGCCGGCCAAGGCGCGACGACAGGAAGCTACCCGTAGGTAACTGACTGAGAAGCAACGCAGGCCGGCCGAACGGGAATGCTTGCCCGAAGGGTCGGCGCGAAGTGCCGATGACGCGGGAACGGGGTTCTTCGAGGTACCCTCAAGTTGGGCGAGGCCACCTTGCACAGCAGGCTCAACGCCATCAAGTTCTATGTGGAACAGGTCCTGCACCGGGAAAAATTCTTCGCGGAAATACCACGGCCCAAAAAACCGCGTACCTTGCCCAAGCACCTCAGCCCGCAGGACGTGAAACGGCTTTTTGACCATACGCCGAACCTGAAGCACAACACCATGCTGCGCCTTTGTTATGGCATGGGCTTGCGCGTGAGCGAACTGGTGGCACTTAAGGTGAAGGACATCGACGGTGCCAACATGCAGGTACACCTTCGGCGGGCCAAGGGCAAGAAGGACCGTTATGTTCCCCTGCCCACCAGCATTCTGGAACAACTCCGCGCCTATTTCAAGGAATACCGCCCGAAGGAACACCTGTTCGAGGGGCAATATGGCGGGGCCTACACGGCCCGCAGTGCCCAGGCCGTCTTTAAACAAGCTTTGAACCGGGCGGGCATCAACAAGGATATCGGCATCCATAGCCTGCGCCACTCCTACGCCACGCACCTTTTGGAAGCAGGTACCGATATCGCCTTCATCCAGAAATTGCTGGGCCACGCCAACATCAAGACCACCCTCCTCTACGCCGAGGTGACCAATGCCCGCCTCGGCCAGATCAAAAGCCCCTTGGACAACCTATGAACGGCCCCACACACCTTACCCGCTTGGACGATAGACGCAACTCGTATTTTGCGCTTTGTTTTTTCCAACTCACTGGTTCTCAGCGCACTCCAGTAGAAACGGTCCGATGAGCAGTTGCGTCTATTAACGAGTTATCGGCAACCCTAACGGACAGAAACTAACCGCGAAAGTGACTAATTGACAGTATAAAGTAATCGGTAAGAAATTTGCAACTTCAAAAAAAACACTCAATGAAACTAAACAATAATCAATTACAGAATTTTGTTAATCGAATAAAACTAAGACAAGAAAATATGCCTAAGTATCGTGACCAAATTGATAACCTGAAACAAAAACTAGAGGACAAAATTAAAAACGATAAACGCACTGGAATTAAGGTGACTAAATTCTTAATTGCCGGTTCTTGGAAAAAACGAACCATTCTTAGACCGACAGGCGAAAAGCCAATTGACTTGGATTTGGTTTTGTATGTAGAAGGTGATGAGAATCTAAAAGATGATTTAAAAAAACTTCACGACTTTGTTGTTGAATACTTAGGAGAAATATACCCCACAAAGGATATTAACAGAGATGTGGATGCCGAAGGCAACACAAAGTCTATTAAAATTAAATTCACAGGAACAGGGTTAGAAGTTGATATTGTTCCAGTAATTCCACTCTCAACTCCTAAAGAATATGTTTGGCAACCACAAAGAGGTGGAGGAGGCAAAAAATATGTAACAAGCGTTACTAAGCAACTAGATTTCGCAAAAGACAAAAGAGACAAAAACCCTTCTTTTACAGCAATAACAAGGGCTATAAAGTGGTGGAAGAACTATAAAGAACTTGACCCGAATGATAGTGATTATGGCTTTTCATCATTCTCAATTGAGCTTATACTATCATACTTAGATGAAAAGGAAGGTATAGAAAGTGATATTGAAACAGGCATAATCAGGTTTTTTAGATTTGTTAGCGACCCCAATTTTCCAGTTATAAGTTTTTCATCAGCTATCAACAAGACTCCTTCAACTTTTGACACACCAGTTTATATTTCCGACCCTACGAACAATGAAAATAATGCAGCAAAAAAAGTTAATGATGACGTTTGGAAAGAGGTAGTCAATGAAGCGACAAATGCCTTTGAAACATTACTTATTGCTCAATCTCGAAATGGAGAAGGTGATACCATTCAAGAATGGAAGGATATTTTTGGACCAAGTTTTAACATTACTAAAGAGGAATAACTATGTATAATACATATACAAACACGGGAACGTATACTGTAACAGATATACGGAAAACTTTCGAAGGTTTCAGTGCGGATTTTAGAATGATAGCTATGAGAACTGGAAAAAGGACAACAACAGAAGTTGATGCATTAGTTAACGACATTTTGATTTGGGCAGAAGCAAAGTATCTCAATTATGTTGATATAACGCTGCTTAATTCTGAAAATAAGCCGATAAAAGCTGTGAGATTTAGAGTAGATGAAAATGGCAAAGCGAATCAAAGTGATAGAGCAGGTAATAATAACGATTGGCAAAATTTACCTAATACAGAATTAAAGGTTGTGGTTGATTTCAATTCGAAATGGAAAGCACTTTCTGATTCTGAACGCAACTCATTTTTGACAGTAAACAATTTCAAATGTGGTTGGGGACGGCTTGATTTTGATAATTCATACAACCATCTAAGCAAAGACAATGCACAGCTTTATTCAAGCAAAGGTTATGAACTTCAAAAAGAAAATTTTAAATAATGGCAACCATTTTTGACAATACAATAGAATTACCCAGTAAGGCAATTCAAGAGAGAACTGAAAATTTGATTGGTTTTGACACTAAGTTTCAAAGAATTTATGGAAATCTAAAATTATTACTTGACCAAGAAGGATTAATTGAATGGAGTAAAAAACACCATAATACAGAACTACCAGTAATTAGACAGCTAACTGACCGATATCCTCTTATTTTACTTTCGGGAGATGCAGGAACAGGAAAGACAGTTTCAGCAGAGGCAATTGCTGATAAAATGGTTCGTGAACTAAAAAAAGAAGGCTTCTTTCTTAAACTAAGCACCCGTGTAAGAGGAGAAGGATTACACGGACAAATGGGAAATTTAGTTAATGATGCTTTTGCTGAATTAAAGAAACAAGCTGGAAAAAGTCGTTTGGCCTTTTTGCTAATTGACGAAGCAGATGCTATTGCGACAACACGTTCTACAATGCAGATGCATCAAGAGGAAAAGGCAGCTGTAAATACTCTGATTCAAAAAATAGATGAGATTCGTGAATTAAAAGGAAGAGCAATAATTTTTATGTCGACAAATAGACTACACTTTATTGACGAAGCAATTGTTAGACGTGCTTCTGTTGTTTTAGAATTTGAAAGACCAAGCAGTCAAGAACGAAAAGATTTGTTCTCAAAAAGTCTTCTTGGGATTGAGCTTTCAGACAATGAACTAGAAGAACTCGCAGAACTAACAAGTCCTGAGAAAAATGATGGTGTTGGACATTCATTTTCGGATATAAGGCTGAAGATTTTGCCAGAAGCAATTGCTGCAAGTTTTCCTGATTCTCCGCTAACATTTGAAATTCTATGTTCTACAATAAAAGAAATAAAACCTAGCCCAAAAATCAAATGAAATACTTTTTACAATTAATTGCAGCGTTAATTTTTCTTGTTATTGGCTGGTTCATAAAAGACGAGAATCTAAAAACAGAATTTTTGGGCAATGCTGGGGCTATCATAATTACATTATTTGTTGTTGAAATTGGCTATGATATTGTTACAAATCGGAAGAGGTTAAATCTTGTTGTTCGGTGTTGGTATTTAGGCATAAAAGGAGAATATGTTCGTTTTTCAATGTCGTATCAATATCGCATAAAGGTGAACGACAAATATCTTCTAGTAAAAAACTCAAATTTTGGACATTATCAACTTGTTGGTGGCAAATACAAACGAAATAAGTTTACAAATAGTATACTTAGAACATTTGAGGCAAGGGACGACTTGAAACTTAAGACAAATGGATTAATGAAAGATGATTTAGCAGTATTTATCCCTGCTAAAAACGCAATTAAATTCATTGACTGGTTTAATACCAAAAAAGATAGAGAAGTTTCTCATTGGAGAGAATTTTATGAAGAATTGATTGATGTAAAAGGAAAGGTTTTGCCTCATAGCATATTCCCTTATGTCAATTACAATTTCGCTTGTTCTGTAATAACTCCTTTGAAAAGGACTCCTGGTTGGGACTGTTGGGAGATACTCCAATATGATGTATTAGACTTATTACCCACCCCCGAACAAGAAGTGGAATTAGACAAACTATTGGTTAAAGGAGATACAGATTACATCAAGTGGGCTGATGAAGAATTAATAAAGTGCCTAGGACACGACAATAGGGAAAAGGAAAAACCTTATGACATAGGACAACATACAAAATGGGTAATACAAGAAAAATGGTGCAAGGACTGACAAACAGAAGGGCAGCCGATAATCGAGTAGGCGGCCCCGCCGCTAAATAGCGACGGGGTGCGCCTCTCACACCACTGTATCCCTCGGCTTCGCTCGGGATAAACCAAGCGGGCCTCGTATACAGCGGTTCATTGAGGTGTGGAGCGACTTTCCGGTAGTGGTCGAGCAGGGCTTCGTAGCCGCGTTTGTGCAGACGGGACAAAGTGATCGTGGTGCTTAGGATGGGAATTTGGGCGATGGCCCAGCCACCTTTGCGCGTTCGGCTCCAAGCGTAGGCATGGTGCTGGTCGACTCCCAAGCGGATCAGGTTCTTCGTAAGCGCCTGGCCAACTACCTCCCGTTGGTGGGCGCTATTTTGCTAATGGCT
>DAOKZW010000043.1:0-28264 GCA_035325445.1 Flavobacteriales bacterium
GCAGCCATTAGCAAAATAGCGCCCACCAACGGGAGGTAGTTGGCCGGGCGCTTACGATGGCAAGGAAGAGGCTGAGCCTGTGACCGTTGGTAAATCCGGTACCAGTAATTCATATGGTATTCCCAGTGAATCTAGGAGAGGTGTTCCAAATGCTAAATGGATTAAGCCAGGTGAACAGGCTACTGTTCAGGGTGTGAGTTTCGACTGTGGTATGGTGTATATGGGATCATGTCTGCCGATGGCATATGGGCATAACGATCCTAGCCTCATTAATCCAGACCTACTTGCCACAAAACAGCCAGTACCTGTGGATGGCTTGGGATACTGGCCTTCTTATGAACGCATTGGTCCAACGGCGCGGTATAAATACTTGGAGTGGCTTGCGACTGGACGAAGTAGCCACAATATTGATATAGGGTATGTGTTCCTTTTCTTTTATGGATTAGAACGCAGGGTGTTGATTGATGCTCTGAAAGATAATGAGGCGCATGAAGATTTAAAAGAAATTACGAAAGAGATTGAACGGCTGCTGAAGATCCATGGTCCAAGATCCTTCTCTTTCCAACGATATGCATCCGGATTGCTCGATGTCATATTGAGTGCTAGCGCTGGGGATAAGGCTTATCAAATGCCGATTCCTACATTCCCTGATACCTATGAACTCCCACACTACCTAAAGATAGCGCTTGGGCAGGCCAGTAGGGATAAAGCGCCGGTGCCCGCCGACCTGGCGCTGGCTTGGGCAGAAGGTCATCCTGGTATTTATTTCAGGACTGCAGCACAACGCTGCGAATATGAATTTAACCAGTTGTTCCGAATCCGTTATGCGGAAAAATATGGAGAAGGTATGATTCTCCCTCAAAACAGAACAAGGCTCAAATGTCTTTATGAGCCTGCATCATCGGGGTTCAGAGGACATGCGGAAGTCTATATACCCAATGGCGACTTACCTGATGTTACAGCGGTGAGTGGCCCAATAGACGCACTTGGGAGCTTCATCAATGAGGTTACTGATGAGCTTGATTCCTATAGTCGACTGCTCGGAAGAGCTCCGGAGATTAGGGAAACACCTGAGGCCAGACTCCTGTTGCCGATAGCATTATGGCCCAAAGATCTGGTTCAGGTCTTCGATGACTTGCGCCGTGACGTTGAGACAACCCCGCTGGTGATAAGGGTAAGTGCGTTAATGGAATCCTTGGATCTGGGAATGAATTCCGACCGAAAGGTCATGCTTCGATTGGCAAAGCACTTGTCCTCAAAAGGCATAGGCATTGAGCCGGATTTTCAAGGTGGAGCACGCACGCCCAAGGTCGATGAGCACCTGGTACTATTTAGGCTACCAATTGATCATGATTCAATTCAGGATCAACGGTATTACAGGGTTATTCAACTCACGCTTCAGCTCGCAGTAATGGTCGCCATGGCCGACGGTGATTTCAGTGTACAGGAACAGAATTTAATTGAACAACAAATTGCCTCATGGGATGGACTTAAAGATGCTGACCGTATTCGGTTGCAAGCCCACTTGAAATTGGTAACGGTTCATCCTATGTCCTTAGGGTCACTGAAAAAGCGGATAGAACAATTAAGTTCTGAGGAGCGGGAAAGAGTGGCGGGATACATGGTTAGCGTTGCAAGTGCAGATGGGATAGTCTCTCCCGCGGAAGTTCGCCTTCTTGAAAAAGCATATAAGGCGCTTGGAATAGAAGTTGACAAGGTCTTCCGCGATCTTCATTCGCATACCCATTTGGAGCCAAGGTCGGTTCACCAATCGGCAGAAAAGGGACTTGAACTTGATTACGAGCGAGTAAATCGTTTACAACGAGAATCAGAAGATGTTTCAGATCTGCTAGCCGAAATATTATCTGACAAAACTGATGATGAGCCGGTCCGTGAAGACGTTCCTCACCAGGAAGAGGCACCATCTACCATTTTAGGTTTAGACAATCACTTGGCAAAGCTTGTGCACCTTTTGTTGTCCAGACCTGTTTGGAGTCGAGAAGAACTTGTCGATGCCTCCTTGGATATGGATCTCATGCTTGATGGTGCATTGGAGCGCATTAACGATGCATCGTTCGAACTGTACGATCAACCACTATTCGAGGGAGAGGATCCCTTGGAAGTCAACCAATCTATAATTGACAGCCTCAAACATGAGTGAGCCTATTCGTCCCCGAGAACGTGACGCTGTAATCCAATCCCTACGCGCCGGGGTTGTTCCAAGGACAGGTCAACACCTTATTCAAGTTGGACGCAATCAGGAGATTGCTACCATGATTAAGGATATAGAGCGTGTAGCCGACGGCGGTTCGGCATTCAGGCTAATAATAGGCGAGTATGGGGCTGGCAAGACGTTCTTCTTGAACGTAGTCCGGTCTGTTGCCATGGAAAAGAAGTTGGTGGTTGTCACTGCTGATTTGAACCCGGACAGAAGATTGCAATCCTCTGGAGGACAGGCGCGGTCGCTTTATGCCGAGTTGATGCGAAATATGGCGACACGCTCCAAACCAAACGGAGGGGCTTTGCCCGGTGTGGTCGAGAGGTTCGTTGCTACGGCAAAAGAGGAAGCAAGGGTGAGTGGGCAAAATGCCGAGGTAATAATACGAGCCAAACTTTCGGAATTAACCGAAATGGTCAATGGTTACGACTTTGCCGATGTAGTTGCGGCGTACTGGCGTGGATATGAGGAAGGGAATGAGCAAGTGCGTTCTGATGCGGTGAAATGGCTGCGCGGAGAATTCATGACCAAGACGGACGCACGAATGGCGCTCGGCGTACGGACAATTGTCGATGACGCTTCGGTATACGACCAATTGAAACTCCTTGGACGGTTCGTTCGCTTAGCCGGTTATTCCGGAATGATTGTGGAATTGGATGAGATGGTAAATCTGTATAAGCTGGCTAATACCCAGTCACGCAATGCAAACTATGAACAAATCCTTCGCATCCTTAATGATTCATTTCAAGGTACTGCGGTTGGACTGGGATTCCTTCTTGGTGGAACTCCAGAGTTCCTATTCGACACGCGTCGTGGCTTGTACAGCTATTCGGCGCTACAATGCCGATTGGCACAGAACACCTTTACGACCAGTGGCCTTGTGGATCTTAGTGGTCCGGTAATTCGACTCACGAATCTTACTCAAGAAGACCTGTATGTTCTGTTGCAGAAAGTTCGTCATGTTTTCGCTTATGGTGACCCTAGTCGGTATCTGCTACCCGACCAAGGCATTGTGTCCTTTATGGAGCATTGTTCCAATCGAATCGGAGATAGCTATTTCAGAACACCGCGCACCACCATCACTTCATTTGTTAACCTATTAGCTGTTTTGGAACAGAACGAGCAAGCAAATTGGCGCGAACTGTTGGGAATGGTGGAGATTGAAGTGGATGGAGGCGCATCAATGGATCAAGAGATTGAAGGCGATAATGAGTTATCCTCATTCAAAATGTAGGTTTCTGGATGCCAAAGAGTGAAGCATTTCATCTGCTAGATGAACGTATTCAACGTTTTATCTGGGAGGCTGGCTGGACCGATTTACATGAAATCCAGGAGCAAGCAATTCCCATTATCACCAGAGGCGCCGATGATGTGATTCTGGCTGCGGCTACGGCTGAAGGCAAAACAGAAGCGGCCTTCTTTCCTGCATTGACTGTAGGTCTCCATCGGCCACTATTACCCTTGATCATTTACGTCGGTCCATTAAAAGCATTGATCAATGACCAGTTTCAGCGGCTGAGTCAACTGTGTGAAAGGCTCGACATTCCCGTTCATCCATGGCATGGTGATATCGGAAGTAGAACTAAAGCTCGCTTTTTAAAACAGCCGGAAGGGGTGTTGCTTATTACACCAGAATCCCTCGAGGCAACACTTTGTAATCGAGGAGCATTAGTAGGTCATATTTTCGAACACGCGTTGTTCTTTATCATCGATGAGTTGCACGCCTTTATAGGTACTGAACGTGGCATGCAATTAATATCTCAACTCCACAGGATTGAGACGGTGCTCGGACGAAAGGTTCGCCGTATAGGCCTCTCTGCGACCCTTGGGGACATGAACGCAGCTGCGCGATTTATGCGGTCAGAATCTAATGGTGCGGTTCAAGTATTAGTAAGTGATGGGACTAGTCGGGAGCTGAAAGTCTTGATAAAAGGTTATCAAGAACCCTTGGCGAAAGCGATAGATGTTAACACGGAAACGCCGGTCGATGATATTGCTCCAAGCGCAATTACAGAACATATGTATCGTGTATTGAGAGGCTCAAATAATCTTGTGTTTCCGAATAGTCGAAAGAGTGTTGAGTGGTATACACATAGATTGTCATCAATGTGCAAGGACCGAGGCGTGCCAAACGAGTTTTGGCCACACCACGGAAGCTTGTCTAAGGAGATTCGATTGGAAGCCGAAGCCGCGTTAAAATCGGGTGAGTATCCGGCCACGGGCATATGTACAAACACTCTTGAATTGGGCATTGATATCGGTGCGGTGAAGAGCATTGCACAAGTCGGCAGTCCACCTTCTGTAGCAAGCTTGAGACAACGCCTTGGGCGATCGGGAAGACGAAAGGGTGAGCCAGCAATACTTTGGGGCTATCAGATTGAGAATGAAATTGGACCGTCTTGCCCAATTCATACTCAGCTCCGAATGGGCACGGTACAGACTGCTGCGATGGTATCATTGCTGGCGGACAAGTGGTTTGAGCCACCAGTGGTACATGGAAAGCATTGTTCGACCCTTGTTCAACAAGTTTTATCCTTCATTGCACAGAATGGAGGGGCAACTGCGTCCCAGTGTTATAATTTGTTCTGTTCGAAAGGGGCTCCATTTCAAAGTATAATCCCAGATGATTTTGCAAGCCTATTACGATACTTAGGAGAGAACGATTTGATAATACAGGATAAAACAGGAGTATTCTTTCATGGTGCTAAAGGAGAGCGTATTGTTAATCACTATTCATTTTATGCAGCGTTTGCCACAGATGAGGAGTATCGAATCATCACTGGCCAAAAGACATTAGGTTCTATTCCAATCTCGGTTATGCTTGTTCCCGGTCAGTTTATACTTTTTGCTGGTCGTACATGGCGAATAACCGAAGTGGAAGATGATAGTCGCACTATTCATGTTGTACATGCTGGTGGAGGGGTGCCGCCACCATTTGCAGGAGGCTCGGGTAGGATCCACAGCATGATTCGCCGTCGGATGCGTGTTCTATACGAAGGAACTGAACCAATCTCATTTTTCGACAGTGTTGCGAACCAGCATCTCAGCCAAGGGCGTGAGACCTATAGCCGGATGTTGCTTTCTAACCGGCATTGGACGGAGCATGGATCTGAATTGATTTTATGGACCTGGTTGGGCGATGAGGTAAATGAGGCACTTGCAGCGTTGTTGAAATACGGATCTATCCCGGCACAAAGTGAAGGCGCCTACGTGTCAATACATAGAGGAGCAATGCCCCTAATTACAGTATTTGACCAAATCCGACGCATATCTGATCAAGAAATTCCGAACACGGATGATCTTCTGCATAATGCGAAGGGCCTAAGGAGAGAAAAATGGGATTGGGCTCTTCCTGATTCACTAATGCGGCAAAGCTATGCGAGCCTAAATCTCGATTTGCCCGCTGCTCATGAATGGTTAATTGAGCATGATTTTTCAATATGACGAAATCGAAGAATGATATGAATTACTTGCGCTATGGTCAGCGATACTATTTGGCTTATTGGTTAGAAGGCTGAATTTCGCACTGTCGGATTAAATCACCACGTCAATTCTGTTGACCGGTATATCCTGAATGCTCTGAATCGCAGCCTGCCCTGACATTTGGGAAATCCCCAACTTCGCACCCCATGCCTTCCGTCCTGCTCATCGGCACCGGTCGTCTCGCCTTCCATTTGGGCCATGCCTTGAAGGGTTCGGACGTGGTGCTGGCAGGTGTGGTTGGCCGGAATGCGGGACATGCCGCCACGCTGGCCACGGAGTTGGGATGCTCGCCTTTCACCTTGGGAACCGCCCTCCCCCCTGCCGATCTGCGGATCTTGGCGGTGAGCGATGACGCCATCGGCCCGGTGGCGCAGGGCCTGCCGAATGACGGTACGCCCCTGCTCCACCTCAGCGGCACGAAACCCTTGGAACTGCTGGAGCCGCATGCCCACCGGGCGGTGCTGTGGCCGATGCAGAGCTTCACGCCCGGCCCGCCGGTGGATTTCAGCACTGTTCCCGTGGTGATCGACGCCAACGACGACCGGACCTTGGCGCTGGTGCGCGCGCTGGCCGAAGGCATTTCCGGCCATGTGGTCCACCTGCCCTTTGAACAGCGGCAGCGCCTGCACCTGAGCGCGGTGATGACCTCCAACTTCCCGGTGTTCCTGCTGCGCGAGGCGGAGCGTCTGCTTGACCAGCACGGCATCGACCCCAAGCTGCTGCACCCGCTGTGGAAGCAAAGCGCGGAGAACGCCCTGCGCGATGCGGACCAGGCGGTGACCGGTCCTGCCCGGCGCGGCGACGCGGGCACCATGGCCAAGCACCTGGAGCTTTTGAACGAAGAACCCGAACTTCGCCGGGCCTACGCCATCCTGAGCAACCTGATCTACTTCACCTATCACCCCGAAAGCCGTGGCCGACAAGACCTATAAGGAGCTCCTCGCGGATATCCGCACGTTCATCTTCGACGTGGACGGCGTGTTCACCAACGGCCACGTGCTGCTCATGCCCGGCCTGGACCCCGTGCGCACCTTCTTCACCCGCGATGCCTACGCCGTGCAGCATGCGCTGAAGGAAGGCCTGCGCATCATCGTGATCTCCGGTGGGGTGTCGCAGGGCGTCATCGAGAGCTTCAGCCGCTTGGGCGTGAAGGAGCTCTACTGCTCGGTGCCCGACAAGAACAAGAAGCTGGACGAGCTGGTGGCCGCCGGGCTGGACCTGTCCACCGCGGCCTACATGGGCGACGACATTCCCGACCTGCGCGTGATGCAGCGCGTGGGCTTCCCCTGCTGCCCGGCCGATGCCGCCGAGGAGATCAAGGCCATCAGCCGATACGTGTCGCGGGCCAAGGGCGGCGAGGGCTGCGTGCGCGACCTGCTGGAACAGGCCATGAAGGTGCAGGACAAATGGCTCACCGAGCAAGCGCACCAATGGTAGATGCTTGATTTCATCCGCCTCACCCGTCCGCTGAACCTGCTGATCATGGTGTTCACCATGGCGGCCATGCGCTACGGGGTGATCGGCGGCTTCCTGAAGGTGAGCTCGGCGGAACTGCAGTCCATGACGATCGCGCCCGGCGCGACCATCTTCGACAAGGTGCCGGGCAACACCTTCACGCACGGTTTCTCCGAACTGCTGTTCTGGCTGCTGGTGCTGAGCACCGTGCTGGTGGCGGCCGGCGGCAATGTGATCAACGACTACTTCGATACCCGCATCGACCGGGTGAACAAGCCTGACGCCGTGATCGTGGGCCGAACCGTGAAACGCCGGGTGGCGATGCTGGGCCATGCCGTGCTCACGGCGCTGGGCATCCTTGTCGGCGGCTTCGTGGCGTGGCGTGCCGGCCAGTGGCACCTGGTGGCCATCCCCCTGCTGGCGGCCGGGGCGCTGTGGACCTACAGCACCCGCCTGAAGCGCATGTTCCTGATCGGCAACGGGCTGGTGGCCGTGCTGGTGGCGCTGGTGCCGTTCACCGTGGGGCTGTACGAGATCCCCGCGCTCTTCAGCCAGTACGGCCCCTCGGCCACGGGCATCAACTACGACGGCAGCGAGGTGGAGATCGTCTTCGGCTTCCACGGCCTGTGGGCCTGGATCTGGGGCTTCACGGGCTTCGCCTTCCTCACCACGCTGGTGCGCGAGCTGCAAAAGGACATGGCCGACATCAAGGGCGACAAGGCCGACGGCTGCCGCACCATCCCCATCGTGATGGGCATCCCCTGGGCCAAGGCCATCACGCTGTTCTACCTCGGCGTGGTGATCGTGGCCCTGCTGGTGATCCGCTCCGTGGCGCTCACAGATCGCTTCTCCTACTGGTACATCGGCGCAGGCCTGGTGGTGCCGCTGCTGCTGACGGCGGGCCTCACCTACGCGGCGCACACGCGGCCCGAGTTCAACCGCGCCGGCCATGTCATGAAGCTGGCCATGGCCATCGCCGTGGCCTTTGCCTTCTTCATCGAACGAACCCTGCAATGAGCATCAACCCTCCGTTGCACCCGCTGCGCGTGGTGCTGGCCTCCTCTTCCCCGCGCCGTCGCCACCTGTTGCACGGCCTGGACCTGCCCGTGGAGATCACCAAGGTGGACGTGGAAGAGGACTTCCCCGACGACCTGCCCAACCACGAAGTGGCGGAATACTTGGCCCGCAAGAAGGCTGCGGCCTGGGTGGGCGAACTGGCCGATGACCAGGTGCTGATCACCGCCGATACCACGGTGATCGTGGGCGACATGCTGCTGAACAAGCCTGAGGGTGCCGCCGACGCGCGGCGCATGCTGGGCCTGCTGTCCGGGCGTGAACACCACGTGGTGACGGCCGTGTGCATCCGCACCAACAAGGGCCTGCACAGCTTCAGCGATACGGCCACGGTGCATTTCCGGGAGCTGAACGAGGCGGAGATCGCCTACTACGTGGAGCGCTACTCCCCGCTGGACAAGGCCGGCGCCTACGGCGTGCAGGATTGGATCGGCTACACGGCGGTGCAGCGCATCGAGGGCAGCTTCTACACGGTGATGGGCCTGCCGATGCACCGGGTGTATGAGGAGCTGCGGGCGTTGGGGGTGTAGGCGCTCGCAGGCTCGCGGGAGTTTTTCCGCCGATTACACAGATTACACCGATGACCCTGGCTAGCGCACGGACTTGCGGATAGCGCACTGCCCACTTTTTACTGTTCACTGTCGCGCCGTAGGCGCACTTTTTACTGTCCGGACTTGTGGGAGTAAGAAACGTTACCTGCGGTAAGCGTTTTCAGCTTTCCCGTCACCCCGAGCCGTCATTGCGAGCCTGTGGCGAAGCAAAGCGAAGGGGCAGATTTCCCCCTCACCTCATCAGTACCACATGCCCCACCTCCTCATGGCTATCCCCCACGGCATCCGTGATCCACAGCTTCCACACGTAGAGGCCGTCAGGCAGGCCGCTGCCGTCCCAGCCTTGGTAGGGGTCGGTGGTGGTGAACACGCGTGAGCCCCAGCGGTCGAAGATCATTAGGCGGAAATCCCTGGGGTTGCGCACCGAGGTGATGGGCAGGAACACGTCGTTGATATCGTCGCCGTTGGGCGTGAAGGCATTCGGCATGAAGAGCTGGTAGGCGTCCTCCACACAGACTTCGGCGCTGCCTGTGCCGGTGCAGCCGTCCGCGTTGGAAGCGTCCAGCGTCACGGTGTAGCAACCAACGGCCCCGTACGTGAAGCTCGGCGACGGATCCGTGGAGCTGCTGCTGGCCTCATCGCCGAAATGCCAAGTGTACTGGTCGGCGTGGCCGGTGCCGTTGCTGAAATGGAAGGTGGGCTCGTCGATGGTGGCCACGGGCGGCGAGGCGTTAAACGCCACTTGCGGTGAGGCCAAGGCATGGATCAGGTCCGGGATGGTGAGGCTGCCTGAGCATCCGGCCGGGTCGGTCACCGTGAGGCTGACGGCGTAGGTGCCGCCCGAGGTGAAGCAATGCTGGGGTGAAGCGGTGCCCCCTACTCCCCCATCACCGAAGACCCATTGGTAGCTGGCGGCATTGGCAGGCTGGGCCTGGAAGCTGACGCAAAGCGGCGTGCAGCCCATAGTGTTCGAAACGGTGAACGAAGGCACAAAGGCTTGGGACACACTCACCGTGACAGTAGCCGGCACCGAGCTGCATCCCGCCCCATCGGTAGCTGCCACACTGTAGGTGGTGGTGCTTGTGGGTGCCACCACTGGTCCTTGCGGTGACCAAGCGTAGGTGAATTGGCCCGTTCCCCCGGAGCCCTCTGCTTGCAGGGTGATCGAGGTGCCTTCGCACACCGCGGTATCAGCCATGACTTGAACGGTCACGGCCTGCGGCTCTTCGATGGTCACCGTGGCGATGGCGCTGCATCCTTGACTGTCCGTGGCGGTGCAGCTGTAGTCGCCGGGGCCCAAGCCCGTGATGGTGCCGATCGTGCTGCCCGTGGGTGCCCAGGCCAAGGCCACGGGTGCCTGCCCGCCGTTCACTTGGACGGTGGCGGTGCCGTCAGCGGCTCCGGCGCAACTGACATCGGTGTGGGACAAGGTCACCGAGAAGTTATCCGTGGACGGCACCAAGGTGGCGGTGGCCGTGGCGGTGCAGCTATTCACGCCAGAGACCGTCACTGTGTAGTCGCCCGGCCCCAGCCCGGTCAGGGTTTGCGTGGTGGCCCCGCCCGGCGACCAGTAGTAGTTCACCGGCCCGTTGTCCCCGGTGACCACGGCCTCCACGCTGCCGTTGTCCTGCCCGCAACTGGGTTGCACGGCGTTGATCGAGACGCCCAGCACGCTGATCTGTTGCGTGGTGGTGGCCGTGGCGCCGCAGGCATCGGTGGCCGTCAGCGTCACGGTGTAGGTGCCAGGATTGACGTAGGTGTGCGAAGGATTCTCTTGGGTCGACGTATTCCCGGGCGAGCCGGGGTCCCCGAAGTTCCAATTGAATTGGTGCGGGCAGGGCGTGGACGTGTTGATGAAGTCCACGGTGCTGCCGTCGCAGTCGCCGGTGAAGGCCGCGATCACAGGGTCGGACTCCTCGATCAGGATATCGTCGATGGCGATGCCGTCGTAGCTGTTGCAGGCGCTGCCTGCGCCGAAGAAAAACCGGAAACGCACGCTGGGCGCGTGGGCCAGCCAGCCCAGGCAATGTTTGGCGGTCACCCATCCCGCGCTGCCGCCACCACCTTGGCAGCTACCCTGTGTGGGCCCCACCCGGCCGCTCCAGCCGTGCTTGGGGCTGATGGTATTCGGCAAATTGGTGATGTTGGCGGAATTGAACCAGTGGGCCGTGTTGCAATCCGCCGGGTCGCTGAAGGAGCCCACATTGCTGTACGTGGTCCCGCCGTCGGTGGAATACTGGAAGGTCATGCCGTCGTATTGGCGTTCCACCTCCCAGAAGATCTTGAAGGAGATCCGGGGCCGCTCCAGCGCGGAGAAATCGAAGCACGGGCTCTCCAGCCACGAGCGCTCATTGTTGTTGTAGAATGCACCGGTGAGCCCGCCCACGCACCAGCTCTTGGTGCCGCCGCCCGCGCTGTTGATCACGATATGGGCCGGGGTACCCCAGGCCCAGTCGTTCCCCGTACCGCCGCTGGCCCAGGCCGGACCACTCTCAAAGCCTTCACTGTAGGGGAAGGTGGAGATGATCGGACCACATTGGGCATGGACTTCCCCGGCCACCAGCCCAAGCGCCATGAGCCCGCACAGCGGTCGGATGGAAAGGCGGCCAAGGCACGGCATCGGGGCGGAAGGGTGCAAAGGTCGGGGATCGGTGTTTCTGCGACACATTTCTGCGCTTCGGTAATTGCCGGGTGTTCCCTCCGTAAAGCCCTCCGGCCCCATTTTTGCAAAACCAACCGTAACGAACCGGATCATTCAATCCCTAAACCTATTCCCATGAAAACCAGGAACCTTGTCCTATCCCTGCTCTGCGTGGCCGCCGGCCATGCCGCCCAAGCGCAGTTTGCCGTCAACCCGCAGGCCGGTATCAACTTCACGCAGCTTACCAATACACCGTCCGGCATCGTTTCCTCCAGTTCAGCAGGCTGGCAGTTGGGTGCCGATTTCCGCTTGGGCGACCGCTTCTACTTCCAGCCCGGCGCTTTCTTCGGCCGCAGCGTTACCTTCATCAAGTTCACACCGCTGGACACGGTCTTCGTGGAGGACAACATGATCCGCACCACGGCCAAGGTGAAGGCGCTGGTGGGCTACAACCTCATCCACAGCGAGGGCTTCAAGCTGCGCGTGAACGCCGGGCCCACCTACGAGGCGTTGCTCAGCATCGACAGCAAGGACGATAAGATCGCCTTCAATAAGAAAGACTACAACGGCGGTTCCTTCAACCTGGATGCCGGCCTGGGCGTAGACCTCTGGAAGATCTCCCTGGAGACCGGTCTCAGCTACGGTCTCAGCAAGGCCTACAAGGATGCAGGGCAGTTCATGAAGGACTCCAAGTACTTCACGTGGTACGCCACGCTGGGTATCGTGCTTGGCGGCGGACCGCAGTAATTCCCCGGCTGCACCAAGACCGAACTGTTACTGCTTCTCCCCATACCCGTGGTGTACGTACACGTCGCCGCTGGTCTGGTAGAAGAGGTGCGTGCCGCTGAATGTGCCGTTGCCGCTCATGTGGTACGGACCGCTCACCTGCTGTGATGGGAAAGAGAAGAAGTTGTTGGACAACAGCGCGTAGTAGTTGGCGCCATCGTTCCACAGGTTGTTGAACCAGAGCGTGTCCGAGGCGGTGCCGCCCGTGGTGATGCTCAGCACGTAGGTCTCCGGCTGGTTGGTATACAGCTGCCCGGCCAGCCACAACGAATCCGATACCAGCCAGGAGCCGGTGAAGGCCGTCCGTGGATCGTTGGACGGGGCCGACTGGCTGCCTGATGGCGTCGCGTTATCGTCGTCCTTCTTGCAGGCGGTGAAGGCAACGGCCAGCCCAAGGGCGGCAAAAAGCAAGGTGCGGGTGAATGGGGTTCTCATGGTTTGTTGGTGTTTGAGTTTGCGTTTTGGGAATAGATGTTCTTCAAATTATAAGTCTTTAAATTCCGTGGATCCTTCGCATGGCTTTGCTCTGTTATGGGGAAGGCCTCGCAGGAGGGAGAATGCGACTGGGCGAGGGTTCGTTTGCGAAGGAATGGGCCAAATCATTGGAGGTAATGCATCTGATCAACGTTGACAAACACACTATGGACCTCTCCGTTCGGTTCGAAATGCTTGAAAACGCCTCTCGGGTAAGGAACCCCCTCAGGACTGCGCGGCCAATACTCAACCCGCTCACCCAATGGCCCTCCTCGCTCGATCAGTTTCCATGGATGCCCCTTCAGAACGCCGACGCAAAGGCAATGTCCAGAACAACCGCTCAACCTGACACTTTTATCCAAATCGGATTCATCGTCCGACCAATTAATATCGAGAGAATCCTCAAGAAGAAATTGCCTTAGACCTCCAAGTGTATCATAGAGCAACATCTTTGTCACCTTCCCCCCAAGAACGCACCTTTCGCAATTCAACGTCCTCCATTTCACTGAAGAAAGCCTATTTGCGTCGCTTGATGAAAACCACCCGGAGTCCACCGCAGTGGAATCGGATATCCGAAACCATCGGCTACTTCGTCGACCCTCGTAATACCGTTCATAGTCCAAGCAGTGTATGGTATCGACTTCGCGGTCGAAAACAAAGCGTCTGAATTCGTATGTGCCCATGCTATCCCCGATGGTCCATACACCGTGTGGTCTTCCATTCACCAAGTACCCATGAACAGGCTGCACGTACCTCTTGGCTGCGAGATGCACCTGCCCCGTGAACGGCACACCGTTACATGAGAAAATCAGCGCCGGGCCATAGTTTGGCAATGGGTCATCATCCCAAAACACGACTTGTCCATCTGAGGTTGTGATATCAAAAGACAAGAGATCAACGCAGTCCACGGCAGGAGAATGATCCGATTCGATTTTCAGTTGAGGTGCCTGCCCACAGCAGAATAGAAAGCATAGGAGCAAAGCCCGAACGGGTGCCATGAACAACGAAGGACCAGGCTTGTGCTTCATCGGTTTGCACAAATGATCATGCCTACTGCATTATTACAGGTGGATTATTGCCGAACACGGCTTTCCACTCTAGTTCTTGCCTCATTTCTCCGCCCTCTTTTCCACTCATCCAACGCAATAGTCCTGGGGACTCCATCGACAAGCAGAACCTTAGTCTTTTTATTGTACAGATCCGCATCGGGATGTGCGAAATCGAGCAAGTCGAGGCCATGCACATTGAGCGGGATAGTCCTTGAGCGATCGTTCGCATATCGGACCTGCCCCGAATTGGCCGGATACAAGAAGGTGTAGAAAAGGTCTTTGATCAGGTCAATGCCAACCCGAGCATTGCCGCCTGAAGAAAAAATATCATCGAATTTTATCGAAGGTTCGACAACCTGTTCCTGGTCCGGCGGGACATTGGGCCTTCCCATATCTACCAATCTAAAGCCCAAGAAGGGTTCGTTGCCGCCTGTTCCTTCCCGTGGGTCAACGGCGATAAACACACCACCGAACGTGCCTACATCCACATTCCGATAACGCAATGGTTCTCCGTTGCTGAGTGTATTCCGCTTTTCGATGGTATCAAAGGCACGTACTGGGTAGTTATTCAGCATCCCTCCATCAACATAGAGCCCTTGATAGGCGATGTTTTGTGGGGTGTCCCCTTTACGCACCCCACCCTCAATATACATCGGCTTGAATACCAGCGGGATAGACATGCTCAAGGCAACCGCTTCCACCACGGGGAAATTGGGCGTGTGCCAGACCGAAAAGTATCTCGGTTCACGCCGGGAAATGTTCACGCCGGTCACCACTAGGTCAACACCCGTCACATTATAGAACTCCATGAAACTCATGTCCGGGTCCAGTGGTACCGCACCCTTGTGTGCCTTGAAGTGCGCCGCTGGAAGGCGCTCTTTTATCAACCTTCGGAAGAACTCACGCGCAGCAACACCTGAGAACAGTCCTCGGTTGAGCAGCAGGCTATGGAGATAGGTAGCCGCGTTGTCGTGGTGCTTGAACTCGACTGGCCTAGTTGTAGGATACGGTAATACTGGTGGTACAATACCCAATGGGTTCGGCGCAAAGCCTATGCTTAGCTGCCTCTCTGAATTAAGGTCACCCAAGAGCAGCAGGCGCTTTACAATACTGTACGATCGACGCAGGGGTTTGGTGAATGGAAAAAAGTACTGGTGAAGAGTATCGGCCACAAATCCTCGTCCCCATTTCTTCAGGATAGTGAGAACTTCCGGTTTGTTCTCCCACTTGTAGGTGGATCGGGGTTCACCGATTTCCTTCGGCCTGAACACTCTCGCCGTCACCGGGTCGGGCGAATCAAAGAAATTCTCAGCAGCACTCCATAGTTCCTGTGAATCATCTTTTAGACCCCCAGGGTCAATGATCACAGGATGCAACTCTGCAAGAGCCTGATCAATCTCATACGAATCCATCCCGATTGCAAGCATGAACGCAGTAATCGCCCCAGCCGAAGCGCCGCATACACCACGAAACGGTCGACCCTCAATCGGCCCATCCCCCCAAATCGGAAAAAGTCGATCAGGAAACTCCACATGACGTCTTCCTGCCAAGTTCCGATCTCTTGCAAGCACGTCTTCCAATGCTTCAATAGCGCCAAGATAGACCATGCCTAGCCCCCCTCCCCCTTCGAACACGAGGTACTTGACCCGGTCACCGCTCAAACTGATAGTCTCCATGAAGTCAAGCAGCTTTACAACGGCAGCCCCCCACTATAGTTCGGCAGATCGCCCGGCGACCCCGGATGCTCCAGGTACACCAGACTGGTGGGCACCTTGCTCAGCCAAGGCTCCCCTTCCACCGGGGCGCCCTCGAAGTCGCCGTTGGCTTCCTGGATCTCGTCGATGATGCTGACGTAGAGCGGGTCGTCCGGTGCGGGCACGTCCTCGCCGTTCCAGATCTCGCCACCGGTGTTCAGGTAGTGCAGGATGGCCTTTTCATAACCGGGCCGCACCGGCACCAGCACACGGGCGGCACCGGCCTGCAGGAAGTGCATGAAGAGCGGGTCGCTCTCGTCGCGCTTCAGGATGTTCACCCACTCCTTTTTGCGGGCCCAGTAGTACGGATAGAACCAATAGGTCATCTGCTCCCACTCGAAGCCTTGCTCGAAGAACTGGATGTAGCGGCCCTCCGCGGCGGCCTCGCTGAAGGAGAACTCCGGATAGCCGTACGGGGCCACATTGTTGCGCAGGGCATCGAAGCTCTCGAAGCGCTGGCCGCTGATGAACTCGATGCAGTGTTTCTTCAGTTCCTTGCGCTCCACCTCGCGGTTTTGGCCGGGGTTTGCCCCGGCGATCATCGTATTCACCGATTGCTTGTTCAGCCAGCGGTTGTATTCGTCCACCTTTTGCTCGTAGGCCGTCTTCAGCGCGGCATAGGTGTCGATCTGCCACTGCTGGAAGGCCTGGGCGGAGGGGGCGCAGAACAATTCCACGGCCAAGGCATAGTGGTCGCTGTGGCAGCGCATGTTCACCGGTAACTCTCCCCCTTCCACGGCCGGGATATCCAGGATGTCCACCACTTCTGAATGATAGCGGGTAACGGGCGCCGAAGTGCCAACGCATACCGTGATGTAATGGTCAGAGCCGCTGCTCAATAATATCGATATACGGGCACTGGCCACCGTATAGCCCTCGGGCACGGTAAGCTGGGTGGTCCATGTTGTCCACGTTGCATTGCCGCCACCAACATAGTCATGCCCCTTGGTGGCCTGCACCGATACGATGCCTTGCGGGGGCGGCTTCACGCCGGTGGCCCCGTATCGCACGGCATATTCATCGTAGGTCTCGGGGGTGATGTCCTCGAAGGAGGTGATGTCGAAGGGCGGGGGCACCTCCATGACCTCGTCGCTCTTCACCTTGGCCAACTTGCTGAACAAATGGAAGGCCGCCGGTTCGGGCACGATGAACTCGAACATCATCCGCTTGCCATAGTTCACCACTTGGTTATGGTAGATCTTGTCCAGCCAACGGTATACCCCGGTGATGTTCTCCGTGCCTCCGGCCCCATCGGCCGTGTTGTCAAAGCCGTGTTCGGTGGTGTCCTCGTTCTCCACGATGGTGGTGACGGACCTGCGGGTGCGCTTTCGTTCCACCACGCGCTGCAAGGCCCGTTCCATGACCTCCTTGGCATAGTCGGTGGCCTGTGAGGAGGCCTGCATCTGGCTGGTGCTGCTGCTTGTGCCTGCGCTGAGCGTGCCGGATCCCATCGGCCCGTATGAGATGGAGGCGGACACGCCGATCTGGCTGGCCTGGTCCTGCTGGATGACGTTGCTGGCCTCCTGCTGCAATTCGAACCTTTCGGTGGTCTGGGTCTCGCGCAGGTTTTCCGTGGTGGTGTCCTGCTCCTCCATTAGCGTGCTTTCCTGCCGGTACAGGTCCCGGAAGGTGCGCTTCCGCGTTTCCCCGCGCAGGATGTTCTCCACATGGGCCACCTCCCCTTGTTCGTACTTGTACAACCGGGTCCGCACCACCTTCAGGTCGGCGATGCCGATGGGCCTGATGTGGCCCGCTCCGCCCGGCCAAGCCACGAAGGTGAAGGGCTTGCACGGCGGCTCCAGGGTGGCATTCACGCACTCATTGCCTAGGCTGACCAACGCGCCGCCCACACGGGCGACCATGGCGCGGTCCTTGCCTGCATTCACCAAGCGGCCCAAGCGTCGGATCTCGGCCCCGAAAACCTCATGCACCCTCGGCATGTACACGAAATCCACCTTTATGCCGACTTTCTCCAAGCTTGCCTTGGTGGCCGGCTTCAATGCACTGGCACGCTTGCCCTCCAAGGCCAAGGGGTCGTGATCGATGACATTGGGCTGTTTCTTGTCATCGGGATCCTCTTCGTCCCGTTCCGCGTAGTGGAGTTCCTTATACTCATAGGTCTGTTGGGCATAAGCTTCACGGATCTCCGTATAAGCTGTCCGTAGCTCCTCCAATTGTGCCAGCAGATCCCCGGCGGGGTCGCGTGGCGCGGGGCGCGTCTCAGGTTCGGTGGGCAACGGGACATCGGGCAACGGAAAGACATCACCGGGCACCAGTACGGTGGCCATGTACAGACCGAAGATGCCCGCGCCGGTATCCAGCAAGGGCGAATCGGCGGCAATGTTCTCAATTATGTTGAGGAGCCTCAGGATGCGGGTCAGCTCGGTGCGCAAGGCGGCGTTCTCCCCGAGGATGCACTGCACCATCAGGTTGTCCCACACTTGTGATTTCACGCTCGTGTAGTCATTCCCCTCGACATAATCAACGGCGGTCTGATCCAGCACGTCGGGGCCTTCCACCAGCGCCTTGAGGTCCTGCTTTACCGCGTCCCGCTGTTTGGCCCGGAGATATCCATCAATCCGTGCAAAGCCCGGAAAGAGCCCGTCAAGGGCCGCGGTGCTCCCGATGTATTCACTGCTGTTATTCTTGAATCCCGTAGCCGTGGCGATCATGGTGGGCCGCGGGTCCGCTGCGGCCCGGTCCGCCTTCAGGGCGCTGTGGAGCGCGCTGTCCAACGCATAGGGGATCCGCCGGGCAGGGGACTCAACGAGATCGGGCTTGCGCGGTGCACGAACGACCGCGAACTTGAACATATCGGTGGGTGTCATGATCGGGTTGGGGTTATTTGCTTGGGTCCTTTCCGGGGGAAGCCGTTCCCATTCCGTTCCTAAGGCAGGGATCGGCCATTAAACTGCCATGCCGGTTCATGTCTTGGGAGGCCATCGCTTTGGCAGGGTGACCTGCTCGGTCCGTTCCCCGCTCCACAAAGCTCGACCCACACCGCCCCAGAAAAAATACCCAGTTCCAGGTATTTTTTTATTGCCTGCTAGAGGTTATGGGGATCCGGATGGCACTACCTCATCTCCCATTCATTGGGCCCCTTCACCGCCTCAGCGTCACCGTCCCGCTCAGGTCGTAGGTCTTTCCGTCCCCATCCTGCGCCTGCAGCGTGTAGAAGTAGGTGCCGTCGCTCAGCACCTCACCGGTCGGTGAGCGGCCGTCCCACACTTGGTTCACGCGTTCCAGCCGGGCCACCAGCTGCCCCCAGCGGTTGAAGATCTGCACATCAAGCGTGGTGAGCCCGCCGCCACTGACGCGGAAAACGTCGTTCAGGCCATCGCCGTTGGGCGTGAATACGTTCGGGATCACCAAGGTGTCCGTAGGCAGCACCACCTCGCCGCCGCAGTCCTCAATGCCTATCGGGCCGATGGTCTCCACCAGGTCCGCGCAGCCGTTGGCCTGCTGTACCGTCAGGGTGGCGTAGAACCCATCGGACACGGTGTAACAGTGGGACACTTCGCCGCCCGTGGCCGTGGCCCCGTCACCAAACTCCCAAAGGAAGGCATCCTCGGCACCGGCTTCAGCCGTGAAGGTGATGCAATGCGGGGCGCAGCCGTCCAGGTCGGTGGTGGTCACCGTCACCGTGCCGCTGCCCACGATCACGAAGGTGGCCTGTGAGCATAGCGTGTCGCCGCAGGCGTCGATCGCACAAAAGGACAACATCACCTCCCCCGGATCACCGCTGCCGGGCATGTAGTAGGTGCCCAATGCCCCGGGGTCGCTGAACACGCCGGTCCCTCCCTGCCAGAGCACGGCAGTGTATCCGCCGCTCACGCTGCCTTCCAAATAGGTATGGCCACCGCAGTCGATGATGCCGTCGCCGGGATCCATGGAAACCATGGTCGGCTCAAAGGGCGCTTGGCATCCGTAATTCACATAGCTGGCCACCGGCTGTCCCGGCCAGGCGAAGTTCACCGTGGCTCCGTCGTTCTCCTCGGACTGGCCGCCGTAGTTGCCATAAATGTTGATCAGCCGGTTGGCATCATAGGCAACCGTGTCCCCGCAATTGATGCCCGGCAGGTTGATCTGCAAGGTCCGTGTGAGCTGCGGCCCCGGTGTGGACGTGGTGTCCTGCATCACCAGATCGTTGTTCTTGAAATGCCCTTGGCTGTTGCCCGCCTTCTGGAAGATGATGTAGAGCGTATCGCTCAGTGCATAAAACGGGTTGGCCGCCACGCACATGTCCGTGGAGGTCACGAAGATCACGCGGCTTCCCGGCGGTATGATGCCCGCAGGCGGCTCCAACAGGTGGCCGCAGCTTTGGATGGTGGCGTTCAGCGCAGCCGTCAGAGTGGCCGTGGTGCTCGTCTGTTCAATGCCCCTGAAGGTGCTGCTGTAGAACACGAATTGCAGGTCGGCGATGTTGATGGCGGCCGGCCCGGTGATGAACCGCACCATCTCATTCTTGCCCTCCGTGGCACCGGGGCAGGCGTCCAGGTCCACGCAGGCATCAGCCAGTATGCTCTCTATTTCCAAGCATTTGTTCGGCACCTGCCCATGGGCCGTGCCAGCTGTTCCTACCATCGCCGCCAAGGCATACCACGCCATCCTTGCCGCTGCCATCCGCGTTCGTTCTTTCATTTTGTGCCGCTTCATCGGTCCAAGGCCTATTGCACCGGCACGAACCTATTCACATGGCCACCGCGCCTGACCCGCCCCCCGCGGATCTTTTCCACCGGACGACATGGATTGGGTTTTGGGCCGCCCGTACCCTTCGAGGGCCTCAGGGTACGGGCGGCCCGGCGCCCTCACGCGGGCAGCCGGTTGCCCATGATGATCGGTGGGATCGATGGGCCGGTTGATGGCAACGTATCACCCGATCGGCAGATGATCATCCGCCCCGACGGGTTTTGGCGCGTTCCCAGTACACGTCCATTTCGGCCAGGGTCATCTCGCCCAATTTCTTGCCGTCCTTGCGGGATTCGGTCTCCAGGTACTGGAAACGCTGGATGAATTTGCGGTTGGTGCGCTCCAACGCCTCGTCCGGGTCGATCTTCAGGAACCGCGCATAATTCACAATGCTGAACAACAGGTCGCCCAGCTCGTCGGCTTGCTGGTCGCTTTCGGCGTCCACCTCATGCTTCAGCTCGGCCAGCTCCTCGTGTACCTTCTCCCACACCTGTTCCCGGTTGTCCCAATCGAACCCCACACCGCGGGCCTTGTCCTGTATGCGGATGGCTTTCACCAAACTGGGCAATCCCCGGGGCACGCCCTGCAACACGCTGCGGGGGGTATCATCCGGTCGACCCTGTGGGTCGACGCTACGGCGTTCCTGCAATTTGATCTTCTCCCAGTTGGCCTTCACGTCCTCCTCTCCTTCCACCTTCACCTCGCCGTAGATGTGCGGGTGCCGCCGGATCAGCTTCTCACAGATCGCATTCAGCACGTCGGTGATGGTGAACGCGCCCTTTTCCTCGCCGATCTTGGCGTAGAACACCATGTGCAGCAGCAGGTCGCCCAGCTCGCCTTTCAGTTCCTCCAGGTCGCCCTTCAGGATGGCGTCGCTCAGCTCGTACGTCTCCTCGATCGTCAACGGTCGCAGGGTTTCCAGGGTCTGCTTGCGGTCCCAGGGGCATTTGGCCCGCAGGTCGTCCATGATGTTCAGCAGGCGCTCAAAGGCTTCAAGGCGGGGATCCATGGGGCAAGTTTACGGTTCCGCTATTTCCCTGAGGCCAGGCCTCGGACTTCCGGTCACGGGCCTCAGTCTCCTCAGCGACACCAGCAAGCACCTCCGTCCACTTCACCTCTTCAGTTTGTCCATAAATCCCATCATCATGCGTTGCTGGCGCTCCACCTTTCCAATGATTTGTTCCGCCTTGGCCATGGGGCACCATTTGCGGCGCATGGCGGACAGCGTTTGCGTCTCCAGCTCAAAGGCCGATCCCAGTGCATATTCCATGAACCGATACTTGTCCTTTTCGCTTCGCCGGGAATTTCCTTCAGCGATATTGGACGGGATGGAAATAACCGCACGCTGGGACTGGCCCTTGTACTCCGAGACCTCTTGCCATGGCAATTCCTCATACAGGTCATACACGAGGTCGATGAGATCCATGCCGTGCTGCCACATTTCCAGTTTCTTGAAGTCTTTCATGGGGTTTCGTTTTGCCACAAGATCGGAACAAGCCGCCTATCCCGGATAACCTGGTTGCAGCCCGTGGCCTGTGGCCCGGAGCCTGCAGCCAACACCCATCTGGGAATAAATGGGATCCCGTCTCCACGGAAAGAAACAGGAACCCGATACTTTCACCACCCCAACGAAACCCATGTCCCAGCGCTCCCACACCACCACGGCCGTGATCATCATCGGCGTGCTGTTCTTCCTTTTCGGCTTCGTCACGTGGATCAACGGGCCGCTGATCAGTTACCTGAAGATCGTGTGCGAACTGGACAGCGGCGCCGAACCGTTCTACGTCACCTTCGCCTTCTACATCGCCTACTTCGTCACCGCGCTGCCCATGGCCTGGGTGCTCGGCAAAACTGGCATGAAGCGCGGCATGATGTACGGCTTGTTCACCATGGCCTTGGGCGCCTTGTTATTCATCCCGGCGGCACAAGGCCGGTCCTACGGGCTTTTCCTGACCGGTTTGTTCGTGATCGGAACCGGACTCTCGCTGTTGCAGACCGCCAGCAATCCCTACATCACGGTGGTTGGCCCCATTGAAAGCGCGGCGGCCCGCATCAGCATCATGGGCATCGCCAACAAGATGGCCGGGGTGATCGCCCCGTTCGCGCTGGGCGCCTTGTTGCTGTCCGATGCGGATGCCTTGCAGGTGGACCTGCAGACCTTGCAGGGCGCCGAGCTGGCCGGTCGCCTGGACGAACTGGCCACCCGCATCATGATGCCCTATGCCGTGATGGCCGGTGCACTGGTCCTGCTGGGCCTCTTCGTCCGCTTCTCCCCACTCCCCGAGCTTGACCCCGAGGTGGATGCGCCCGGCGTGGCCGCCGACGGCCGAAGCGTCTTCTCCTTCCCCAACCTCGTGCTGGGCGTGATCGCCCTGTTCTTCTACGTGGGTGTTGAGGTGATGGCCGGCGATACGATCACCGTATATGGCCAGGAGATCGGCCTGCCGCTCGGCGAGGCCAAACACCTGACCAGCTATACCATGATGGGCATGGTGGCCGGCTACATCATCGGCATTATCACCATTCCCCGGTTCATCTCGCAATCGAAGGCCTTGGCCGCATCGGCCGTGCTGGGCGTTGTGCTCACTATCGCCGCCACACAGCTTTCCGGCTATGCCTCGGTAATGTGCATCGCACTCTTGGGCTTGGCCAACGCATTGGTGTGGCCCGCCATCTGGCCCTTGGCCATCGATGGGCTGGGCCGTCACACCAAGACCGGTAGCGCCATGCTGATCATGGCCATCGCCGGTGGTGCCGTGCTTCCGCTTCTATACGGACAACTGGCCGGCGAGCCCGGCATCGGCCACCAACAGGCCTATTGGATGATGGTGCCGTGCTACCTGTTCATCCTGTGGTACGGGGTGAAGGGGCATAGACGGAAAGGGTGGTAAGGGAGATGCTCTCAAAGCTGAAATTTGAAAGCCGACCCTTCGGCTCCCCAGTCGCTTCGCGCCTTGCGGAGCACCGCCTCGCTTTGCTTCGCCACAGGCTCGCAAGGACCGCTCAGGGTGACGGAAAGCTGAGAGCGGACTTGTTCTCTGCCACTGCCACTGCCTCCTGCTACTGCCCACTGCGTCCCGCCGTAGCCCTGCGAAGGCGGACTTCCCACTGCCCTCTGCCAACTGCACTCTGCCGCCTGCTCCTGCGAACTGCGAACCACGAACCACCAGTTTTCCTTGCGCTGCGGCGCGAACAACTCCGACATGGACACGGACAACCGGCAACCGCCCGTACTAAACCCGGTGCTATCCCGTTACTTTGGCCGTCCGATCGAGCCGGCATACCGGCATGTCCACCTGCATGAGGCATTCCCTCCTATTCCTCTCCCTGCTGTTCCCATTCCTGCTGCTGGCGCAGACCGCCACGGTGAGCGGCACGGTGCGCGACGATGAGAACAAGCCGTTGCCGGATGCCAGCATTGCCGTGCCGGGCGTCGCCTCCACCACATCCAACGCAAGCGGAGGATACACACTGACGGTCCCGGCCGGCAAGGAGGTGACCATCCGCTTCGTGTACCCTGGTACCGAGCCCGTGGAAAGGACGGTGGAGCTGGCGCCTGGCGAGAAGCGTTCGTTGGACGTGATGATCCGGTCGCAGGTGATCGGGCCGGTGAGCATCACGGACAATAGGCTGCGCGATGTGGGCATCGGAAAGCTCAATGCGCGCATTTCACATTTCCAGCCTTCCTTGGGAGACGTGAACAGCCTGCTGCAAGGCAGCTTGGGCGTGATGACCCGCAACGAGCTGAGCAGCGGGTACAATGTGCGGGGCGGCAACTTCGACGAGAACCTGGTGTATGTGAACGGCATCGAGGTGTACCGCCCTTTCCTGGTGCGCAGCGGCCAACAGGAAGGCCTGAGCTTCCCCAACCCGGACATGATCGAGCGCATCCACTTCAGCGCCGGCGGCTGGGAGCCACGCTACGGCGACAAGCTCAGCAGCGTGCTCGACATCACCTACCGGCGGCCCCGTGAGTTCGACGCCACTGTAAGCGCCAGCCTGTTGGGCGGTTCGGTGGCCATCGGCAGCGCCATGGCCGGGCAACGCCTGCGCCAGATCACCGGCTTCCGCTACCGCACGCTCAGTACCATCCTCAAGGGCCTCGATACCCAAGGCGATTACATTCCGCGCTACACCGACCTGCAGAGCTACTGGACCTACGACCTGAGCGACAAGGTGGAGCTGGGCTTCCTCGGCCTTTACTCACGCAACCGCTACGACGTGATCCCCAGCGACCGCGAGACCGAACTGGGAAACTTCAACCAAGCGCTGCGCTACACCGTGTACTTCGAGGGGCAGGAACGTACGGCCTACGAAACGGTGTCGGGCGCCCTGAGCCTGAACGTGCGGCCGAACAAGAACACGGTGCTGCGTTTCACGGGAAGCCTTTTCAACACCTACGAGACCGAGCGCATGGACATCCTGGGCGAATACCGCCTGGGCGAGCTGGACCGCAACCTGGCCAGCGACCAGTTCGGCGAGGTGGTGCGCGATCTGGGCATCGGGGCATACCTGGACCATGCCCGCAATTCCTTGGAGGCAACGGTGGTGAGCGGCACGCATACCGGTTCCTGGCACCATGGCAAGGGGAGCAATCTGCAGTGGGGCGTGGAGGTGCGCAGCGAGGATATCCGTGACCGCCTGAGCGAGTGGTACATGGTGGACAGCGCAGGGTACAGCATCCCCCAAGGCAATGGCGACAGCCTGCAATTGCGGACCAGCGTCAAAAGCAAGATCGACCTGGCCAGCGTGCGCAGCTCCGCCTATGTGCAGAATGCTTGGGAATGGGAAACCAGTCCCGGCCGGAAATGGGCCTTGGTGGCCGGGGTGCGCGGACAGAACTGGAGCTACAACGGCCAGACGGTGGTCAGCCCCCGTGTGCGGGTGGCCTTCCATCCCGGCTGGCGGAAGGTGGTAGCCCCCGGCGATACCGTGGAGCGCGACTACAGCTTCTGGTTCGCCACCGGACTGTACTACCAGCCGCCGTTCTACCGGGAGCTACGCGACTTCCAAGGCCGCTTGAATCCGGAGGTGCGCGCCCAGCAAAGCCTGCACTTCGTGCTGGGCATGGACCGCCAGTTCAACATCTGGGACCGCCCGTTCAAGTTCAGCACGGAGGCCTACTACAAGGCCCTTTCGCACCTGAACCCCTATGAGCTGGACAACGTCCGCATCCGCTACTATGCCAACAACAATGCCAAAGGCTACGCCACGGGCATCGACATGAAGCTGAACGGCGAGTTCATCCGGGGCGTGGAATCGTGGGCCTCGCTGTCGGTGATGAAGACCATGGAGGACATCGACGGCGACTTCTACTACCTGTACTACAACAAGTACGGCCAGCGCACGGATGCCGAGGAAACCATCGATCGGCGCCCTGCCGACAGCCTGCTCGTGGAGGCCGGGTACATCCCCCGCCCCACCGACCAACGTGTGAACTTCGCCCTCTTCTTCCAGGACGAAATGCCGCGCTGGCCCACCTTCAAGGTGCACGTCAACCTGCTCTTCGGGACCAGCCTGCCCTACGGGCCGCCGAACGAGACGCGCTATGGCGACACCTTGCGGACCAGCCTCTACCGCCGGGTGGACATCGGTTTCAGCAAGCAACTCCTCGGGGCTGACGGCCAGCAGAAACAGGGCTTCCTGCGCCATGTGAAGGACATGTGGGTGTCGCTCGAGGTGTTCAACCTGATCAACCTGAACAACACGGTGGACTACACGTGGGTGCAGGACGTGCAGGGCCGCTACTACGGTATCCCGGAGTTCCTCACTCCGCGCCGGATCAATCTGAAGGTGATCGCCCGCTTCTGAGGCCGTCGCTGGAAATCAACAAGGGACTGGTGATCCGACCAGGCCCTTTGGTCATGAAAATGGACCTTCTTCCATTTACTTTGGCCATATGACCCGAAATGCCCTCCCATTGGCGGTGTTCCTGATCATCGCCGCAGGTTGCTCCACGCAACACTATGTGGCCAGCAAGCATCCCAACGGGAAGCCCGAGGTGGTGGTATATACCCAAGGCAAGGGTGACCAGGCCGTGAAGGTGATGGAGAAGGTGTACTACCCTAACGGCAAGCTCGATTACGTGGGCCGTTTCAAGGACGGCAAGGAGCACGGCGAATGGCTGTACTACTATGAGGACGGCACGCTGAAGTTCAAGGAGAACTGGTCCGAAGGCGTGGAGGACGGCGAGCAGATCGAGTACGCGCCGGACGGGCAGCCGTACCTGCTGAAGTACTACGATAAGGGCCGCTTGGTACGGACCGTGGACAAGTCCAAGGGGGAGTGAACCCGGGGATTGGCCGGGCCTAGGCGAATTCCTTCACGCTATCGTGGATGATGGCGATGCACTCATCCAGCTGCTCGCGGGTCATCACCAGCGGCGGGGCGAAGCGGATGATGTCGCCATGGGTCGGCTTGGCCAGCAGGCCCTTGTCGGCCAGCAGGAGGCAAAGCTCCCATGCCGTACGGCCATCCTTGCGGGGCTCGATCACCACTGCGTTCAGGAGGCCCTTGCCCCGCACCAGCTTCACGAAGTCGAACTCCTCCACGAGCTTTTGCATGGCCGCGCGGAAGACGTGGCCCAGCTTCTCCGCATTCTCCGCCAGTTTCTCGTCCTTCACCACCTGCAGGGCGGCGATGCCCACGCGGCCCGCCAACGGGTTGCCCCCGAAGGTGCTGCCATGCTGGCCCGGCTGGATGGTGAGCATGATCTCGTCATCGGCGAGCACCGCACTGATGGGCAGCACACCACCGCTGAGGGCCTTTCCGAGGATCAGCACATCGGGGCGCACACCTTCATGGTCACAGGCCAGCAGCTTGCCGGTGCGGGCAATGCCCGTCTGGATCTCATCGGCCATGAAGAGCACGTTGCGGGCCTTGCACGCCTCGTAGGCCTCCTTCAGGTAGCCGTCGTGCGGCACCATCACCCCGGCCTCACCTTGGATGGGCTCCATCAGCACGGCGGCCACGTGCGGATGCTCCAGCGCCCGCTGCAAGGCGGGGATGTTGTCGTACGGGATCACGTCGATGCCCGGGGTGAACGGACCGTAGTCGCCGCGTGCATCGGGATCGGTGCTGGCGCTGACGATGGTGATGGTGCGCCCGTGGAAGTTGTTCCGGCACATCACGATGCGCGCCTGGTCGCGGGGGATGCCCTTCACCGTGTAGCCCCACTTGCGCGCCAGCTTCATGGCCGTTTCCACCGCCTCGGCGCCCGTGTTCATGGGCAACACCTTATCGTAGCCGAAATAGCCCGTGATGTATTGCTCGAACTCGCCCAGCACATCGTTGTAAAAGGCGCGGCTGGTGAGCGTCAACTTTTGGGCCTGCCCGGTCAGCGCCCCGATGATCTTGGGATGGCAGTGCCCCTGGTTCACCGCGCTGTATGCGCTCAGGAAGTCATAGTAGTGCTTGCCCTCCACATCCCACAGGTTCACGCCTTCGCCCCGCTCCAGCACCACCGGCAAGGGGTGATAGTTGTGCGCCCCGTGGCGTTCCTCCAAACGAATGGCCTGCTGGCTGCGAGTATCCTTGTGTTCCGTGGTCGGCATGATGATAAATGCTTGATTCTTGTACTTGGGGCCGCAAAGGTACGTCGGCCCTCTTCGGCCCAAGGAACACCGCAAGTACACGAAAGGTTTCCCACGGCCCAACGGAAAAAAGAAAAGGCCCCGGAGCCCGGGACCTTTTCCTGTTCGGCACGTACCGATCAATGCTGCACGAGCACGCGCTGGCTGATGCGGTTGCCGGCCTGGTCCACCAGCACGGTGTACAGGCCGTTGGCCAAGTTGCTGCTGTCAAAGGTGAATTGACGCATGCTCACCTCGTTGAAGCTGGTCTGGTTGACCACCTTCCCGGAGGCATCGATGATGCTCACCTGCGCGGCACCTTGCATGGCGTTGAAGGCCAAGGTGATCTGGCTGTTGGCGGGGTTCGGGTACACCTGCACGCCGGGCAGGTTCTCGTTCTCGAACAGGCCCACGATGGTGCCGTCCACTTCCAAGGCCACGTCGTCCACCACCACGTTGAAGGTGTTATACCGTTTCGCATTAAAGGATCGTCCAAAGCGGATTGGCTGGGGCGAAGTA
>DAOKZW010000044.1:0-26351 GCA_035325445.1 Flavobacteriales bacterium
TTTGAACGCATGACCCCATGAGCAATCAGTTGCGTTTATGGGTTGAATCCAAGCTATCAAAAGTAGCAAAGGTTCCCCATCCGCACTGCGGCAAGGTTCTTTAGGGGTCTCGCGAAAGGTTCGAAAAGCGTAGTTCGCGGGGGGAATCCGAGCATCAGACAACGAGCAGCAAGGACCCAGCAGTACGCCATCATTAATGACCGATAGCAGCCCTTCTGCCTAACTTTACCGTTCAACCTGAAGCCATGACCGCCATTGACCTGAAGGCCGAGATCACCGACATGCTGAAGAACGTGAAGGACACCAGCCTATTGGAGCAGGTGAAGGCCTATGTCCATGCCCGTTTGGGCAAGGGCAGGGAAGCCTTGGACGACTTCACCCCTGAGGAACTGGCAGAGCTGGACCAGCGCAGGGCTGCCCGGTTGAGCGGGAAAAGCAAGGGACGGTCGGGTGAGGCGGTGATCCAGGGCCTGCGCAAGGCCCAGGCATAGTGTGGCACGGTGCATTTCACCGGACCCCATTGTGTACCGACCCCAACGGGGTCGTAGAGATTAGACGAGAAATGCAATCAGTACCCCGACCCTGAAAGGGTCGCACAAAACCACGCCATCACACAAAGTATTTCGGATCGTATTCCACCCCGTATTCCTTCAGCAGCTCCAACACCTCTTCTTTGTACGTCTTAGCACGATGGTGCTCCTCCTGCCGTTCGATATAGCCCAGGACGGCCTCCCGCTCGCGATGGCCGACCGTGAAGGCCGCATAGCCCACCTGCCATGCGAAATTCCGTTCCCCCACCTCCTTCTTGATCCACGCGGTCGAGGCTTTCTTCAATTCCCGAACGGTAGCAGCAACGGTCTGATCGGCCTTCAATCCGAACAACAAATGGACGTGATCATTCCAACCATCCGTTGATTGGGGAAAGCCGCCCAAGCCTTTGATGGTCCCGCTCATGTACCCGTGCAATCGATTTCGCCATTCCTTGGCCAGGCATGGTACGCGGTTCCTCGTGGAAAACACCACATGGTAATGGAGACTGAGATAGGTGGACATGCCGGTCAGGATTTGATGGCCAAGGGCAAGCTACGCTGAAAATTGTGCGACCCCGTTGGGGTCGAGACGATGCGGGGGCGGCTTTCTAATCTCTGCGACCCCGTACGGGGTCGTAGCTGCACGAACTCGGCCAGCTAATTTCCGCGACCCCGTTCGGGGTCGGCGAACCCGGGAATTGGTCATCTAATTTCCGTGACTTCATTCGGGGTCAGGCCTTGATCACACGACATCGTGGGACCCCGTCGGGGTCCCCGACATTAGAAGCAAACACATTTCATACCTCGACCCCAACGGGGTCGCACAACACCATTACCCCCCCACCAACTTCGAGTGCTTCCTCCCGTACATGAAGTACACGCACAGCCCCACCGCCATCCAGCCCACGAAGACCAGCCAGCTATCGGCGGGGATCTCGATCATCAGGTAGGCGCAGCTGAGAGTGCCGATGGCGGGGATGGCCGACCAGCGGAAGCGGAAGGCCCGGATGGCGAAGAGCGCCGCAAAAACGGAGAATCCGGCCAGCAGGATGCTCTCGCTGTCGAGGTGCAGGCTGGTGAAGGCCGTGGCGATGCGCTGGCGGTCCACCACGAAGTAGGCGAGCACCAGCAGGGGGATGATGAAGCGGCCGTTGATGTACGGGATGCGGAAGCGCTTGCGGCCCTCATGGTCCAGGTTGAGGGGGCGCGGCAGCAGCAGCACCCCGGCGCATACCAGCGTGAAGGCCGCCAAGGTGCCGATGGACGTGAGGTCGGTGATCATGTCGGCTGGGGCCACCAGGGCGGGGATGCCCACCACCACGCCGGTGACGAGGGTGGCGAAGGCGGGTGTGCCGAACTTGCGGTGCAGATGCCCGAAGCGCGGGGGCAACAGGCCGTCGCGGCTCATGCTCATCCAGATGCGGGGCTGGCCTAGCTGGAAGACCAGCAGCACGCTGGTGGCCGCCAGCACCGCACCCACGCTGACCACGAAGCCGAAGGTGGACAGCCCCACCTTGTTGAAGACGTAGGCCAACGGGTCCATCACGCCCTTGAACTCCGTGTAGGGCACCATGCCGGTGAGCACCAGCGCGGTGATGCAGTAGATGATGGTGCAGAGCACCAGCGAGTAGATCATGGCGCGGGGCAGGTCGCGCTGCGGGTCCTTGCACTCCTCGGCGGTGGTGCTGATGGCATCGAAGCCGATGTAGGCGAAGAACACTGCGCTGACGCCGCGCAGCACGCCGCCCATGCCGTTGGGCAGGAAGGGCACGTAGTTGGCGCCCTTGATGTACCACAGGCCCACCAGCGCCACCGCGGCCAGCAGCACCAGCTTCAGCAGCACCATGGCGTTGGCCGCCCGCTTGCTTTCCTGGATGCCGATGTACACCAGGGCGGTGATGGCCACCACGATCAGCAGCGCGGGGATGTTCATGATCACGTGCAGGCCGCCGATGACCGGGGCGGTGGTCCACGCCAGTCCCTCGGTGGGCAGGCCCATCTGCAGGGCGTGCTCATAGGCTTCCTTCGCGCCCAGCGGGTCGGCGGCCAGCCACGCGGGCAAGTGGATGCCGAAGGCCGCGAGGATGTTGGTGAAGTAGCTACTCCACGAAATGGCCACCACCACGTTGCCGATGGCGTATTCCAGGATCAGCGCCCAGCCGATCACCCAGGCCACGATCTCGCCGAAGGCCACGTAGCTGTATGTGTAAGCGCTGCCGCTCACCGGCACCCGCCCGGCGAACTCGGCGTAGCACAGCGCCGTGAAGCCGCAGACCACCGCCGTGATGATGAAGAGGAAGACCACGCCGGGGCCACCCTCGTAGGCCGCTGCGCCGGCCGTGCTGAAAATGCCCGCACCGATCACTGCGGCCACGCCCATAAAGGTGAGGTCACGGACCGAGAGCGTACGCTTCATGCCACCTTGGCCATCGGCCTCCCGCCGGGCATGCTCGCTGAGGATGCGCTCAACGGATTTGCGACGGAACAAATGGCTGGCCATGCGGGCGGTTATGGCGGCAAAGTAGGTAGGAAGATGGAATGCGGGGGCTGAGCTGCGAGCTGCGAGCTACGAGCCATGAGCCGCGAGCTTCGAGCGGCGAGCGTGCTTAGGACATGGGACAGTGCGCAGCTCCGGTCCTCTCAGCGCACACTACCTCTCCCGCACCCAGAACACAAAGCCGTTCTTCCGGTACAGTTCCTTCAGCCCCGGGATGACGGCCACATCTTCCGTGCTGGTGATCTTGCACGACACGTACACGGGCCGATCCACGTCGCCGGTGAGGAGCCAGCTTTCGCTGTGGGCCCGGGGATCGGTCACGGGCGGCACCCGGCTGTAGAACCACTGGGCGTAGCTCTTGTAGTCCTTGGTCATCACGTAGCATCGCTCCCCTTGCCGTTGCTGAAAGAACTCGATGGCGGCGCACTGCGAGTAGCCCTCGATGCGGTTGATGAAGTAGTACAAGGTGATGGTGACGAACAGTGCCGTGCCGCCGAAGACGGCCACGATGCCGCTCCGGTATTGCGCCCGACTAAAGAAGCGATGTCCCAAATACAGCACGGCCACCACCATCCACGCACCGGCCAAGGCTTCCCAACCGGTCCAGGTCACTTGGGCCTGCAGGTTGGCTTGGGCGAATGGGTCATTCTTCAGCAGCGGCTCCAGCAGCTCGATTCGCATGCCCACGAAGGGCAGCACGAGCGTCACCGCCGCGAAGAGCGTCCCGATGCCGCCCATGAGCACCCGGGACCACAAGGTGGCCGCGCCGCCCTGCCATAGCCGGTGCAGCTGCAACGACGCGAGGAAGGTGAGCGGGAAGTAGCAGAGGCTACTGTAGTGGACGATCTTGGTCTGCACCAGGCTGAAGAGGATGAGGACGACCCAGAAGAGGGTGAGCATCCATTTTCTCAAGTCGACAGTGGACAGTGCGCCTGCGGCGCGGTAGTCGACAGTAGCCCGTCCGTCCGATGGCGGGGGCTGGTCGTTCCGTGAACGGGTGGACCGCTTCAGCATTTCCTGGAGGGCGAAGACCGATGCCGGGAAGCAGCCGATAAGCAGCACCACGAAGTGGTAGCCGAAGAAGCCGCCGTGGCCGGCATCCTCGGTGGTGAGCATGGCCACCTGCCGCCAGAAGAAGGCGGTGATGAACTCGGGGCCATTGCGCCACAGGTCGATGCCGAACCAGAGGCCGGGCACGGCCAGCAGTACGGCCAGCATGAGCAGCACGCGCGGGATGGACACGAAGAGCCGGAAGCGATTTAGGACCCAGTAGACCACCGCGGCCAGGCCGGGCAGCAGGATGCCCACCGGCCCCTTGGTGAGAACAGCCAGTCCGAGCCAAAGACCGGCCAACACGGCCGCGCGGTTCTTCTCCCCTGCCGTTGCCGTGCCTGCGGCCGGGCTGTCGCCCATGCGGATGAAGGCCAGGAAGCCGAGGAAGATGAACAGGTTGAACCACGGGTCGATGATGCCGCTGCGGAAGTAGAGGTGCGGCAGGATGGAACCGGCGTAGGCCAGCACCCACAGCAGCCCGAACGCTTGCCCCTGCCAGCGCCGGCCGATGCGGTACAAGGCCAGCAGCGTAACGATGCCCGCAATGGCATTGGGCAGCCGTGCCGCAAACTCCTTCACGCCGAACACGGACATGCTGAGAGCCTGCATCCAAATGAAGAGCGGCGGCTTTTCGTAGAAAGGCTCATAACCGATCTGCGGCTGCAGCCAGTTGCCCGTGGCCAGCATCTCACGGGCGATCTCGGCAAAATTGATCTCGTCCCAATCGAACAGGTGGACTGCCCCAAGGCCAGGAATAAAGAGGAGCGCGGCCACGATGGCTATCCACCATGGAACGGGAATGCGCGCCAAGGACTTCATGCCCGGCGAAGGTAGACCCGGGCCTTACTGAACTGGATACATTCGATTCGACAGGATGGACAGGATGAATTCATCCGAGGGATACCATGAACTTTCCCGTCCATCTCCCGGATTTTCTTGACCCCGGTTCTATCCTGTAAATCCTGTCCATCCTGTCAAAGAAGGCCGACGACACCATCAGGGGCGTTTGCCCAGCACCTTCCACCCCAGCAGGCCCATGCGCGCCAGGCAGTAACGGAAGCTGACGTTGAGCACCCCGAAGCCGTAGGTCATGCTGCGGCTGAAGTTGATCGAGCTGGCCTCCTCGAAGTACTTAGTGGGGCAGGTCACTTCAGCGATCTCGAAGCGGTTCCAGAAGATCTGGCCGATGAACTGGTTGTCGAAGACGAAATCCTCCGAGCAGCGTTTGTAGTCGCACTTGCGGAGCACGTCGGCGGAATAGGCCCTATAGCCGGTGTGGTACTCGCTGAGCTTCTCGCCCATCAGCAGGTTCTGGGTGAGGGTAAGCACCCGGTTGGCGACATACTTGTAAAGCGGCATTCCTCCTTTGAGCGCCCCGCCGCCCAAGATGCGCGAACCGAACACCACGGGATAAAGCCCCTGGCCGATGACGGACACCATGGCCGTGATCAGCTTGGGGGTGTACTGGTAGTCCGGGTGGAGCATGACCACGATGTCGCCGCCCAGCTCCAGGGCCTTGTCGTAACAGCTCTTCTGGTTGCCGCCGTAGCCCCGGTTCTTCTCGTGCACCACGATGTGCTTGATGCCGATCCGCTTGGCTTCCTCCACCGTGCCATCGGGGCTGTTGTCGTCCACCAGCACCACCTCATCCACGATGTCGAAAGGGATCTCGTCGTAGGTCTGCTTCAAGGTGTGCTGGGCCTTGTAGGCCGGCAACACCACAACGATCTTCTTGCCGAGGTACATGCGGGGCAAAGATGGGGATAGGGCGGAGTTGATGGATGGTGAATAGTGAATAGTGACTGGTGATTGGTGACCCGCCTTCGCCAAGGCTACGGCGAGGTGAACGGTGACTGGTCCACCTTCGCATAGCTACGGCGAGACAAGGTGACTAGTGAACGGTGACTGGTGACCGTTCTGGGGTTGCGTGAGCGGGCACAGCGGCAGCCCCCGCGCCGGGCGCGCCTTGCGCGGGTGTGCAAGCGAGGAGACTGCGGAGCAGGCCCCGGAGCGCCACCCGCGCGGCGCGCACCAGCGGGGCTACAGCGGAGCACGCGGCCCCGTGGGCGGTCCTGTGCGGGGCAAAGGGGACACGCCCAAAAAACCACACCCTACCGGTCCGTGCCCTTGTTGACCAGGTACACGCCGAGCAGGATGGTGCCGACCATGGCGAGCTGCATGGGCCGCAGGACCTCGCCATCCAGCAGGCCCCAGCCGATGGCCACGATGGGCATGACGTAGGTGACGGAGGCGGCCCACACGGCGGAGGTGAGCTTGATGAGGATGTTCCAGAGGATGAGGGAGAGCCCGGTGCCGAACACGGCGAGGATGGTGACGTAGCCCAGCGCGTGCCAGGCATGCGGCACGGTGGCGAGGGTGCCGGGCAGGTCGGTGAGGATGATGCCGACCAGCCCCAGCGGCCCCACGATGCTTATGGCAAGCGCGGAAATGGCCGTGGCAGGCACCATGTACAGTCCGCTTTTGACGATGTTGCCGCTGAAACCATAACACACGGCACCCAGGATGGGAAGCACGGCATAGACAGTCCAAACGGGCGCATCGCCGGCCTGCCTGAAATAGATGGTACCCAAGGCACCGAACAGGCCAAGCAGCACGCCGACAACATTGATGAATCGCGTGCGGACGCCGAAGAGCAGCACGCCCACCAGCAAGGTGAAGAGCGGCGACAGGGTGTTGAGCATGCCGGCCAAGGAGCTGTCGATGCGGCTTTGGGCGACGGCGAAGAGGAAGGCCGGGATGCCGTTGCCGGCGAGCGCGGTACCGAGCAACGGCTTCCAATGGGCCCGCAGCAGGCCGGCGTGGCGGAAGAGCAGCGGACTGAGCACCACCCAGGCGATGAACAACCGCGCGCTGGCCAATTGCATAGGCGTAAGGGCGGGCTCCCCGTCTTGGAAGAGCCCCCTTTTCATGAGGATGAAGGAACTGCCCCAAATGACGGAAAGGATGCCGAGCAGCAGCCACTTGAGACGGCGGTCGGCCAAGGTGAACTTCATGCGGGAAAGGGGGGCCGAAAGTAGGACTTGCGTTTACGCCGCAGAAGGAAGTGACCGGGACATTGCGCCGGGCGGCAAAGAATGTGAAGGCGCAGGCCACCGCGTTCCATCATGTGTCCTTGGGGCGTATTTTTGCACTAACCGAACAGAGCATGAAAAAGCCGCTTTCCCTCCTTGCGATCATCCTGATGGCCGCATGCAGCCATGGGCCCGCTTCAGAAAATGCCTCGGATACCGCGGGCGCTGGCACCAACCGGACGGTACAGGAAGTGGTGATCACCTCCGGCGAACCCATGGCCACGGCCGAGATGGACATCAACGGCATGACCTGCTCCATGATGTGCGTGGGGATGGTGAAGGGCGCGCTGTCCAAGGTGCCCGGGGTGACCGTGGCCGAGGTGGATTTCACCGAGGGTGAGGAGCTCGGCCACGCCAAGGTGACCTACGACCCCGCCAAGGTGGACGATGCCCAATTGGTGAGCGCGGTGCACGCCATCGCCGATGGCCAGTACTCGGTGTCTTCAATCGCCATCACCAAGCAGGTGAAGCAGTCGCCCACATCGAGCACCAAGGACAAGCAAAAGGACGATAAGCCGACGGCCTCACTGCTACCCGAGGTAAGCATGCCGAACCTGGTGGCCACGCTGATGGCCTTGGTGAGGCTTTGAGGAAGAGAAGAAGAGAGGAAGTATGACCGACCTCTGTGCTCGGTCACCCCGTCACTTCACGCCCTTGAGCAACCCCAGGAACTCCTGTTGGATGGACACGCCGCGGTCCTTGGCGTACCAAGCGTGCACCTTGGCATAGAGCTCCTCCTTCGGGAGCTGCTGGTCGGCGGGCAGTTTCTTGTTGTCCCACACAATGTCCTGCGCGGCCTGCGGGCGGGGTCCCCAGGTGAAGAGCTCATTCCCGTCCCCATCGAAGGCGATCAGCTTGGGAATGCTGCGGCCGCCGAGGGTGAGGTATTTGTCCATGAGTTCCACATGCTCATCGCGCAGCAGGATCCCGAACTTCACCTTGGGCGCGGCGGCGGCCATCAGGGCCAGCACGGGCGTTACCTGCGAGCTGTCGCCGCACCACGCCTCGGTGATGACCAGCCAGTGCATTTCGGGCAGACCGGCCAGCATTTCCTGTAGTTCCGGCAGAAGCTTCACGGTCTTTTCGTTGCGCACGGTGCGGGCCAGGTTCAACTTGGTGTAATCCACCATTTCCGCGCTCTGGTCGGGGCCGGTGGTGCGACCCTCGGCCACTACACGATCGAAAAGCGTGCGGAAGGCCTCCGCGGTCATGGTGTCCCGGGCGGCGGCCAACAGTTCCTCGGGGGTGGCCGCTTGCGTTGCTACGGTGCTCATGGATGTTGTGATGATGCTTGAAGGCTGTCCGCGTTCATGGCCTCAAACCGCTGGATCAACTCCTCGTCGCTGTATTTCAGGTTCTCGATCAACAGGCGCGATTGCTCCGCGAGCTCGTGCCCCGGGAACTTGTCGATCACCGCTTGGTAGGCGCGTTCCGCCTCGCCGCGCTGGTGCAGCCCGTTGTCGATGGTGAAGGCCTTCACGAAATAGGTGTCCGTGATCTTGCGCCATCCCGGGAAATCACGGATGATGCGGTCGTACAACTCGATGCTTCCCTTGGGATCGCCCAAGGTGGAGCGCAGGCCCGCCGCCCGGAAGATGTACTCGGGCGTGAGCGAGTCCAGCGGGTTCTGCTTGGCATAGAGCAGGTACACGTCCTGCAGCGCCTGTGCCCCCTTGCGGTCCACGCCCGGCTTGGCGTACAAGGTGTCCTCCATGGCGCGAATGCGCTCGGCCGCCGCCTGGTTGGTGGCACCTTTACCGTCGCCGCTGCCGCCGCACGCCCCCAACAGGAGCACCATGGCAGACAAGGAAAGGAGTGCGGGGAATATCCTCATTTCACGGGGGTGAATCGCATTTTGTACGTCGCGTCGGTCTTGCCCATGCTGATGTCACGCAGCTTGCCTTTCAGCATGCGCTTGCGCAAGGGCGGCAGCAGGTCGGTGAAGAGGATGCCGTCCAAGTGGTCGTGCTCGTGCTGCAGCACACGGGCCGCGTAGCCATCGAACTCCTCTTCATGCTCGTTGAAATCCTCATCCATGTACTGCATCACGATCCGCGGCTGGCGCTCCACGTCCTCGCGGATGCCGGGGATGCTCAGGCAACCCTCTTCAAAGGCCCACTCCTCCCCTTCCTCCTCCACGATGTACGGGTTGATGAAGACCTTCTTGAAGTCCTTGAGGTGGGCATCCTCGGTGGGATTGCCGTCCTCGTCCTCGGCAAAGGGGGAACAATCCACCACGAAGAGGCGGATGCTCTCGCCGATCTGGGGTGCCGCGAGACCAACGCCATTGGCGGCGTACATGGTCTCGTACATGTCGGCGATCAGCTGCTTGAGGCCCGGATGGCCCGGCTCAATGTCCTTGGCCACTTTTTTCAGGACGGGATCGCCGTAGGAACGGATGGGTAGGATCATGCTGGAAATGAGGCGCAAAATTAGGGCTCCTTGGGGGGTAAACAAGAAATGGTCAGTGGACAGTTGACAGTGAACAGTGGACAGTCGTCGCTGTCCACTGTAGGCTGAAGGCCACTGTCAACTGTCTACTGCCCGGCCGAAGGCCCCTATCAAAGCTCACCGCTTCCGCTCCATCCAGCCTTGGAGGATCAGTGTGGCGCTGATGCGATCCAGCGTCCCCTTGTCGCGCCGCGCCTTTTTGCCGATGCCGCTCTGGAGCATGGTGCGCTGGGCCATGGTGCTGGTGAAGCGCTCGTCCGTCGTTTCCACCCACTGCGCGGGAAAGGCCTTGCGCAGCTCGGCCACGAACCGCACCACGTGGGGCGTGGCATCGGTGGGTGTGCCGTCCAAGTTGCAGGGCAGCCCCACCACGAAGCCTTCCACCGCTTCCTTGACCGTGTACTTCCGCAGGTAGCCCATCAGGCCGTCGGTGGGCACGGTGTCCAGTGCGGAGGCGATGATACGGGCGGGATCGGTGACCGCCAAGCCGGTGCGTTTGGTACCATAGTCGATGGCGAGGATGCGCATGGGGCAAAGATCGATGAAGGAGGTGAGGCTGGGTAAGGAAGGTAAGGGAGGTAAAGTGGGTAAGGAAGGTAAAGCGTGGTTGTCGGTCGGTCCAAGAGACACCGCATACCCGGCGGGCATGGCATCTTTGCACCATGCAGGAACTGATCGAAAAAGCGTGGGACAACCGCTCCCTGCTGTCCGACCCGGAAGTGGTGAAGGCCATTGAAAGCGTGATCGAGAAACTGGACAAAGGCGAGCTGCGCGTGGCTGAGCCCTCGGCTGCGCTCGGGCTGACAGCCACGGATGCCGCAGCACCTGTCATGCTGAGCAGAGCCGAAGCGTGGCAGGTGAATGAATGGGTGAAGAAGGCCGTGCTGCTGTACTTCCCCATCCGCAAGATGGAGACGCTGGAAGCCGGGCCGCTGGAGTTCCACGACAAGATCCCGCTGAAGCGCAACTACGCCGAGCTGGGCATCCGCGTGGTGCCACATGCCATCGCGCGCTACGGCAGCTACCTGTCGCCGGGGGTGATCCTAATGCCCAGCTACGTGAACATCGGCGCCTACGTGGATGAGGGCACGATGGTGGACACCTGGGCCACCGTGGGCAGCTGCGCCCAGATCGGCAAGCATGTACACCTCAGCGGCGGCGTGGGCATCGGTGGCGTGCTGGAACCCGTGCAGGCCGCACCGGTGATCATCGAGGACGGCGCCTTCATCGGCAGCCGCGCCATCGTGGTGGAGGGTGTGCACGTGGGCAAGGAGGCCGTGCTGGGAGCCAATGTGGTGCTCACCGCCAGCACGCGCATCATCGACGTCACCGGCCCGGAACCGAAGGAGATGCGAGGCTACGTGCCGCCCCGGTCGGTCGTGATCCCCGGTACGGTGCCCAAACAGTTTCCCGCTGGGGAATACGGCGTGCCCTGCGCGCTGATCATCGGCCAGCGCAAGGCAAGCACGGATAGGAAGACGAGTTTGAATGAGGCGTTGAGAGAGCATAATGTGGCGGTTTGAGTGGTTGTTAGTTGCCAGTTGGCAGTTGCCAGATGGCAGTTGGCAGTTCCGGACAACCGACAACTGACAACCAACAACTTCACCCATGAAAACACCAGTGCGCAAAACCATCCTGGTGATCGAGGACGACCCGCGCCTCTCGCGGTCGCTGTGCGAACAGCTGGAGGGGGAAGGCTATGCCACGCTGCCGGTGTTCGACGGGGGGATGGCGCGCCATGCGATCCACAACAAGAAGTACGACCTGGTGCTGCTGGACCTTGGCCTGCCCGAGGTGGACGGCGCCACGCTGTGCGAGGAGATCCGCCGCCACGACCGCAACACGCCGGTGATCGTCGTCACCGCGCTGGGCGACATGGACAGCAAGCTGAACGCCTTCAGCATCGGTGCCGACGACTACCTGGTGAAGCCCGTGCACTTCCAGGAACTGTTGGCCAAGGTGCAGGTATTCCTCAAGCGCTCGGGCGAGGCACCCCTGGCCGTGCAACGCATCAATGTCGCCGACCTCTCCATCGACCTGCACCGCAAGGAAGTGCAGCGCGCCGGCAATCCGATCGACCTTACGCCCAAGGAATTCAACCTGCTGGTGGCACTGGCGGAAAGCAAAGGGCGCGTGCTGAGCAAGGACGACCTGGCCGAGCGCGTGTGGGACAACGCCTACGATGTGTCGCCCAACACCATCGAAGTGTACATCAGCTTCCTGCGCAGCAAGGTGGACAAGGGCCATGCGCAGCCGCTGATCCACACCAGGCACGGCTTCGGCTACACCCTCGACGACCGCGCGGCATGACCACCCGCGTCCGCCTGTCCCTGCTCTTCGCCGGCTTCTCCCTGGCGCTGCTGGTGGGCACCTTGGGGGTCATCTACATCTCTCACGCCCAGTCCCGGCAGAACGAATTCTTCGAACGCTTGCGCGCCCAGTGCCTGCGCACGGCCACGCTCCTTTCCGAGGTGAAGGCCGCCGACCGCGACCTGCTGCGCATCATCGACCGCAACAGCATCCACCAGATGTACGATGAGAAGGTGCTGCTGTTCAACGAGCATGACGAGCTGCTCTACAGCAGCCTGGACGATGAGCCCATCCCCTATTCCAACAGCCTGCTGGAGCGCGTGCGGCAAGGCGGCAACCTGGAATGGCGCGATGATGACGGCGACGAGGTGGTGGGCCTGCACTATACCGGGGACGGAAAGAACTATGTGGTACTGGCCTCGGCGTACGACAAATACGGGCGCCAGGAACTGCGCAACCTGCTGCGCACGCTCATCATCGCGCTCGTCCTCGGTGCCTTGTTCATCTTCGGCACCGGCTACTTCTTCATCGGCATGGCCTTCCGGCCGCTGGAGCACCTCGCGGCCGCCATCGACCGCATCGACATCGACCGGCTCGACCAGCAACTGCCCGTGCGCGGGCGCAAGGACGAGATCGACAGGCTGGCCGTGGGCTACAACGCCATGCTGCTCCGCCTGCGGCAAGCCTTCGACCTGCAAAAGGCCTTCGTGGGCCAGGCCAGCCATGAGCTGCGCACCCCGCTCGCCCGCATGAACGGCGTGGTGGAACAGGCCTTGGCCCTCCCGGCGGGAAGCCCGGAATTGCCGGGCCTGCTCCAAACCCTGCAGAACGACATCGGCGACCAGGGCAGGCTGATCGAATCGCTGCTGCTGTTGCAGCAACTGCAGGCGCACATTCCGCTGGCCGTGGGGCCGGTGCGCCTGGACGAAGTGCTGTACGCATCCATCGCCGAGGTGCGCAACACGCATCCCGAATTGCAGGCCCACGTGGACATCGCCACGGGCATCGCCGCCGGGGAACACCTGGTGGTGAACACCAACGAGATGCTGCTCCGCACCGCGCTGCGCAACCTGCTCACCAACGCCGCGCTGTACGCCACCGACCAACGGGTGGACATCCTGCTCGACCACCGGCCCGGCGAGCTCCTCGCCCAATTCCGCAATGCCGGGCACGCCGCCTTGCCACAGGAGCGCCTCTTCCAGCCCTTCTTCCGCGGGCCGGAAAGCGGTCCCAAGCCGGGCAGCGGCCTGGGCCTCACCATCGTGAAGCAAATGGCGGAATTCGCGGGTGGCCGCCTGGAGTATGCCTTCACCAACGGGCAGCACGCCTTCACCTTAGGCCTTCCGCTGGCGGGGGCTTAAGCCGATCTTAAGGTCGCCAGCAAGCAAAGCTTAAGGACACCGCCGTGCCTTTGCGCCATGCAGCGGCGCTTCGCGGTCATCCTCGGCCTCTTGTTGTCCGGGGCTCCTTCACAGGCACAGGACACGCTCCACCTCACGTTCCGGCAAGCGGACAGCCTGCTGGTGAACCGGTCGTTGGCCCTGGTGGTGAAACAGGCGGACATCGACCGGGCCGAGGCCGGGCGCGTGCAGGCCAGGTTGTTCCAGAACCCGCAATTCTCCAGCTCCTGGGTGGTGGGCGGCGACCGGCCGCCCTACCTCGACATCGGCCCGCAAGGGGAGCAAGTGGTGGCCGTGGAGAAACTCTTCCGCATCGCAGGCCAGCGCTCCTTGGCCATGCGCGCCGCCGAACAACGCCAGCGGGTGGACGAGGCCGAGTATGCCGAACTGGCCGCCGCGCTGAAGCGGCAACTGCACCGGGCGCTGGTCCAGCAATACTATGCCCGCCGTTCGGTGGCCGCCATCAGCTCCCAGCTGGAACTGCTGGACAAGCTACAGGGCGCGTACGGCCAGCAATACGAGGAAGGCAATGTGTCGCTGAAGGAGGCCACCCGGCTGCGCACGGCCTTCTTCGCGCTCAACGACCAGCGCATCAACCTGCTGCGGCAGCTCAATGAACTCCAGCAGCAATTGCGCGACCTGCTGGGGGAGACCGCCACCGTGCAGGCCGCGCCAACACAGGCCGAGCTGGGACTGCCGCCGGCGATACCGCTCCCGGACGATACGCTGATCGCCTTGGCCCAGCGCCAGCGGCATGCCGCCATGGCCGCGGGCGAGGCCGAAGAGGCCGCCGCGACCAGCCTGAAGCTCGAACGCCGCATGGCCGTGCCCGATCTGGCCATCGGTGCGGAGTACGACCAATGGGGAAACCTGCACCCCAAACAGACCTCGGTGACGCTCGGCTTCTCCATCCCCTTGTTCGACCGTAACCAAGGAGGCATCAAGCGCGCCGAGGCCGATCACCGGCAGGCACAGGCCGAACGCCGGCGCACCCAACTGTCCGTACGCAACCAGGTGCTGCTCGCACTGGACAACATCCGCGTGCTGCGCGAACAATATGACGCCACCAGCCCCGGGCTGTACGAACAGCTCGACCAGCTGAGCGAGGCCCTGGTGGGCAACTACGTGAAGAACAACCTGAAACTGCTCGAATTCACCGACCTCTTCGAATCCTACAACACCACCATCATCGCACTGAACCAACTGAAGGCCGACCTGCACGGCGCGTACGATGAACTGGAATTCGCCATTGGGCAGGACCTGTTCGGGAAGTGAAGGATGGAACGACAAGAACCTATTGAATGGCCCGACCCGAATTGATAAGCACAGCGCGCCCGGAAGCACCCGGGAGGAACGGCGGAGCCATGCGCAAGGGGTGGCACCCCGCCTTGCTCCTGCCCGCCCTCCTGGCCCTTGTGGCCTGCTCGCCCGAACCCGCGCCCACGCCCGACAGCAACGCCTTCGTGCTGAGCGACACCATGCTCCGCCGGATCCAGCTGGACACGGTGCGGGTGAGCAGCGTCCGCAACGTGATCAACCTCAACGGCCGCATCACGGCGGACGAGAACCGCACGGCCTCCGTGTTCGCCATCATGAGCGGACAGGTGGAAAGCGTGACCGTGGAGCTCGGTGACCGCGTGGAAAAGGGCCAGGTGCTGGCCAAGATCCGAAGCGGCGAGGTGGCCCGCCTGGAGCGCAAGCTCATCGATGCCCGAAGCGACAAGGAGGTGGCGGAAAAGAACCTGGCCACCAAGGAGGCGCTCTTCCGATCCCAGCTCCTGAGCGAGCGCAAGCTGGTGGAGGCGCAGTTCGACCTGGAGAAGGCCAACGCGCAGCTGCAGCGCATGAACGAGATCTTCGCCATCTACACCATCGAGGCCGGTTCCCGCTACGTGCTGCGCGCCCCCGTGAGCGGCTACGTGATCGGCAAGGCCATCGCCCACGACGTCACCCTGCCCGAGGAGAACCACGACCCGGTGTTCACCATCGCCGAGCTCGATGACGTGTGGGTCTTGGCCGACGTGTACGAAAGCGACATCGCCCGCGTGAAGGAGGGCATGGACGCCGAGGTGACCACCCTGAGCTACCCCGATATGGTGATGCACGGCCAAGTGGACCGCATCTTCAACATCCTCGACCCCGCCACCCGCACCATGCGCATCCGCATCAGCCTGAAGAACCCGGACGTGCTGCTGAAGCCCGAGATGATCGCCCACGTGAAGCTCCGGTACCAGGAGAACGAGGCGCTGCCCGCCATCCCGGCCCACGCCCTCATCACCGAGAACGGCAAGAGCTACGTGATGGTCTTCAAGGACCGCTACAACATCGCCACCCGCGAGGTGGTGCCCTTCCGCACCACCGGCGATACCACCTGGGTGGCGGACGGCCTGCAGCCCGGCGAGGTGATCGTCAGCAAGGAGCAACTGTACCTCTATGATGCGCTGAACGACCAATGAGCTTCATCCGCGCCATCATCTCCTTCTCGCTGAAGAACCGCTTCTTCACCTTCTTCTGGGTGACGGTGCTGGTGATCGCGGGCATCGTCAGCTTCCGCAACACGCCCATCGAGGCGTTCCCGGACGTCACCAACACGCAGATCATCATCATCACACAGTGGCCGGGCCGCAGCGCACAGGAGATCGAGCGCTTCGTCACCGTGCCCATCGAGGTATCCTTGAACAGCGTGCAGCGCAAGACCAACGTGCGCTCCATCAGCATGTTCGGCCTCAGCGTGATCAAGGTGATCTTCGAGGACGACGTGGAGGATTTTTTCGCCCGGCAACAGGTCAACAACCAACTCAATGGTGTCGATCTGCCGGAAGGGGCCGACCCCGAGGTGGAACCGCCCTACGGGCCCACGGGCGAGATCTTCCGCTACACGCTCCAGAGCCCCAAGCGCGATTCGCGCGAGCTGCTCACCTTGCAGAACTGGGTGATCGACCGCCGCCTCCGTCAGGTGGCCGGCGTGGCCGACGTGGTGGCCTTCGGGGGCCGTGAAAAGATCTACCAGATTGAGGCCGACCCCGGGCGCCTGGTCCAGTACGACCTCACCCCGCTGGAGGTGTACGAGGCCGTTTCGCGCAGCAACATCAACGTGGGCGGCGACGTGATCGAGAAGAACGGACAGGCCTTCGTGGTGCGCGGCATGGGCCTATTGGACAACATCGGCGACATCGGCAACATCATCATTGAAGCGCGCGATGGCGTCCCCATTCTGGTGAAGAACGTGGCCAGCGTGCACGAAGGCGACCTGCCGCGCGTGGGGCAGGTGGGCCTTGATGACAACGACGACGTGGTGGAGGGCATCATCGTGATGCGCAAGGGCGAGAACCCCAGCGAGGTACTGGCCCGCGTGAAGGAGCGCATCGCGGAGATCAACGCCAACGAGCTGCCCAAGGACGTGCAGATGGTGACCTTCTACGACCGGGACGACCTGATGCACTACACCACCCGTACGGTGATGCACAACCTGATCGAGGGCATCATCCTGGTCACCGCCATCGTGCTGCTCTTCATGGCCGATTGGCGCACCACGCTCATCGTCTCCATCATCATCCCCTTGGCGTTGCTCTTCGCCTTCTTCATGTTGCGCATGAAGGGCATGGGCGCCAACCTGCTCTCCCTGGGCGCCATCGACTTTGGCATCATCATCGACGGGGCGGTGGTGATGGTGGAGGGCATTTTCGTGGCCCTGGACAGCCTGGCGCGGCGCGTGGGCATGGCCCGCTTCAACCGCATGAGCAAGCTGGGCCTGATCCGCCGCACCGCCACCCGAACGGGCGTGGCCGTGTTCTTCAGCAAGCTCATCATCATCACCGCCCTCATCCCCATTTTCAGCTTCGAGAAGGTGGAGGGCAAGATGTTCGCGCCTTTGGCCTGGACCCTCGGCTTCGCCCTGCTCGGCGCCCTGATCTTCACCCTCACCCTGGTGCCCGTGCTCGCCGCCGCCCTGCTGCGCCGGAACGTGAAGGAGAAGCACTCCTTCGCGGCACGCTTCTTCGACAAGTGGGTGTTCCGCGGATTCCAATGTTGCTGGCGCCATCCGCGCACGGCTTTCCTGTCAGCACTCGCCACCCTCCTGATATCCTTGGGTTCGCTGAAATGGATGGGCACCGAGTTCCTGCCCGAGCTCGATGAAGGCGCCCTCTGGATAACGGCAGAGCTCCCCATGAGCATGAGCCTGCCCGAAAGCGTGGAAATGACCTCGCAACTCCGCAAGGACATGCTCGCCTTCCCCGAGGTGCAACGCGTTCTCTCACAAACCGGCAGAAGCAATGACGGCACCGACCCCAATGGCTTCTATTTCGCCCAATTCCAGGTTGACCTGCTGCCCAAGGCGCAATGGCCCGAAAAGATCTCACAAGAGCAACTGGTCGAGCGGATCGACCACCGGCTACGTCAATACCAAGGCGTCCTGTACAACTATAGCCAGCCCGTGAGCGACAACGTGGCCGAGGCGGCCGCAGGCATGAAGGCGAACAATGCCGTCAAGATCATCGGGCCCGACCTGTACGTGCTGGACAGCCTGGCCAGGAAGGTGCTGGCCAGCATCAAGGTGGTGGACGGCGTGAATGACGCCGGCGTCCTGCTCCAAGTAGGCCAGCCCGAGATCCAGATCCACCTGAGCGACACGCGCATGGCGCTCTATGGCGTGAGCACCGCCGACGCACAGGCCGTGATCGAGATGGCCATCGGCGGCAAGACCGCCAACGTGATGTACGAGGGCGAGCGGAAATTCCCGATCCGCCTGCGCTTCCCCAGCGAGCATCGCAAGAACGAGGAGGACATCAAGGCCCTGCTGGTGCCCACCCTCAGCGGCGGGCGCGTGGCCTTGGGCGAGATCGCCACGATCACCTCCACCACGGGCCCGGCCTTCATCTACCGCGACAACAACAGCCGCTTCATCGGCGTGAAGTTCACCGTGCGCAACCGGGACCTCGGCAGCACCATCGCCGAGGCCGAGCGCAACGTGAAGGCCGCCGTGAAGCTGCCCCCCGGATACACCATCGAGTGGACGGGCGAGTTCGAGAACCAGGTGCGCGCCAGCAAGCGCCTATCCCAGGTAGCCCCCATCAGCTTGGCCGCCATCTTCGTCATCCTCTTCATCGCACTGGGCAACAGCAGGAACGCCGGACTGGTGCTCATCAACGTGCCCTTCGCCCTGATCGGCGGCATCCTCGCGCTGCACATCGCCGGCATCAACTTCGGCATCAGCGCCGGCGTGGGCTTCATCGCGCTCTTCGGGATCTGTGTGCAAAATGGCGTGATCCTGGTGCAGGAGTTCAACGACAACCTGCATGACCGGCTGCCCTTGGACGAGGCCGTGATATCCGGTGTGAAGAAGCGCATACGGCCCGTGGTGATGACCGCCCTGATGGCCAGCCTCGGCCTGCTGCCCGCCGCGCTCAGCACCGGCATCGGCAGCGAGGCCCAAAAGCCCCTCGCGGTGGTGATCATCGGTGGGCTGGTCACCGCCACCCTCTTCATCCTGCTGGTGTTCCCCATCGTGTTCCGCTTCTTCCGCCGCCGTACCCTGCGCAAGAAGCTGGACCCCACCGCTGTTTGATACCGCGCATCTTTGTGGCAGGAAGGCCGGTGGTTTGTTCCTTCGTGCCCACCGACCCGCCTTGGTGCACGGCCTAACAACGAACAACGGACAACAGGCAACCAGCCCTGAAACACTTCCTCGTCATACAAACCGCCTACCTCGGCGATGCCGTACTGGCCAGCGCCCTGCTGGAGAAGCTGCACGCACACTACCCGGATGCCACCATTGATCTGGCGGTGCGGAAGGGCAATCACGGCCTTTTCACCGGCCATCCCTTCCTGCGGAAATTGTATGTGTGGGACAAAGGCCGAGGCAAGAACCGCGACCTCTTCCGGCTGGTGCGCGAGTTCCGCAAACAGCGTTACGACCATGTGATCAACGCCCAGCGCTTCTTCAGCACCGGCCTGATGACCGTGTTGTCCGGCGGCAAGGAGACCATCGGCTACGACAAGAATCCGTTGAGCTTCCTGTTCGCCCGCAAGGTGAAGCACGCCATCCCCGACTGGAAGGCGCTGCGCGGAAAGGATCCGGAGGAAGGTGCGCCGTTCAAGCATGAAGTGGACCGATTGAACGATTTGATCGCGCATCTGACGGACGGGGAACGGCCGATGCCGAGGTTGTATCCGACGGAGAAGGCGAGGGAGAAGGTGCGCACCATGATGACGATGACCGGCCGTAGCGTCGACCCACCGGGTCGACACACCGCTACGGCCCCCTACATCACCATCGGCCCCGCATCCGTATGGTTCACCAAGCAGTGGCCAGCGGAAAAGTGGATCGAACTGATCCGCTTGGTGCCGAAAGACCGGCGCGTGCTGCTGATCGGCGGGCCGGGTGATGCGACGCTATGCGAGCGGATCGCCCACGAGGCCGGCCGGGGCGAAGTGCTGGCCGGGAAGCTGTCCCTGCTGGAGACCGCCGCACTGATGAAGGGCGCCGCCATGAACTACGTGAACGACAGCGGTCCGCTGCATATCGCCAGTGCCATGAATGCCCCGGTGACCGCCGTGTTCTGCAGCACCGTGCCCGCCTTCGGCTTCGGTCCGTTGCGGCCCAACGGCCGCGTGGTGCAGTACAAGGGCCCGCTCTACTGCCGTCCCTGCGGGCTGCACGGCCTGAAGGCCTGCCCGGAAGGGCATTTCAAGTGTGCGGTGGATATTGGGGTGAAGGAGGTACTGGGCGAGCCAAGATCTTAGTCTTGAGTTCGAAGTTCGTAGTGCGTAGTTCGTAGGTCCCTTCGAACCACGAACTACGAACTCCTTCACTACTCCCCAATGTCTTCATCCCACACCTCCGGCTTCGCCCGGATGAACTCCTCCATCATCGCCACGCATTCCGGCAGGTCCAGGTCGATCACTTCCACGCCGTGTTCTTCCATGAATTTCCGCGCCCCGGGGAAGGTGCGGCTCTCCCCCACCACCACCTTGGGGATCTTGAACTGCACGATGGTGCCCGCACACATATAGCACGGCATCAGGGTGGAGTACATCACCGTGTTGCGGTAGCTGCCGATGCGGCCCGCCTTGTTCAGGCAGTCCATCTCGCCGTGCAGGATGGGGTTGTTCTCCTGCACCCGCTTGTTGCGGCCCGTGGCCACCAGCTTGCCGTCCTTCACCAGCGCCGAACCGATGGGGATACCGCCCTCGGCCAAACCCTTGCGCGCCTCATCGATGGCGGCTTGCATGAATGTGTCCATGATCGTTTTCCGATTTTAATCCCTGTACAAGTGTAGCGGCCGCAGCCAAAACATTCGGCTGGCCATCAACCACCTGTAGTGTCGACCCACGGGGTCGACAAGGCAACCGCACCACGGCCAGCCGCCCTATTTTCGCGGCCCGAACAAAAACACCGTGTCCCAACGCAACTCCTATACCGTGGATGAAAGCCGCCTGCAAGGCGTGCTGGACAGGCCCCTGTTCCAGGCGGCCACCAAGGTGGCGGAACGCCTGGGCGTGAAGGCCTTTGTGATCGGCGGCTACGTGCGCGACCTGCTGCTGGGCCGCCATAGCACGGACATCGACATCGTTTGCGAGGCTGACGGCATCGCTTTCGCCGAGGCCGTGGCCAAGGAACTGGGCGCCGGGCCCGTGCATGTGTTCAAGAACTTCGGTACAGCCATGTTTGTGCTGAACGACGAACAGATCGAGTTCGTGGGGGCCCGCAAGGAGAGCTACAGCCGTAACAGCCGCAAGCCCGAGGTGGCACCGGGCAGTATCCGCGACGACCAGGAGCGGCGCGACTTCACCATCAACGCCTTGGCCCTCTCGCTCAACGCCGGCGACCACGGCCAACTGGTGGACCCCTTCGGCGGTATCGACGATCTGCGCAAAGGCATCATCCGCACGCCGCTGGCGCCGGACATCACCTTCAGCGACGACCCGTTGCGCATGCTCCGCGCCATCCGCTTCGCCACGCAGCTGGGCTTCTTCATCGATGCGCCCACCTTCGAGGCCATCCAGCGCAACGCCGAACGGCTGGACATCATCAGCGCCGAGCGCATCCACACCGAGCTGAACAAGATCATCCTGGCGCCCGTGCCCAGCGTCGGTTTCAAGCTGCTGCTGAACAGCGGCCTGCTGGTGCGCTTCTTCCCCGAAATGGTGGACCTGCTGGGCGCCGAGGAAAAGGCCGGCATGGGCCACAAGGACAATTTCTACCACACCATCCAGGTGCTGGACAACGTGGCCGCCCATAGCGACGACCTGTGGCTCCGCTGGGGTGCCGTGCTGCACGACATCGCCAAGCCGCGCACCAAGCGCTTCGAGCCGGGGCGCGGATGGACCTTCCACGGCCACGAGGACAAGGGCGCCCGCATGGTGCCCGGCATCTTCCGCCGCCTAAAGCTGCCGCTGGACGAGAAGATGAAGTTCGTGCAGAAGCTCGTGGCCCTGCACCTGCGGCCCATCGCCCTCACCAAGGAGGAGGTGACCGACAGCGCCGTGCGCCGCCTGCTCTTCGATGCCGGCGATGCCATCGACGCGCTGATGATCCTGTGCAAGGCCGACATCACCAGCAAGAACGAGGCGAAAAAGAAGCGCTACCTGGCCAACTACGAGGTGGTGATGCAGAAGCTGCGCGAGGTGGAGGAGAAGGACCGCGTGCGCAACTTCCAGCCGCCCGTCACCGGCGAGGACATCATGATGGCCTTCAACATCCCGCCCTGCAAGGCCATCGGCGATATCAAGACGGTGATCAAGGACGCCATCCTCGACGGTAAGATCCACAACGACCGCCAACAGGCCTGGCAGCTGATGGTGGAGGAAGGCGGGAAGCTGGGACTGAGCTTGGCGCCGGGAATGGAGGAGCCGCCGACAGTTTAGGGGGCAGTTCGCAGGTGCAGTTGGCAGGCTGCTGCCCACTGCCCACTGCCCACTGCCTACTGCCCACTGCCTACTGCCCACTGCCCACTGTGTCTCGCCGTAGCCGTGCCTTGCTGGCCGAAGCTTTGCGGAGGACAGGCGAAGGCGGACTGCCCACTGCCCCTGCCAACTGCGCCGTTCCCCGATTACTTTCGCATCCCATTCCACATCCATGCTGATTTACCGCTTCCGCGTGCTGATCGACGATGCCAGCGAGGCCGTCCGTGACATTGAGATCGGCGACGGACAGACTTTCCTGGAGTTCCATCAAGCCATCAAAGAGGCCTTCGGGTTCAAGGGCGATGAAATGGCCAGCTTCTACGTAAGCGATGCCGAGTGGGGCAAGGGCATCGAGATCCCCTTGGCGGACATGGGCCTCGGCGAGGACAGCAAGGTGCCCCTGATGATGGACGAGGTGCAGGTGGGCGACCATGTGCGTGAACCGGACCAGCGCTTCGTGTACGCCTACGATTTCCTGCAAATGTGGATGTTCATGGTAGAGCGCATCGGCACCGGCGACCCGGACCCCGAACTCACCTATCCACACGTGGCCCTCAGCATTGGCAAGCCCCCGCACGAACATGCCCGCATGCAGGACCTGCTGCTTCCGGATGCCGAAGAGGAGCTCAACGGCGTACATGACGATGACCCCTACGCCGACGAGGACGAGGATGGGGACGAGCACTACGGGGGAAGCATCGACGACCTGGGCGACGAATACTGATGGAGCGGGCAGGCCTGCTGGTGGTGATCGGCGGCCCCACGGCCAGCGGCAAGACCGCCGTGGCCGCGCAGGTGGCCCAGCACTTCGGCACGGAGGTCATTAGCGGTGACTCCCGCCAGTTCTACCGCGCCATGCGCATCGGCACGGCGAGGCCCACGCAATCCGAACTGCTGGGCGTGAAGCACCACTTCCTCGGCCATCTGGAGCTGGAGGAAACCTGGAGCGCCGGTGAGTTTGCCCGGCAGGCGGAACCGATCCTGCAAGACCTGCTGCAAAGGCACGGCATCGCGGTGCTGGTGGGCGGCAGCGGGCTCTACCTCAACGCGCTCACCCACGGTCTGGACCCCATGCCCTTGGTGGACCATGCCATCCGAACGCGCCTGCAGCACAGCTTCCAGCAGGAAGGCCTGGAGCCTTTGGTCGCCGAGTTGGAGCGGCTGGACCCCGCCTCCGCACAGGTGATCGACCGCCACAACCCACAGCGGGTGATCCGCGCCCTGGAGGTCTGCCAGGCCAGCGGGAGGCCGTTCAGCGCCCAGCACAGCGGACCGCGCCTGCGCAGCGACCTGAAGCTGCTGCGCATCGCCATGGACCTGCCCCGCGAAACACTCTACGAACGCATCAACCAACGGGTGGACAACATGGTGGCCGAAGGGCTGGAGGCCGAAGCGCGCAGCCTGCTGCCCCACCGCCACCTGAACGCGCTGCGTACCGTGGGTTACCGCGAGCTCTTCGACCACTTCGACGGGAAGATCGACCGCGAACAGGCCATCGAGCTGGTAAAACAGCACACCCGCAACTACGCCAAGCGGCAGATGACCTGGCTGCGAAGGGAGAAGGATTGGCTGTGGATGAAACCGGAAGCCATGGCGGAGATCATCGAGGTAGTGGGTAGCGTACGGAACGAAACCCTCTGACCCGGGGCCATGTGATTTCTTTCCGCTCAAGTTTGTCAGGCCATGATCGCGCCTCCTTCCAACTTTGTCAAGCAGGCATTCCTGCCACTCCTTGGCTTGGGGCTGGTGGGCCGTATTTATCTGCTGCTCAGTTTTGGCTTTGGCCGTGTTAGTGAGGATGATGCCATCATCTGGTCCGCCGCCGTGGATTATGCCCAAGGGATTTTCCACGAGCCCTACTTCTACGGTCAGGATTATGCGGTGATGCTGGAGGCCTTGGTGGCCGCGCCCTTCATCTGGCTGGGCATCCCGCTGCACATCCTGATGCCCTCGGTGACCACATGCCTCGCGTTGGCGCCGTTCTGGTCATTCGCGTTCTGGCACCGCAGGCACGGCAGGCATCTTGCAGCGCTGCCCTTTTTGGCCATGCCCGTGCTGCTGCCGTTGGAATACGGCATGTTGACCACCGTCACTCGCTGCTTCGTGTCCGGCATTGCCCTGCTGGCCTTTCTGCCATGGGTGTTGGATGCTGCGGACGTGCGCAAACAGGCCGTGCTCATCGGCCTGATCACCGCAGCCGCCGCGTTCGTCAACCCGAACAGCCTCGTGTTCAGCATTGCCTTCATTGCTTGGTTCCTACTGCAACGGCCCGTCCAATGGCCGCGCGCCGCCCTGCTCCTGTTGGGGGCCGTGCCTTTCGCGGCTGCGCACATTGCGGCGCAGGCCTATTGCACCGCCCATCCGGAACGCATGGTCCATACCGTGAAATGGCGCATGGTCTTCGACCCGATCACGCTGATCCCGGAAAGCTTCGGCATGCTGGACCTCCATTTCGGATGGCTCTTCCCCCTGCTCCCGGCCATGGGCGGACTGGCCTTCTGGGCCCTTGCCGCGATGGCCGCCTGGCATCTCATCCGGGGCAACACGCCCATGGGGTTGGGCCTGCTGGCAGCAGGCCTTCTGATCGTGGCCTCCTTCGGGTTCGACAAAACGCACGATGGCTTCGAAAGTCCATTCTTCCCATATAGCCGCATGTACCTGGCCATGCCCCTGTTGCTGTGTTGGGGCTTGACCTCCCAAAACAGCTCCATGAAAGTGCCGCTGTGGGTCGTCCCATCGCTGTTGCTCTCCTGTATAGCCTCTTCCCTGATCATGTGGACCCGAGCCGGGACCGTCTTGTCCGCATCCATTCCCGGCTTTGTGCCCGTCAATGAGATAAAAATCGTGCAGGCACGAACTGATGCCGCACGAATGGCCCGTTTGAAGGAGAAGTATGGCATACAACTGATCACTGGGCATTCCGACTGGAACGACCTTATCAATGTCCGCTTGCGTTGCTACCTGTATCCACTGCTTGCCCCTTCCCTTGCCCCCACCTACATGAAGGGCGACCGCCGCTATTGGCAACAAGACCAATATGCCCATCGCGTGATGGAGAATTTGCTGATCGTGGACGTTCCTCAGGCCGTACGCTCCAATTGGCCCGACACGGAAGGGCGGTTGATCGATGTCTCCGATAGCCTCTCCGGGCCTTTGCACGTGCTGATCGGGAATACCCTGCCCACCGACAGCCTGTTGGAACACATGAACCAGATGCGGTGACAGCGCTGGTCCCCTCACGCCGACCGGCGTATGGGGGCGCAACATGCTCCAAACTCCGAACCCGCGCCTAACGCGGAAGATCCAAGGAGCCTTCGCGCCGGGCCACCCCCAGATCCTGGCCCCGCTCCATGCCCCGCATCCGCCAGCCACGCCGCAAGCGGTTGCCCGCAACGTACAGGGCCACGCCGAAGAGCGGGGCCAACAGCACCAACTTCCAGAACGCCAAATGTCCCTGCACCAGCGCAGCGGCCACCAACGCCGCGGACGACGCCAGTAGCAAGGGCTCCAACCACAATGAACGCGTGCGGCCGAAGTGGCGGAAGGCGATCCTCCGCAACCACATCGCGCACAGGAGCAGCATCATGGCCGAGGACAGCCACGGGAAGATGCCGCCCGCGAGGTCCAAGGAAACGCCCAGCAGCAGGGCTGACACGAAGGCGACCCCGAACTGCAGCCCGTTGTACACGTGGCGCACGTCCGCCAGCAGGAAGAGGTAGCCCAATGGGAAGAACACCGCCGCGGCCTCGTATGGCTTGGCCAAGCCCAGCGCCCCCACCACCAGCAGGTTGAGGGCCAACAGGGTGCAAGGAGGAGCTTTCATCTTCGGGGGCTTCGGCGCGATCGTACGTTCATACGTCCCGCGCCCGCTCAAGTTCCACCGGCCTGCCCCGCCCTTTGCTACCTTCGGCACCCCACGCCCCACGCATGCCCAGCGCCCGATTGGACCAGCTCCAAGCCATGCTCCAGGAGGAGCCCGGCGACAAATTCCTGCGCTATGCCATCGCCTTGGAACACAAGCGCGACGGCAACATGGAGATGGCCATCGCTGGCTTGTATAAACGCCCAAACGAAGCGTACAACTGTGATCAAAACGAAGCGTACAGATCCC
>DAOKZW010000045.1:0-24852 GCA_035325445.1 Flavobacteriales bacterium
CAGCCATTAGCAAAATAGCGCCAACCACCGGGAGGTAGTTCACCGGACGCTTACGTTGCTCTGCATGGCCTCCCGCAGGGCACCATCCACCACCTGTCCTGTCGGCCCGCAGCGCCTCTTCGTGGCGCACCCGTGCCCCGGTTGAAAGCAATGGCCCGGCCTCCCCGAAGATCCCACAAAACCCCCGACTTATCCACGTTCCCCCATAACCACGTCCGGGCGGGATACCTTCGCGGGCAGCACCGTCCGATAGCCCCATAATGACCACCATCCAAGAGGCCGAAGCCCGCCAGGCTTCCATCCAGAAGCTCCGTTCCATTGCCAGCCAAGTGCGGCGCGACATCCTGCGCATGGTGCACGCCGTGCAAAGCGGCCACCCCGGCGGCTCATTGGGATGCACCGACTACCTGGTGGCCCTGTACTTCCACGTGCTGCGCCACGACCCGGAGCATTTCACCATGGACGGCATCGGCGAAGACCTGTTCTTCCTCAGCAACGGGCACATCAGCCCGCTCTTCTACAGTGTGCTGGCCCGCAGCGGTTACTTCCCGCTGGAGGAGCTGGCCACCTTCCGCCGCCTGAACACGCGCCTGCAGGGGCACCCCACCACGCACGAAGGGCTGCCCGGCGTGCGCGTGGCCAGCGGCTCGCTCGGCCAAGGGCTCAGCGTGGCCATCGGCGCGGCCATGGCCAAAAAGCTCAACGGCGACCCCATGCTGGTGTATTCGCTGCACGGCGACGGCGAGCTCCAGGAGGGCCAGATCTGGGAGGCCGCCATCGCCGCCGCCGGCAAGAAGGTGGACAACCTGATCTCCACCATCGACTACAACGGCCGCCAGATCGACGGCGACGTGGACGACGTGATGCCCTTGGGCGACCTGCACGCCAAGTGGACCGCCTTCGGCTGGGACGTGCTGGCGATGCAGGGCAACGACATGCCCAGCGTGCTCAACGGGCTGGAAGAGGCCAAGCGGCGCACCGGCAAAGGCAAGCCCGTGATGATCCTGATGCACACCGAAATGGGCAAGGGCGTCGATTTCATGGAAGGCACCCACAAATGGCACGGCGTGGCCCCCAACGACGAACAGTTCAACCTGGCCATGAAACAGCTGCCCGAGACCTTGGGCGACTATTGAGCGGTGGGCGACACATCCAAATGCGGCACGGTTTTGCGTCATCCCGCGTTATGAAGAAAAGGATGCCCCGCCCTGCCCTTCCCTTGGCCGTCATCGGCCGCTTCCTCGCCATGGCTGGCCTGGTGGCCTCTTGCATGGGCCTGTCGGGCCCGGTGCGAGGCCAGGCCAAGGACGATGTGCCGCAGCTTACGCGCATCCTGTTCGTGCTGGATGCCAGCAACAGCATGAACGCCTTTTGGGGCAACGAACCGCGCATCACCGTGGCCCGGCGGGTGCTCTCCTCCTCGCTGCAATCGTTGGAGCCCTTGCCCAATGTGGAACTGGCCCTGCGTGTGTACGGCCACCAAACGCGCATTGAGCCCGGCAAACAGGACTGCGACGACACCCGGCTGGAAGTGCCCTTTGGGAAAAACACGGCCCCGGCCATCCGCAACCGGATGAACGAGATACGCTGCTTGGGCACCACGCCCATCGCGCGCTCCTTGGAGAAGGCCGCCGGCGACTTTCCCGACAGCAGGGCCCGCAACGTCATCATCCTCATCACCGACGGCATCGAGGCCTGCGACGAGGACCCCTGCGCGGTGAGCCGCGCCCTGCAGGCCAAGGGCATCATACTAAAGCCCTTCGTCATCGGCATCGGCATCGACGAGGCCAACCAGTACAACCTGAAGTGCGTGGGCAATTACTACGACGCCGACACTCCGGAAAACTTCGACCGCGTGATGCGCGTGGTGGTGGAACAGGCCCTGAGCAACACCACCACCCAACTCTTGCTGCTCACCGATGACAGCAAGCCCACGGAAACCGACGTGCCCGTCACCTTCTACGACCAGCGCACCGGCGAGGCCCGCTACAACTTCGTGCACACCATGAACCTGCGCGGCGTGCCGGACACACTCAGCATTGACCCGGTGTACACCTACCGCATCGTGGCGCACACCGTGCCACCGAGCGTGAAGGAGAACGTCACCATCGAACCGGGGCGCAACAACGTGGTGGCGCTGGTGGCCGGGCAGGGCACCCTGGAACTGCGCACCGAAGGGGCCGTCACGGCGGAGATCCCCGTGGCGTGCATCGTGCGCCGCAAGGGCGAAAGCGCCACGCTGAACGCCCAGCCCATGAACACCAGCCAGCTGTACCGCACCGGCACCTACGACCTGGAGGTGCTCACCCTGCCCCGGGTGCTGGTCCCGGACGTGCTGATCAGCCAGGGCAAGACCACGCCGGTGGGCATACCACGCAGCGGGGTAGTGAACATCATCGCAGCCAAGGCGGGCCCCGGCGGCATCTACCTCAAGAAGGGCAACGAGCTGGAATGGGTGGTGGACCTGGACCCGCGCCAACCCCGCAACCAGTTCAAGCTCCAGCCCGGTGACTACTGCGTGATCCAGCGGCCCGCCGAATCCCGCGAAACCGCCTTCTCCGTGGTCAAGGACTTTACTATCATCGGCGGAAGGGCCATCAATGTTGAACTCTAGGAAAACCTGAAACAACGCCACGCTCACGGCTCGTAGCTCCCCATACCCGCCTTGCCTCCATTACCTCCATTACCCCCATTACCCACATCACCCTTCCCACCTCCACCTCTCCCCACACCCATGACAACTTATCCCGTACTCGACAAAAAAGACACCCGCAGCGGCTTCGGCGAAGGCTTGCTGGAGATCGGCCAGGCCGACGACCGCGTGGTGGCGCTCTGCGCCGACCTCACCGGCTCGCTGAAGATGGACGCCTTCGCCGCGGCTTTCCCCGAACGCTTCATCCAAGTGGGCATCGCCGAGGCGAACATGATGGGCATGGCCGCGGGCCTCACCATCGGCGGCAAGATCCCCTACACCGGCACCTTCGCCAACTTCAGCACGGGCCGCGTGTACGACCAGGTGCGCCAAAGCATCGCCTACTCCGGCAAGAACGTGAAGATCTGCGCCAGCCATGCGGGCCTCACCTTGGGCGAGGACGGTGCCACGCACCAGATCCTGGAGGACATCGGCCTGATGAAGATGCTGCCCGGCATGACGGTGATCGTGCCCTGCGACTTCAACCAGACCAAGCAGGCCACCATCGCCATCGCCGACCATGAGGGGCCGGTGTACCTGCGCTTCGGCCGCCCGAAGTGGCCGGTGTTCATCCCCGCCGACCTGCCGTTCGAGATCGGCAAGGCGCAAGTGCTCACCGAGGGCAGCGACGTCAGCATCTTCGCCTGCGGCCACCTGGTGTGGAACGCATTGCAGGCCGCGGCCGAACTGGAGAAGGAAGGCATTTCCGCCGAAGTGATCAACGTCCATACCATCAAGCCGTTGGATGAGGAGGCCGTGTTGAAGTCCGTGCGGAAGACGGGCCGCGTGGTGACCTGCGAGGAGCACAGCCGCTACGGGGGCCTGGGCGACAGTATCGCACAGTTGCTGGCCCGCCAGCTACCCACCCCGCAGGAATACGTGGCCGTGAACGACTCCTTTGGCGAAAGCGGCACACCCGAGCAGCTTTTGAAGAAGTACGGACTGGACGTGCCGGACGTGGTGAAGGCGACGAAGGCGGTGCTGGCCCGGTGAGGCTTCGGCTGCGCTCGGACTGACAGCGGATCGAACTTCACCCAACGCCCCGCTGATCGTACCTTGCACCAAGAGTTGAACCCATAGGCCATGCACGACCGGTTGGAAGATCGCTTCAAGCTGCCCCAGGCGGTGCCCTTGATGAGGAAGGCGGAGGAGATCCGCGTGCTGGTCCGGCACATCCTGGATGCCGCGCCCGACATGAAGCTCACCGACGAGATGGTCTCGGATGAAGAAGAGGAAAAGAACGACGTGTTCGGGGATAAGGATGACGCGCACTACAAACGGGAGGCCTTGAAACACCAGATGGACGACTTGTACGGGGCTTCCATCCTTATTCCGGCAAAGATCGCCGGGGCGGAAGGCGGTGACCTGTACGACATCCGCATGGAGAACGCCACCTTGATCCGCAAGGCCGCCCGCGAATTGATCGTCGGCTTGCGGGGGCTGGAAATGTTCGGCTACGATGAGCAGCCCTACTTCGACCTTCTGCGCGGGGAAGTGGAGGAGTTCCGCAAGCTCTTCGTGGACTGGGTGCAAGCCTTCAACATAAACCGCTTCATCGCCGATGACTGGGGCCTGTTCAACCCGCCGGGCGTGAATCCCGGCGACGACATCATCGGCGACCTGGGCTACGACGATGAGGGCCCAACGTTCGGCGAGGACGACATCTTCGGGCCGGAGGACGATTGACCCCTTGCCGCACACGCCCGAGGCACGATCCGCTTCCGGGATCATCTTCAATCCCATGGCTGAGCGCGACCTTTGCCCCATGTCCGATCTGAAGACCGTTTTTGAGCAGGACCTGGCCCAGACCAGCCCGCACCCGCTGGCACTGGACGTGGTGAAGGCCGAAGGTTGCTGGATCCACACCCGCGACGGCAAGCGCTACCTGGACCTGGTGGCCGGACTGGCCGTGAACAACGTGGGGCACCGCCACCCGCAGGTGGTGCAGGCCATCAAGGAGCAGACGGACCAATACCTGCACGTGATCCCCTACGGCGAGTTCATCCAAACGCCGCAGGTGCAATACGCGGAGCGCTTGGCATCTGTGCTACCCACGGGCTTGGACTGCACCTACTTCGTGAACAGCGGCACCGAGGCCAACGAGGCGGCCATGAAACTGGCCAAGCGCATCACCGGCCGCACCCGGCTGGTGGCCTGCCACAAGAGCTACCACGGCAGCACGCACGGCTCGCTCAGCATCACCGGCAACGAGGAAAAGCGCTACCGCAACCGCCCGCTCCTGCCGGACGTGCACTTCATCACCTTCAATTCCATGGCCGAGCTGGAGCGCATTGATGAACAGTGCGCCGCCGTGATCGTGGAGCCGATCCAAGGGGATGCGGGCATCCGCGTGCCGGACCAAGCTTGGATGGAGGCCCTGCGGGCACGCTGCACGGAAGTGGGCGCCATGCTCATCTTCGACGAGGTGCAGACCGGCTTCGGGCGCACGGGCAAACGCTTTGCCTTCGAGCATTTCGGCGTGGTGCCGGACATCCTGGTGCTGGGCAAGGCCATCGGCGGGGGCATGCCCATGGGGGCTTTCGTGAGTTCACATGAACACATGGCGCTGCTGACCCGTGACCCCGTGCTGGGGCACATCACCACTTTCGGCGGCCACCCGGTGGCCTGCGCGGCGGGGTTGGCAGCACTGGAGGTGCTGATCACGGAAAAGTTGGAGGAGAACGCACACCGCATGGGCGAGCTCTTCAAGGAACTGCTGGTCCACCCGGCCATTCAGGAGGTGCGCGGCACCGGTCTGATGCTGGCCGTGGAGCTAGGCGACGCCGACAAGGTGCAGCGCGTGGTACACGGCTGCCTGGAGCAGGGCGTTTTGGGCTTCTGGTTCCTGAGCTGCCCCACGGCCTTCCGCATCGCGCCGCCGCTGGTGATCAGCGAGGAGGAGGTGCGGCTGGGCTGCGCCGCGATCAAGCGGGAATTGGGGCGCCTATAAGCTCGCTTTCGCCTTGCAGGGCCAGCAGGTCCTCCAACGTCTCGCGGCGGCGCACCAACAGGGCGCGCTCGTCCTTCACCAGTACTTCGGCCGGGCGCAGCCTGGAGTTGTAGTTGCTGGCCATGCTGAAGCCGTAGGCCCCGGCATTCAGGAAGGCCAGCACATCCCCTTCCTGGACCTCGGGTAGTTGGCGGTCCCACGCGAAGGTGTCGGTCTCGCAGATGTAGCCCACCACCGTGTAGATGCGCTTCGCGCCGTTGGGGTGGCTCACGTTCACGATCTCGTGGTGGCTGCCATAGAGCATGGGGCGGATCAGGTGGTTGAGGCCGCTGTTCACCCCGGCAAACACCGTGGCGGTGGTCTGCTTCACCAGCGAGACCGATACCAGCAGCACGCCGGCCTCGCTCACCAGGAACTTGCCCGGCTCGAACCACAGCTCCACCGGTTGCTCCCGTGTGGCGTTGAACTCTTGAATGCGCCGACCCAGTGCCCGGCCCAGCTCTTCCACATCGGTGGCCATGTCGTTGGGCTTGTAGGGCACCTTGAACCCGCTGCCGAAATCGAGGTAACGCAGGTGGGGGAAGTCCTCTGCGGTGGAGAGCAGGACCTCGGCGGCCTGCAGGAACACGCCTGTGTCGAGGATGTCGCTGCCCGTGTGCATGTGCAGGCCCTCCACGCGCAAGCCATTGGCCTTCACGATGCGTTCCACATGCCGCATCTGGTGGATGCTGATGCCGAACTTGCTATCGATGTGCCCGGTGCTTATGCGCTCGTTGCCCCCGGCCATGATATGCGGGTTGATGCGGATAAAGACCGGGACGCTGCCACCATAGGCGTTGCCGAACCGCTCCAGCATGGGGATGCTGTCGATGTTGATATGCACGCCCAGTTCCACGGCCTTCCCATACTCCCCAAAGGGCACCATGTTGGGGGTGAACAGGATCTCCCTTGGCTTGAAGCCGGCCTTCAGCCCCAGCTCCACCTCCATGATGCTCACCGTGTCGAGCCCCACCCCTTGTTCGCGCATGTGCTTCAGCACGGCCTGGTTGGTGAGCGCCTTGCAGGCGTACATGAACCGCGCCGGTGTGCCCTCGAAGGCTTTTCGCAACCGCTCCACCTGGCGGTCGATCACTTGGGCATCATACACATACACCGGTGTACCGGCCTGTTCCGCAATAGCCAATGCCGGCACCCCTCCTATGAGGTGCTCTCCCCCCCGAAATTCCATGTTGTTGCTCTTGTTTTTTTATGGGCGGCCAAGGTAGCCGCTCCGTTCCTGCCCTTGCGGGCCGGGACCCGCGAGCAGTTGGATCTTCCACGAACGGCGGGGTCAGAACTGCCCGGTGCGCAGCATCACCAAGGTGCAGGCCTCCAACACCTCGATACCGGCAGCCTCAGCCTTCTTTTCGAAAGCAGGATTTTCCGCGCCGGGGTTGAAGATGATGCGCTTCGGTTTCAGCGCCAGCACCCGATCCTCCCACACGTTCTGGTTCTTCTCGCCCAGGTATATGGTCACCGTGTCCACCACGGTGCCGGCCGGAATGTCCTTCACGATGGGCACATCCAGCACCTCTCCTTCCCGCAGGCCCACGGCCACCACGGGATGGCCATGCTGACGCAGGTCGCGGATGGCCTTGTTGGAATAGCGATCCTCCTTCATGCTGGCCCCCAGCACCAGGGTTTTCTTTTCAGTTGCCATTGTCATCGATCTCCTTTTCTTCTGCGCTCCCCTCCTTCTCCGCTTCTCTCCTTCTCTCCTTCTCTCCTTCCTTCTCTTCTTCTCTTCTTCTCTTCTTCTCTTCTTCTCTTCTTCCTTCTCTTCTTCTCTTCTTCTCTTCTTCTCTTCTTCTCTCCTTCACCTCTTCACCTCCTTCTCCTCTCCCCACCAAATTCACTTCCAATTCTCCGCATACCACGGCACAGCCCTGTCCAGCCCCTCGTCCAAGCTGAAACGCGGCCGGTAGCCCAGCTGTTCACGCGCCTTGGAGATGTCGGCCAGGGAATCGCGCACGTCGCCCTTGCGCTCGGGGCCGTGCTCGGGCTTCACCCCAGCAATGGCCGGATCGATCCGCACCAACCGCTCCTGCATCTTGTGCAACAGCTCCAGCAGGTTGCATCGGTCCCCGCAGGCGATGTTGAACACCTCACCGCCCAGGGAGGCGGGCGCGTCCAAGGCGGCCACCACGGCCTGCACCGCATTCTTCACGTAGGTGAAGTCGCGCGTTTGCAGTCCGTCGCCATGGATCACCGGCGGCTCGTGCCGCAGCAGGGCACGGATGAATCTGGGGATTGCCGCGGCATAGGCCCCCTCGGGATCTTGGCGTTCGCCGAAGATGTTGAAGAAGCGCAGGCCGATGGTCTCCAGCCCGAACAGGCGCTTGTAAAGCCCCGCGTACACCTCGTCCATGGCCTTGGTGACGGCATAGGGTGAAAGCGGATGGCCTTCGCCCCCCTCCTTTTTGGGCAGGGTGATGCTATCGCCATACACGCTGCTGCTGCTGGCATACACCACCCGTTTCACGCTCTGGGCCCATGCGGCCTCCAGCAGCACGAGGAACCCGGTGAGGTTGGCCCGTTCACTGTCCATGGGCAGGGCGATGGAACGGGGCACGCTGCCGAGGGCGGCCAGATGCACCACCGCCTCCACGCCGGTCATGGCCTTTGCCACGGCCTGCCGATCGCTGATATCCCCGCGGATGAACGAGAACCGTCCCTGGTGCGCCAGCTGCGCCATTTGGTCCTCCTTGCCCGTAGCCAAGTTGTCCAGGCACCGTACCGTGTGTCCCTGGACCAAGAGGTCTTCGCAGACGTGTGAGCCGATGAACCCCGCACCGCCAGTGACGAGGATAGTGGAGCAACTACGTAGGGGCATCACTCTATTTCGCCACGGCCATGGAGCGTTTTTCCCTGATCACGACCACCTTGACTTGGCCGGGATAGGTCATTTCGTTTTGGATCCTGTCCGCGATGTTCATGCTGATGCTGTCCGCCTCGGCGTCGCTCACGCGCTCGCTCTCCACCATCACGCGCAGTTCCCTGCCTGCTTGGATGGCGTATGCCTTCGAGACCCCGTTGTAGCTCATGGCGATGCTTTCGAGGTCCTTCAGCCGCTTGATGTACTGCTCCACGGCCTCCCGGCGTGCGCCTGGGCGTGCCCCGCTGATGGCATCGCAGGCCTGCACGATAGGGGCGATCAGGCTGGTCATCTCGATCTCGTCGTGGTGGGCGCCGATGGCGTTGACCACGTCGGGCTTCTCGCCGTACTTCTCGGCCAGCTTCATGCCCAGCAGGGCGTGCGGCAGTTCGGGCTCGTCATCGGGCACCTTGCCGATATCGTGCAGCAGCCCCGCGCGTTTGGCGGCCTTCACGTTCAGGCCCAGTTCGGCGGCCATGATGGCGCACAGGTTGGCGGTTTCGCGGCTGTGCTGCAACAGGTTCTGGCCATAACTGCTGCGGTACCGCATGCGGCCCACCATGCGGATCAGTTCGTTGTGCAGGCCGTGGATGCCCAGGTCGATGCAGGTGCGCTTGCCGATCTCGAGGATCTCCTCCTCCAGATGCTTCTTGGTCTTGGCCACGATCTCCTCGATGCGGCCGGGATGGATGCGGCCGTCCTTCACCAGCTGGTGCAGGGCCAGTCGGGCCATTTCGCGGCGCACGGGGTCGAAGCAGCTAAGGATGATGGCCCCGGGGGTATCGTCCACCACGATCTCCACGCCGGTGGCCTCTTCCAAGGCCCTGATGTTGCGGCCTTCACGGCCGATGATGCGTCCCTTGAACTCGTCGTTCTCGATGTGGAAGGTGCTGACGGCATTTTCCACGGCATGCTCGGTGGCCACCCGCTGGATGGTTTGGATGATGATGCGCTTGGCCTCCTTGTTGGCCGTGAGCTTGGCCTCGTCCACCACGTCCTTCACGAGGGCCATGGCGTTGGTGCGGGCCTCGTCCTGGAGGGAGTCCATCAGCTCCTTTTTAGCCTCTGCGGCGCTCACTCCGGAGATCCGCTCCAGCTGGGCCACTTGCTTCTCGTGGGCCTTCTCCAGTTCCTGCCGCCGCATCTCCATGCCTTGGCCCCGCTGTTCCAGCTCTTGGCGGATGGCTTCCACGCTTTTCTCCTTCTGGGCCAGTTCCTGCTGTTGTCGGCTGAGCTGCTGTTCGCGTTGGCGGTGCTTCTCTTGGCCTTGCTGCAACCGCTTTTCGCGTTCGCGGGCCTCCGTTTCGTGTTCTTCCTTCATTTGGAGGAACTTCTCCTTGGCCTGCAAGATCTTTTCCTTCTTGATGGCCTCTCCTTCGGCCTCGGCCTTGCGCAGGATGCCCGAGCTGCGCTTCTTCATGATGTTGTTGAGCACCAGGTACACGATGCCGCCCCCTACCACCAGGCCGGATAGGAGGCCGACCACCGTTGCAATGAGATCAAAATTCATTTCCACTGTTTTTGGGTTGGTTCAGTGGACCATGGGTGCTTCGTGGCACAAAGGCGGATCAGCCCCGCAGATCATTCAGCAATCCTTCGAGTTCATCCAGCACGGGTTGTTCCATGCCGGGCGACGATGCCTTGGCCACGTTGAGCGCGCGGGTGCTTACCTCCAGCGCGGCCATGGCCAACAGGTCCTGCTTGTCGGTAAGCGGGTAGCTCGCCTTCAAGCGGTCGATGCTGTCATTGATCTCCTTGGCAGCCGTTCGGACATTCTCCTCTTCCTCCGCATGGATGGTGAGGGGGTATGCCCTTCCGGCCAATTCAATCCGTATCGATTTCTCTTCCATGGCGTCAGCGATCTTGCTTTTCATCGTGCAACAATGCCAAGCACTGATCGATCTCTTTCACCAGTTCGTCGATCGTTTCCTTTGCTCCGCCCCGCTCCGGCTCCTTCGCAGAGGCCAATGCGGTACGAAGAACCTCGTTCTCCTGCTCCAGTTCCTTGATCCGGGCCTTGAGCACCTCCTGCTCCCGCCCGCCCTCTTGGGCACGGGCCTCCAAGGCCCCTACGGCAGCAGTTAGCCGCGCACGCTCCGCCATCAACTGCCTCAATCGGGCACGTGCAGCACCTATGCGCTCAAGCAATCCTTCCATGTCCCGGGCAAAAGTCCGTTATGGTCCGAGGCCAAAGATAATGGGCCTCAGCCTTGTAGCACGCTGTTTGTTTACACGTCCCATTGTTCATCAACCGCCCCCCATGCAACCGCTTCGCCGCCGATACGCCGATAGCTTGCACCCCGAAAACCGGTCTGCCCGCTTCACAGGCCACTTCGGGGCCGGGCACGACCTCTTAAAGCACCACCCTCAAGTGAACCTACGTATTGCACTGTTGGCCAGTGCGTTGACCCTCGCATTAGTGCCCCAAAAGACCCAGGGGCAAACACCGTCGCTGGGCCATCCCATGGACCTGCCCGTGGAGGTGGCGGGCAACTTTATGGAGCTGCGTTCCAACCACTTCCATTCGGGATTGGACCTGAAGACCAACGGCCGGGTAGGCCAGCCGGTGAAAGCCACCGGCGATGGCTGGGTGAGCCGGATCAAGATCAGTCCTTGGGGATATGGCAAGGCCGTATACATCGACCACCCCTCCGGCTACACCACCGTATACGGCCATTTGGACCGCTTGCACGGCACCCTGGCCGCAGCGGTGCTCGACCTCCAGTACAGTTCGCGCAGCTTCAGCGTGGACAAGTATTTCCAAAGGTGGGAACTCCCTGTGAACCAAGGCGATGTGATTGCCTACAGCGGCAACACGGGCGGCTCCACCGCCCCCCACCTGCACTACGAGGTACGGCGCACGGCCGACCAACATGCGCTGGATCCCGAGCGGTATGGCATCCAAACCTTGGACAAGATGCCGCCCACCTTCCGGGGGCTTCGCATCGAGGCCCTTGACACCAACTCCAAGGCCGCCCCCTATCCTGCCGGGGCCATGGGGTACGCCGTGGTACCGGTAAACGACAGCACTTACGTGCTGAAGGCCGGCAGCAACCCGGCCGGATGGGGTACGGTGGGCTTGTCGGTGAACGTGATCGACCGGTACAGCAACAGCCAGAACACCTGCGGCATCAGGCGCTTGAGCGTGCTGGTGGACGGGCAAAGCGTGTGCGACATCGCCTTGGATGAGGCCGACTTCGGGCTGCAGCGCTATGCCAATGCCTACATGGACTATGGCCTGTTCAAGGAAAAGAGCCTGCACTACAACCGCTGCTACAAGCTGCCCAACAACCGGCTGGGCGTGTACACACCCGCCAAGTCCCCCGGGCTGATCACCTTGGAACCGGGGTTGTCACGCCAGGTGGAGGTGGTGGCCACGGACGCCTCGGGCAATCGTTCCACGCTCACCTTCGCCCTTCAGGGGGCCACGGATGCGCAGGTGGCGGCCTGGCCCTCGGCCAAGCCGCGTGGCCAGCAGTTGGCGTACGACCAGGCCGCCACCGTTACGCTGCCGGGCATGCGCTTCCAGCTGCCGCCCCATGCGCTGTACGAGGATACCTGGCTGACCACGGGGGCCTCGCCCGCCCCCATCGGTGCCTACAGCCCGCTTTTCACCATCCAGGACCTCTACACCCCGCTGCAGTTGGCGGGCGAGCTCACCATCGACCTTCCGGCCGACCTGCCCGCCGCGCTACTGCCCAAGCTGCTGGTGGCCCGCCGGGCGGGAGGCAAATGGGTGGCCGAGGGCGGCACCAGCGCCGACGGCCGGATAACCGCCAGCATCAAAACCTTGGGGCCCTATGCCGTGCTGGCCGACACCGTGCCGCCCGTCCTGTCGCCCATAGGGCTGCAACCTGACATGAAGGGGCGCAAAAACTTCAAGGTGAAGGTGACGGACAACCTGTCGGGCATCGACCAGTGGGTGGCCAAGCTGGACGGCCAATGGATCCTGATGGAATACGAGCCCAAGACCAACACCTTGGAGCACACCTTCGACCGCTACAGCGACCGGCCCGGCAGCCACACCTTCGAACTGGAAGTGACCGACGAACGGGGCAATGTATCCCGATTAACAAGGTCCTTCACCCGATAAGCTGCTCCCGTGACGCAACGAAACGGGGCGGGGCCACGTAGCAGGGGGCACTAACCGACCATGCGCCCCCCACCTGCCATCGTACCCCTCGCCTTGGTCTTGTGCGCGTTCACCACAAGCTGTTCGCAATCCATGCTGAACCTCAAGGGCGATGAAGGCATCATCGAATATGCGATGTCTTTTCCCGACCTGGACCCCAACGGCCTGATGGCGGACATGCTGCCGGAAAAGGCCACCCTCTCATTCAACCGGGACCATCAAGCCTTTGAGCTGAATGCGGCCATGGGCATCTTCAAAACGAGCATGGTGGTGAACACGCCTTCGCAGGTGGTGGACTACCACATGAGCGTGATGGGCAACAGCCTGGTGGCCGAATTCAAGCCCCGTGACCTGGCCAACCTAGGCAAGGCCCGGCCCACGCTGGCGGTGGTGCACACCTTGGCGCGCGACACCATTGCGGGGCTGCCTTGCAGGCAGGCCTACCTGCTCTACGACGACATTTCCGCGCCCGAGGTTGAAGTGTGGTACACGGAAGACCTGGCCTTGGAGACGCCCAACTGGTATGGCCCCTACAGCGAGGTGCCCGGTGTGCTGATGCGCTACGAATTGGTGCAGCACAACATACGCATGCGTTTGGAGGCGGCCTCCGTGAAGATGGGGGCCGTGGCCTCCGACAAGTTCAGCACACGGCCTGACTATCAGCAGGTAACGCCGGAAGTGCTGTACCACCAGCTGGACGAGGTACTGGGCACCTTCAGCCGGTGACCATCGGCTGCGCGGGCACAAGCCGCGCTATCACACCGCATTGTTGATAATAGGCCCCGCAGGAAAGGCGTTGTGCCTTGGCGTGCCGGTAGTTTTGCTTCGATGGGGACGGCCCCTTGGCCCGTCCCCGATCCGGCATACCAACGCCTTGGCACCAAGGCAAACCTTTTCGCTTTTGGCCAACGAACGAAAGAACAAATTGCGGGAACCCAAGGAGGATGAACGCCCCTCCAAGCGGGCCTCCAAGAAATCCGCACGCACCTCCGCCGCCGACGGCGAGGGCCGGCTGACCCGCTTCCGCGCCTTCCTCGGCGATGAGCGCGTACACAAGCTGACCGGCTTGTTCCTGGTATTGGGCTCCCTCTTCGCCGTTACCGCCTTCACCAGCTACCTGTTCACCTGGCGGATGGACCAGGACCTGATGAGCCGCTCCTGGGGCGAGATCTTCAGCCCCGACGTGCGGGTGGAGAACTGGATGGGCAAGTTCGGCGCCCTGCTCAGCCACCGCTTTATCTTCATCTGGTTCGGGGTGGCGGCCTTCTCGTTCGTGCTGTGGGCCTTCCTCGCCGGCATACGGATGGCCTTGGGGTTCTGGCTCCTGCCGGCGGCCAAGACCTTCCGCTGGACCCTGATGGCCCTGTTCTGGCTGCCCACGCTGTTCGGGTTCCTGTTCCCGCAAGGCGGATGGCAGATCATGGGCGGCGGCATCGGCTACGCCATCAACAACCACCTTACCGCTTGGCTGGGTTCCTTCGGTGCCGGGGCCACCATCGTGTTCGCCGCCATCGCCTTCACCGTGTACACCTTCAACCCCCCGCTTAGCTGGGTGGCCGACCTTTTCAAGCGCCGCCCGGCCCCCGCAGATGAAACGGAAGAGGGCGGCGACGTAGCAGCCTCAATCCGCAGGAACCGGATAAAAGCGGACGAGGCCCCGTGGGAAACGGAGGAAGCGGAGGTGGCCGTGGAAGAGGAAGAGGCCACGGAAGAGCCCGTGGACGAGGAAGAGGAAGTGGAAGGGAGCGAATTGGAATCCTTGGAGGAGGAGGTGGAGGAAGAGGTGGAAGAAGAGGAAGAAACCGTATTGGCGGAAGAGGAGCCGTCGGAAGCACTTCCCGTCCCTCCCCCCGTGACAGCCGTATTCGATCCTGGAAGCATCACGGAAGAGATCAACGGCTTCAGCGTGGAGGCCGCCGTGGGCGACGACGCCCTCACCGAGGCGGAGATCGAACGCAAGCTCACCGAGTTCGGCCCGTTCGACCCCACCTTGGAGCTGGGCAGCTACGTGGGGCCCACCTTGGACCTGTTGGCTGAGCACAGCACCGGTGAACTCACCGTTACCAAGGAAGAGCTGGAAGAGAACAAGAACAAGATCGTCACCACGCTCAACAACTACAACATCGGCATCGACAAGATCAAGGCCACCATCGGGCCCACGGTCACCTTGTACGAGATCGTGCCGCAGGCCGGTGTGCGGATCAGCAAGATCAAGAACCTGGAGGACGACATCGCATTGAGCTTGGCCGCGTTGGGCATCCGCATCATAGCGCCCATCCCGGGCAAGGGCACCATCGGCATCGAGGTGCCCAACAGCAAGCCCCAGGTGGTGAGCATGCGCACGGTGGTGGCCAGCGAGAAATTCCAGAACAGCACGGCGGACCTGCCGATCGTGTTGGGCAAGACCATCAGCAACGAAACCTTCGTGACCGACCTGTCCAAGATGCCGCACCTGCTGATGGCGGGTGCCACGGGCCAAGGGAAATCCGTGGGGCTGAACGCCATCCTGGTGAGCCTGCTCTACAAGAAGCACCCCAGCCAGATCAAGTTCGTGCTGGTGGACCCGAAGAAGGTGGAACTCACCCTGTTCAACAAGATCGAGCGGCACTTCCTGGCCAAGCTGCCGGGCGAGGGCGAGGCCATCATCACCGACACCAAGAAGGTGGTGGCCACGCTGAACAGCCTTTGCATCGAGATGGACGAGCGCTACGAGCTGCTGAAGGATGCGGGCGTGCGCAACATCAAGGAATACAATGCCAAGTTCGTGGGGCGGCGGCTGAACCCGGAGTACGGGCACCGCTTCCTGCCCTACATCGTGCTGGTGGTGGACGAGTTCGCGGACCTGATCATGACCGCTGGCCGGGAGGTGGAGACACCGATCGCCCGTTTGGCGCAGCTTGCACGGGCCATCGGCATCCACCTGATCATCGCCACGCAGCGCCCCAGCGTGAACATCATCACGGGCACCATCAAGGCCAACTTCCCGGCGCGCATCGCCTTCCGGGTCACCAGCAAGATCGACAGCCGCACCATCCTCGACGCGGGCGGTGCCGACCAGCTGATCGGCCGGGGCGACATGCTGTTGAGCACGGGCAACGACCTGATCCGGATCCAGTGCGCCTTCGTGGACACGCCCGAGGTGGAGGCCATCACCGAATTCATCGGCGGCCAGCGCGGCTATCCCGATGCCCTGCTGCTGCCCGAGGTGCCCACCGAGGAAGGCGACGGTGGCGGCGACATGGACCTGGGGGACCGCGACAGCATGTTCGAGGAGGCCGCGCGCGTGGTGGTGCAAACCCAACAGGGCAGCACCAGCCTGATCCAGCGCAAGCTGAAGCTGGGCTACAACCGGGCCGGGCGCATCGTGGACCAGCTGGAGGCCGCCGGCATCCTCGGTGCCTTCGAAGGCAGCAAGGCCCGCAAGGTGCTGGTACCCACCGAACAGGCCTTGGATGCCCTGCTGCATCCGGAAAACTCCACGGCCGGCCCGGGCGGAGGCGGGTTCTGAACCTCCTACCCCATCCGACCCCGCTACGCGGGACATGTCCCACGGGTGGATCGGCGGACTTCCGGTGAGGCCCCATCCTAGCGGTGTGCAACCATCTTTGGCCCGATGCTTGGATGCGCGCATGGAAACCTCGCCCCATGCGCTTCTTTATTCTTCTGCTCCTATCAGGCGCCACCCTCGCCACCCAGGCCCAACAGGCCTTCAGGGACAGCCTTTTCTCCCTTTCGTCCCAGGTCGTTGCCCGCTTGGCCGCCGACGGCTACTCGAGTGTGGCCGTAACGGGCCTCACCACCGAGAATCCCGGGCTTCGCGCATTGGGTGAGCGCATGGCCAACGAGCTCACTTACGGGCTGGTGGCCCAAGGCAACGGGGTGCGCGTGGTGGAGCGCGAGGCGTTGGGATTGTTGCTGGAGGAGCAGCGGTTGGGTGCATCGGGCCTGGTCAACGGCAACGGCACGCTCACCTTGGGCGAGCTGGTGCAGGCGGAAGCGTTGCTGAGCGGCACCTTGGCGGCGGTTGACAAAAAGCGCGTGCGCCTGGAGCTGAAGCTGCTCAACACCACCACGGGCGTGGTGGACGGCATGTGGCGCATGGTGATCCCCGCGCCCGCACCGGTCAAGGAGGAGGCGCTGGCGACGCTGCCGGCCACCAACACCAACGCGCCAACGGGCGCATCCGCCTGGCGGTTCACCATCGGGGCGGTGGGCGCCCATTATTTCGGGCAGAAGCAGGGGGGCATGTTGGTAGACTTGGCTTACGGCGGCGGCGACGATCAGCCGGCCCTCACCCTTGGCCTCCGGTTCCAGTGGTTGCCCTTGGGCGGAACGGTGCCGCAAAAGGTCGGGTTCGGCCTATTGACCGCCCCATCCATGGGCCTGCCCTTGGGCGACCTGGGGTCCGTGGCGCAGCCTGGCAACGGCGATGTGTACCTGGTGCCGGTGGATGACCTCTCCCACGGGGCCGCGATGCTGGGCGCCCTGATGGCCGCCGGTGTTTCCGAGGGCGGTTGGAAACAGGTGCGGGCCACCGGCGCCCACGCCGACCGTTTCTCGCTGATGCTGCCCCTTCGCCTGTATTTGGCGCGCGGCACGGTGCGCCCTTTCCTGGAAGCGGGCTTGGGCCTTGACCTGGTGCTTTCGCGCAACACTTACGAAGTGACGGACATGGCCTTCACGCGCAACATGCAGGGCGGGTACAGCATCAATGCGCACCTCTATCCCGCGCAGGATGTGGCCTACGAGGGTGCCAAGCGCACCTTCAGCACCTCGCAGATGCTGTTGGGCGCGGGCTTGGAAATAGGCCGCTTGGGGCTGTGGGCGGGCATGACCCAGGCCCTGAACAAGGATGCCCTGGGCCTTGCTGCCGGCAAGGAAGTGCACGGCGACCCCATGGGCATCGCCTTGTTGAACGGAAGCGGCCTGGAGGACAGCCGCGTACTGGGCGAGCTGGCCCAGGCCGGCGCCTTGCCCATTGGCAATACGGGGCAGGACGAATGGACGGCCACGGCCCCCCGGATGAGCCGCTTCCTGTCGCACACCGCATGGCAGGTCGGCCTCACGTTCCGGTTCGGATAGCGAACCGATCACGGCGCCGGTTGTTACCTTTCCTCCAACTTTAACCGGAACCACCATGGCAAACACGATACAAGGCCCCATGCGCTTGGGGCCACTCACCTGGCTGGTGGGCGAATGGGAAGGCAATGTGGGCGTGGACCTGTCCTACCACAACAAGGACGACGAGACCTCGGAGACCGGTTACTTTGAGAAGGCGTGGTTCAAGCCGATCCCCTTGCAGGAGAATGGCCAGCAGGAGTTGGAAGGGTTGAACTTCAAGATGACGGCGTGGCGCCATGGTGAAGAGGCCATGGACCCCTTCCATGATGAGGTGGGCTATCTGTTGTGGGAAAAGAAGACCGGGGCGATCATGCGCTGCAACGTCTTCGGCCGCGGCATTGCGCTCATCGCGGGGGGCGTGGCCCGGCCGCATGACAAGATCCTGCATTTCAAGGCCACGCCGGGCGACCCCAACTACGGGATCCTGCAAAACAAATACCTCTCCGAGCGGACCGAGCTGCGGAGCTTCGCCGGTTCATTCCAGCTCAACGACGACGGCACCTTCAGCTACACACAGGACCTGGTGCTGAAGCTGGCGGCCTTGGGTGGCAAGGAAATGCACCATACCGACCGCAACACCTTGAAGCTGGTGAGGCGCTACCACCCGGGGATCGATTTCCAATAAGGTTGTCCCCACGGGGGTACCGCGTATGGACGGTCGTGGCCGAGCGCTCAGCGCGCGGTCCCGTCGATGCAGCCCGCAGCCTTCATCTGGTCCAACAACCAGGTCCGGGCAGCCTCTTCATCGGTGGTCACCAGCACTTTTTGGCGCTGCGGGAAATAGGATAGGTAAAGGCGGGTGAGCAGTTCGATCATCTCCGCTTTCACCACCACCGCATTGGCCACCATGAGGTCCTTGGCCTGGTCCTCAACGCTTTGGTTCCTGCCCATGCTATCCGTGTTGTAGTCCACATCCCCCGGAATGATGGTAAGGGTACCGTACTGCCGATCGCCCATCAAGTCCCGCCTTTGGGCCTGCACCTCGGCCACTGCCTGTGCGTGGAAGGTGATGCCGGGGCCGTAGATGATCTCCAAGAGATCGGGCGCAACCCGTCTCAGCGTCGCTATCCCTGTGCGCACCTCCACCGGTTCGTACTTCATGCCCTGCTTGAGTTTCAGCGCAAAAGTACCGGGCGTGCCAGCCTTCGGGATGTCACGATACGGTCAATATGGGAAGTTCAAAGGAGCGGTATCATGTAGCTGGCAAAGGCCGCAAAAAAGGGCGGGGATGCGGCCATCGCATCCCCGCCCTGATATGCCGGCATCCCTTCTACTCCGCGTCGCTGGCCTTCTTCAGGCCGTCCTCGATCATGTTGTAGAACTGGTCCATCCGGGGCAGGATCACGATGCGTATGCGGCGGTTGATGCTCTTCCCCTCCGCGGTATCGTTGGAAACCTTGGGCACGTATTCACTACGTCCAGCGGCGGTGATGCGGGCGGGGTCCACCTTATAATCGTTCTGCAGCACCCGGGTGATGGCGATGGCGCGTGAGGCGCTGAGGTCCCAGTTGTCCTTCATGCAATCGCGGCGGATGGGCACGTTGTCGGTATGTCCTTCCACCAGCACCTCCTGGTCGGGCTTATCGTTGAGCACGGTGGCTACCTTGCCCAGCACCTCCTTGGCGCGGGGCGACAGCTCGGTGCTTCCGCTCCTGAAGAGCATCTTATCGCTGAGCTCGATGAAGACCACGCTCTTCTCCACGTTCACGGTAACGTCGGTGTCGTTCAGGTTGCCCAGGGAGCTCTTCAGGCTCACCACCAGGGCCAGGGTCACCGAATCCTTCTTGTCCAGCGCATCCTGCATGCGGCGGATCTGCAGGTCCTTCTCCTTGATGCTCTCCAAGCTCTTCTCCAGGTTGGCCGCTTCCTTGGCGCTCAAGGTCACCATGTCCCCCACCCGGTTCAGCAGGGCCTGGTTGGTCACGCTCATCTCGGACACCTGATCACGCAGGTGATCAACGCTCGTTTGCAGGTTCGTGTTCTTGCCTTGCAGATCGGCCTTGGCGGCGTTGCACTCGTCCAAGGCGCGCTTGGCTGCGTCCAGCTTGTCATTCAAGGTCTGGTTGGAAAGCTGGATGGCCGTGTACTTCTTCTTCGGCACGCAGGAGCCCAGCAGCAGCAACGCAGCAAAGGCAGGCAGGATCAGGTTTTTCATGGGGAAAGGTTTTGATCGGGCAGCGAAGATAGCAGCAGCGGAGGCCATGCGAAGATGGCCCAAGGCCGTTGGCAACCATGTTTCGTGCCTCTGCCCGTGCTTCCTGATTTCCGTCAGGACCCCACCGCCCAGCCGGGGGCGTCATTACCTTGGTGCCTTCACGCACCCGTGCGTGCGCCACGCATACAACCTTCGCCTAACAACACCTTACCACCATGAGCAAGAAATCCAAGCCGGTAAAAAAGGAACAGAAGCCCAAGTTGACCTCCATCACGGGCTGCCCGGTCGTCGATAACCAGAACGTGCAGACGGCTGGTCCACGAGGACCGCAACTGTTGCAGGACGTGTGGTTCCTGGAAAAGCTCGCCCATTTCGACCGGGAGGTGATCCCTGAGCGCCGCATGCACGCCAAGGGTTCCGGTGCATACGGCACCTTCACGGTAACGAAGGACATCACCAAGTACACCCGCGCCAAGCTGTTCAGCAAGGTGGGCAAGAAGACGGAGCTCTTCGCGCGCTTCTCCACGGTGGCCGGCGAGCGCGGTGCGGCCGATGCCGAGCGCGACATCCGGGGCTTTGCCGTGAAGTTCTACACCGAGGAAGGCAATTGGGACCTGGTGGGCAACAACACGCCCGTCTTCTTCATGCGCGACCCGCTGAAGTTCCCCGACCTGAACCACGCCGTAAAGCGCGACCCGCGCACCAACCTGCGCAGCGCGCGCAACAACTGGGACTTCTGGAGCAACCTGCCCGAGGCGCTGCACCAGGTGACCATCCTGATGAGCGACCGCGGCCTGCCCGCCAGCTACCGGCACATGCACGGCTTCGGCTCGCACACCTTCAGCTTCATCAATGCCAAGAACGAACGCTTCTGGGTGAAGTTCCACCACGTGTGCCAGCAGGGCATCAAGAACCTCACCGACGCGGAGGCTGCCGCCTTGGTGGGCAACGACCGCGAAAGCAGCCAGCGCGACCTGTACGAGGCCATTGAGCAGGGGAAATACCCGAAGTGGAAGCTTTGCGTGCAGGTGATGCCCGAGGCCGACGCTGCCAAGGTGCCCTACAATCCCTTCGACCTCACCAAGGTGTGGCCGCACGGCGACTACCCGCTGATCGAGGTAGGCACTTGGGAACTGAACCGCAACCCGGATAACTACTTCGCCGAGGTGGAACAGGCCGCCTTCAATCCGGCCAGCGTGGTGCCGGGCATCAGCTTCAGCCCGGACAAGATGCTGCAAGGGCGCCTCTTCTCCTACGGCGATGCGCAGCGCTACCGCTTGGGGATCAACCACCACCAGATCCCGGTGAACGCGCCCAAATGCCCCATGCACAGCTACCACCGCGATGGCGCCATGCGCGTGGACGGCAACTACGGCAGCACCCTGGGCTACGAGCCAAACAGCTACGGGGAATGGCAGGACCAGCCCGCCTATGCCGAGCCGCCCTTGGCCCTGCACGGCGCGGCCGATCACTGGGACCACCGCGAGGACACCGACTACTTCTCGCAACCCCGTGCCCTGTTCAACCTGATGAAGCCCGCCCAGAAGCAGGTGCTGTTCGAGAACACGGCGCGCAACATGGGCGATGCACCGCGCGAGATCAAGATCAGGCACATCCGTAACTGCATGGCCTGCCACCCCGACTACGGCAAGGGCGTGGCCAAGGCGCTGAAGATCCCGCTGAAGGACGTGAAGTGATCACCGGTCGGCGCGCCGTGGCCCATGCGGGCTTGCGCTAACAACGGGTTGTTCACCTTGCGGTCCCGTCCGGGGCCGCAAGCCCGTTTGTGCGGTGCTTCTTTGCACCACAAGCCCGCGCCATGGCCTTAAGCCGCTTCTGGACCTTCATCCTCATCCTCAGCATCGGCTATGCCGTGATCATGCTGGCGATGGGCCGCAGCCACAGCTTGGGCGTGCTGGTGAACGGCAGCCAGGGCGACCCGATCGTAGTGGCCGAGATGGACAGCGTGGCGCTCAGCGGCACCCCGTTGCTGGGCCGGCTGAAGGCCGCCGATGACGGGCGTGTGATGCTGGGCGACACCTTGGTGACCATGGACCACGGCGGCATCATCCGTTACAACCACGGCACGCAGGCGGCCGACGGCCTGTTCGAGACCTGCAAGGCCACGGTGATGGACCTGTGGCTGCCGTTGATCGGCTACCTCACCTTCTTCTGCGGGTTGATGAACCTGCTGGTGGATTCGCGGGCCATGGAGAAGTTGGCGCGCTTCCTCTCCCCCATCTTCAAACGCATCTTCCCCGACCTGCCCGCCGAGCACCCGGCGTACGGGTACATGACGCTGAACTTCGCCGCCAACTTCCTGGGCCTGGACAACGCCGCCACGCCCTTCGGGCTGAAGGCCATGGAGAGCATGCAGGCGAATAACCCCACCCCCGAGCGGGCCACCAACAGCCAGATCATGTTCCTGTGCCTGCACGCGGCGGGCCTCACGCTGCTGCCCACCTCCATCATCGGCTACCGGGCCGCCATGGGCGCGGCCAACCCGAGCGACATCATGATCCCGATGATCGTCACCAGCTTTATCGGCACGCTGGCCGCCCTGATCTTCGTGGGCATCCGACAGCGTATCAACCTGCTGAACCTGCCGGTGCTGGCCTTCGTCATGGGCATCAGCATCACCATCGGCGGCCTGATGGTGTACATCAGCACGCTGGCCGGTGCCGCCAAGGTACACTTCACCGACAACCTCGGCAACGGCATGCTGCTGCTGATCATCCTGCTGATCATAGCCTACGCCTTCCGGCACGAGAAGCTCTTCACGGAGAAGGGCACCAACATGTTCGACTCGTTCATCCACGGCAGCAAGGACGGCTGGACCACCGGCTTGCGGGTGCTGCCGTACATGATCGCCATGCTGTGCGCGCTGAGCATTTTCCGCAACAGCGGCCTGATGAGCATCGTGATGGACGGCTTCTCCACCGTGCTGGCCTTCTTCGGCGTCAGCCGCGAGATCATCGACGCCGTGCCGGTGGCCCTGATGCGGCCCTTCAGCGCGGGCGGTGCGCGCGGCTTCATGCTGGATGCCATGAAGACCTACGGCGCCGACAGCCTCACCGGCCAGCTCTCGTCCATCCTGCAAGGCGCGGCCGAGACCACCTTCTATGTGATCGCCCTGTACTTCGGCGCGGTGAACGTGAAGGACACGCGCTACACCTTGGGCATCATGCTGCTGGTGGACCTGGTGTGCGTGCTGACGGCGATCGCGGTGAGCGTGGTGTATTTTTAGTGACTGGTGAGCGGTGAATCGTGAATGGTGAATGGTCGGCCCTGGCCTGGCCTTCGTACGCCTACGGCGAGACGAAGTGCGATTAACCAAGAGTGGACAGTGGGCAGTAGACAGTAAAAACAGCTGTAGCGTCGACCCAGTGCCTCCGCCGAAGCAGGGCAAAGGCGGTACGGATCGATCAACACCGAAAGGGCCAACGGCCCGTTGCACACCAGCCCGGAGCAGCGCTCCGGACGTTGCATGAAATCCGAAAGGCGAGGGCTGAAGGCCCGGCGGCATCAGGCTCGTGTTGGGTGGATCGTGAGCCAGCTCGCGGCTCACGGCTCGAAGCCCCGTTATCTGCGACAACTGGTGTCAGCTTTCAAATTTCATGTTTCAACTTTAGGCCGTAGGCCCATGGTCACGGCCTTCCTCCATTCCGTAGCTTCGCGCCCCCAACACAACCGATGTCCGACAAGATCATCCGCCGCAACTCCAAGATCCATGGCCAAGGCGTGTTCGCCACGGCGCCCATCAAGGCCGGGGAGGAGATCGTGGAGTACCAAGGCAAGCTGCGCACGCATGCCGAGGTGGACAAGCAATACGGTGGCGAGGACACGGGCCACACCTTCCTGTTCATCCTGAACGAGCAGTACGTGATCGACGCCAACATCAACGGCAACGTGGCACGCTGGATCAACCACAGCTGCGCACCGAACTGCAAGGCATGGGTGATCGGCAACGAAGACGACGACCCGCTGAAGGACCACGTGATCATCGAGGCCCTGCGCGACATTGCCGTGGGCGAGGAACTGACGTACGACTACGACATCCAGATCGCAGAGCCCATCACGGATGAAGAGCGGCGCTTGTGGGCCTGCCATTGCGGGGCGCCCAATTGCACGGGGACCATGTTCAAGGTGGCCAAGAAGAAGGTGAAGAAGGCGAAGGAGGCAAAGGGGGTAAGGGAGGCCGTGAAGGCTTGAGGATGGCACGTCCGTTCCGCGTCCGCGACTCCCGCATCCACGGCAAGGGGGTGTTTGCCACCGAGGATATTCCCGCGGGCACCGAGCTGATCGAATACACCGGCAAGCTGATCACCCGGGCCGAGGCCGATGAACTGTACGACGAGATCTACAGCGGCCACACCTTCCTGATGGAACTGACCGAGGACTGGATCATCGATGCCAACCAGAACGGCAACGACGCGCGCTGGATCAACCACAGTTGCGCACCTAACTGCATTCCCTACCAGCACGAGCACCCCACCGATCCGCTGAAGAACAAGGTGATCATCGAATCCAGCCGCGATATCAAGAAGGGCGAAGAGCTGACCTACGATTACGGCATCAGCTTCGATATACCCTACACCGAGCGGCTGAAGAAGATCTGGGCCTGCCATTGCGGGGCACCCAACTGCAGCGGCACCATGCTGAAGCCGTACGAACCGGAAAGGGAGGAAAGGGATTAGAGTTGGCAGTTGGCAGTTGGCGGTTCGCAGTTGGCGGTTCGCAGTTGGCAGTTGGCAGGGCAGTTCGTAGGACCGCTCACGGCTCAAGGCTCGTAGCGCACAGCTCACAGCCATCAGCGACGTTATCCGCGATAACCGGTTTCAACTTTCAAATTTCATGTTTCAGCTTTTGATTCACCATTTGGCACGCC
>DAOKZW010000046.1:0-23722 GCA_035325445.1 Flavobacteriales bacterium
AGCGAAGGATCCCGATCCCGAAGGGCATCGCAGCCAAGCCGTCATCATCCCGGCATCCACCGCAATCCCGATCCCGAAGGGATCACAGCCCGTAGCGAACGAAGTAAGCGAAGGATCCCGATCCCGAAGGGCATCGCAGCCAATCCGAAGATCCCTATTTTCATCCTTCAAAACCCCATGGCCATGTCCACTTACACAAAGATCCATTACCACGTTGTATTCGCCACGTTGAACCGCGAACCTTGCTTGGATCGAAAATGGCGCGAGCAATTATGGGCCGGATTCAACTCATAAACGCAATCGGATAGGCCCACAGAGGGGCTGAACATTCCATCAGCAAGGAGGAGAGGCATTCGCGCCTCGCGTTCACTCCAATGCTCCCGCACATATTCCTTGATCGCATTCACTTGGTCCCTTGCCTCTTTGGACCAAAAGGCTGGGCGCTTATCGGCCATGGTCGGCCCAAAAGTCTGCGCTGCTGACACGCCGCCCCTTCCGAAGATCTTCCAAACCACGCTCCACGGAACGGCGTTCCTCTGCCGGGAGGTCATCGGCCCAGTCCTTCTGCTGCATGGCTTTCTTGATGCCCAAGAGTGCGCCCAGCAACCCCGGATCATCCAAGGACTTGATCCATTCAATCAGTTCATTGCGTGTGGCCAAAGTGCTCATGGAATCGTGTTGAAACAAAGATAGTGTCAACAGGCATGAGGCACCAACGTGCTCCTCCTTGGGTTCAAGGCCACGGCCTGAGCCGTTCGATCTCCCCTCACTCCACCATCCAATCCTCGTAGAGCAGGTCCTTCTCGTAGGGATACCGCGCCAGGTGCAGGGCCTTGATGCGGTCATACATCAACCTGCGCAGCTTGTCGATGTTGTCGCGGCGGGTCGCGGAAATGAAGATGGCCTCCTCGTCACCGGCGATGCGCGCCATCCACGTGTGCTCCAGTTCCTCCAAAGTGAATTGGTCCTCCCGCTTGGGGGCTAGGTCATGCGGATCGTGCGGTGCAGGTTGGTACGCGTCTATCTTGTTGAACACCACGATGGTGGGCTTTCCGCCGGCGCCGATCTCCTCCAGCGTTTGCTTCACGGTGTGGTACTGGCTTTCAAACTGCGGGTGGCTGATGTCCACGATGTGCATGAGCAGGTCGGCCTCGCGTGTTTCGTCCAGCGTGCTCTTGAAGCTTTCCACCAGCTGGTGGGGCAGCTTGCGGATAAAGCCCACCGTATCGCTGAGCAGGAAGGGCAGGTTGCCCAGCACCACCTTGCGCACGGTGGTGTCCAGCGTGGCGAAGAGCTTGTTCTCGGCAAAGACATCGCTCTTGCTCAGCAGGTTCATCAGCGTGCTCTTTCCCACGTTGGTATAGCCCACCAGGGCCACGCGCACCAGCTTGCCCCGGTTACCGCGCTGGGTGGCCTTCTGCTTGTCGATGGCCTTCAGCTGCGCCTTCAGCAGCGCGATGCGGTCGCGCACGATCCGGCGGTCGGTCTCGATCTCCTTTTCACCGGCACCGCCCCGGGTTCCGGTGCCGCCGCGCTGGCGCTCCAGGTGGGTCCACAACCGGGTCAGGCGCGGCAGCATGTACTCATACTGGGCCAGCTCCACCTGGGTCTTGGCGTGGGCGGTACGTGCGCGTCCGGCGAAGATGTCCAGGATCAGGCGCGGCCGGTCCAGGATGGGCCTTCCCAGTTCCTTCTCCAGGTTGCGTTGTTGGGCGGGCGAGAGTTCGTCGTCGAAGATCACGCAGCACTTGGGGTCATGCTCCTCGATCCAAGCCTTCATCTCGGCCAGTTTTCCTGACCCGATGTGGTGCTTCCCGTCGGGCTTGGGCAAGCGTTGCGTGAACCGTTTCACCGTGGCGATGCCGGCGGTATGGGCCAGGAACTCCAATTCCTCCAGGTACTCCTGCACCTGCTCCAAGGTCTGCCTGTCCGTGGCCAACCCGACGAGCACGGCGGTTTCCGCCACATTGGCCGTTTGCTGCGGATCGATCATCTATTCTGTGGTCCCCAAAGATGCGACCGGGTCATTGATCGGCAGCCAAGGTGTGCACATGTTCCACCACATCGGCGATCTGGTCCCCGGTCAGGATCCCGCCGAAACCCGCCATCCCGCCCCTTCCCTTGGTGATCACCGCCGTCATCTCCGCGCCGTTCAGGGTGGTCCTCGCCAAGTTTTTGGCCCCGCCCATGCCCAAGGTTCCATCCCGCCCATGGCACACGGCGCATTCCGCCATGAAGATGGCCTCTCCCGGCGTGGAGGTCGGTTGCCCGGGCCCGCCCTGCGACGCCCCGCAGCCCATCAGGACCATGGCCCCGATGGCCAGCATATTGTTCAAGCGGCCTACAACCATCCCAGTCCGCTTCCCAGGGCCGTGAACGGCCACGGCATCATCCAAAGCATCAAGGCCAGGGCGGCCAGGTAGAACACGGCCACGCGCAGATGCTTGGCCTGCTCGCCGCGCGCCTTCCGGCTGGCCAGCCTGCCGATGGTGACCAGCGCGACGGCGATCAGCATCAGGCCCGCGTGCTCATACTTCCAGTAGATCGCCTGGTCGCGGGCCATGCGCTCGATGCCCTTCATGCGCGTGGCATACAAGGCGAGGCCGAGCACCAGCTGTGCATGTGCGATAACCACCGCCCAGATGGCCACGGTGCGCTGCCACGTGATCACGGGGCCCTTGCGCACCCAGCCCGCCAATGCCGCGAAGCCCGCCACGGCCACGGCCAGGACCAAGGCCCAACGGAGGACACTATGGAAGAAGAGCAGCAAGGAAGATTGATCGACGGACGCGGCGAGGAGCATTTCGTGGCGGGCGTTGCAAAGTTAGCAGCCTCCCCTGCGGGCGGGTAATGGGCAGGGCTACCTTCGCCGCCATGAGCACCCTCCCCACCCATTTGAGCTCGGCCATCACGGCTGCCTTTGCGGCCGGCCGTGAGATCATGGACGTGTATTCGCGCCCCATCGATGTGGAACTGAAGGATGACCGCAGCCCGCTGACGGAGGCCGACAAACGTGCCCATGCGGCCATCATCAAGGCTTTGGCCGGCACCGGCCTTCCCGTGCTGAGCGAGGAAGGCAAGGCGCTTCCGCCCGACGAACGGCAGGCATGGCCGATGTATTGGCTGGTGGACCCGCTGGACGGCACCAAGGAGTTCATCAAGCGCAACGGCGAGTTCACGGTGAACATCGCCTTGATGGCACGCGATGCGGAACCCGTGGGTCCCTTGGGCTCCCACCGCCCGGTGGCAGGGGTGCTGTACGTGCCGGCCAAGGACGTGCTGTACTTCGCTTGGGAGGGCGGCGGGGCCTTTCGTTTGGCTTCAGCCACAACCTTGGAGGGCAAACCGGCGTATGAACTCGCCGCCGAGGCAGCCCGCCTGCCCCTGGCAAACGACCGAAAGACCTACACCATCGTGGCCAGCCGCTCACACGCCTCCCCCGACACGGACGCCTTCATCCAACGGATGGAGGCGCTGCACGGCACCGTAGAGACCGTGAGCATGGGCAGCGCCCTGAAGATCTGCTTGGTGGCCGAGGGTGCCGCCGACGCTTATCCGCGCTACGCACCCACCATGGAATGGGACACGGGAGCCGGCCAGGCCATCGCCGAAGCGGCAGGCAAGCGCCTGCTCGACGTAAGCACCAATGCGCCCATGCGCTACAACAAGCACGATTTGCTGAACCAGTGGTTCATCGTTCAATAACACAACCAGAAGAGAAGGATCGACATGGCACAAAAGAAAGCAGCCACCAAGGCCGTAGCGACCCGTAAGGGCAAGACGAAGGCCGCAGCGGCCAAGGGCCCCCAGCGCACCGCCGCGGCGGCACGCAAGGTGGTGGCCAAGGCGGCGCCCAAGAAAGCGGCACCCGGGAAAGGCAGGCGCAAGGTGGCCCTGATCACCGGCATCACCGGGCAGGACGGCGCCTACCTGAGCGAGCTCCTGCTCAACAAAGGCTATGAGGTGCACGGCGTGAAGCGCCGCAGTTCGCTGTTCAACACGGACCGTATCGACCACCTGTACCACGATTCGCACGAGCGCGGCCTGCCCTTCCACCTGCACTACGGCGACCTCACCGACAGCGTGAACTGCCTGCGCCTGGTGCAGCAGACCCAGCCCGACGAGATCTACAACCTGGCCGCCATGAGCCACGTGGCCGTCAGCTTCGAGATGCCCGAATACACCGCCAACGCGGACGCCATCGGCACCCTGCGCTTCCTGGAGGCCATCCGCATCCTGGGGCTCGAAAAGAAGACCCGTTTCTACCAGGCCAGCACCAGTGAGCTGTACGGCGGCGTGATCCACAGCGCCCAAAACGAGGAAACGCCCTTCTACCCGCGCAGCCCCTATGGCGTGGCCAAGCTCTACGGGTTCTGGATCACCAAGAACTACCGCGAGAGCTACGGCATCTTCGCCTGCAACGGCATCCTCTTCAACCACGAAAGCCCGCTGCGCGGCGAAACCTTCGTGACGCGCAAGATCACCCGGGCCGCGGCCAAGATCAAGCTCGGGCTGCAAAAGACCCTCTACCTGGGCAACCTCGACGCCAAGCGCGACTGGGGCCATGCCAAGGACTACGTGGAAGGCATGTGGCTGATGCTGCAGGCCAAGAAACCCGATGACTACGTGCTGGCCACCGGAAAGACCAACACCGTTCGCCGCTTCGTGGACCTGGCCTTCGCCGAGGCCGGCATCAAGCTGGAATGGAAAGGCAAGGGCGTGAACGAAAAGGCCTACGACAAGAAGACCGGGAAAGTGGTGGTCGCCATCGACCCCCGCTACTACCGCCCCGCCGAGGTGGACCACCTGGAAGGCGACCCCCGCAAGGCACAGCGCGAGCTGGGCTGGAAGCACAAATACGAGCTGAAGGACCTGGTGAAGGAGATGGTGCGCGAGGACATCAAGCTCTTCGAGCGCGACGTGTACCTGATGAAGGGCGGCCACAAGATCCTCAACGAGGAGGAGTGATCGCTTGGAAAACGTATGGAATAGGATTGAAGCACGTGTACCGTCCCCCGTACCTCGGGGGCAGCGGGTCGACACTTAGGCAGGAAAATGAACAAGCAAGACAAGATCTACATCGCAGGCCACCGCGGCATGGTGGGCAGCGCCATCATGCGCAAGTTGCTGGACGAGGGCTACAAGAACATCGTGGCGCGAACCAGCACAGAACTGGACCTGAAGGACCAGGCGGCCGTGCGCGACTTCTTCCGGCAGGAGAAGCCCGACCATGTGGTGCTGGCAGCGGCCAAGGTGGGCGGAATCCAGGCCAACAACACCTACCGCGCACAGTTCATTTACGAGAACCTGATGATCCAGAACAACGTGATCCATCAGGCCTACGAGAACGGCGTGAACCGGCTGCTTTTCCTGGGGTCGTCGTGCATCTATCCCAAGATGGCGCCCCAGCCGCTGAAGGAGGAGAGCCTGCTGACCGGGCAGCTGGAGCCCACCAACGAGCCCTACGCCATCGCCAAGATCGCGGGCATCAAGATGGTGGAGAGCTACCGCCGCCAATACGGCTGCGACTACATCAGCGCCATGCCCACCAACCTGTACGGGCCCAACGACAACTACGACCTGAACAACAGCCACGTGATGCCGGCGCTGATCCGCAAGTTCCACACCGCCAAGGTGGAAGGGGCGCCCTTCGTGGAGGTATGGGGCAGCGGCTCACCCATGCGGGAGTTCCTGCATGTGGACGACCTGGCCGACGCCTGCTTCTTCCTGCTGCAGAACTACCACGATGAACTTTTCCTGAACATCGGCACCGGCGAGGACCTGACCATCAAGGCGCTGGCGGAGATGATCAAGGAGATCGTGGGCTACCGGGGCGAACTGAAGTGGGACAGCAGCAAGCCCGACGGCACACCGCGCAAGCTCATGGACGTCTCCCGCCTGCACGCCTTGGGCTGGAGGCACAAGATCGACCTGCGCGACGGCATCAGCCAAGTGTACGGGATGTACAAGAAGTACGAGGGGGCGAAGGTGTGAGCGCATCCCTATCGTCCGACCGTGTTCCCCGCTACCTTCGGCCCCGGCCGAAAAGCGGATGCAAAGTCGTTTCCCCCGCATATCCTCCTGTATCGGGAGCCTCCTGTTCCTGCTGGCGGCGCACGCCCAGCAGAACGACATCCCGCTGAACCGGGACATCTACTACGACATCGACCGCAACGGCGCGGCCAAGGGCAGCACCATGCACACCGGCATGCGGCCCATCATCGAGAGCCGCGCCGAGCTGCACAACGTCATGGGCTTCCGGCCGGACAGCGGCCGGTACTACTATTGGATCACCGAAAAGCTCTTCAAGGAACACCTGATCCAGGTGAAGGACGGCGACTTCAAGGTGAACGTGGACCCCGCCTTCCGCTTCGAGCTGGCCAAGGAATTCCGGGAGGGCACACCCTATGCCGATGATGTGGTGATGCAGCAGAACAGCCGCGGGTTCCGCATTGCCGCCGACCTGGGGCCCACGGTATCATTCCAAAGCATGTTCATGGAAAACCAGGTGATCTCGCCCGGCTACCTGTACAGCTATTCCCAGCGCTACGGCGTGATGCCCGGCCAAGGGCGGATCAAGGCCTTCAACACACGGGGCCTCGACTTCGCCTGGGCCACGGGCAACGTGAGCTGGACACCCCGCCCCTGGATCAACGCGCAGCTGGGCCAAGGGAAGCACTTCGTGGGCGACGGCTACCGGTCCGTGCTGCTGAGCGACAACACCAGTCCGTACCCTTACGTGAAGTTCAGCACGCTCACCAACAACAAGCGCTTCCAGTACACGGCCATCTTCGCCAAGCTGCAGCAGGTGGGCCTGAACGACCGCCTGCCCACGGGCGAGGCCGGTGAATCCCTCTTCTGGTGGAAGCGGGCGACCTTCCTGCACCTGAGCGCCAACCTCGGCCCGCTGCAATTGGCGGTATTCGAGGGCACCATGTGGAAGACCATCAACAAGGACGGGGTGATGCTCTTCAATGCCATGCAGCTGAACCCGGTGATCGGCCTCAACACGGCGGTGAACGGCTTCGAGGGAAGGAACACCCAGCTGCTGGGCCTGGACGCCAAGTACCGGATCACGGACAAGGTGTTCGTGTACGGCCAATACGCCCTCACCGATCCCGGCCAAAGCCGTTATGCCTGGCAGGCCGGCATGCAATGGTTCGACCTGCTGCGCAAGGACCTGCACCTGCTGGCCGAGTACAACCAGGCCACGCCGTTCGCCTACACCAAGGGCGACCCGCGGATGAGCTGGACCCACGACAACCAACCGCTGGCCGGCCCCATGGGCACCGAATACACGGAACTCATCATCCGCGCCGACTACGGCATCAAACAGCGTTACTGGTTCCAAGGGGAGCTCAGCTGGGCAAAGCACCCTTGGGGATTGGACATGACCGAGGTGTCTGGAGCGGACATCTTCGGGCCCACGCGGTCAAATGGTGAAGGGGACTGGACGCGCCGCCGGCTGTACGCGGGGATCCAAGCCTCCTACCGCCTGAACCAGATGAGCAACATGCAGTTCACCGTGGGCTACACCATGCGCGACCTGCAGCCCGGCCCCACGGGGCAGGACAGCGGTTACCTCTATGTGGCGTTCCACACCGGCCTGTTCAACCGCTACTACGATATTTGACCGGCACATACCGTGAAAGAGCACGACTACATACTGCTGATGGGGTTCATCACGGCCTTCCTCGTGGTGCTCTTCACCATGCCCAGCCTGATCAAGGTGGCGCGCATGAAACACCTGGTGGACGAGCCCAGCGAGGAGCGCAAGCTGCACCACCGCAGCATCCCCACCATCGGAGGCATCATCATCTTCGCCGCCATCATCTTCAGCTACAGCCTGTGGTTCCCCAAGGCCACCATGGGCCTGGGCGCCGCCAGTTCCGACTTCAAGGCGCTCTATTTGGAGATGGGGGCCGCCTATGCCGACTTCAAGGTGGTCATCGCGGCCATGGTGCTGCTCTTCTTCATCGGCGTGAAGGATGACATCATCGGGTTCTCCCCCGTGAAAAAGCTGGTGGGCCACTTCGTGGTGGCCTACATCCTGGTGGTCATCGGCGACGTCCGCATCCGCGACATGCACGGCATGCTGGGCCTGTACGAGCTGCCCACCGAAGTGAGCATCGCCTTTTCCTTCTTCACCTACATCGTGCTGGTGAACGCCTTCAACCTGATCGATGGCGTGGACGGGCTGGCCGGCGGCATCGGCCTGATCAGTGCCACCTGCTACGGCCTGTGGCTCTACTGGGCCGGCGACGTGGCCTTGGCCCTGCTGGCCTTCACGCTGGCCGGGGCCCTGGTGGGCTTCCTCGTCTTCAACTTCCACCCGGCCCGCATCTTCATGGGCGACAGCGGTTCGCTCATCATCGGGGCCATCCTGAGCGTGCTTGCCATGCGGGTGGTGGACCACGACGTGAGCCGCCTGCCCCAGTGGCTGCGCTCCGTGCCCACGCCGCTCTTCGCGATGAGCGTGATCGCCTACCCCTTGGTGGACACCTTCCGGGTGTTCGTGGTGCGCACCGCCAAGGGCCGATCGCCCTTCCAGGCCGACCGCAACCACATCCACCACCGACTGCTGGCCCTGGGCCTGGGGCACCGGGGCACGGTGCTCGTGCTGTACGCCTATTCCATCGCCCTGATCCTGTTGAGCCTGGTCACCCGCGACATACAGCCCAACCTGGGACTGCTGCTCCTGGGCGGTTCGGCCTTCCTGCTGGCCATGCTGCCCTTCGCGATCCCCAAACGGAAAAAGGCATGATGCGGACCTTGGGCCTGTTGGCGCTCTGCGCCTCCTTCCCCGCGTTCGCCCAGCAAGGCTTCCTTCCCTTGGGAAGGGTGGTGGATGCCCCTTGGACCGCCTTGATGCACGGCAAGGACCTGGCCGCCCACAGCGCCATCAGGCCCTACCTGCGCGAGGACATCGCCGCGCTTCCCGGGGCCGACACCTTGGTGCCGCCCGCCCGCAACCCATGGCTCGGCCGCATCACCGACCCCGCCAACCGCTGGTACGGCAGCCCCTTGGCGGAGGCCATGGCCGGCACCTCGTTCGGGGAGGGCGACATGATGAAATACCGGGCCGGGGTCGGGGCTTGGCTGGGATGGAACGCCACGCCGCGCCTCACCTTGGGGGCCGATGCCATGGCCTGGCATGAAAAGCTGCCGAACTACCTGGACCGTTTCGCCCATGTATGGGAGGTGGCCCCCGGCGAAGGGTACGCCCACCGCTCCGGCGACGGCATCGCCCACTTCGACTGGAACGGGTATGCCGATTACAAGGCGGGGGACTACTTCCATTTCACCGTGGGCAAGGGGCGCCAGTTCATCGGCGAGGGTTACCGCTCCCTGCTGCTGAGCGATGAGGCGTACAGCTATCCCTACTTCCGGATCACCACCACCGCGTGGCGCATCCGCTACATCAACCTCTTCGCGCTGATGCGCGACATCCGGGAGGCGGACGGCAACTCCGCGCGCTTCGCGAAGAAGTTCGCCAGCATGCATTACTTGAGCTGGAACATTTCCAACCGGGTGAACGCGGGTTTCTTCGAGGCCATCATCTGGCAGGACAACGACCCCGCCTACCCACGGGGCTTCGACCTGTCGTACCTCAACCCCGTGATCTTCCTGCGCCCGGTGGAATTCGGCCTGGGCTCGCCGGACAACGCCCTGATGGGGGCGGCCCTCAACGTGAAACTGGGCAAGCGGTCCATGGCGTACACCCAGCTCGTGCTGGACGAGTTCCTGCTCAGCCATGTGCGGGCGGGCGACGGCTGGTACGGCAACAAACAGGGCGTGCAGGCGGGCTGGGTGGGCCACGATGCCTTCAAGCAGAAGGGGCTGATGATCAGGCTTGAAATGAACTACGCCCGCCCCTTCATGTACACCCACACGGACAGTCGGCAGAACTATGCGCACTATGGGCAACCCTTGGCGCACCCGTACGGGGCCGGTTTCCTGGAGGGCCTGGTGCAGGGCGAATGGCGCAAGGGGGCCTGGCTGCTGTCCAACACCTTCAGCTGGGCCATCATGGGGCAGGACACCTCCTTTGGTGCCGACCGCAACTACGGCAACAACATCTTCCTTACGGACTCGCAAAGGCCTTTGGACGAAAAGGGGAAGCCGCTGATCTACGATTTCCGCTTGGGCGACCCGGTACAGGCCACCGTGGTGCAGAATGAATTGCGGGCCGGCCGCCTGCTGGAACCGCGCAGTGGGATCCTGTTGGAGGCAGCTTGGACCCTCCGTTCGGAAACCGCCCCCGGTTTCCCTGCACGCTACACCAGCTACCTGCGGGTGGGGCTTTCCGCCAACCTGCATGACCGTCATCCCTTCCAGGCGGTGCGGTAGCGCGGGCCCGCTTGCCAACAGGCGGATTACTTGTGTCTTGGCTTACATTCGCCGCGATTTTGGCAACACAGGACACATACACCGCTCGCCCCGGCATTCTCTCCAAACTACGGGACTTGGCCCTGCTGTTCAAGCTGCGGGTGTCCATGTTGGTGGTGCTCACCTCCGTGCTGGGCTATGCGCTGGGCGTACCGGCGGGCAGCTTCAGCGTGGTGGATGCCCTGCTGCTTTCGCTGGGCGGCTTCCTCGTCACCGGTTCGTCCACGGCACTGAACGAGGTGATCGAGGTGGACCAGGACAGCCGCATGGCCCGCACCAGCACACGCCCCTTGGTGCGCGGCACCATGAGCGTTACCGAGGCCATCCTCATCGCGCTGGTGGCCGGCCTGGCGGGTACGGTGCTGCTGTGGGGCCTCTTCGGCCAGTTGGCGGGCTTGCTCAGTTTGTTGTCGCTGTTCGTGTATGTGGCCATCTACACGCCGCTGAAGCGGTTCAGCCCGTGGGCGGTTTTCGTGGGTGCCATTCCGGGCGCGCTCCCGCCCATGATCGGGCACGTGGCCGCCTTGGGTTCATTCAGCTTGGGCGCGGGCCTGCTCTTTGCGTTGCAATTCCTGTGGCAGTATCCGCATTTCTGGAGCGTTTCCTGGCTGTTGCATGACGACTATGCCAAGGCGAGCTACCACCTGCTGCCTTCACGGGGCGGTCGCGACCACTTCAGCGGCTTCCTCATCGCCTCGTACACCTTCTTCACCTTGCTCATCGGGCTGTTGCCGTGGGTGTTCGGCCTTACCGGCCACATCTCGGCATTGGTGGCCGTGCTGCTGGGGCTCAACATGCTCTACCACGCCTTGCGCCTGATGCGTTCGCTGGACAAGGCCGACGCTCGCCGCCTGCTGTATGCGGGGTTCCTGTACTTGCCGGGCGTGCAATTGGCCTACGTACTGGACAAACTATGAGCCGACCGGAACTGACCGCCGAGCAACAGGGCCGCATGGGGAAAGCCAAGCGGAGCATCACCTACCTGTTCTTTTTTTCCATCATCATGTTCTTTGCCGGGCTTACCAGTGCCTACATGGTGAGCAAGGGCGGGGCCACGTATTGGGTGGAATTCAAGCTTCCCACCGCCTTTTGGTGGAGCACCTTGTTCATTGTGGTGAGCAGCGGCAGCATGCACATGGCGCTGCTGCAGGCACGCAAGGACCACCGCTCGCGGGTGGCACCGTGGGTGTTCCTCACCTTCGCCCTGGGCCTTGCCTTCACCGTAAGCCAGTTCAAAGGGTGGAGCACCATGCTGGATAACGGATACGCGTTGGTGGGCCGGCTCCAAAGCCTGAAGGGGGAATATGGCAAGGACTACACCATCGAACGGCGGGGCGAAACGGTGGTCAAAAAGGGGGATGAATTCTTCCTGCCCGACGATACCGGTTTTGAACACCCGCTGAACCCCGAGATGGACCAGGCCGTCAACTCAGCCAGCTCCTACTTCTACGCGCTTACATACGCCCACTTTGCGCACATCATCGGCGGCCTGGTGGCTTTGTTGGTCATCGCCATCAAGGCCTTTTTGGGCCGGTATGGCCGCGAAGACCACCAAGGGCTCTGGGCCGGCACCGTGTTCTGGCACTTTTTGGCCGGGCTGTGGGTATACTTGCTTTTGTTCTTGGCCTACGTTCATTAACATTGCCACGAAAACCATCCCATGTCAGGAGAAGCATCCAAAACTATTAGCCCCGGCGTTCTGTGGGGCGGTGGCCGTTCCCCGTTCAGCTTGAGCTACGGGAAGTTGATGATCTGGTTCTTCCTGGTCTCCGACGCGCTCACCTTCACCGGTCTTTTGTCCGCTTACGGCTACGCCCGCCACGCCTTGGCGCCTGGCATGGAATGGCCGATCGGCGAAGAGGTGTTCAACTCCTTCCCCGGCCTGAGCGGCACCTACCCGCTGATGTACGTGGCGCTGATGACCTTCCTGCTGATCATCAGCTCGGTGACCATGGTATTGGCCGTGGAGGCCGGCCACCGGATGGATAAGAAAGGAGTGCTGAAGTGGCTGTTCTTCACGGTGATCGGCGGCTTGTTCTTCCTGGGTTCCCAAGCCTTCGAGTGGAGCCACTTCATTCATGGCAGCCATGGCCGCGTTACGCTGCAGGATGGCCGCATCGCCTATTTGGGCCACAACCTGCACCACGGCGAGTCCTACGACCCGGCCACTTTCACCATGACCTTGGGCAAGCCCGGCTCCGGAGAAGTGCTGCAAGGCCCGGAAGCGTACAAGCTGTATGAGGGAGCGGTATCCGTGGTAACGGGGGCCAACATGACCGAGAACGAATATGGCCCGCCCCAATACGCCAACTTCTTCTTCTTCATCACCGGCTTCCACGGCTTCCACGTTACCACCGGTGTTATCCTGAACATCGTGGTGCTGACCATGGCCATCAAGGGTGTCTTCCATCGCCGTGGGCACTACGAAATGGTGGAAAAGGCCGGTTTGTACTGGCACTTCGTGGATCTGGTGTGGGTCTTTGTGTTCACCTTCTTCTACCTGATCTGACCACCGGCACGGAGGCCGGGGATGAAACCCTGCGCCTGCACCGGCCTTCGGCAACCCGAAATCGCCTACGTCCCAAACCACCTCTTGTAAAATCCCAATGCCTGCGCCGGGCCTCGGCGACTTGAACATGGAACGCGACGACATCATTGAATACAGCTTGGATGCCGGCCATAGCGAGGAAGAAGGCCGCGCCATCCGGAAGAAGATCTATTTCGTCACCGTCCTGTTGTCCGCGATCACGGCTGTGGAGGTGCTCCTGGGCGTTTTCTGGATGGACCTGTTTCCCAACGCATGGCATTGGGTGAAGTGGATCTTCATCATGATGACCTTGGTGAAGGCCGCTTACATCGTGATGACCTTCATGCACTTGGGCGAGGAGCGCCGTAGCATCCGCGGGATCATCCTGCTGCCCTACGGGTTGTTCCTGATGTACATCGTCTTCATGCTCTTGTGGGAAGCTTCCTATCTCCACTCGGTCCTGAAGTTCTTCCTGTGAACAGTCCAATAAAACCGGCGAGCAGGGGCAAGAAGATCATCTTGCTGATCATCTTGCTGGTTTGTGTGCCGGGCGCGATATTCCTGGGGATCGGAAGTAGGAACCACTATTCCAGCCTTCCCTTTATCGGCGAGCGGGAGGTGAATGGCCCGGGCGATACCACCTACTTCACGGTGCCGCCGTTCGCGTTCATCGACGAGGATGGCCAGCCCTTCACCGATAAGGATGCGGCGGGAAAGATCCTTGTTGTCGACTTTTTCTTCACGCGTTGCACCAGCATCTGCCCCCGCATGAGCGCCCAGATGCAACAATTGCAATTGCGCCTGGATGAGCCCCGCTACGACGATGTCCTCTTCCTGAGCCATACGGTGGACCCCGACCACGACACGCCCGAGGTGCTGAAGGAATACGCCGCGCGCCTGCAAGCCGACCCCAAGCGCTGGAAATTCCTGACCGGCCATGCGGCCGACATCTACCGCCAAGGGAATTTGGGCTATTTGCTCAGCGCCAGTGCGGACTCGTCGGCGGCGGAACTGTTCGTGCACTCCCCCCAGTTCGTTCTGGTTGACAAGCAGCGCCACATCCGCGGGATGTATGACGGCACCAATACCGAGGCCATGCGCGACCTGGTAACGGACCTGAAGGCCCTGCAGGCCGAGGAAGAACGGTTGGCCAAGGACAAGGCCCGTTAGGTCATGTCCCCGCTGCTCGATCGTCGAGGCGCCCTGTTGGCATGGGGCATCAGCCTGGTGTTGATGGGTGCGATCGCCTTCGTGCTGCTGGGCCCGAAATTCATCCGCATCAGCGGCTTGGCCAATTCCACCCTGCCCAAGCTGAACGCCCTGCTCAACGGCCTTGCCGCCGTGGCCATCGTGCTGGGCTGGGCGGCCGTGATGCGGCGCAGGATCGCCTTACACCGGTCCCTCATGTTCCTGGCCTTGGGGTTCACCACGCTGTTCCTCATCAGCTACCTGATCCAGCATGGCAGCTTCCCTTCCGTGGAATACGGTGGTGACATGGGTTGGCTGTATTACCCGGTCCTGCTGTCCCATATCGCGCTGGCCGCCGTGATCGTGCCCTTGGTGCTGCTCACCCTGTTCAGGGCGCTCAGCGAGCGGTTCGACAAACATCGCCGCATAGCGCGCTGGGCACTGCCGTTGTGGTTGTATGTGAGCCTGACGGGGCTGTTGGTCTACCTGATGTGCGCCCCCTACTACTGAGCCGGGCGCTTCCACGCCCGCCTGATGGGCGTCATTGCGTATTCGCCGGTTCCTCCGCCTCTTTGCGTCGTGGAGATCCAAGAGGCAACGCGCACCATCTGTTTTCATTGCGGCGACCCGTGCGCGGAAGAGCACCGTGTCCACCTTGGCAAGGATTTCTGCTGCCAAGGCTGTGAGGTGGTATACGACCTGCTGAACGAGGCGGGGTTGTGCGATTACTACGGCATGGGGCCGCAACCGGGGGTAAAACAAACCGACCCGGTGGGCGGGCAGCGGGTGGAACTGTTCGACCTGGAGGAGGTGCGTTCGCGCTTGGTGGAATTCAGCGAGGACGGCATCACGCGGGTCCGCTTCCATGTACCGCAGATGCATTGCAGCTCCTGCATTTGGCTGTTGGAGAACCTGCACCGCATTGACCCGGCCATCCTTCGTTCGCGCGTTTCCTTCCCGGACAAGGAGCTCACGATCACCTTCCGGGAAGAGCGCATGCCGCTGTCCAAGCTGGTGCAGCTGCTGCGCCGCATCGGCTATGGCCCGCAGCTAACGGCTGGGCGGCAACGGCAGCGGGCGTTGCCCAACATGCTGCTCATCCGCGTGGGTGTGGCCGGTTTCATCTTCGGCAACACCATGATGTTCGCCATCCCGGAATACCTGGGGGCGGACTCCGAGGCGGGCCTCAAGACCGGTTTCCAATGGCTCACGGTGCTCTTCTCCATCCCCGTGGTCTTCTTTCTGAGCACCGACTTCTTCCGCAGCGCGTGGGCGGGCATCCGCAGCCGCACGGTGAACATCGACCAGCCCATAGCCTTGGGGATCTTGGCGCTGTGGACCCGCAGCCTGTACGACGTCATCAGCGGCACGGGCCCCGGCTACTTCGATTCGTTGGCGGGCCTGCTTTTCTTCCTGCTGATAGGCCGTTGGTACCAGGCCTACACGTACAAGGCCCTCCGCTTCGATCGCACCTTGGAGGACTTCCTGCCGCTGATCGTGCTCAAGCGCACGGGGCAGGGTGAAGAGCCATCGAAGGTGGCCGACCTGAAACCCGGCGACCTCATCGTGGTGCGCGACCAGGAGCTTGTCCCGGTGGATGGTATCCTGCGGGAGGGCACGGGGCATATCGACAACAGCTTCATCACCGGGGAGCCATTGCCCGTGCGCAAAGCGGTGGGCGACACCATCAAGGCGGGCGGCCGCCAGCGGGGTGCGGCCATCGAGGTGGAGGTACTGCGCAGCTTCGCCGACAGCCGTTTGAAGAAATTGTGGGCCGAACAGGACTCGGGGCAAGACCGGCCCGCGATGCCGCGCCTGATCGATGCGGTGGCCCGCCGGTTCACGGTGGCCGTGCTGCTCATCGCGCTGGGCGCAGGTCTGTACTGGTGGGGCCGCGACCCCTCCCAGGTATGGACCGTGGTGACGGCGGTGCTGATCGTGGCCTGCCCTTGTGCCTTGGCCCTGAGCATGCCGTTCGCATACGGCCACACCGTGCGTCTGATGGGGCGGCGCGGGTTGTTCCTGCGGGGCACCGAGGTTGTGGAACGGATGGCCTTGGTGGACCAGGTCATCTTCGACAAGACCGGCACGCTCACCGCCCGTGAGGCCCATGAGGTACGGTGGAACGGGCCGCCGTTGGGCCGTGCCGGGCGGGCAGCCGTGCACGCATTGGCCCGCAACAGCACCCATCCGCTCAGCGCCGCCTTGGCGAAGGAACTGAAGGGGGCGGGCGACGACCGGCTGGTTGTTGCCCACGTGGAGGAACATGCCGGCAAGGGGATCGCCGGCACGGTATCAGGCAGGCCGGTGCGCATCGGGTCGGCTGCTTTCTGCGGAACACAGGACCGCCGCCGCTCCAATGGCGAGGCCCATGTGCACGTTATGCTCGACGGCCAGCATCAAGGCTTCTTCGCCATAGGCAAGCAGGCGCGGAAAGGCATCATCGGCGCGGTGCAGCAGCTGCAGGGCAGATACGGCACGGGGCTGCTCACCGGCGACGTGCAGGTGGACCCTGCCTTGGCCTCCGCCTTTGCGGACCGCGATATCCGCACCGGCTGCTCCCCCATTGACAAGCAACGGGTGGTAGGGCAATACCAGGAGCAGGGCCGGCGGGTGCTCATGGTGGGCGATGGGCTGAACGATGCCGGTGCCTTGTCGCAGGCGGATGTGGGCATCACGGTGACCGAGACCAGCGCCGCGCTCACCCCGGCCAGCGATGCCATCATGGATGCTGCGGCGTTGCACCGGCTGCCCGGTTTTCTGGCCTTCTCGCGGCGCGCCCACCGCATTGTCGTCACCAGCCTGATCATCTCCCTGTGCTACAATGTGACCGGCGTGTCGGTGGCGGTGGCCGGTTACCTGACCCCCTTGTTTGCCGCCATCCTGATGCCCTTGAGCAGCGTCAGCGTGGTCGGCTTCGTTACCATTTCAGCCTGGCTGGCCGCACGGCGGACCATAAGCTGATGGCAGGCGGTCGGCTGACACGGGCATGACAAAAGTCAATCGCGGGCATAACGGGCATCACCCGCAGCCCGGTCCAATGCGGGCATTTTCGCAGCCACTGTTCCCATGAGCGTCATCTTTCTCCTTCTCACGGTAAGCACCTTGGTGGCCACGGTATTTCTGCTGGGCTTCATCTGGGCCGTCCGCAAGGGGCAATACGAGGACGACCAATCGCCTGCCGTGCGCATCCTGCTGGACGATACGGTCCGGAGCGCCCAGGGAGAGACCAAGGGCGGCCCCGGCCCGTCCGACCAATCAAACCACACATCCGCACAACCTGTCGCACCATGATCGAACGTTTCCAGTACGACAACCGAATCGCCAAGAACTTCCTGTTCATCACCATCCTTTGGGGTGCGGTGGGCATGTTGGTGGGGCTTTACGCCGCCTTGGAGCTGGTATTGCCGGACCTGAACCTGGTCAAATGGATCACGTTCGGCCGCATCCGTCCGCTGCATACCAATGCGGTGATCTTCGCCTTCGTGGGCAACGCCTTCTTCGCGGGGGCCTACTACAGCATGCAGCGCCTGCTCAAGACGCGCATGTTCAGCGACGTGCTGAGCAACATCCACTTCTGGGGATGGCAGCTCATCATCCTGGCGGCGGCCATCACCTTGCCGCTGGGCATGACCCAAGGCAAGGAGTACGCCGAGCTTGAGTGGCCCATCGATATCGCCATCACCATCGTGTGGGTGGTGTTCGGCATCAACATGATCGGCACCATCCTCAAGCGGCGCGAGCGGCACCTGTACGTGGCCATCTGGTTCTACTTGGCCACCTGGGTCACCGTGGCCATGCTGCACATCGTGAACAGCTTCGCCATCCCCGTGAACTTCGGAAAGAGCTACAGCTGGTATGCGGGCGTGCAGGATGCCTTGGTGCAATGGTGGTACGGGCACAACGCGGTGGCCTTCTTCCTCACCACGCCCTTCCTGGGCCTGATGTACTACTTCCTGCCCAAGGCGGCCAACCGGCCGGTGTACAGCTACCGGCTGTCCATCATCCACTTCTGGTCGTTGATCTTCATCTACATCTGGGCGGGCCCGCACCATCTGCTGTACACGGCGCTGCCCGAGTGGGCCCAGTCCTTGGGCATGGCCTTCAGCGTGATGCTGATCGCTCCCAGCTGGGGCGGCATGCTCAACGGCCTGCTCACCCTGCGGGGTGCATGGGACCGCGTGCGTGAGGATCCCGTGCTGAAGTTCTTCGTGGTGGCCGTGACCTGCTACGGCATGGCCACCTTGGAAGGCCCGTTGCTGAGCGTGAAGAGCATCAATGCCATCGCCCACTTCACGGACTGGATCATCGCCCACGTGCACATCGGAGGCATCGGCTGGAACGGCTTCCTGGTGTTCGGCATGGTGTACTGGATGGTGCCCCGCCTGTATGGCTCCAAGCTATACAGCATCAAGCTGGCCAACATGCACTTCTGGCTGGGCACCCTGGGCATCATCTTCTACGCCATCCCCCTGTATTTCGCCGGGTTCTTCCAGAGCCTGATGTGGAAGCAGTTCACCCCCGACGGTTTCCTGGTGTACAAGAACTTCCTGGACACGGTCCTGGAGATCAAGTACGCCTACTGGTTGCGTGCATTCGGCGGCACCATCTACTTCACCGGGGTGATGATCATGGTGTACAACGTGGTGAAGACCGTGAAGGCGGGCAAACTTGTGGCCAATGAGGAGGCCGAGGCGCCCGCATTGGAAAAGCTCAGCGCCGAGCCCGCCGGCCACTGGCACACATGGATCGAGCGCCGCCCCATCCAGATGCTGGTATGGAGCTTGGTGGCGGTGGCCATCGGCGGCATCGTGGAAATGGTGCCCACCTTCCTGGTAAAGAGCAACGTGCCCACCATCAGCAGCGTGAAGCCCTACACGCCGCTGGAGCTGCACGGCCGTGACATCTACGTGCGCGAGGGCTGCTACACCTGCCACAGCCAGATGGTGCGCCCCTTCCGCAGCGAGACGGAGCGCTATGGCGAATACAGCAAGGCCGGCGAATTCGTGTACGACCACCCGTTCCAGTGGGGCAGCAAGCGCACCGGCCCCGACCTGCACCGCGTGGGTGCCAAGTACCCCGACAGCTGGCACTACTACCACATGCTGGACCCCACCAGCATGAGCCCGGGCTCGCTGATGCCCGCCTACCCGCACCTCTTCACCGACGTGCTGGACACCTCCACCACGCGCCGCAAGGTGGAAGCCATGATCACCTTGGGCGTGCCCTACGAAAAGGACTTCCCCGCACAGGCCAACACCCACCTGGCGGACCAAAGCGCCAAGATCGTGGCCGAGTTGAAGAAGGGCGGCATCGAGGCCTTGGGCGACCGGGAGATCATCGCCATGATCGCCTACCTGCAACGCATCGGCACCGACATCAAAAACGCCCCCAAGACCGCAGCGAAATAATCCGGTCACATGCTGAAGTTCATCAAACATCACATGGAGACGATCGATGGCATCGGGCTGTACCCGGTGATCTCCTTCGTGATCTTCTTCAGCATCTTCCTGATCGCCCTGCTGTACGTGCGCAAGGCCGGGCAAAGCCACATCGAGCACATGGCCACCATGCCTTTGGAGGACACCCACACACCGAACGAACACCAAGAACATGCGCGACCGTAGCATGAAAACCCGCATCCTTTCCGCCCTCGCCCTAGGCTTGGCCGCCTTCGGCGCCAGCGCACAGAGCGCCGCCACGGCAGCTGCCTCCGCGGATGCCCCCACCCCTGCCTTGGTATACATCCTGGTGGGCTTGGCAGCGGTACAGGCCGTCATCATCATTGCCCTGTCCGGCATCCTGCGCAACCTTGCAGGCCCCGGCATCTGGCCGGGCCGGACCGATGGCAACGGCGGACGCCTGCTGGCCGCGCTGCCCCTGCTCCTTGTGGCGGGCACCGCAAACGCACAGACCTACCAGCCGGACACGGGACCGACCTACGACACCACCGTGTGGTGGTTGGTGGCGGTGAACGTTTTCCTGCTGGCCATCATCTTCCGCCAACTGCGTTGGATCCATTCGCTCACCTCCATGATCGCCCCGCCCGTGCCGCAGGCCGCACAACCCGAGGGTGTCAAGGCTGCCTCATGGTTCGACAAGCTCGTGGCCAAGCTCAACCGCCAGGTGGAGCTCAAGGATGAGAAGCAGATCGAGCTGGAACACGACTACGACGGGATCAAGGAGCTTGACAACGTGCTTCCCCCGTGGTGGCTCTGGTTGTTCTACATCACCATCGCCTGGGGCGTGATCTATGTGGTCAACGTGCACGTGCTGGACATCTGGCCGGGTTCCGAGAAGGAATACCGCCTGGAGATGGAGAAGGCCAAGGCCGATGTGGCGGCCTATCTGGCCACCCAGACCAACCTGGTGGATGAGACGAACGTGACCTTCACGGATGACCCGGCCGTGATCGCTGAAGGCCGCAAGCTGTACGGGGAGTTCTGCACGGCGTGCCATGGTGCCGATGCCGCCGGCTCGGAGAACAGCGTGGGCCCCAACCTCACCGACCTGTATTGGTTGCACGGCGGCGGCGTGAAGAACATCTTCCACACCATCAAGTACGGCGTGCCTGAGAAGGGCATGATCTCCTGGAAATCGCAACTGCAGCCGGCGGAGATCCGCGCCATCGCGTGCTACATCATGACGCAGGAAGGCAAGGGTGGCCCCACCCAGAAAGCCCCGCAAGGCGAATTGTGGAGCGAGGGCGGCACCGCCGCCCCCGCGGACAGCCTGCAGGCGGCCGCACAGTAGGCGCGGCGCCCCGGCAAGTTGACCTTCATCAGGCGGCCTTCGGCAGCAAGCCCGGACCTTTGTCGGGGCTTGACGGCAACCAACCGCCAGCTTCATTGGATCGATGGCCCCGCAACCAGCACATATCAAACGCGACAACCGGGCACAGGAAGCCTCCGGAGGGGGCCAAGGCCCCAGGGACGAGAGCTTCCGCGACCGGATCAGCACGGTTGACCAGGCCGGCAAGCGGGTGTGGGTCTATCCCAAGAAGCCGGGCGGCAAATTCACGCGGTGGCGGCAGCGGTTGGCCTATGCCCTGATCGTGTTGCTGCTCACGGGCCCCTTCATCCGCATCGGCGGCGAGCCCTTGCTGATGATCAACCTGGTGGAACGCCGCTTCGTCTTCTTCGGGCACACCTTCTGGCCCCAAGACTTCCTCATCTTCGTGCTCGGCTTCTTGGCCTTCATCGTTTTTGTGGCCCTCTTCACAGTGGCCTTCGGCCGCCTGTTTTGCGGCTGGGCCTGCCCGCAAACCGTGTTCATGGAGCACGTTTTCCGCCGCATCGAATACTTCATCGAAGGCGACTGGAAGCAGCAGATGGCCTTGAACAAGGCGCCTTGGACGGCGGATAAAGTGTTGAAGAAGACCGCCAAGCACCTCGTCTTCTTCAGCATCAGCTTCCTGATCGGCAACATCTTTCTGGCCTACATCATCGGCAGCGACGAGTTGCTCAACATCATTCGCGAGCCGGCCTCGCAGCACATGGGCGGCCTGACCGCCATGTTCCTGTTCAGCGGGGCGTTCTATGGCAACTTCGCCTTCTTCCGGGAACAGGCGTGCACCACCGTTTGCCCGTACGGCCGCCTGCAGGGCGTGCTGCTGGACCGCAAGAGCATCGTGATCGCCTACGACCATGTGCGTGGGGAGGAGCGCGGAAAATTCCGCAAGGGTGAGGTGCGCAGCGAGGCGGGCAAGGGCGATTGCATCGACTGCCGTGCCTGCGTGCACGTGTGCCCCACGGGCATCGACATCCGCAACGGCACCCAGCTGGAATGTGTGAACTGCACCGCTTGCATCGACGCCTGCGACCACATGATGGAAGGCGTAGGGTTGCCCACGGGATTGATCCGCTATGCCAGCGAAGCCGAGATCGCCGACAAAAAGCCGTTCACCTTCAACCTGCGCCTGAAGGCCTATAGTGGGGTGCTGGTGGCCATCATCGGCCTGTTGGTCACCTTGATCCTCATGCGCAGCGACGTGGACGGCACCTTGCTGCGCACGCCGGGCATGCTCTTCCAGCAGCGTCAGGATGGGCGCATCAGCAACCTGTACGCGATCAAGGCGGTGAACAAGACGCAGCGCGCCATGCCCATCCGGCTTGAGCTGATGAACGTGAAGGGGGAGATCCAGTTGGTGGGCAGGGAAATAGAGCTTGCCCCGGGTGAACTTGCGCAGACCGAGCTGTTCATCATCCTGCCCAAGGACCAGTTGGACGGCATGAAGACCAAGGTGGTGGTCGGTATCTTTAGCGGGGATAAACTGGTGAAGAAGATCAGCACCTCATTCATGGGCCCATTGTAACACATGTCCCCCTTGTCCATGTCCGACCGCACCGGGCCTCGCCCCTGCACCACCACCGAATACGCAAGACCATGAATTGGGGGAAAGGGTTGGCCTTGGCACTGTTTGCTTTCGCGGCGTTGATGACGTGGTTCGTGATCAAGGCATCGCAGAACCCGGAGCCGTTGGTGACGGAGGACTACTACGGCGCGGAGCTGAAATTCCAGGAACGGATCGACGAGAAGGCCCGGGCGGCGGCTCTTTCCGCACCGGTGGACATGCAAGTGGGGCGGACAAGCATTTCCCTGCGGTTTCCGGAGGAGATGGAAGGTCGCTTGGTAACGGCCACGTTGACCCTGCTGCGCCCCAACAATCCGAAAGCTGACCTGCAACTGCCCCTCAGCACGGACAGCGCCCGGTTCATCCTCACTGACATGGACCTGGTGCCCGGGCGGTACAACGCCACCTTGGAGTGGGAGGCGGACGGCGTGGTTTACCTGAGCCAGGACAAGGTGTACGTGCCATGAACACATGGCTGGTGGCGGCCTTGGCCATGGGCGCCGCCGGCAGCGCCCACTGCATAGGCATGTGCGGGCCCATCGCCTTGGCCGTGCCCTCCCCTTCCAACAGCCGCCTTTCGCGCTGGGGCAGCACCCTGCTGCTGAACAGCGGCCGCTTGGCCACCTACCTTTTGCTGGGCGCCGCCGTGGGCACGCTTGGGCTCGGCATGCGCCTCGCGGGGCTGCAGAAGGCCGTCACCATCATCGGCGGGAGCCTGCTGCTGGTGTCCGTCGTCTTGCCCGGCCTGTTGGCGCGGTTTTCGCCCAGCGGGCGCATGGCCATGGCGATCGGCCGCCTTCGCGGCCTCATGGCACGCAACCTGAAGCGCACGGCCCCGGAGGCCATTTTCCTTACCGGCGTATTGAACGGGCTGCTCCCTTGCGGCTTGCTGTATGCCGCATTGCTGGGTGCGGCCACCATGTCATCGCCGTTGGAAGGGGCCTTGTTCATGGGGGCATTCGGCCTCGGCACCTGGCCCGCCTTGGTGGCCCTGCGGATGAGCGCCGGCCTACTGGGCGGCAAGGCCCGTGCAGCTCTCCGGAGCGTGTCGCCGGTGCTGATCTCCATCGTGGCCATCCTGATGATCCTGCGCGGCCTGGAATTGGGGATCCCTTACGTGAGCCCCGGCCCTGCGACCATGCCCTTCAGCGGTGCCGAGTGCCACTGAACGGGGCCGGGGTCGCACATCAGGGCAAACGCATCTAAAGTCGTAGGACCTTCAAGAGATAATCGTTATCCCACCCGGCCTTGAGCCTCTTGGACTT
>DAOKZW010000047.1:0-14410 GCA_035325445.1 Flavobacteriales bacterium
TGTCAATCCGACCTGCATGACGGCCTTGCGCTCCCGCATCACGTGGTCCACTTGGCCGTCCAGATTAGGCACCGGATAGTCATCCACGCCGTTATCCTGGATAGAGAGATACACGACCTGCGCCGCACTCTTAAGCACCGTTCCGCCGACCAGCGGCATGAACTCCCCAGCAAGGCAGACGACCCCATCGGTGATGGTGTATTCAACGCCTGAACCTGATGGCGCTTCAGTGACCTCACCACCCTGCACAAAGAAGCTGTCGGTCACGGCCATATAGTCGGCGAAGGCATCAGCCAACGTTCGCTGGATGCCGCCTTGCATCCATGCAATGTGTTCAAAGGCCATGAGGCCGGTACCGGCCCTGGGGACGTACTTATCCATCGTATTGATCGTAGAATGTTGGGTAACTGAAGAGGAAACCGATCCAGGTTATTTGAGGGCGGCTACCAGCGAGCCGGTACAGGTCAGCGAAATCGAAAAGGGCCTTGGCGCTCACGCCGATGGTATCAGGCACGCGGATCTCGAACTCGCTCCGGTAAGCGAGCGCTCCGCTGAGCTGCTCGGCGCTAAGGAAGTTGTAGTTGTACGGGTCACCCGCCGCTGCGAACTGCTGGAATGAAGGCTGTTCCACGCTCGAATAGTAGATGTACATTGGATGGGCGAACATGCGCACTTCAATGCGTCGCAGCACATTGTCAAACTTGTCGTTCAGCGCCCACTCGAGCGAGTGCATGAGGCCGTTGTACCGCCACTCCTTGGCCACATCGTCGCGCAGACTGCCGAACCATACATCCAGCGTCACCAGCCTGCGGCACAGCGAATAGGCAAACGACAGGTTCGCGGGCCAGCGGAACCAGACCGGTGAGTATCGCCGAAGTATCTTCCTTATATCATAGTCGTAGAGCATCTACGCGCGGCCCTGTTGCCAGGTAATGGTGCTGATGATGGAACTGTACGGATCGAGCTGCATGTGCCCGGCGTAACTCTGATAGATGCGCTGGACCGGCCGGAACGGACCCGTGCTCCGGGCCTCGACCAGGGTGAAGACCACATCCACCACACCCTCGACGGCGAGCATTGCATTGCACATGTCGGTCAGGCGCATCACACCGCCGAAGTCCAAGGAGGCCAGGTAAGCATCCAGCGCCTGCCTTACGGCGCTTTGGACGGCCATGATAGGCGTCTCGGGGTCGTACACCACCGTGCCGGTTATTTTGACGGCATCCGGGTCCGCAGTCAAGGTAACCACCTGCACGGTTGGGCGCAGATGTTGGAAGTAATCATTCACCGCAGCCAGCTCTTCCGGAGTGAGCTTCTGCAATGGCACTGTGGCACCCTTCGCCACCTTAACCACCACAAGGTTGGCCCGTTCCTCCACAGCCGCATGCGTCACTATCCGCGCCGCCGGGTCATCTACGGCGTAACCACCATCCAGCGAATCCATGACCAGCACGTGGCCGAGCTGGAACGCCTTGGCCTTGGCGATGTACCACCACCGGGTGCCGTAGTGGCCGTCCCGGCTCAAGTTCTGCACATACACCCTATACCTGTCCCATAAGTCCTGCTGCACCTTGCTCGCATAAGCGAAGAGCCATGCGAAGAGCCGCCAAACGCTAACCCGGCTCCCGGCGCTCAACTCTGCCTGCAATTGGGCTGCGGTATCTGGACTTGGGGACAGTTCAGCCAAGGCGGCCTCTTGGCTGGCGGCACCCGCGATGCTGTTATAGATGTCAGAGGTTGTTGCCATCACACTCCCTTGATCTTGTTCCAGGTGATGTAGCTCGTACCGGCGTTGGTCACGGTATGATCACCGTCGCTGGAGGCGATGCGCACTCGCCAGTTTCGCACCGCCTCAACACCTCCCGATGCGTTAGACGGTATTGCGACGATCCCACGCAGAACTGACACCTGCAACACGTCGTCCCCGGCATCTTGCAGCGCGGTCCATGTCCTGGTTGGCAGGTCGTAACCCTCGCTGGCGATGCCTGCTGAGGACGCGCCGCCCACCGCTTGCTCCAGCTTGGTGAGTGTGCCGTAAGCCTTGTTGGTCACCGTATTGGGAAGCACCTCCAGCGACACCGAGGCATGGCATGGCAGCGCCGGGCTGTTTACGGTGTCCTTCACCTTGAGGGCGAGCTTTATCTCCACCTGGTACACACCGGGGTCAATACTGACCGTATCGAGCAGCGCGCCGAACAGTTTTTCTCCGCCTGCCGCCTCGCCCAGGTTCGTCACCACCCCGCCGGTGATCTGGACCATGCCCGATCCACTGGCAGCGCCGCGAGCGGGACCGCCGACCGTATTCATCAGCAGGCAGCGCATATCATATCCAGGCATCACGGGCCCGGCAGTGGAGACCATGATGGGCAGGTTCTCGCTCACCACCGTCCCGGGCCCGGCCGGTGACGCGCCGGTATACCCGCTCGGCAGCATCAGTCCTGCCTTATTGGTGAGGCACCAGGTCACGTTTTGAAGCCCGCCTGTCGGGTCTACGACACCAACCCCAACAGGTATCTCAAACTGGCCGGATATATAGATGCGTTCGACGTTAAGCGATGTCGGGCCAATGTTGCTGATGCCGACCCCAACGCCCATGACGCGGCCTCCATTTCGGCCAGAATGCGCCAACACCCATTTGCCTGGAATGTCTGCTACCGCGCCCCAGCCAGGAACGGCTGGCTCATAATCCAGCGCGAGAAAGTCGATGCCGCTCGCAATGATCCACCCTGGAATAGTATCCTCAACCTCGTGGGCGGCATCACCCGGCGGCACCCTTACCTCAGTGCTGTACGTCGTGTCCTCGACAGCCAATGTCCCCAGGCCGAGGTTCGCCCGAGCTGCCGAAGCAGACGCAAGGTCACTCAGGTTGCTCGCCTTGGCCAGCTTGCCGCCCACTGCCGTGTTGGTGGCGTTCACCTGGCCTTGGAGTTTGGCTATGGCCCCCATGATGCTGTCGCCTGCCACCACCGCCGCGTTGGCCCCCACGGCATAGCCGGTGAGCACCATGCCGCGCACGGCGTTGCCGAACGCCGCCAGGCTCAAGCCCTTGGTCCACGCCTGCCACCAGCGCTGCGGGGGCACCAGCTTCACCAGGTCGGTGCTGGAGTTGTTCTCCACCTCGGCCTGTGTGGCCACCACCCTGTTACTCTCGAGCACCTGCCAGTTGCCGTTCGTTTGCCCAGGCACATCCACCAAGGCTATCAATAGGTCTTCGGCGTTCACCGTAGCGCTGCCCATGGTACCGGCACCGCAGCGGAAGGTGTCGCCCTTTTGTATCGGGTTGCCTCCGTAGGTCGTGGGGTAAAGTCCGCCGCTCGGTGTGTAGGCCTCCGGTGCCCGCATGGTACCGTCCACCAGGGCGGCCACCGCCGCCACGTCATCCGTCGTGGCCACCGTGCCATCCTTGTCCGGCAGGCTCAGGCTGCGTACTGCGGTGAGCGAAACCGGTGCCTTCAACCTGGCGTAGTTCGCGCCCTGCCCGAAGTTCACCCCGTCGCCCTCATTCACGGTGATGCTTCGCCCGTTGGTCTCCGTGCCATTCACCAGCACCTCGTGGAGGTTGAGCGTGGAGAGGTCGGGCAGTTGGGACGTGAGCGCGAGAATGCCATTGGCGGCCGGTAACTGGATCACGCCGTCGTCGGTCACGGCCTGTGGAACCAGCCTGATCCGCCCGTCGCTTTCCGGCCCCCGGAAGGCAATGGCCTGTCCCGCGTCAACGTCAAGGTCGTGCGCGCCGGTGCGCTGGCCGGCTGTGAGCACCTGGGCCAGTGTCGGCGTTGGCTGTGCCCCCAGCGGCATCCACACCGTGGCATTGGTGCCCGGCTGGGTACCGGTGTTCGGCAGACCGCCGGCGAACAGCCACAGGAAGCCGTTGTGGCTCACGATCACCTGGTCCGTATACTCCAGGCCGGCATCCCATGGCTGTATGGATGCAGCCGCCTGCGGTGCCGCGCCAACGATGGCCAGCACCCCCAGTACCATCTCCTGGAGAAGTTGCTGGGTACGCTCGCCGGTGTTCTCCTGGTTGTGATTCTCCGTCATGTGCGCCTTGATGCGCTCCAGGAGCTGCTCAAGGTTGTCATATACAACAGGGGTGGCCATGTCTATTCAGCGTTATTGAAGCTGTCGTTGAAACTGTCGTTGAAGTCGCCGGTCGCCTCTTCCTGTTCCGCGTCGGTAACGGTGGCGGGCACCACCTGCAAGGCCCGCATGGTGTCGAACATGGCCCTGTCCAGCGGCATGCCGGGCAGCCGCAGCTCCACGCCCGGTTCAAGGTCCGTGCTGAAGCCATCCGTGAACCTATCCTCGTTGGCGAAGACGATGATGCCCGACGCATCAATGCTGCCGTACTCCTGGAGGGCAATATCTTCCAGGCACTGGCCGGGCTGGAGGATGATGGTGCGGTCAGGCATTGGTATTCAGTTTCAGGCCGCCCATCACATCGCTCCATTGCTTGCCGTCGCGCTCCACCTGCACGCGCACCAGGCGGGCCAGCTCGCTCTGCGTGAGCCTGCTGTTGGTGCGCCGCACCAGGTCGCACCCGGCCAACGGGTCGTGGCGCAGCTCGCCCTTGTTGGTGAGCATCAGCAACGCCACCTCCTGGGTGAAGCTGTTGCCCGTGGCGATGCCACCGTTGCGCAGCACCAAGCGGCCATCTTCGTCCAGCAGGAAGTCGCGTTGATCGTTAGCCATGCTTCACGATGGGATTCTCGTATGCCTGCCTGGCCACGGGTGACAGCGGCGTGGTGGTCGCCGTCAAAAGCGCAGCCTTCAGCGTGGCCAGGTCGGCCGGGGTGGGCGGTACCGTGGGTGTCCAGGCGTTCAACGCCGCCAGGAGCTGGTTCACCTTATTGATGAGAAGGGCATCGGTCTGATGGACCGTATTCGCCAGCACCAGGCCGCCGTGGGCCTTGCCATGCAGGCGTATCTCGCGCACGGCCTCGGCATAGATGAGCCAGGTGGCCGTGCGTTGGTTCTCCACCAGGCCCAGCAGCACCTTGCTGCCCGGGGCGGGCACGGTGATGGTGTCGCCCAGGCCCAGCAGCACGTCATCGTACTCCAGGCCTTCTCGCGTGGCCGTCATGGTGCCCTGTGCGGGGTTGGCGACCACGCATTCGGCCCACACCACCTGCACGGGCACGTTGGCCCGCACCTGCTCAATGATGGCCAGCTTCAGTTTTTCAAGGCTGTCCATTGCTGTGCGAGTTTGATGTCACGCTGGAGGCCATCCGGGCCGAACGTGACGGTGACGGCCTCGGCCAAGTACTCCCCATCGCGCTCGGGGTGGTCACTGCTCAGCAGCTGCACCTTGTCCCCGAACTGCGTGAACGGCACACCGAATCCCTTGAAGCTGCCTTCGTATCCATCATACTTGAATTTCTCCAGGTCGGCCGTGGCCAGTTTCTTCAGCTCCGCCTCACTGGTGATGCCGTAGTAGTTCAAGGTGCGGGCCTCTCCATCCGGGTCACCCACCTCCACCTCCAGCTTGCTGCCGTCCTTCTGTATGCTCTTCGCGCTCACCTTCAGGCTCACCTCGTCGGCGGTGCGGTACTTCAGGTCGCTACCCTTCACGTTCTGTTCCAGCCGGTAGGTGCTGCTGCCCGCCTCGGCGGCGAACAGCACCCCGCAGAAGACGGTGCCGCGCTTCAGGTAGGTCACCAGGCCGAACTCGTCCTTCAGTGCCTTGAAGGCATCGGCCTTCTTGGCCTTCTCGAAGCGCACCGGCCCGACGGTGGCATCCATGGCCTGCACCTGGAAGGCATCACCCACCAGGTCACGCACCAGGGTGGGCACGTGGCATTGCTTGTAGGCGCGGTTGAACGGCTCTTGAAGCAGCTTCCAAAGGCCGTCGCGGCATTCGATCACAATGGGCACGTCGGCTCCCACACGGGTGGCAAACCCCAGGAAATCCACGTCGTCGAGGTTGCCGTCGTAACCCATCGTGATCCGTACTTCATCCCCTCTCCGTATCAGTTGCTTCAGCGGCGTGCGCACGAACTCGGGCACATTCAGGGGCAGCGTGATGGTGGCCTGCTGGCAGGCATCATGCACACTGGTCTGCACCTCGATCGACGCAACACGGCGCAGCTCCACGGAAGCTCGCCGTTCGTTGGCCGGGAAGATGATATGGCAGCACATCGCCAACGTCATCCCTTCCTGCTGATGCGGCGCTCGCGCACCTTGTTCCATACCCACAACCCCGTGGCCTTCCCCAGCCCGCCCACAAACCCGCAGGCCATGGCCACCAACAGCGCCTTGGTCACGTGCTGATCCTGTAGCCAGGTGAACAGGCCCGCACCGGCGCTGAGCAGCACCACCACCACCGGATTGTCGTGATGCGTGTCCATCATCGGATCAACAGTTCCAGCGGCGCATCGCTGTCGCATTGCATTTGGTAGCCCACCATGCGCGGCTTTCCTGGTATCTGGCTGAAGTTGATGCTCCGGACCACCACGCGGTCGATGCCCCTGCGGTGGAAGAGGTCACTGTCCACGCCGATGCTCCCGGCGATGGCCTCGAACTGGAGCAGACGCTCCTCCATGCCCTCCACCGTGGCGGCACGCTGGTCCGGATGTTTCGGCTCGTCCATGATGATGCCGCTGATGCGCACCTCCCAATCGCCGCTGCTGAACACCTCCTTCACCGTGGCCCGGCTGGCCGACACCTGCGTCTTCGTGATGGTCTTGCTGCTGCTCATTTCGGAGACGCTCGTCACCGGCAGGCGCAGGTCGCCGAGCGTTACCTCCACCACCTTCCCCTGGTGGTCGTAGACCTTGTATGTGCCTCCTTTCAAGGTGATTGGGTGCAGGATGGGCGTGCCCAGGTGCGTCATGGCGATGGCCTGGTCGTCCGGCACCACCTGTATGCCCGAGAAGCTCACCTGCGGTGCGCTCTCCTCGGCCGTCGCCTTCGCGCCGGGGAAGCTCACAGGCACTGCCAACCCATATAGCATGTTCAACGCTGCGGGCAGGCTAAAGCGGGGAGATGTGATCGGGTCCGCCATCACCCCATCGCGAATTGGGCGTCGTTCAACTTGGCCACGAGCTGGCCGATGACGCGCTCGGCCACCTCGCGCGCGCCCATGTTCCCGTCCTTGGGCAGCGCGAAAGAGTTCTTCATCTCAATGTTCATGGTGATCACCCGGCCGATGCCCTTTTCGCCGCCCACGGTCACGCCGGAGCCGTCCGCCTTGGGCTGGCCACCCACCAAGCCGGACGCGCCCATGTCCTGGCCGGGGGCTTGGGGCGTGGCGTTGTAGGCGTTGGTGCCTTCCGTCTTCTTGGCCTGGTCGGCCTGGAAGGAAGCGCGACCTTGGGCTGCACCCTTGGCGTAGGCCATGCCTGCCTCCACGCCGTTGGCGCGCATCTTGTCGATCACCTGTCCTGGCACGTCGGCGATGCCAGCGATGGCCGTGGCCGTGGCCTTCACGCCATTGGCCACATTTTCAAAATAGCCCGGTTTGAACGGATTGCTGAACACGGCGGCCAGCGTCTGCCCTACGGCCATCACCACGCGGTTGATCGCGCCGAACACGATGCCCACCACATCACCGATGCCGCTGAACACCACCTTCACGCTGGCCCACAGGCCATACAGGAACGCCCGGAAGCCCCCAAAATGGTTCCAGCAGTAGAGTACTGCGCCGACCAACAAGGCGATGCCCGCGATGACCAAGCCTATGGGGTTGGCCAGCAGCGCCGCGTTCCAGCTCCATTGGGCCGTAGTGGCACCGGCAACGGCCCCGGTGGTCAATCCGGTCCACAGCGCCATGGCCCCATCGCGGATAGCCGCGAGGGCCTTCAGTGCATTATTCTGAATAAGTGCGCGATTGTTCCACAGCAGAATTGCGCCATAAGCAGTGGCCGCGATGGTGAGGTTGACGATCACCTCCTTAATGGCTTGGCCATGCTCCTTCACCCAGAAGAATGCAGAGCGAACCCCGTCAAGGGCACGGGTGAAGAACTGCACCGCACTTGTGATCTGCGGCAACAACGCTGTACCCATGTCTTCCAGGAAGCCGGCCCACTCTTCACCGGCCGCGGATAACTGTCCACCGATCGTTGCCGCTTGGCCGGCCATGAGGTTGTGGAAATTCCCGCCCTCGGCGGTCATGTTTTCCAGTGCCTGCCTCACCGTCTCGAACGGGATGCTCATCTTGGCGATGTTGCCGGATATTTCCGAGGCTTTCTTGCCCGTGACCTTTTCCAGCTCGTCGAGGAGAGGAACGCCTGCCTCCTGGAATTGCAGCAGCTCTCCACCCATCAAGCTACCCTTTCCCTTCATCTGGGTGAATGCCCTGACGATTTGGGGGAGCTTATCCGAACCAACGCCAGCCGCAATGTTGCCGAGCGTATCAAGCGTGGGGATAATGTCTTTCTGTGCTACGTTGGCGGAGTTAAGCTGCACGGTGTACTCCCGTAGCCCGGCCACATCAAACGGCGTGGCCAACGCGAATGCCCTCAAATCCTTCGACATCTTGGCGGCCTGCTCCTGTCCGCCCAGCATCACTTTCATGCTGGCGTTGAATTTCTCCGCACCGGCCACAGCGCCAACTATGCTCTTAGTGAAGCCGACCACACCGCCTACTGCGAATGCCCCTGCTATCGGTGCCACCAAGCCGCTGAACATGCTGCGCATCCTCCCGGCCGCACCGCCCACCTTGCTCTCCATGCGGCCGGGGTCCACGCCGTCCAGCTCTTTCTGCGTGGCGGCGATCTCCTTCTTCAGCTTTGTGATCTCGCCCACGCTTTTGCTGGTGCGCACCTCCTGGCCCAGGCGGGCCAGTTTAGCCTCCAGTTCCTGGGCACGTGCGATGGGCTGCATCAGGTCGCCCACCACGCCACGCATGGTGGCATCGAAACCAGCCTCCACGCCGCCAAGGGAGCCGACGACCCCCTGCATGCTTTCCTGAATGTCGGAGAAGGCACCGCTCGCGGTGCTGTCCAGGGCCATGGCGCTGCCGCCCACCCCCGCCAGTTGCTGCTGCAACTTGGTCAGGTCGCCAAAGATCCCTTGCAGGATGCTTATGTCGATGGTGATGCGTTCCCCTGCCATGGCTGTTCTACTCTATCAGACCGAGCCGCTTGCCAAGCAGCACGGCTTTGTGCTGGAGCAGCCAGTCGGCCTCTATCCAGCGATCAATGAACTCCGCGTCCGTAAGGGTGTCCGGGTCCAGGCCGAACTCGCTGCGCACCAGCGCGCGCCCCTTGCGCAATTGGTCGGCGGAAGGGTCGGCGCTTATTGCCCGCCGCCGAACGGTTCCCCCACTTCGGCCTCCAGGATGCGAAAGAGCTTGCCCACGCCGTTGATGGCCGCCACCTTCACTTCGTCATCGTTGTCCATGGCGGGGTCCACCGCCAGCTTGCAGCTGTTGTACAGCAGCTCACCGGCCGCCATGGGGTTGTCGGTGCCCACGCTCGCGGCCGCGCTCATGTCGGCCAGGGTGGGCTTGCGGAACAGGCCCGTGTAGCTGGCCTTGTCCCTACGTACCGTCAGGGGGTACACCTGCCCGTGCTTGCGCACCAGCTTGGCCACCTCCTCCTCGCTTACGCCTTCCGGCAGCGCCTTGCTCTTCATATCGCTCATTCGGGGGTTGTTTTTTTCCGATGAATGCCTATCGCACGTCCCAGTCGATGTGCGTGCAGAAGCACGGCATCTCCAGGTATACGCTCTTGTCGTTCTGGCTCACCTCCTTGCCCAGGCCGGTAAAGCGGAAGTTCCGGATCACGTCCTTGGTTGTGCGGCCATTGCGGATGGTGAGCACCGGCACGTCCGTGGCCGGGATGTCCTGGAGGCGCATGCCGGTGGGCAGGTTGCCCAGCAGCCCCTCCACCTCCTCCTTCAGCAGCGTCATGCTGCACTCGGCCTTGTAGTTGCCTTCGCCGGTGCCGATGGGCATCCCGCCAGCGCCATACACGGCCTCCACCTCGGTACTGTCCTTGTAGCTGATCTTGCTGATGCCCACCAGTTGGCGGCCCATGAGCACCACCTGGTGCTGGTTCCACCCGGCCACGCGGCCGAAGTTGTTGATGATGTCTGCCATGCCTTAGGCTTGTTGTGCGGGGTTTGTGAAGCCGATCTCGCCCTCGATCTCCTTGGCGATGCCTTGCGGCACGATGCGCAGCTTGGTGATCACCTTACCCTGGGCGATCACGTCCTGGGCCGGGTCCAGCACGAAGGTGTAGTCCGCGATCTCGCCCTCGGCCAGCAGGGTGTCCAGCTGGCGCTTGGCGGCCGCGTCCCAATCGGCAATGGTGGCCGGGGCGATCTGGCCGCTGTCCGGGTCAATGCGGACTCGGCTGTTCATGCGCGGAATCAACGCGCGCCGAACCATCCGGGCCGCCTCGTTCCAAATGCGGTTGATGTGGATGGTGTTGAAATCGTCGGTGGCCAGCGTGCAGGTGGAATCGCCGTTGAGGTACACGCCTGGGTAGCCCTCGTATCGACCGGCATAGCCGTAGCCCTTCTCGGTCAGCTCGTCACGCTTGGACTGCGGCATGTCGTCGAAGGCCACCGGCGTACCGGCGGCGCCATAACCAGGGCGAAGCCAGCGGCCCAGGCGGGTGTCCACCAGGCTGTAGTTGGCCGCACCGCGCTTGTTGTCCGGGTACTTCTCCAGCGTTACACTGCCGATGCTTTCGCTGAGCATGCGCACCCCGATGCTGCCGAGGACGGTGCCGACGGCGGCGGTACTGCTCCACAGGTCTCCGCTGTTGTCGATGGCACCGACATAATCAATGTCCTGCGCGATGGTGATATGCACATTCGGGGCATCGGCAGTCTTCAGGTCGAAGAGCGCTTCCAGCGGTGCCTTCAGGCCGGGAATGACCACACAGTCCACGTAGACATGAGCTTCTGCGCGGGCCTCGACCCAATTTTGTGCAGCCGTGCGTAAGGCGGCGACCCCGGCCGCAAAGCCGTCCACGACAGGCCCGGCGAGTAAGCCAGGGATGACACCAATGCACCTGATGCTGTTTGAGGAGGCTGACATGGCCTGATCGGCGGGGCCATCGGCGTCAAACACTTCATTGATCGGCACCTCGTCAGCGTTCACCAGCCACAACCGGCCATCCGGATTGATCCGGAAGAACTCGGAAACATGATACCAGGTCAGGCTGGGGTTATCGCTCCCCGCCAAAGCATTCGCGTCCGTTGCGGCACTAAAGCCTAATGCTTCCAGGTCTTCCAGGCTGCGCAGCTCGTGCACACTTCCCGTCGGACTGCCACTGGTGGAATAGCCATAAGGCACGATCAGCGCCGCCACGTTGCGGTCGCTGGGGTTGGTCTGTCCCAGGCCGCCCCCTACCTTAATGATCTTCGGTCCGCGAAAGCTCATGTAATGCTCGTTCAAGTGCGCTTGAAGCGCGGGTTACTTCTTCTTGCTCTTCTTCGCCTGTTCGGCCTCCGCCTTGGCCTTGGCCTCCGCTTCGGCGGCAGCAGCTTGTTCGGCCTCCGCCTTGGCCTTGGCCTCCGCTTCGGCGGCAGCAGCTTGTTCGGCCTCCGCCTTGGCCTTGGCCTCCGCTTCCTTGGCCTTGACATCGGCTTCCGCCTTTGCCTTCTTCTCGGCCTCCTTGGCCTTCATCTCCGCCACCTTGGCCTTGGCCTCATCCACCGCATCCTGGGCAAGCACTTCCTTACGCGTCACCCGCACGGGGGCGGGCAGTCGCATTTGCCTGCAATGGTGCTCGGCCAGATTGGCACCGGCCTCCAGGAACACGTTGCCGTCCTCGCACACCAGCACGGCCTCAGCCGTGGGGTACTGGTTGAATACGTAGGCCGCGAGGCCTGCCAGTCTCTTGTTCATGGTCATAGGGTAATGAATGCGCTGAACTTGGCGGCCACCGCACCCTGCCGCGTGTTCTTGGACTGGGCCTTCCACGTAGCCACGTCCATGCCGCTCTCCAGCCAGGTGGAGATCACGGCATCGATGGTGTGCAGCACCACGCCATCCTCCTCATAATCCTCATCCAGGTCGGTGAGGTCCTCAATGCCCAGGGCCGTGCCCAAGGCGCTCCGGGCCTCCTCGTAGGTGGGCGGCACCACGGGCGCGGGCGGCGGGGTTTCCTGCATCACGCCCCGGCTGGCATCCACGCGGGATGAGCGGGCCAGCAGCACCAGCTCGGCGGTATCGATCAGCGCGGCCATGCCATCATCCGAACGGTCATGCTCCGCAGGCGGGTCCAGCTTGTTCTTGGCGGCATGGAACTCCGCCTTGTTCATCTCGTCCGTCGGCCACACATTGCCGTCACTGGTGGCCAGCACCGTGTCTACCAGCGGGTTTTCCGCAAAGAATGCGGCGGCTCCTTCAGCTCCGGTCATTGGATCACCATGGTTTTATCAGGCGCAGCAAGGGCCACAGCCGCCACAACGCCAGGAATGTCGCTATACCCAGCGCCCACCACGCCCACTTGGGCGTCACAGGCACCGTTATCGTTTCGGTGCGCACCTGCACCGTTTTGCTGGCCGTGCTCTCCCGCTGCCAGCGGTCCCACAACGTGGCTTTCAGTTGCAGCGTGTCGCAGCCACCCGCGTGTTGCAGGGTGCCATCCTTGATGGCCACCGTGCTCCAGGCCCGTTCGCTGCGCACCGTGGTCGGCGGCAGGTCCGTACCCGGCGGCGGCAGCGGAAGCGTAGCCTCCACCCGGCTGCCCGGCACCGTCAGCAGCGTATCGCGCGGCTGCACGCCGGAATGGGTTTCCGTCCGCAGCGTATCGCTGCGATGCTCCACCAGCGTACGCTTGCCCTTGCACCCCGTAAGGAGCACCACGGCCAGCGCCGCGAAGAACAGCAGCAGCGCCAGCGCCATCACCGTCCTGGATGTAGTTCGTGATTGCATGGATCTTGCTGAGTTGCCGCCTGCGGGCATACACGCCGTCGCCGTCGCGGCTGCCCGGCCCGCTGGTATTGCCCTCAACGGTATTGATGTAGTTGCCGTCCAACCCGGTAACGAAACCTACATGGCCAACGCGGCCGAGGTTGGCGAACCAGATGCTGAACACGTCGCCCGGCCGTGGGGAGCGGGACGCCTTACGGGGCGTCCACACCTGGTCCGCAACGCTGGCGAACGCAGGGCTCCACGCGCTCCGGGGGTTCCGCACCCCGCACTGGTCAAGATGGTAGCTCACAAAGGCCGCACACCAGGCGTAGCCGGGGCCGAGGCCGACATGGGCGAGATAGCGCTCCACCTCGGGGCCGTCATTGCGGCCGGAGGCTTCCCGCACGCCCACATCGGCAGCGGCACCCATCGCTACGCATGTGCGTTGGTCCACGGTCGCCGGTGCGGCCGCACTGGCCGGGGTGCAACCGCTCATGGCGAGCAGCACCAGGCCGAAGAAGAGGATGGCGAACATGCGCAGGCTGAACGCACCGCGCTCGGCCTCGCCCAGCTTATCGAACTGGTCCACCACGTTATGCTTGAGGTGCTGGTATGCCTTGGGGGCCACCACCCGCAGGCCCATCCACGCCGCCAGGGCATAGATGACCACCCGCAGGATGGTCCAGAACACCGTCTCCGTCTGCGCGGCCATGTCGTACTGGCCCGTGGTGGGCCACAGCGTGGCGCTCACCCAGCGGATCAGCACCAACACCAGGCTGAGCAGGCCCACCAGGGCCAGCTCCTCCTTGTATTTCATGATCTCGCGCATCGGCTTCAAGTGCTTCACGTCCGGGCTGTTGCTTAGACGTTGGCGCTGATCAGCGCGCCGAAGCCGGTGTTCTTGGTGGGCAGGGTCACGCTGTAGAGGCGGTAGCCCAAGGCCGATTCCCGATACTCGGGATTCTCGGCGGCCGCCCGGTAGTAGAACTTCAGCGTGCCGTTGGCCGTGAAGCTCTTGCCCGGCAGGAACACCACGCTGGCCTGGCGGTCACCACCGGCACCGCTGGCCCCGAAAGCCTTCTTCGTGCCCCCCGCGTTGAACACCGGGGCGTTCACGTACTTGAAGGTCTCGAAGCCGTAGTAGTTCGGCAGGATCATGCCATCCTTGGCGTTGTGGTAGGGCTGCGCGAAGGACAAGTCGGCCAGCAGCAGGTCGGCGCAATGCACCGGGGCCAGCACCAGGCGGCGGCCTTGCTGCGGCACCTTCAGGTTGTCCAGCGCCAGTTGCAGGCGGATGATGTCGGCGGGCACCAGGCGCTTGCGGCCGGTACCGTCATCCGAGCCGGTGGTCTCCAGCACCGGGGTGTTGGCCGTATTACCGGCCACGCACAGGCTGTGCAGGGCGTGGGCCAGGATCTGTTCATCCAGGGTATCCCGGTGCTGGCGCACCACGCTGCCCTCCTTGTCGTAGGGCAGCGCGTACAGCTCATCATCGGTCACCTTGGTGTTGGTGGTGTCGTACTTATTTAGCGCCACCGCGATGTTGTCGTCGGTGCGTGCCACCACGCTGATGGGGTAGGTCGTATTGTTGATCAA
>DAOKZW010000047.1:14510-22778 GCA_035325445.1 Flavobacteriales bacterium
TCTTCTTCATCGTTCGTTGTTGTTCCTTCGTTGTTGTTGCGTTGCTTAGGCCAGCACGGGCTTCTTGCCGTAATGCTCCTCGTACAGCGCGGTGAAGCGCTCCGGTTCCTTGGCCATCATGGCCTGGAGGCCCTTCATGTCCTTCTCGGCCCACTGCTTGTAGGTCCATGCCTCGCGGCCCTTGGGCGTGGCGGCCGCACCGGCGGCCGCGCCATCGCGCACCTCCCTGGCCACGCTCGGGGCGGCGGCCAGCGCCTCCACCTCGGCCTTGGTGGCATCGAAGGCGGCAGTGAACTTCGCCTCATAGCTGGCGCGGTGCGCCTCAGTGAGCTTCTTTTCCGCGATGGCCTTGTCCAGGATGGACTTCACCTCGGCCTTGCGCAACGCTTCCGCAGCGGCCATGTGCCGTTCATTCTCCTTCTTCAGGGCCTCCACCCGCGCCAGCACTTCGGCCTCGGGGGCGCTCTCCGGCATGCCCAGCAGGGCGCGCATCGCTTTGATGTCCATTTGTTCGGCTTTGATTTTGGCCTCGCGGGCCTTCGGTAACTTGTTCACGGGGCAACCGCAGGCCGCAATGCGGGCCACGGCCTCCTGGTCGAAGAGCACGTCGTCTTCCTGCTCCTCATCATCATCATCATCATCCACCAGACCGTCCACGAAGCCTTCGGCCACGGCCTCGGCACCGGTGTACCACTTGTCGCCCTTGTTCCACAGCGCCTCCACTTCATCCTCGGTCTTGCCGAGCTTGGCGGCATAGAGGGCGCGGTACTCCTTGGTGATGTCCTCCAGCATCTTCAGGTCGGCCTTCACCTGGTCCTCATTGCCCTCCACGGCCGCCATCGGTTTGTGGATCATGTAGGCCGTGTCCTTGCGCACCCGGAACTCATCCAGCTTCAGGCCGAGGTAGGTGGCGGCGCTCAGCACGGCCGCTCCACCCTCGCCGGTGAGGCGGCCGGGGAACTTGCGCAAGGCCAGCGCGATCCGCTTGGCCTCCAGCACGCTGCCGCCCTCACTGTCAATGTACACGTGCGCATCGCGCACGCCCGAGGCCACCAGGCCGTCGATGGCCAGGCCCAGGTCGCGGGCATTGGCCTTGTCCCAGGTGGCGATCACGCCCTCCACGCGCACGTCGGCATGGTTGCCGCTGCGCAGTGCAGTGATGTTCAAAGGGCGCTTTGCCATGGGCATCGGCACAAAGAAGGGGGCATGCCGGAGGCCCCGCCAAATCGGCGCTCCATGATGGGGGAACACGATCCGCCACCACGGGAATTTGACCGCGCGCGCGGTGCCTTGTCGGGCCACATTTGTGGCCATGGCGAAGAAGGAAGCCGCCCGCAACGTGGCCCGCATCATGTTCGTGGAGCAGGGCAAGAACCGCAAGGAGATCGCCGAGGCGCTCCAGGTGCGGGAGAAGACCGTGGGTGACTGGGCCGCCAAGGGCAACTGGGCAGACCAGCGCACGGCGCACCTCACCAGCAGCCAACAGGTGGAGCGTTCGCTGAAGGGGTTGATCCAGACCTACACCGAGCAGCTCACGGCCATGGAGAAGGAGGGTGCCGGAGACCCGCGAGAGAAGGCCCGCCTGGTGGATGCCCTGGTGAAGACCAGCAAGACGCTGGAGGTGGTGCGCAGCGAGCACGACATCACCCTGAGCGCAAGGCTGCGCGTGATGGAATGGGTGTTCGCCGAGCTGCAAAAGCACGACCCGGCCGCACACGTGGCCCTGGTGGACTTCCAGGGCATGCTGCTGGACGAGGCCGCAAGGATGCACGCATGATGGACGACATCAAGGAACGCATGGCCGACGTGTTCGCCACCCTGATGGCGGTGCTCTTTCTCATCGCCCTGGTGAAAGCCTTCGCCGGCATGGCCCTCAACATCATCACCGCACCATGAGCAGGGCGGCGAGGGACAGGAAGCGCGGCCAGCGCGAGCTGGAGCAGTACCGGCGCAGGCTGGAGATCCTGCGCAACAGCAAGGGCTTCAACGCCCATGAGACTACCGATGAGCAGCAGGAACGTATCGCCAAGGCGAAGGCCGACCCGGTGATCTTCGCCGAGACCTACCTGCCGCACTACTGTTCTGCCAAGTCGGCCGGCTTCCAGGACCAGGCCGCACGGCGCATCCTGCGCGACCCCGACATCCGCATCGTGCTGCGCTGGGCGCGCGCCCACGCCAAGAGCGTATGGGCGGACATCATCATACCGCTGTGGCTATGGGCCAGGGGCGAGCCGATGTACCTGGTGATCATCGGCAGCAGCTTCGACAAGGCAAAGACGCTTTTGAGCGACGTACAGGCCGAGTTCGAGGCCAACCCGAGGCTTTTGCACGACTTTGGCGAGCAACAGACCGACGGCGACTGGACGGACGGCCTGTTCACCACGCGCGGCGGCTTCACCGGCGCGGCCCTGGGCATGGGCCAAAGCGTGCGCGGCCTGCGCAAGCGCGCCTTGCGCCCCACCTACGTGGTGCTGGATGACTGCGAGACGCGCCAGCTCTGCAAGAACCCCAAGCGCTTGGGCGAAATGGTGCACTGGGTGGAGACCGACGTGCTGGGCACCATGGACGGCCCCGTGCAGCGCCTGGTGATCGCCAACAACCGCTTCGCACCTGACATGATGCAGGTGCGCCTGCTGGAGCGGCACAAGGACTGGCACTGCCACGAGGTGAAGGCCTACGACCCGGTGACCTACCTGGCCGCCTGGCCGGAGAAATACGGCACGGACGACAGCTACTGGCGCGACATGGAGCGCAAGAACGGCACCCTGGCCGTGCGCGCCGAATACCTCCACGAGCCCCATGTGGAGGGCAGCATCTTCACCGACGACCTGTTTAACTGGGGCAGGCCGCCCCGCATCGACCACTTCGCAAGCATTGTGGGCCACTGGGACGTGGCCTACGCGGGCACCCGCACCGCCGACTACAACGCCGTGCGCGTGTGGGGGCTGGACAAGGACAACCGCTTCTGGCTGCTCGGCACCTTCTGCAAGCAGACCAAGATGGCCGCCGCCGTGCGCTGGATGGTGGACTTTGACCGCGCCCTGCCCGAGAGCGTGGTGGTGCGCTGGCAATACGAGGCGCAGTTCTGGAACGACGAACTGGAGCGCACCCTGGCCGATGTATGCAAGGCCGAAGGGCATGAACTGCTCATCCGCAAGGCCGACCGCAGCAAGGCCAACAAGTACGACCGCATGCTCACCCTGCACCCCTACTACCAGAACGGGCGCATCTGGTACAGCGAGAAGCTGAAGGCCGATGCCGACACGCAGGTGGCCATGGCCCAACTGAAAGGCATTGAGCCCGGCTACGGCACCCACGACGATGCGCCCGACGCGGACGAGCAGGCCATCAGCGTACTGAGCCACGAGGCCGTAAGCCGCAACTGGCGCGATCCCTACTTCGCGCAGCGACAACAACCCCGCAACACCTGGTAAGATGATGCTGGACCACAAGCAATACCTGGAAGACCTCCGCAAGGCTTACGTGGGCCGCGTGGTCACCATCACCGGCGACCACGGCCAGGCCGGGCGCACCGGCCGCGTGGCGGCCATCCACGGCGATATCTACGGAGAGCGCGTGGCCGTGGACCTCTTCGGCCCCAGGGAGCCGCACCAGGCCATCGTGCGCCGCATGGACCACCTGAAGCTCGAACCCATACCCGGATGACCTACGCCTTCCTCACCCCCGACGACGTGCTCAGCCGCATCCGCGACGAGCACCGCAACGACCTGGTGGACCGCACGGACCCAGCCAGCGAGCCGCCCAGCGAGGCCGTGGAGCTGAGCTGCGAGAGCATGGCCATTGCGAAGGTGCGCAGCGCCCTGCACAACCGCTACGACACCACCGCGCTCTTCGCCGCCACCGGCAGCGACCGCAGCCCGCTTCTGGTATTGCACGTGCTCAACGTGTTCGTGTACCTCTTATACAGGAGGATAAACCCGCGCAAGATCCCCGACGTGGTGAAGGAGGACCACGACGAAACCTTGGCCTGGCTGGACCGCGTGGCCGCCGGCAAGGAGGCCCCGGACTTCCCCCCGGCCCAGCCCGAGGACGACAACGCCGGAACCGCCCGTTTCGGGGGCGGCCAGGCAATAAAGGGGCACTACTACTAACCCGCCGGACCAAAGAAGGGCCAGGAACCCGTTTAAGCGCATTGAACTTCCCCCTATCTCTTCCGAAAGGCACCCACCTACCACCCGGCCGGAGATAGGCCCGCAAATCGAAGATTTTGAACCCATGAAGAAATACACCTCCTTCCTCGGCTGGGTGACCGCCACCCAAACCTTCACCCTGGGCTTCATCCACCTGGTGCTCGGGGCCATGCTCTGGAGCCTGGCCGCCGAGCCCATTGAAGGGGCGTGGGGCATCGTCACCTGGGCCTTGGTGCTGATGCCCCTGGCGGGCTACTGGGCGGGCAACTGGTGGTACTGGACCAAACGCCTGCACCGGGGCCGATGAACGCCATGCTCGCAGCCCTGTGCTACGCCGCCGCCTTCTCCGCAGCCTGGCTGGTGGCCATCCCGCAGGCCATCCTCATCGACCATGGGCGGCCCATCCGGCACGGCCTGTGGCTGGCCGCGTACTTAGTGGTGGGATTTCTCACCACTTGGATGGCCATGCCCACCCTGGCCCTGGCGCTGCTGGTGCTGCCCGGCATGGCCGGGGTGTTCAGCGCCGCCTTCCGCTGGGCCTTGAACGACCTGCGCGACCTGCCCTGGTACTACCTGGGGCCGGACCCGGCGGCCGGTAAGGCTCCGGGGCGAAGCATCTACGACCTGGCCGCTTGGCGCATCGCCCGGCTGCTGCGCTGCCGCCCCGTCCACGTGGCGCTCTTTGTTGAACTCGGCACGGCCGTCGCCGTGTACCTCATCATCACGATATGCAGAACCTGAACCGCCCCAACCTCCTGCAACGCATCCGCGCCGTCTTCCGGCCGCCGGGCCTGTTGCAGCCCGCCCAGCAGCAAAGCAGCCGCATGCCCGACCTGGAGCGGTGGACCATGCCCCACCGCAGCGTGGACATGCAGGACTGGACCGTGGCCCGCAACATGGCCACCAACGTGCTGCACCCCGACCGCAGCCGCCTGATGGACCTGTACGACAGCATCCTGGTGGACAGCCACCTGGCCAGCACCATGGAGACCCGCGTGCTGCGCGTGGTGCGCAGCCGCTTCCGCCTGGTGAAGGATGGCGAGGCACAGCCGGACCTGCTCCATCTGCTGGAAACGCCCTGGTTCGAGGATTTCCTGCGCTACGTGGCCGAGGCCGCGTTCCGGGGCCACACCCTCATTGAACTGGGCGAGCTGGCCCGGCCCGGCGAACTGAAGGCCGTGAACCGCATCGACCCGCGCAATGTGCTGCCCTGGAGCGGCATGGTGGTGCGCCGCCAGGGCGAGCAAACGGGGTACAAGTACCGCGAGGCACCCTTGAACGCCTACCTGATCGAGGTGGGCAGGCCCGAGGACCTGGGCCTGCTCTGCGACGTGGGGCCGGTGGCCGTCGTGAAGAAATACGCCGTTGGGTCCTGGAGCGACTATGTGCACAAGTACGGCATTCCGCCCCGCTGGGTGAAGACCAACAGCCGGGACAGCCGCCGTTTCAAACAGCTTGAAACGATGATGCAGAACATGCTAAGCAGCGCCTACGGCGTCATTGAGGGCGACGAGGAGATCCAGATCATGCAAACGCCCGGCACCGATGCCCACAAGGTGTTCGACGAGCTGATCAGCCGCATGAACTCCGAGATCAGCAAGCGCCTGCTGGGGCAGGACGGCACCACCGACAACAAGGACGCCAGCGGCACCTATGGCAGCCTGAAGGTATTGCAGGGCGTGGCCGAGGACCGCCACGCGGCCGACAAGGCCAGCGTGGGCTACGTGATCAACCAGGAACTGCTGCCGCGCCTCACCGCCCTGGGCTACCCCTTTGCCGGGGTGCGCTTCGAGTGGGACGGCCTGCGCGACCTGGGGCCCATGGAGCTGGTGGACGCCGTGAGCAAGCTGGGCATGGTGTTCGACATCGACCCGGAGTACGTGGAGGAGCGCACCGGCATCCGCATCCTGGGCCAGCGCCGCATGCCGGGGGAAATGGGGGGTGATTGGCCGGGATGGCCCGGTGGTGGTGGCGGCGGCAACCCGCCCGGCAACGGCAGGCAGGGCGGCGGCCCCTTCGTCCCGAAACAGGACGATCATGAGGGGGAGGGGGACGACGATGACGAGGATGGCTTCACGGCCCTGTGGGGCGGCACCTGTGGCGTCTGCGGCGGTCACACGGAAATCACGGCGGCAGCGCCGCCACCCACGGACGAGACCGTAATCAAGCGGACGCTCCTGGACGCATTCAACAAGGAATACCCGCAGGAGTACGCCAACAACGTGGCTGCCCAGCTTGTACAGGGCCTCCTGCAAGGATGGGGCACAAGCATGGAGCACATCGACTACGACACGCCGGACAACATGGCCATCGCTTTAATGCGGGCGAACATCCACCAGTTCAGCGCAGCGAAGACACTGGCCATGGCATTCGACCTCAATGGCCTGCTTCGGGAAAGCAAGGGGTTCAGCGACTTCAAGCGATTGGTGGACGAAAGCGGCATTGTGCCCAAATACACCAATGGCCAATTGCGCGCCGAGTACCAGCTCTCCGTCAACACCGGCATCCAGGGCAGCGCCTACTACCGCATGCGGTCGGAGCACGAAAGCCTGCCCTACTGGCAATACCGGACGCAGGGCGATGACCGCGTACGGGACGCCCACAAGCAATTGGACGGCATGGTGTTCAAGTGGGACGATGACATCTGGAAGACCATCTATCCGCCCAATGGATGGAACTGCCGGTGTACCGTGGACCAGCGCTATGAGGTACCGGGCGGCGGTGCGCCCGCCACGAAGCAACAAGGGATGGCCGCACTCGGCGCGGAGCTTCAGAAGATGATTAATGCAGGCTTCGCCGTGAACCGCTGCGAAATCGGAGAGGTATTCAAGCTGAACCGCGCCTTTCGCGAAAAGATCGCCCCAGGGCTGAAGAAGGTCTCCCAAAAGGGTGGCGTGTGGTTTGACTTCAACATGCGCACCGCGTACGGGCAGCAGGTCGACAAGGTGCGCCTGAAAGCAAGGCCGGGGCAAGGTCGCCCAGATGCGCCACCGCCAGAAGCGAACGATGCAAAAGAGGCCCTAAGCTGGTTGACGAGGCAGCGAGGCCCGAACCGCGACTACGTTATCACCGACTACGCAGGCACCAAATGGAACCTGCCCAGGAGTACGGTGCAGACCCATGTGACCGGCAAGAAGTATATCAAGGAACGCCGATGGGAGACACTGCACTTGGTACCGGACGTACTGCAAAACCCCGACGAGGTATGGCTGCATGAGGCCGGAAAGGACGCCCAGCAGGTGTACGTGAAGTTCTACGGAGACAAGGCCATGGTGGTGCGCACCCGGATGGCCGACCCTGAGAACGACCGAAAGACCATGCGCGTATATACCTGGCACGAACTGGACAAGGAGCGGGAAAGCAAGAACCGGCACGGCATACCGATCAAGCGCATGCCAATACCCTGAAAGAAAATGCCCGTCGATATATGAGGGAAGGACAACAGACACCTGATCTGCTGCGGCCCTACCACCGGGTTGACGGTAGACCCATCGACGGGCACTGCAAATATAAAGCAATGGCGAACAAAGGCAACTACAAGCGTGGTTTCAAGAGCTTGAACGACCGGCTCAACGGAATGGCCAAGGCACTGGCCACCACCTTTCCAAAGCGGGCGTCGGCGGACGCGGTCCGGTTCTACCGGGACAGCTTTAAGAACCAGGGGTTCACGGACCGCACCTTGGTGAAGTGGAAGAAGGTGAATGGGAAACCAGAAGGCCGGGTGCTGCGCGGCAAGACCGGCCTGCTCTCCATCAGCGTCCGGCCGCTGAAGGCCGACTACAAGGGCATCACCATCGTGGCCGGGGGGCCGCATGTACCCTACGCCAAGATACACAACGAGGGTGGCACCATTAAAGGCACGCAATCCGTGCGCGCGCACAGGCGCAAGGCCAACACGGCCATCATGAAGGACGGAAGGCGCGTGAGGCGCAAGGCCGCTGACGTCGGCGCATTCACCCGCACGGTGAACACCACCATACCCAAGCGTCAGTTCATCGGCAAAAGCCAGGTGTTGAAAAGCATTATGCAGGTCACAGCGATCAAGACCATCCAACCCTTCACCAAATGACCTGGAACACCACCACCGACCCCGATAGCGCCATACAGGACTGGGGCG
>DAOKZW010000048.1:0-2213 GCA_035325445.1 Flavobacteriales bacterium
TTCAGCCCCTCTGTGGGCCTATCCGATTGCGTTTATGAGTTGAATCCGGCTCCTGTTGACTTACAGCGCCTCGATCACCATGGCGCTGGCCCCACCGCCGCCGTTGCAGATACCGGCCGCGCCGTACTTCTTGCCACGTTGCTTCAAGGCGTGGATCAGGGTCACCATGATGCGGGCACCGCTGCAACCCAGCGGGTGGCCCAGGGAAACAGCCCCTCCGTTCACGTTCACATTGGCCGGGTCGAGTCCGAGCAGCTTCGTGTTCACCACGCCCACCACGGAAAAGGCCTCGTTCAGTTCCACCAGGTCGATGTCCTCCATTTTCAGGCCGGCCTTCTTCACGGCGATGGGCACGGCCTTGGCGGGGGAGGTGGTGAACCATTCGGGGGCCTGTTCGGCATCGGCGTAGCCGATCACCTTGGCCAGCGGTTTCAGGCCGAGGGCTTTGGCCTTGTCGGCGCTCATCAGCACCAGGGCGGCCGCACCGTCGTTGATGGTGCTGGCGTTGCCGGCGGTCACGCTGCCCTCTTTGGTGAATACGGGCTTCAGCGTCTTCAGCTTGGCAAAATCCACGTTCTTGTACTCCTCGTCCTCGCTCACCACGGTGTCGCCCTTGCGGCCCTTCACGGTCACGGGTACCACTTCATCCTTGAAGCGCCCTTCGCCCCATGCCGCTGCGCTGCGCTTGTAGCTCTCAATGGCGAAGTTGTCCTGCTCCTCCCGGGAGATCTTCTTCTCCGTGGCGCAGAGGTCGCCGCATACACCCATGGCCTTCTGGTCGTACACGTTGGTGAGGCCGTCCTTGCCGATGCCGTCCACCAGCTTGCCGTCGCCGAAGCGGTAGCCGTAGCGGCCCTTTTCCACATAGTACGGCGCCATGCTCATGTTCTCCATGCCGCCGGCCACCACCACGTCGGCGTCGCCCAGCAGGATCTCTTGGGTGGCGTAGATCATGGCCTTCATACCACTGGCGCACACCTTGTTCACCGTGGTGGCCGGGGTGGTGTCCGGCACACCGGCGAACTTGGAGGCTTGGCGGGCGGGCGCTTGGCCCACGTTGGCCTGCAGTACGCAGCCCATGATCACGTCGTTGACCGCCTCGGGCTTTACACCGCCATTTTCCAGTGCACCCTTGATGGCTGCAGCACCCAGTTCAGGGGCCGGCACGGTGCTCAAGCTGCCCCCGAAGGAGCCAATAGGGGTACGGACTGCGGAAACAATGACGACTTCACGGGCCATGATGATCGGTTGATTTTTGGATTGGGCCGCAAAGGTACGGATGTCGGGTGAGGGGTTGAAAAAGCATCATGGGGTCAGCGTCCATTGGTGTCTATGCAGGTCCATTGAAAGGGAGAGGAGGGAGGCCACAAGGAACAAGCCTCAACAGGGAGCCCTGTTGGTTTCGTTTTCCCCGGATCGGCCTTCGAGCAAGCTCGGGCCTTTCTTTCTAAATGGGTCCCTTCGGAGGGGATTGCGCTCCCCGCCGTTCGGCGGATTCGCGCTATCCCTGAGGGGGCACGCCTGCGCTTGGCTACGGCGATGCGAAGAGGCTTCAAAGCGAACGGCCGCCATGCGGCCGGGTTTTGCATTCGTGTCAACTTGCTGAAGCGAGCTTCAGCCGTTGCCCCGGAATGCAAAACGCCCCACTTTCGTGGGGCGTTCGCTTTGGCGGAGAGGGGGGGATTCGAACCCCCGGTACAGTTTAACCCGTACGGCAGTTTAGCAAACTACTGGTTTAAGCCACTCACCCACCTCTCCAATTCGGGCGGCAAATATAATCGCCTATTTCAATTGACAGCGATCCCGGAAGGATTCGAACCTTCGGCCGCCTGCTTAGAAGGCAGGTGCTCTATCCAGCTGAGCTACGGGACCAACGGCTGCAAAGAACTGCAAAGTTGACGAGCTGCGCGGTGATCCCGTCCACTTTCTCCGCATTGCCACCCAGGGGGCGGGTGAGTGCGGACGACGGGGCCTGGCAACAACAGGCCGTTGCACACGGGAATGGCACACCCCACGGAGTGGACCCCACATGAGATCATTTCAGCAAAGTGCCTTGGACAGGAATCACAAAAAGGCCGCCCCTGAAAGTGGCCCCTGCATTTGTCGGGGTGGCAGGCCCCGCAGCCTTGCGGGGCGAACCTGCGACCCTCTCGCCCGCAGGCGGGATACGCTAACCGGACTGCGCTACACCTGTTTGTCGTTGACCGGCCCTT
>DAOKZW010000048.1:2313-20821 GCA_035325445.1 Flavobacteriales bacterium
AACGCAAAAGGGGCCATGACGATCCATGACCCCTTCTCCTCGTCGGGGTGGCAGGCCCCGCAGCCTTGCGGGGCGAACCTGCGACCCTCCCCCCGAAGGCGGGATACGCTAACCGGACTGCGCTACACCTGTTTGTCGTTGACCGGCCCTTTCATTGAACGCAAAAGGGGCCATGACGATCCATGACCCCTTCTCCTCGTCGGGGTGGCAGGATTCGAACCTGCGACCCCCTGCTCCCAAAGCAGGTACGCTAACCGGACTGCGCTACACCCCGAACTGTAAATCAAAGAACCTTCCCACGGCGCCTTCCGAACCGGCGACCCTCCCGCCCGAAGGCGGGACACGCTAACCGGACTGCGCTACACCCCGAATGAGGGCTGCAAAGAAAGGGCTTTACCGGGTTGCCCCGACGTTATCGGAATTTCACAAATCCGTAACATACGCCCTTGGCATAAAGCGCGTTCGACAGTGTCAAAACCACCAATCCCATGCCTCAGCCTTTCCCGACACCGTCACCCGCCCCCGGCCAAGAAGATTCCGCATCAGCCTCTTCGCGCTGGGAATGGATGCGCCGCTCCATGACCATGCGGGCCTTGCTGGTGGCGGTCCTGGTGCTGCTGCTGCTGATCCCGCTCTCCATGGTGGAGGGCTTGGTGCACGAGCGTGAGTGGCGCAAGGATGAGGCGGTGAGCGAGGTGAGCGCCTCATGGGGTGGCAGCCAAACGATCACGGGGCCGCTGATCACCGTACCATACCAGGCCAACGTAAGGGTGCAGCTGGACAACGGGCGCGTGGAGATGCGGGAAGTGACCCAGTATGCCCATTTTTTGCCGGAAAAGCTGGAGGTGGACGCCAGCATGGAGCCGGAGAAACGGCATCGCGGCATATACGATGTGGTGGTGTACAAAGGAAATGTGTCCATCAAGGCGGGCTTTCCGGCCATGGGGAGGCTGCTGCCGTCGGTGGCCTCCGCGTTGCGCTGGGAAGAGGCTTCCCTTTGCTTGGGCATCAGCGACATGCGTAGCATCAAACAGCAGGTGGTGGCCCGTACACAAGGGCGCGCCGTCTCTTTTGAGCCGGGCCTGCCTTCGGATGATGTGGCCAGTTCCGGGATCAGTGCCGCCCTGCCCATGGACAGTATCGCGCTGGAGCAGCCGTTCACGTTGGACTTGTCGCTCGCGTTGAATGGCAGTGGCAGCTTCAGGGTGGTGCCCGTGGGGCGCACGACCACGGCCACCGTGGCCTCGCCATGGCCCGATCCCAGTTTCCAAGGGGCCTTCCTGCCTGACAGTTCAGGCGTGGGCCCCGATGGCTTCCGGGCCCAGTGGACCGTGTTGCATCTCAATAGGCCCTATCCGCAGGAGTTCACCGGAAGCAGGAATATGGAACTGGAGCAGAGTGCCTTCGGCCCGGACCTCTTCCAGCCGGTCGGCCAATACCAAAAGAGCAACCGGGCCACCAAGTACGGGGTCATGTTGATCGTATTGGTGTTCCTGGTCTTCTTCTTTGTGGAAGTGCTGCAAAAGCTGAGGATCCACCCCATTCAGTACTTGCTGGTTGGTTTGGCGCTCTGCGTTTTCTACACGCTATTGATCGCATTGAGCGAACACATCGGATTCAGTTGGGCCTACGTCACCGCGGCAGCGGCGGTCATCGGCTTGGTGGTGTTCTATGCACGCAGTGTTTTCAAGGACATGAAGTCGACGCAGTTGCTCGGCCTGGTGATGCTTCTGGTGTTCGGGTTCATGTTCACCGTGATCAACCAAGAGGACTATGCCTTGCTGATTGGCAGCATCGGATTATTCATCGTGCTGGCCATCGTGATGGCGGTAAGCCGGAAGATCGATTGGAACCGGGCCGGGGAGTAGGCGTGGCTGCCGACTCGTCGGGTCTTGGGGGCGCTGGTCGGATCCAATGCGGGGATGGTCGAATTGTTGGATCTTTCAGTGGGGAAGGCCGTTGTGTCGGTGGTGTCGGATGCAACTTCGTGGCGCTTTTCAGAATCCGTTCCGTCCCGATAAAATGCGAATTTCAGTTTTGGCCGTGTTGCTGTTGGTGGGGCATTGGGCCCAAGCAACGGACTATTACGTCTCGCCCAATGGCAACGATTCCAACAACGGCACCTCGCCGTCCACCCCTTGGAAGACCATCAGCCGGGTGAACCAAGCTCCTTTCTCCTATCAGCCCGGCGACCGCATCCTGTTTGAGCGGGGCGGCACTTGGCGTGGTGAAGTGCTGTTTGGTAGCAGTGGCACGGCCAGCCAGCCCATCACCATGGGGGCGTACGGTACCGGGGCCATGCCCATCATCAAAGGCAGCGTGGCGGTTTCCGGATGGACCGTGTACCAAGGCAACATCTGGCGCGCATCGGTGACCAGCGGCAAGGTGGAGCAGGTTTATGTGAACGGCAAGCGGATGACGCCCGCCCGCTACCCGAATACGGGCTTCCTGTACAACACCCAGGGCGGAGGCAACCAGTTGCAGAGCAATGGGCTGACCCAGCCGAACGGATACTGGAACGGGGCCACTGCGGTGGTGCGCGGGTCCAACTGGTCGTGGGACACCCTCTTCGTGACCGGATACAACAACAGCACCCTCCAGTTCTCGAGCGGGGTTACCTACTTGGCCAACAACGCCTGGGGCTTCTTTTTGCGGGGGAAGCTTTCGGAACTGGACAGCCCGGGCGAGTGGTACTACGACCGCGTGGCCAAGCAGCTGTACCTGTGGGCACCGGGCGGGGCCAACCCCAACTCCGTGCAGGTGGAGGCATCCGTCTACGCCAACGGGGTGAACTGCTATTGGGAGAGGACCTACCAACGGGTCCAGGACATCGAGTTCATGCACCAGTGCAACGCGGGGGTGCTCAATGACGGGGCGAACCGCCTCACGGTGAACAATTGTTCGTTCCGCAACCTGTACAAGGGCATCCGCAGCGCAGGCCACAACAACACCTACTCGAACAATACCCTGGCAGACACATATGCCACGGGGATCACGTGCTTGGGGAATGGCGACCAGGTTTCGGGCAATTCGCTCAAGCGCATCGCCATGGTCGACGGGGAAGGGGAGAGCGCGTGGGGTTATTTCGGCATCCGTGCCATCGGTACAGGGGTGGTTATCCGGGAAAACCGCCTGGACAGCATCGGCTACACAGGGATCAACGTGAACGCCGATGCGCTGGTGGAGAAGAACGTGGTGCGCCGCGCCGTGGCCATCCTCAACGACGGGGGAGGTATCGCATTCGACCACACCAACGGCATGATCATCCAGGACAACATCGTCAGCGATATCCTGGGGTCCCTGGACAATGGCGTGGCGCCCACCACACCCTATAACGACCACATTGCCATCGGCATCTTCGTGGGCAACACGGCCGTGCGGAACACGATCATCCAGCGCAACACCGTTTCCAACTGCCCGCGATACGGCATCAACGTGGATCACACCATGGTTACCTCCGGGGTGCAGGTGAAGAACAACGTCCTGTTCAACAACAAGGTGCAGCTGGCCGTGTCCGACTACTCCAACAATGTGGGCGAAGGAGCGGTTCCACCTTATTACGTGGCCAACTACAACGACGTGTACAGCGGCAATGTCCTGTACAGCGTGGCGAAGGACCAGTTGTGCATGTTGCACTACAATGTGCATGGCCCTGGCACAGTGGACTTCGGCACCTTCGCCAACAACAAGTACTACAGCCCCTACAATGAGCTCAGCATCCAAGTGATCAACTTTGCGGCCGCCGCCCCACGGTCGTATACCTTGGAACGCTGGCAGGCGGAAAAGGGGGAGGATGCGGGCAGCACCAGGAGCGCACAACGATTGCCGGACCATGCGGTCACCCAAGAGCTCACCGGAAACCTGGTCCAGAACGGAACCTTCACCAACAACGTGAACGGATGGACCGGTTGGCCCACCAACGCACAGGTAAGCCATGTGACCAACTACCTGGACAACGGTGCGCTGAAGGCCTACCTGCCGAACAATAGCATCTACCCCAATTTCATCCTGCGCAACCCGGACCCGTTCCCGGTGCAGAACAACGGCTGGTACCGGGTGAGGTGCAGCATCCAGAGCAATGCCAACGGCCAGGCCACCGTGGGGGTGAAGGGGGAGTCCACCAGCAACAACCCGTATACCATTTGGCAGCAGGACATCCCCTTCAGCACTGAGCGGCGCGACCTGGAGATGTTCTTCCGCAGCAATCTCACCGATCAGGCACGGATCCAATTCCTGAACGAATGGACCGACCCGATGTACTACCTGGACAACGTGGAGGTGACCCGGGTGAACGTGCAGCCCTTGGACCCCCTGCTGCGGCATAAACTGTTGGTGAATGACCAGCCTCAGGCCCAGAGTTTCACGCTGCCTGCGGGATGTTGGAAGGATATGGATGGCAACTGGGTGACCGGCGGGGTGACCGTTCCGGCCTACGGCTCGAAGGTGGTATACCTGGACGACGGTCCGGATTGCAACCTGGTGTCGCCCATCGGTGGGGTGAAGGTGAAGATGTATTTGGCAGGTGCGATGCGCTTGGGCGAGAATCTCATGGGCAATGAGCTGCGCACCCATGGCCTGATCCCGGCCAGCGAGCCATACAGCGGCCAAGGCTATTCCGTGGAGAACGCGGGCGCAACGGCCAGCACCACCGTGATGCAGGGCTCCGGCGCGCAAGCGGTGGTGGACTGGGTGCTGGTGCAGCTTCATCAGGACAATTCGGGATATACCCTCGCGGGGGCCAGGGCGGCCTTGCTGCTGCGCAATGGGAATGTGGTCACCCCGGAAGGCAACAACATCATCGTGTTCAATGCCAGTGCCGCCGGTAAACACGTGGCCGTACGGCACCGCAACCACTTGGGGGTGTTGTGCACCAACGTGCAGGCAGGCAATGGGGAGCTGGTCGATTTCACCTTGGCCGGTCTGCCTACCTACGGCACCGGTGCCCGCACCATGGTGGATGAGCGCATGGCCCTATGGGCGGGAAGCGCGCGGGGCAACGGCCAGGTGAAGTACACGGGTGGCATGAACGACCGCGACGCGATCCTGGAGGTCATCGGCGGGCAAGAGCCCACGAGCGTCGTGTTCGGCTATCGGAACACGGACATCAATATGGACGGGTTCACCTCCTACACCGGCCAGAACAACGATCGGGAAGTGATCCTTCAGGCCTTGGGTGGGGCCAACGCCACGGTGGTCCGCACGGAGTCGATGCCCTGAGCGGGCGATCAGATCTTGGCGATGGATGCGACGGGCAGCCAGCCCACGGAGCCGTTGGGCAGGCGTACCTCCTGCCATTCGCCCTGCTCCTCCAGCAGGCCCACCTTGGAGCCTTGGTGAAGGATAAAAAGCCGGGTGGAGCCTTTGCGCGGCTCACCGAGGATCTCAACGGAAGGAGCGAGGATGATCGCTTCGGCCTTGCGTTCCACCTCCTGCACGCGGTGGGCGGCCAAGGCCACGGAGATGATGGTGCCCGCCAAGGCGAGGGTGGCCATGATGGCCAGGCTCCTCTTGGCCACCTTGTTGCGCAACACGATGGCACCCGCGCCGGCCAAGGCCATCAGGGCGCAGGCCCATAGTGAGCGGCGGGCCCATTGGTCAACGTCCTTGCCGCCGATGGCGCTGTCCCAGGCGGATCCCAAGGTGAAACCGGGTAGTTGGTTGATGCGGTCCACCACCTTGCTGCGTTCGAGGTCCAGGTTGGCCTGGATGTCCTCCGCGCCGGGGGCCAGGCGCAAGGCGCGCTCATAGTACAGGATGGCGTGCGGCATGTCGCCGAGCTTGCTGTGGCAGTTGCCGATGTTATACAGCAGGGCGGCGGAGGTGAATTCCGTGTTCACCGAATCGTAAAGGGCCAAGGCGCGCGCGTGGTCGCCGTTGGCGTATGCCTCCTGCGCCTGCTCCAGCAGGGGGGCGGGGTCCATGGCCGCCTTGGCGGGGAGCGACAGGGCCAGGATCAACAGGGCTGCCGTGCTTCTCATTTTCCAAGCTTGCTTTCAATGCGGCTGATGATCGCCGATGCTTCATCGTACATCTGCAGGACCGACTTGCCGGCCACCGGGGAAAACCGTGCCATTTGGGCCTCGTTCAGCAACGCGGTGAACTCGTTGGCGGTGCTCCCCTCGTCCAGACCGTCCAATTTTTCATGGATCATGCCTGTGTTCACTTCCGCCACGCCAAGGTTGAACTTGTCGGCGAAGTAGCCTTCCAAAGCCCTCCCGATGGCATCATGGAAGGCGGCGTGATCGTCTTTTTCCAAGGCCGCCTCCGCCAAGGCGAGCCTTTGTTTCGCCACGCGGTCGGCGCCCCTGCGGCGTTGGCCCTGCTTGTCGCCCAGGCGCTCCTCGCGCCGCCGGTGCCACACGAAAAGGAGTAGGAGCAGGGTGGGGGGCACGACCATGCCGGCGAGGTAGCCGGGGGAGCCGAAGAGGTGGCGGCCCTTGGGCTTGAGCTGCAGGTCGCCGGTGCGGATGTACCGGATGTCGGATCCCAAGCGCTGCACGTCCACCTTGGAGGGTACCCCGGCGGTACCGGCCTGGCCGCTGCCATCGCTGCCTTCCACATGGAACACCAGCGGTTCGGAACGCAGTTGCTTATAGCTGCCGCTGGCCGGGTCGAAATAGCTGAAGGTCAACGGGCCGAGGTCGTACTCTCCCTCGTGCCGCGGGATCAGCAGGTATTGGAACTCACGGCTGCCGCTCATGCCCGAACTGTTCACCGTGATCTGGTCGTTGATCTTGGGGTCGTAGGTGTCGAAGTCCGGGGGCAGGTTCAGTTTGGGGGCGTCCACCAGCTTCAGGTTGGCCCGTCCGTTCAGGCGGATGCTCAGGTCGATGGCATCGTTGGCCTTCACCTGTGTGGTGGGGGCCTTCACTTCCATGCGCAGTTCACCCACGGCCCCGATGAAGTCGGCAGGGCGCCCGGCGGGGTGTTCCAGTACGGTCACCTCGGTGCTGTTGCTCTGTATGCGCACGGGCGTGCCGCTGCTGAAGAAGCTCGGGTTCACCAGGTAGTTCAACGTCATGGGGGCCACGGTGAGCTTGCCGCTCCGCAGTGGGATGAGCACCTGCTTCTTCAGGATGGCCACCCTGTATTGCATGCCGTTCACCGTTTGCAACTGGGACTCCCAATTGGTCGGTCCCAGGTCCACTTCCTCGGCCCAAAAGCCGTTCAATTTGGGCAGGTCGTAATCCCGTGGTTGCAGGGAATTGTAGCGGGAGTACAAGGTGTATGTGGCGATCACCTGTTCACCCACATAGACCTTGTTCTTGCTCAGGGTGATGGTGCAGAAAAGATTGGGGTCGCGCTTCTGCCCTTGGTCGGCGGCTGCGCTGCTTCCCGCGCCTGCTTCGCCCTTGGTCACCTTAACGGTGATCGGGTCGGTTTGCAGCACCCCGTTTCCCACGCGCACGCTGGCAGCGCCGATGGTGAAGGTGCCGGGCTGGGGTGAGGTGAGGTACCAGGTGCGGGATGAGGAGCGCGTCATGCGCCCATTGATGCTGCTGAAGCTGTTGCTCTCCATGGGCCCCTGCAACACCATCAAACCTCCCAGGTCAGGGGTGGCGATGCCGCCGCTGGCCGCTGCGTTGTTCAGTTCAATGATGAGCTTCAGGGGCTCGCCGGCCACGATCTCATTCCGGTCCACGCGGGCCTGGAAGGTGATCTCTTGGGCCTGCACGAAAAGCGCGGCAAGGGCCAAGGCGAAGGTGGGCAATGATCGGGTCCGCATCGTTCCTACCAATCCTTTTCAGCAGGCTGCTTGGGCTTGGGTTGCATGAGTTGGCGCACCTTGTCCTGCACGTCCTTTTCCTGTTGCTGGGCGGCATCGAGCATCCGGGAGGCATCCTGCGGGTCGATGCGCTGCTGCTCCTGGTCCTGCGGCTCCCGGTCCTGCTGCTTCTGGTCCTGCTTGTTGCTGTCCTTGTCCTGTTTGTCCTTGCCCTGCTTGTCCTGCTTGTCCTGGCCCTTGTCGTCAGGTTGTTGTTTTTCCTGGTGATCCTTGTTCTCTTGGTCCTGGTCCTGGTTTTTCCCCTGCTGTTGCTGCTGCTGGGCCAATTTTTTCTGGGCGTAGGCCAGGTTGTAGCGGGTGTCCATATCGGATGGCGTGCGTTTCAAGGCTTCCTTGTAGGCCTTGATGGCTTCCTGGAAGTTGTCCTGTTTCATCCATGCGTTGCCCAAGTTGTGGTAGGCGCGTGCCTGTGCCTCTTGGGTCTTGGCCATGGCGGCCGCGTTTTCAAAGGCTTGCCGGGCATCGGACAGGCTGTCCAAGCGGTACAAGGCATTGCCCATGTTGAACAGGCCGCGCTCGTCCTTGTCGGCTTGGGAATAGGATTGTACGGCGCCCGGCATGTTGCCATGCTGGTAGTCGGCATTTCCCTTCCGCAGGGCCCTGTCCGCTTCCTGGGCCTGCATCTGCAAAGCCATTGCGGCCAGGATAAGGGTCCAGGTCAAGCGTTCCATGGCATCAATCTGCTCCATTTCACGTGGATGGTGCGCTCACCGATCAATAGTCCGATCAAGACCATGATGCAGGCCAGTGCCAAGGCATATTGGAAGCGGTCCTCGTGGCCTGCGAAGCTAAAGGTGCCCAGGTTGGTCTGGTCCATGCCGCGCAGCTTGGCCACCATCTCATTCACCCCGGTATGGCCGGCCGTGGCCTGTACGTAGTCCCCCTTGCCGGCCTCGGCGATCTCCATCAGCATCGCGGGGTTCAGCTTGGTGATCACCGTTTGGCCGTCCTTGTCCTTCTTGTAGCCCACCATGCGTCCGCTGAGCCTTACGGGGATGGGGGCGCCTTGGGGTGTGCCCATACCGATGGTGTTCACCACGATGCCTTCCTGGGCGGCCCTGCGTGCGGCGCCCACGCCGTCATCGTCGAAGGTCTCGCCGTCGCTGATCACGATGATGGCCTTGCCCTTGGCCGCATCGGCGCCGAAGCTCTTGCGCGCCTGGTCGATGGCCTCGCCGATGGCGGTGCCTTGGGCCCGCACCAGGTTGGGGCCCAGCGTGCCGAGGAAAATCTTGGCCGCACTGCGGTCGGCGGTGATAGGCAGCTGGGTGTAGGCTTCACCCGCAAAGACGACGATGCCGAGGCGGTCGCCGCCCATGCGGTCGATCAGTTGGGAGAGGGCACGGCGGGCCACTTCCATGCGGTCGGGCTTCAGGTCCTCGGCGAGCATGCTGTTGCTCACGTCCAAGGCCACCACCACGTCCACGCCTTTGGCGGTCACCTCCTCCAAGCGGGTCCCCATCTGGGGCCCGGCAAGTGCAAACACGGCGAAGGATAGGCCGTGGCGCAGGAAGAGGAATTTGAGCGCGGAACGCCAGGACGAAACGCCCGGCACCATCTCGGGGATCAGGGCTTGCGCGCTGAAGCGGTGCAGCGCGCGGTTCTTCAGGCCCAGCGCGATCAGGTACACCGCCACGAGCACGGGACCTGCCAGGAGGGCCCACAGGACATTGGGGTGCAGCAGGCGGAATTGCGGCAGATGGCGGGACAGGGTGAACCATGCCGCCAGCCCCAGCCCCCAGGCCAGCACCTCCACGGCCAGCACCACGGCGGCGATGGCGCCCGTACGGTATGTGCCCGGTTTGCTCATGGGGTGGTGCGCAGCAGGGTGTTGCCCAGGAAGAGGGAGAGGAACAACAGGGAGCATCCCGCCAGCAGGGGGCGGAAGTATTCGTCGGTGCGGGTGCTGTGCTCGGTCACCTTCATCCGGGTCTTTTCGAGCCGGTCGATCTCCTGGTAGATGGCGCGCAGCTTCTTTTCATCCGTGGCCCGGAAGTAGCGCCCGCCGGTCATGTCGGCGATCTTCTGGAGCATGGGCTCATCGATGTCCACGTCCACGTAGTCGTACTTGTATTGTCCGTTGGGGTAGATGGCCACGGGCGAGAGGGCCCTTCCGCGGGTGCCCACGCCGATGGTGTACACGCGCATGCCCAGCTGCCTCGCTATCTGCGCGGCATCCAACGGCTGAATGCTGCCGGCGTTGTTCATGCCGTCGGTGAGCAGGATCACCACTTTGCTCTTGGACGTGCTCTCGCGCAAGCGGTTGATGGCCGTGGCGAGCCCGAGCCCGATGGCGGTGCCTCCGTTGATCAGGCCCGTGCGGGCCTGCATGAACAGGTTCTTGAGCACATGGTGGTCGGTGGTGAGCGGGCACTGGGTGAAGGCCTCCCCTTCGTACACCACCAGGCCGATGCGGTCGTTGGGCCGCCCGTCGATGAACTGGATGGCCACGTCGCGCGCCGCTTCCAGGCGGTCGGGCTTGAAATCCTTGGCCAGCATGCTCGCGCTGTAGTCCATGGCGATCACGATATCGATGCCATCATGCGAGACATCCTGCCAGCTATCCTTGCTTTGGGGGCGTGCCATGGCGAGCAGCATCAGCCCCAGCCCGGCCAAGGCCAGGGCGAAGGGGATATGGCGCAGGCGTGCCAGCAGGTCCACCGGCCCCTTGTGCAGGGCGGACAAGGTGCTCAACATGGCATGGGGCCGCCTGCGGTTTCGCCGCACCACGTACCAGGCGGCCAGTGCCGGCACCACCCAAAGCCCCCACAGCCACTTGGGCGAGGCCAGCTCGTACCGCCCGCGCATCCACCAGGCGGCGAGCAGCAGTGCCGCGTGCACAAGCACCAGCAGCACGATCAGGCTGATGAGGTCACGCGAGCGGCGCATCGGGTCGTGGATCGGCGGTTTCCTGTACCAGGCGGATGGCGCTGGCCATGGCCATCTCGTTCTCGGTGGGCAGGGGTACCCATTTGGCGAACTTCACCATGTCGGCCAAGCGCAGCATGGGTGTCAGTGCCTCCTGCTGGGCGCGGGGCATGGCGCTGAAGCGCAGGGCGGAGAGCAGCTCGTCCGTGGTCTGTTCCATGGCGGCCACGCCGTAGCGCTCCTGCAGGTACCCCCTGACAATGTCGGTGAGCCCCGAGTAGTAGTCCTTGGCCCGTCCTTGTTGCCAAAGCTTCTTTTGCTGCAAGGCCTCCAAGGCGAGCAGGGTCCGGATGTGCAGGGGCTGCGGCGGCGGTGGGGGTGCCTCGGGCTTGGGCCGTTTCATGCGGCGGTACGCCAGCACGATCAGTGCGGCGAGGATGGCCACGCCCAAGATGCCGCCCGCCACAGGTTTCCAGTTTTCGCGGAGCCAATCCAGCAGGCTGAAGGGCAGGGTGTAGATCTCCTTGATGTCGCGGAAATCCTGGGAGGTGTCCACCGGCACCGTGTTCACGGTGAGCAGGAGCGGGTTGCTCTCCACGGTGTCGCCGTTGATCAGGAAGCGGAACGGCGGAATGGCCCAATAGCCCGAATCCCAAGCGGTGATCGTGAGCGTCCGCACCTGCTTGAGCAGGAAGGGGTCGTTCTTCCGGTCGGGCAGCACGGTGTCAACATGGCTGTCGTGCAACACGTCCACATGGCCGGTGATCGTGTCCGTGATCAAGGGCCATTGGATGTCCACGCTTCCGTTATCGGCGCGGTAGGTCACGCTCAATTCCAAATGGGCCTGTTGGCCGATGAGGATGGTCGTGCTGTCCAAGGTGGCCACGGGCGTTGGTGCCTGGGCTTGTGCGCCGATGGCCATGGCCACGGTGGCGAACAGGGCGGTCGCGTGCGCCATGCGCACGGCCAGCGTTGTGAGGTATGTCCGGCCCTTGATCCGCATCCTTCAATCGCGTTGCCTGAACAGGTTCATCAAAGGGCGCACATAGCCGTCGCGCGTGCTGATCACGGCGTGGTCCACCCCGGCGCGGCGCAGGGTGTCGCGCGAGCGGGCCTGGTGCTTCAGGGCTTGTGCCCGGTAGTGGTCGCGCACTTTCTTGTTGCGGGTGTTCACCCACAGGGCTTCGCCCGTCTCGGGATCCATGAATTGGACCAGTCCCATGTTGGGCAGTTCCTCCTCGCGCGGGTCGGTGGTCCGCAGCACCACCACGTCGTGGCGCCGGTTGGCGATCTTCAGCGCGTCCTCGTAGCCGTCGCTCATCAGGTCGCTGATCAGGAAGGCGATGCTGCGCTTCTTGATCACGTTGTTCAGGTACTTCAGCGCCCCGGCGATGTCGGTGCCGCGGCCTTGGGGGCGGAATTCGAGCAGCTCGCGCACGATCCGGAGGATATGGCCGCGCCCCTTCTTCGGCGGGATGAACAGCTCCACCTGGTCGCTGAACAGGATGAGCCCCACCTTGTCGTTGTTCTGGATGGCGCTGAAGGCGATGGTGGCGCACACTTCCGTGATCAGCTCGCGCTTGAACTGGTTCACCGTGCCGAACTCGCCGCTTCCGCTCACGTCGGCCACAAGCATTACGGTGAGCTCCCGCTCTTCATCGAAGATCTTCACGTACGGGTGCCCCAGCCGGGCGGTCACGTTCCAGTCGATGGCGCGGACCTCGTCGCCCGGCACGTACTCGCGCACCTCGCTGAAGGCCATGCCGCGCCCCTTGAAGGCGCTGTGGTACTCGCCGCTGAAAATGTGGTTGCTCAAGCCGCGTGTCTTCAGCTCGATCAACCGCACCTTGCGGATGAGGTCCTTGGTATCTTGATGATGTGCGATGGCCTGACTGATCTAGGGAACCAACCAACAACTAACAACTAACAACTGCCTACTGCGAACTGCCCACTGCCCACTGCCCACTGCCCACTGCCCACTGCGAACTGCGAACTCCCCCTCACGGCACCTCCACCGTGTTCAGCACCTTGTCGATGATCTCGTTCACGCTGATGTTCTCGGCCTCGGCCTCGTAGGTCAGCCCGATGCGGTGGCGCAGCACATCGGGGCATACGGCGCGCACGTCCTCGGGGATCACATAGCCCCGGCGTTTGGTGAAGGCGTATGCCTTGGCGCCCAATGCCAGGTTGATGCTTGCCCGGGGGCTTCCCCCGAAGCTGATCAGTGAGGCGATATCCTCCAGCCGGTGTTCGGAAGGCTTGCGGGTGGCATATACGATGTCCACGATGTAGCGCTCGATCTTCTCGTCCATGTACACCTCGCGCACCAGCCGGCGCGCGTTCAGGATGTCCTGCGGGTGGATCACCTTCTGCACCGGCGTGCGGGCCTCGGCGGCGGTGTTCTGGCGGATGATGGCGCGCTCCTCCTCCTTGCGCGGATAGTCCAGCACCACCTTCAGCATGAACCGGTCCGACTGGGCCTCGGGCAGGGGGTAGGTACCTTCCTGTTCCACGGGGTTCATGGTGGCCATCACCAGGAAAGGCTCGGGCAGCTTGTAGGTGTTGGCGCCGATGGTGACCTGCCTTTCCTGCATGGCCTCCAGCAGGGCGCTTTGCACCTTGGCCGGCGCCCGGTTGATCTCATCCGCCAAGATGAAATTATTGAAGATCGGCCCTTTCTTCACGGAGAACTCCTCGCTGCGTGGGCTGTACACCATGGTGCCGATCAGGTCGGCCGGCAGCAGGTCCGGCGTGAACTGGATCCGGCTGAAGCCCACGTCCACCACCTCGCTCAGGGTTTTGATGGCGAGCGTTTTCGCCAGGCCGGGCATGCCTTCCAGCATGATATGGCCATCCGCCAGCAGGGCCACGAGCAGCTTCTGCACCATGTCCTTCTGGCCCACGATGCTTTTTTGCATCTCCTGATCGATCAGGTCCACGAAGGAACTGGCCTGCTGGATGCGTTCGTTGAGTGCCCGAAGCGTGTCGGATGTGGTGCCTTGGGCGGCCAAGGGAGCAGAGGATGCCATGTCCATGGAAGATGTCCCGTGATTGGTTCGGAGCACAAAATTGTCCCTATTGACGGGGCTTTGCTGGCTTTTCGCAGTTAAGATGTGTTAACCATGAATGGGCCATTCCCGCCGTACTTTGCGGGCTGCCGGCAGACCGGCGATGAACCGGATAAGACCATGGAACTACAGGAAGCCATTGAGCAGGTGCGCACCTTCCACGATGCCTTCGGCATAGCGAACGCCGCTGCCCCGACGACGGCCTTGGGAGGCGGGCACCGCCTGCGTTACGACCTGATGCGGGAGGAGAACGAGGAATACTTGGAGGCGGCGGAGGAGGGCGATCTGGTGAAGGTGGCCGATGCCTTGGGCGACATGCTCTACATCCTGCTGGGCACGATCCTCAAGCACGGCCTGGAGGGCAAGATTGAAGAGGTGTTCCGGGAGATACAGCGGAGCAATATGAGCAAGCTGGACCGCGATGGCAGGCCCATATACCGGGCGGATGGCAAGGTGCTGAAGGGAGAGGACTACTTCGCGCCCGATATCGCGGCCATACTTGACCGTTGAAGTGCGATGGAACTGCCCGCCCTGATGCACCGCGCACGCCGTTCGGCCTGGGCCCGTTGATGGCTCAACCTGGGCCTGCGCCGGATGATCCCCTTCAACCGGCCGCATGGCTTCCGGGTGACGCCCTTGCCCGAAGGGGGCATGCGCGTGGATATCCCGTTCCGGAAGCTGAACCGCAACCACATACGGGGCACGCATGCCTGCTGCCTGGCCAATGGCGCCGAGCTGTGCAGCGAACTGGCGCTGATGGAGAACGTGGATCCCCGGCGCTACCGCATCATCATGCAGGAGCTGCGCATGCGCTATCATTTCCAAGCCAAGGCCCATGCCCATGCCTCCTTCGCGCCGACGGAACAGGAGCTGGGGCAGAAGCTGCTCGGGCCGCTGGCGGCGGATGAGGTGGTGACATTCGTGGCCGAGGTGCCCGTGCACGCTGCCCACGGAAATCATGTGGCCACCGGCACGATCACATGGCAGATCAAGCCGTGGGCACAGGTACGCACCAAGAGGTAGGGACCTACTTCTTCTGCTCCACCTTCACGGCCTTGGCGGAGTACACGAAGTAGAGGTCCATGTACGGCCGCATCACCACCGGCATGCGGCGGTTCCGTGCGGCGGGGACGATCAGCAACACCTTGTCGTCCCACTTGGCGCCGAAGTACGCCTTGTACTTGCGGAAGCGTTCCAAACGAGGGAACCGTTTTTCGAAGCTGGCGATGCCTTCCGGCCAGTTGCGTTCAGTGCTGCGGAACACCACGGCCTCGGTCTCTTCCCGGCTCAGCCCCAGGGCCTCCAAGGCGCGAAGCCCCGCGCTGTCCGTGCCTAGGTTGTACGCTCCGTACAGCCCGTCGGGCTTGATGATCTTGGCCTTGGGCCGATGGTCCCATTTGGGGCCACGGCTCACGGCGGGGCGGGGTTGCGGTTTCTCCGCATTCGTCAGCGCGGATTCCGGCAGTACGAGGTAGAAATCGCCCAAGGGGCGCATGCCGTTGGGCATGTGGGTGTTGTACATGGCCGGTATCATCACCACGGAGAAGAGCACGGTGTCCTGGCTGAACGAGGCCAGCCGGAAGCCGCTGTAATTGACGATGTACGGCGCATGTGATGCCCGCGCCGTGTCCGAGCCGAGCACCTCGGGCCACATGGAACGGTCGCCGTACTCCAGGATGGTCCCGATCTCCACTTTGGGAAATCCCTTTTGTTCCAAGGCTTCCTCGGCCCCCTTGGCCTTACGCACGTCCCGCGCTTGGTCCAAGGCACGGGCATCGGTGATCCGTACTTCCTGTTGGGCATAAGCGCTGTGCAACAGGAGAAAGGCGAAGGGGAGGAGCAGGCTGCGCATGGCGGTCGGTTCCGGAAGGGGTTAAAGGTACCTTGGACTATACATGTTTTACGGTGCATGGTGTGGATGGGTTTCCGGGTGGTTAAGCGGCCTCGGGAGCCTTGGCCCAAACCCCTCGCGACCGACCTTCCGCGCGATCGCCGACCTTTGCACCCATGCGTACCGCCACACTTTTATTGACGCTGGCCCTGCTGGCCTGCGGACATGCGCCCCTGCTGCAGCAAGGGCCTGAACAAACGGCCGATCATCGCAATACCATGAGCTTCCATCAATTTACCGTCACGGACATCAATGGCCGCCCCTTCGATCTTTCCGGGCTGCGGGGCCACAAGGTGCTGGTGGTGAACACCGCGAGCGAGTGCGGCTACACCCCGCAATACAAGCAGTTGGAGGAGTTGTACGCCCGGTACAAGGACCGGGGACTGGTGGTGGTCGGTTTCCCGAGCAACGACTTCGGCGGCCAAGAGCCGGGCACGGAAAAAGAGATCGCGGCTTTTTGCGAAAAGAACTACGGCGTCACCTTCCCGATGATGTCCAAGGTGCACACCAAGGGGCCGGACCAGGCCCCGGTGTACGGATGGTTGACGCGCAAGGCGCTCAATGGCGTCCTTGACAGCGAGGTGAAGTGGAATTTCCAGAAATACCTGATCGACGAGGAGGGGAAGCTGGTGGCCATGTATCCCAGTGCCCAAGAGCCGCTCAGCCCGGCGATCATCAAATGGGTGGAAGGACAATGAGCACCACGGCATTGGACATCCTGTGCATCACGGCGCACCCGGACGACACGGAGATCGGCATGGGCGGCACCGTCCTGCGACATATCCATTTGGGCCACCGCGTTGGCATCGTGGACCTCTCGTCGGGTGAGCTGGGCACGCGCGGTTCCGGCGAGCTGCGCCGCACCGAGGCCGCTGCCGCCGCAGCTTCCATGGGGGTGCAGGTGCGCTACCAGCTGGACCTGGCCGACGGCTTTTTCGAGGAGGACCGGGAGAGCCTGCTCAAGGTGGTGCAGGTGATCCGGCGCCACAGGCCCCAGGTGGTGTTCACCAATGCCATCCGTGACCGGCACCCGGACCACGGCCGGGGCGGCAAGCTCGTGTCCCGTGCCTGCTTCCTCAGCGGCCTGCGGCGCATAGCGACCGAGGATGGTGGTCAAGCACAAGAGGCATGGCGCCCGAGGGCCGTGTACCACTGCATCCAGGACCGCTGGATCGATCCGGACATCGTGTTTGATGTCACGGGTTTTTGGGAAGGGAAGATGAAGGCGCTCGGGTGTTTCAAGAGCCAGTTCTACGACCCGGATAGCACCGAGCCGGTGTCGCCCATCAGCGTGCCGGAGTTCTTCCCCACGCTGGAAGGGCGCGCCTTGGAAACGGGCCGCCTGATCGGGGTGAAGTACGGGGAGGGCTTCACCGTGGAACGCGCCGCGGGGATCCGTGATGTGATGGACTTGTTGTAGGCCTCAATAGAGCAGCCGCACCCAGTCCCGGATGGTCGCACCCGGGAGGATGGAGCTGGCCCCGCCCATGGCCAAGGCCGCGTGCAGGTCCTCGGGGCGATACTTTACCCCGACGAGATGGGGGCCCAACCGCTCGAGCTTGGCGGCATCCCCGCCTTCAGCGTGCAGTTCGGCCTCTTGCACCGTTCCCTTTTCCACATGGAGCCGCACGCGCGTCGAGGAGGCACCCAGCCGGGCATCGCGCTCCAGGTCGAAATTGGGCGATTGGCCGTAATTCCATTCCCATGTGCGGTATTTCCCGTCGGCCAGTGCCGCTGCTGCTTGCAGGTCGGCGGCGCCGGGCATGTAGGGCCGCAGCAGTTCGGTGTCCGGGAACAGCCGGCCTAACAATGCGCCCCGGAACGCTTCCATGTCCATGCCGGCGGGCAGGTAGTTGCCGATGTTGGTCACCTGGCTGCGCACGGAAGGGCGGCCCTTGGAGCTGATCTTTCCCGGTTTGGTCCGCAGGGCTTGTGATACATCCTCCAGCCGTGAACGGAAGAGCAGCGTGCCATGGCTTACCATGCGGTCGCGGCGCACGGCCTGGGCGTTGCCCGACACCTTCTTCCCCTCCACGTAAATGTCTCCGCGCTCATTCAGCGTGGCGGGCACTCGCATGCGCCGCAGGGCCTCGGCCACCAGCCCGGTGAAGTGGTCGTAGTTGTTGAAGTACTTTGGCTCGTAGCGCCGGATGAAGCTGAAGTTGAGGTTGCCCAGGTCGTGGTACACCGTTCCTCCGCCGGACTGCCGCCGCAGCACAGGCATGCGGTGCTCCTCCACGTGGTCCGTGTTGATCTCCTCCACGGCGTTCTGGTGCTTGCCGATGACGATGGATGGCCTGTTGACATACAGGAGCAGGTAGTCCTGGTCCATGGGCAGGTTCATCAGCAAGTGCTCCTCCAGCGCCAGATTGAAGGCGGGGTCCGTGCTTCGTGGGTCTTCGATCAGGAGCATGGGGCGCGAAGCTATGCAGGCATGACAACGGGAGGGTTGAAGCTATCGGCAATCGCCAAGTAACACTGCAGATCCCGATATCTTTTCTGCATGGCCGGGGACACAAAGGCCACCCAGGCCACCCGCACAGGGCCATAGGAGTAGGGACGGGCAACGCCGATCAACGGGGCTACCGCCTTTGGCAGCGCAACCCTTCGGCAGGCCCAAGGCAGGCTCCATCACCTTCACCGGATACAGCGACCAGGCCAATATCGGGCAGAAGTGTGCCGGGGCTTGATGCTTATCGGATGATGTGCGGATTGCGCAATCCCGTAGAGCCGGCAGAGGAAGTTTTCAACTAGCGGTTGATCCCAGAACAATATCCCTTGCCTTCGGAAGCGATGAGGACCGAACGTAACCATATCTTCTTGACTTCGGCCTTCGAGCGGCAGAGCGGCAGAGCGGCAGAGCGGCAGAGCGGCAGAGCGGCAGAGCGGCAGAGC
>DAOKZW010000049.1:0-19903 GCA_035325445.1 Flavobacteriales bacterium
CAAGATCCCCCGTCCCGCTAACCGTTGATCCCTAACAACAAGAACTTATCAACATGACGGACTAAATCTTATTGCGAAATGGTATTACCTACGGGCTGCCTCCTTTCGGAGCGCCTTGGCTGGCACGGGCGATGAGCATTAGTCCTCGGCTCAAGGTTCTTCAAGGCTCCCTGTTGTGAACGTATTTTCAATGGCTGTGCCCCTTGCAAGGTCAGATGCTTTCGGGACCCCGACGGGGCGCAAGGATTTTCCCGGACACGAATGATTCAAGATCATCCGATCCCACCACGCAGGACCGACCCTGCGTGCCCATTTGGGCACATGGCTTCTCCGGCGAGCAGGTTCCCAGGATATACCCCTCGGTTGCTTTGCTCCCCTGTGGACCACGCTTTTCACGTTAACGCACTCCTCTTATCGCCCTTCGGAAAAGGGCGGCCCCGGTCTTGGGCGCCTTGGATGCCCTAACAGAGGGTTGGCTTCCTATCCCAAACAAAAAGGCCCCCGGCGGGTCGCCGGGGGCCTTTCCATGTTCAGGATCTCGATCAACGGATGATCTGCAATTGCTGTGCCTTCACCCAATCATTGGTGGTGATCGTCACCAGGTAATTGCCGCTCTGCAGGTTGTGCAGGTCAACCGTGCTCACTTCCCCGTGGCTGGTGAATGTTTCTGCATGCACCGTGCGCCCGGCCAGGTCGGTTACCCGCAATTGCACCACGCTGTTCACATTCGCCGGCATGCGCAGGTTCAGTTCGCCGGTGGAGGGGTTCGGGTACATCACGAAATCATTGGCTGAGAGCTCCTCCACGCCAACTGCCCCACACTCCATTACCCAGTGCAGTGGCGGGGAGGCTTCGCCGGTGGCGCAGGAATAGGCGCCATCAGAAACCACCCGGACCAGCATCGTGGAGAACCCTTGCGTGGTGTTCACGGCGAAGCCTTCCATGTTCCCGTTCAGGTTCCCCTGCCAGATCAGTCTGTTCGGCAGCGGTGCCAAGCCGTTAAAGATCTGCACGAAGTCATTCGCCAGCAACCGCCCCCACAGGAACTTCACCGTCAAGGGCACGCCAGGCATGCCTTGGTATGCAAACCAAGCGGTGTCCAGGTTGGTGTAGCAATATTCGTATGCGGTGGCATCGCATACGGTGTCCACGCACGCCACGGAGTTGGCCGTAAAGGCCGGGCTGTACACGCGGCACAAGTCGTTGGTCTCATTCAGCACCGTAAGGGTCACTGTGCTGTCCATGGGGAACGGCCCCACCATGGTGATACCGGCCGGGATATTGGTGAGGGTATCGTTGCTCAAGCTGTTGGCAATCCTGACAAACGACCCACTCCCGAGCGAATCCACGCTCACGGCCACGGAGAAACTGTGGTGGATGCAGTCCTCCACAACACTGTAGGAAGCACCGGGATTGGTGCAATCCAGGCAACCCAGGGTCCAGGCCCACTCGACCTGGTTGCCGCTGGCGCAGCTCACGGAACCGTCCGAGGAGTTCTCCATGTAGATGTGGGATCCGGTGGAGATCAGCAACAGGCCGGCGAGGTTGAACTGGCTGGTTTGGGTATGGTCGAACAGCAACGGAGACTGGTTGTTGGGGCCGTCGTAGATGCGCAGGTGGTCCCAGCTGGAGGACTCGATGGTGCCTGCGGAGAACTCCATGGCCAAGGGTTGGCCACCGGCAGACTGCCAATGCCAGGTATGGTTATCGTTGTTGATGTAGCAGTAGGTCTCGGAATACAGCGCCCCCGAGCACTGGATGACCGTGGGGCACAGCGGGTTGGTCAGCGGCTGTGACTGGATGTTGCACAGGGAGTTCATGTCGTTCTCCAAGGTCACCACCGTGGCGCTGCCTGCGGGGAAGGGCCCTACCGTGTACGTGCCCGGTGCCGTGGCCACCACGGGCAGCGCGCCATTGTTGTTGGTGATGTCCAGCACGGGGTCGCTGCCCATGTCGGTAATGTTCACCGCCACGCTGTACTGCATGTTGGGGCAATCCGTCACTACGCTGAAGGTGGCGGTTGGCGAGGTGCAGTCCAAGCAGCCGATCTGCCAGAACCATTCGTTGTACGAACCGCTCGCGCAGCTCCCCGATCCGTCTGAACTCATCTCCATGTACATCATGCCCGATCCGGCTATGGCCTGCACACCGGTCAGGTCCGTGGCCCCGGTCCCGTTCTGGTAGATCAACGGCGAGTTGTTGTCCGGGCCATTGAAGATCCGGATATGATCCCAAGAGCTGGACTCGATGCTGCCGGCCGAGAAGATCAGGATGAGGGCATCACCCGTGGAGGACTGCCAGCTCCAGGCATGGGAGTCGTTGTTCCCGTAGCAATAGTTGCCGTCAATCGGGGCGCCGCCGCATTGGATGGTTTGGGGGCAAAGCGCGTTCACCAAGGGGGTTGAGCTCACGTTGCACAGGCTGTTCTCGCTGTTGCTCAGAGTGATCACCACCGGGATGTTGGCCGTGAAGGGGCCCACCGTATAGATGCCGGGCGCGGTGGCGGTGGCCAGGATGTTGCCCAGCCCGCCTTCAGTAATGTCCAAGGTGGCATCGCTGCCCAGTTCGGTGATGTTCACATCCACAGAGAAGGTATAGCTGTCGCAATCGGGCACCACGGTATAGGTGGCCGTTGGCGAAGTGCAGTCCAAGCAGCCGATCTGCCAGAACCATTCGTTGTACGAACCGCTCGCGCAGCTCACGTAGCCGTCAGAACTCATCTCCATGTACATCATGCCCGATCCGGCAATGACCTGCACACCGGTGAGGTTGGTGGCACCCGAGGCATTCTCATACAGCAACGGGGCCGTATTGGAGTTGCCATTGTAAATGCGGATGTGGTCGAACGAGTTGGACTCGATGCTGCCGGCCGAGAAGATCAGGATGAGCGCATCACCCGTGGAGGACTGCCAGCTCCAGGCATGGGAGTCGCTGTTTCCGTAGCAATAGTTGCCGTCAACCGGGGCGCCACCGCATTGGACGATCTGGGGGCAGAGCGCGTTCACCAAGGAAGGTGAGCTTACGTTGCACAGGCTGTTCTCGCTATTGCTCAGGGTGATCACCACCGGGATGTTGGCCGTGAAGGGGCCCACCGTGTAGACGCCGGGGGCAGTGGCAGTGGCCAGGATGTTGCCCAGCCCGCCTTCGGTAATGTCCAACGTGGCATCACTGCCCAGTTCGGTGATGTTCACATCCACCATGAAGGTATAGCTGTCGCAATCGGGCACCACGGTAAAGGTTGCCGTTGGCGAACTGCAGTCCAGGCATCCCACCTGCCAGAACCATTCGTTGTAGGAACCGCTTTGGCAGCTTCCCGATCCGTCTGAGGTGGCCTCCATGTACAGGGCTCCGTTGGTACCGATGACCTGGACCCCGGTGAGGTTGGTGGAACCCGTCCCGTTCTGGTACAGCAGCGGTGCGGCGTTGGAGGTGCCGTTGTAGATCCGGATATGATCCCAAGAGCTGGACTCGATGCTCCCGGCCGAGAAGATCATGATCAACGGCATGCCGTTGGAGGACTGGTACAGCCAATGGTTGTTGTCGTTGTTCACGTAACAGTAGTTCTGATCCAGCGGCGCCCCTCCGCAGTTGACGATGATGGGGCAGGTGTTGTTGGACACGAGCCCATTGAAGGTGAGGTTGCAAGCCGGGTCACTATCATGGGCCACCATCAGGTTCACCGATTGTCCCACGGTGAAGGGCCCGATGGTCTGGATGCCGGTGGACACGCCGGAAACGGTCTGGTTGCTTCCTCCGTTGACGCTATAGATCAGGTCCAAGCTTCCTGCGTCACCCAAGCTGGTGATGTTCACGTTCAAGCTGAACTGGTTGTTGTCACAATCATCCACCGCCGTCACTTGGGCCGTGGGCGGCATGCAGTTCAGGAACAATTGCACCGTGGTCGTTTCGCAGTTCGATGCGAACCCGCACTGATCATTGGCGTTCCAGTGCGCATACAAGGTGCCGTTGATGGTGGGTGCGGCGGTAACCGGGCTATATCCGGCTGCTATCACCGCCCCGGAAGGTGAGCCTTCCCGCACGGTGATATAGGCGTTGCCGGTGGCGGTGAACTGATAGCCGGCGCCCGCCACCACAGGGCCCACGGCGCTGTACTCCGAAAGGAAGTTGCAGGTGGAGATCGTGGTGACCGCCCCACCGGCATCAGGCATAACGGTGGAACCCGGGTACTGCGAACTGTTCGTGCACCCCCCTTGGGCTTGGGCTGCGGCCGGTGCCAAGGAAAGTGCCAAGGCCGCAAGGGCTGATCGTGTAAAAAGCTTCCGTCTCATGTAAAGGGGTCTATTTGGGCTTTTAGGCTGGAAAGGTAAGTGGCCGCAGCGAATCATTCCGCATGGTCGGCAAAAGCACGGAATCAGGCAACTGCGGTGAAAGCCCCCGGCCGAAGGACCAAGTAACTTGATCCGCTTCAGGTGCGTTCCACGAGCTTATGCTGCTCCGCATCCTTCTGCTCCTCCCCTTTTTTCTATCGTTGCAACACGTGGGCAACGCCTCTCCCGAAAGGCTTGGGGAAGCCTTGGACAAGGCCCTTTACGCCGCCACCAGCGAAATGCACCGCGCCGATGTGGCACAACCCGCGGCTGACTTGGACGATCTGCGATCCCTTCGCGACCAGCAAGCCCGGGCCGGGCTGATCGACTCCGCCCTGCTCAACGCCCTGCGGGTGGTGTATAACGCAGGCTTCGCCATCAACCGGCAGGTCATGACCAATGATTGGCGGGTCCTTTCCCACTTGGCACATGCTGCCGGCGACCTTTCAGGCGCCATCAATGCCGCCAAGCGAATGGTGTTGATCGCCAACACCACCAACGATCCCGTCCTGGCCGGCAATGCCCGCCTTGACCTCATGGACCTGCTGGCCGAGGCACAAAGGGGAAGCGAATTCCACCGCGCAGCCCAAGAGGCCTTGCAGATGTTCGGGCGCGCAGGCGACCAAATTGGCGAGACCCGGGTACAATACCGGCAAGGGGATTTCCTGGCTGGCCAAGGGCGTGCAGCCGATGCGCTTTCTGTGTTGCACCTTGCCCTCCACCATGCCGGTCGGCTTGAAGACCCGGGCGAGGTGGCCCGGATATGGTTTGCCTTGGCCAGCGCCAATGCGCGCCTGGGGCTATGGAAGGATGCCGACCACGCCTATACCCAAGCAATCACCCTGGCCCCGTACGCCCCCACAAGCCGCCCGCAGTTGCACGGCCTGAAAGCCGCCATACTGGAGGGTCTGGGGGACCTCAAAGGTGCCTTGCACCACCTCCAACTCCGGGGGATGATCAAAGATTCCTTGTTCAGCGTCAACAGGGCCGAACGCGCCATGCGCCTCCAAGTTTTGTTCGGGTTTCGGGAACTGGAGAACGACTTGGGCGGCCTGCAACAGGAACACCACGCCGCACTGGCCACACTGGCTGCCCTCCGGCCCAAGCTCCGGTGGACCTTGGCCGCTGCAGGCGCCCTGTCCGCCATCGTGCTCCTGGTCTTGCTCAATGGCGCACGTGGGCGTGCCCGATTTGGCAAATACCGCCAACACAAAAGGTTGGCCCATGCGGAGATCCAGCAGTTGGGCAACCAACTTTCCGCCTTGGAGCAGGATAACAAACGATTGATCTTGGCGCTGAAGCAGGCTGAAGCCAAAAACATCATGGCGGCCGACGGGCATGCCTGCTTGGGCAGCACCACCTACTTGGTGGCCCAAATGCTCGATGTGCTGGCCGATCAGCCATCCGAGGTGGCCACTACCGTAGCCCTGGACGAAATGCGCAAGCGCCTCGAGGTAGTGGATCTGACCCTGCACAACATCTCCCGCTCGGAGCAGGTCGGGCAACTGAACCTGAAGGCGCATCTGCTGGCCTTGGTCGCTCAACTTCCCGGTGCCGATGGATCCAACGCCAGCTTGGATGTCCACCTGTCGTGCACCGATGCCCCTTCCCTGAATGAAGACCTGGTGCCGATAAGCTTGCTTTTCACCGAGTTGTTGCGGATCAGCCTTGAGCAATCCACAACATCATCAGGGCTCCGCCACGTGGAATTCAGTATCGGTCGCCTCGGCCCTCATGCAGTGGAACTGCTATACGCACACGGCCCTTCCCCCGGCGGCAATCCGGGGGTGAACAGCGGCTCCATCAATAGTTCCATGTTACGGGCCTGGGTTTCCATGCTGGGTGGTACCATCCGCCTCCTCAAGGGAGACACCACTACGGTCCAGGTGAGCTTTACGCCCCGGTCGGCCTTGGAACTGCGGAAAGCTTCTTGAACCACCGGAAGAAACAACGCACGAGCCACGGGCAGGTCCGCCGGGGCGTTTGAACCTATTTGCCGGGCCATGCAACCGGCCGCCCGCGAACCTGTGAACTACCTTCGCGCCTCACATAGGCCCCGGGCCACTTTCATTATCATTCCATTGGAAACCACAACCCTCCCGACCGATTTCCGGTCCCTCGACCTTGATCCCGGCCTTTTGCAAGGCTTGGATTCCATGGGCATCCGCACCCCTACCCCCATTCAGGCCCAAGCCATACCGGCCGTATTGGACGGCCGCGACCTGATCGCTTGCGCCCAAACGGGCACCGGCAAGACCGCCGCCTTCCTCCTGCCGCTCATTGAAGTGATCTACGGGTACAAGCCGAAGGTGGAAGGCTCCATCCGCGCCATGGTGATCGTGCCCACACGTGAGCTGGCACTGCAGATCGATCAGCAGATGCAGGCCATCGCCTACTTCACGCCCATCACCTCCATGGCGGTCTATGGCGGTAGCGATGCCGGCTCCTTCGACCAGCAGAAGGCGGCGCTGACGGGCGGCACCGAAGTGATCATCGCCACGCCCGGCAAGCTGTTGAGCCACCTCAACCTCGGCTACGTACGCCTGGATGGGCTGGAGTTCCTGGTGCTCGACGAGGCGGACCGCATGTTGGACATGGGCTTCATCGACGATATCCACCGGATCGTGAAGTTTCTCCCCAAGGAGCGCCAAACCCTGATGTTCAGCGCCACCATGGCACCGGCCATCCGCGACTTGGCCAAGAACATCCTGCACGATCCCCTGGAGATCAGCATCGCCTTGAGCAAGCCCGCCGAGGGCGTGAAACAGGAAGCTTACGTGGTGCACGAGATGCAGAAGGCACCGGTGCTGGAGCACATCCTGCGCACCAACGAGGCCACCAGCATCATCATTTTCGCCGGCCGCAAGGTGGAGGTGCGCAACTTGGCGCGCCACCTGAAGAAAAAGGGCTTCAATGCCTTGGCCATGCACAGCGACCTCGAGCAGAACGAGCGCGAACAGGTATTGTTGGACTTCCGCAACCGGAAGCTGCGCATCCTGGTGGCCACCAACGTGGTGAGCCGGGGCATCGACATCGACGACATCGACCTGGTGATCAACTACGACGTACCGCAGGATCCCGAGGACTATGTGCACCGGGTGGGACGTACGGCCCGTGCCAGCAAAAAGGGACAGGCCATCACCTTCATCAGCGAAAAGGACATGCGGGAGTTTGGGCGCATCGAGCGGCTTATCGGCTACGCCGTGGAGAAGCTACCCCTTCCCGAAGGCTTCGGCAGCGGCCCCGCATACCGGCCCGAAGGCGAAAAGAAAGCCCACAAAAAAGGAAACCGCCGCGGCCCTGGTGGAGGGCATCGCGGCGGTCCTGCAAGGAATGGAAAGCCCGGTGGCGGGCGCCGCCCTTAACGGGCGCGGAACTTATCCTTGTTGGCTTCCAGCACCTTCATGGCATCGAAGGCCTGGGCATCCTTGCCATTGGCAATGATCTTCACGGTGACCATGCTGTCACCTTGCTGAATGGCGTTCACCACGTCCTGCCCGCTCACCACGTTGCCGAATACGCTGTGCTTGCCGTCCAACCAGGGCGTGGGCACGTGGGTGATAAAGAACTGGCTGCCGTTGGTGCCGGGACCGGCATTGGCCATGCTGAGGATGCCGGGACGGTCATGCTTCAGGCTGGCATCGAACTCGTCCGGGAACATGTATCCGGGGCCGCCCATGCCGGTACCGGTGGGGTCTCCGCCTTGGACCATGAAGTTGGCGATCACCCGGTGGAAGGTGATCCCGTCAAAGTAGGGCTTCCCGGCCGCCTTGGCCGTATTGGATTGCTCCCCTTTGGCCAAGGCCACGAAGTTGGCCACGGTGATAGGGGTCTTTTTGTATTCCAGCTGGCACACGATGGTGCCCTTGGTGGTGTTGAATTCCGCGAAGAGTCCTTCGCCAAGATCTGTGTTTTGCACTTTTTCCGGTTTTTGTTGTGATTGTTCTTCCGTGATTGCGGCCTGCATGGGGTCCTGGTTCTCCGGGGCCGGTGCGGATCCGCAGGCCAGGAACAAGGCCATGCCTGCAAAGAGCGTGGGTACGTGGAATTGGTTCATGGTCGTTTTAAGGTTGGCGAAGGTAAGATGTTGGGGTTGGTCACTGCAGCATGGGCGCCTCAAGCTCGTCCAGCCGGTCCACTGAGAAGGGGCCCGACACCTTTTTCAGGATGCGCCCCCCGGGATCCAAGACAAAGAAATACGGTACGTCCTTGTTGGTCATGCCCAGCTTTTCGATCAGCCCACGCGGGTCTTCCCTCACGAAGAGCACCCGTCGGGCCACATCGGGATCCACCTCTTTGCGCAGCTTGTTCATGGTGCTTCCGTATGCCGGCTTGTTCATGCCAACGAAGAGGGGGGCCAGGAACAATTCCACGTCATACGTGCCGGCAAACAGGCCGTGCTTGTCCACAAAGCGGGCATAGGCCGGTGCATACCACTTTTCCAGCAGGGGTTCGGCCTTTTTGCCGTAGGCCAAGGCTACGACGGTGTAGCTCTTGCCGTCCCGGATGGGCAGCGATACCACCGTGCCTTCGACGGTCTCGCCCTCCAAGGGAGGAAAAACCTGTTGGGCGTGCAATACCGGTGCCAGCAGCAAGGCTGCGGCCATCAACGCATCACGAATGGCTGTCATGCCCGGCACCCTACCAAGAACGATGCCGGAATTCATTGGGGATTCTTCCCCACGAAGGGCTTGAAATAGGCCATCAGCTCCGCGATGTCCTTTTCCTTGTCGTCGCTCACCCGGTACAGGTCACTGAAGATCACTTCCTTCCGGCTGTAGTCGAAGCTGGTAAGCACCAATGGCACCTTGGCCTTGCGGGCGATGTGCCAGAAGCCGCTTTTCCATTTTTCCACTTTCGACCGGGTTCCTTCCGGGGTGATGGCAATGGCGAAGTAGGGCAAGGTCTTGAAGTAATCCACCACTTGGTCGGTGACGTTGTTGTTCTTGGAGCGGTCCACGGGGTAGCCGCCGATCATGCGGAACCACCAGCCCAAGGGTGAATCGAAGAGTGATTTTTTGGCGAGATAATTCGCCTTGAGCCCCACGGCACTGCGCACGAACAGGCCGATGAAGAAATCCCAATTGCTGGTATGGGGCACCACCAGGTAGATGGCACTTCCGGTATCTGCCGGCCGTTTATCGATCACCTTCCAGCCGAAGAGCTGGAGGATGGCCTTTGAGAAGAGGCGGAACATGGCGGCCAAGTTAACCGGCAGGGCGATCGCCCTGCTGCGGCCCTTGGCCCGGGCATGCAAAAAAGGGCGGCCCTTTTCAGGACCGCCCTTCGCCTCTCTTTTCCGTCCGGCTTACTCGCCGTCTTCCGCTTTGCGGCCTTTGGCAGCGCGCTCGCTGTCCTCCATGGCATGCTTCAGGTCGCTGAGCACGCCCAAGTCGCCGAGGGTGGATTTTTCCACCTTCTCATTGATGCTGCGCACGCTGGGGCTCTGGCCATCATCGCCGCCCTTGCGGCCGCCACGCTTGGCCGGGGTTTCCACCAGGGGCTCATCGCTTTCCTCGAAGGTGCGGGTGTGGCTCAGCACGATGCGGCGTGCATCGGCGTTGAACTCGGTCACCATGAAGGGCAGTTTATCCTCCAAGGCGGCCTTGCTTCCGTCTTCCTTCTTCAACTGCTTCAGGGATACGGAGCCTTCCACGCCATAGGGCAGGGCCACGGTGAAGGTGTTGCCGCTGCGGGCCACCAGGGTGCCTTCGTGCACGCTGCCCACCTTGAAGGTGTCGGCAAACACTTCCCACGGGTTTTCCTCCACTTGCTTGTGGCCCAAGCTCAGGCGGCGGTTCTCCTTGTCCACCTCGAGCACCTGCACCTCCAGTTCGTCACCGATCTTGCAGAAGTCGCTGGGGTGCTTCACGCGCTTGGTCCAGCTGAGGTCGCTGATGTGGATGAGGCCATCCACGCCCTCCTCCAGCTCGGCGAAGATGCCGAAGTGGGTGAAGTTGCGCACCTTGGCGGTGTGGCGTGAGTTGACGGGGTACTTGAACTCGATGTCCTCCCAGGGGTCGGCGGTCAGTTGCTTCATGCCCAGGCTCATCTTGCGCTCCTCGCGGTCGATGTTGAGGATCTGCACCTCCACTTCCTGTCCTTCGCTGAGGAAGTCCTTGGGGCTGCGCAGGTGTTGGCTCCAGCTCATCTCGCTCACGTGCAGCAGGCCTTCCACACCGGGGGCCACTTCCACGAACGCGCCGTAGTCGGTCACCACCATCACCTTGCCCTTCACCTTGTCGCCGGCCTTCAGCTCGGGGTCCAGGGAATCCCAAGGATGCGGGCTCAGCTGCTTCAGGCCGAGGGCGATGCGCTTCTTCTCGTCGTCGAAGTCCAGGATCACCACGTTGATCTTCTGGTCGAGCTCCACCACTTCCTCGGGGTGGTTCACGCGGCCATAGCTCAGGTCGGTGATGTGGATCAGGCCGTCCACCCCACCCAAGTCCACGAATACGCCGTAGCTGGTGATGTTCTTGACGGTACCCTCCAACACTTGGCCCTTCTCCAGGCCGCTGATGATCTGCTTCTTCTGGGCCTCGATCTCGGCTTCGATAAGGGCCTTGTGGGAGACCACCACGTTCTTGAACTCCTGGTTGATCTTCACCACCTTGAACTCCATGTTCTTGCCCACGTACTGGTCATAGTCGCGGATGGGCTTCACATCGATCTGGCTTCCGGGGAGGAAGGCCTCGATGCCGAACACGTCCACGATGAGGCCGCCCTTGGTGCGGCACTTCACGTAGCCGGTGATGATCTCGTCGCCCTCCATGGCGTTGTTCACCTTGCCCCATGCGTTGTGAACACGGGCGGTCTTGTGGGAGATGATCATCTGGCCGGACTTGTCCTCCTGCTTCTCGATGTACACCTCCACCTTGTCGCCAATGGCCAGGTCGGGCTTGTAGCGGAACTCGCTCAGGGGCACCACACCCTCGGACTTGTATCCGATGTTGATCACGGCCTCCTTCTTGTTGAGGCCGACGACGGTGCCCATCAGCACCTCCTTCTCGGAAATGCTGCTGAGGGTCTCCTCGTACGCCTTTTCCACCTTTTCGCGGTCTGCCGTTTTGGCGCTACCGCCGCTTTCCAAGGCATCCCAGTCAAAATCCGCGGGTGGTTCGGCGAAGACGACCTTGTTGTTTTCCACTGATGACATTTACTTGTCCTTTTTTGTATCCCGGGCCTTGGCGGCACCACCCGGAAGTTGGTTATTGTTCGGCCCGTGGTGCCGCTGCACGGGCCTCACCCTTTTTAGGGCGCGCAAAAGTATACAAAATCCCTGAACTCCCGAGCCTTGGCCCGGCAATTCTTTTATGGCCTGCCCGCCTCCCCGCCCCGGGGGTGTCAAGGCTTTCCGATGACATCCCCGAAATTTGCCGTTGCCATGCCGATCCGATTCCTGCCCACACCCATCCGTCTGTGCGTGCTCCTCCTTGCTGCCTTCCCCTGCATGGCCGCCCTCGCGCACCAAGAGCCGGCGAAGGAATTGCACGTGGGACTGGCGGGGGCACCTCCCTTCCTGTTCACGGACAACAGCGGGATCGCCATGGATATCTGGCAGGCCACCGCCGACCGGCTCGACATCAATTTCGCCGCCACTACATACGCCAGCATGCCGTTGGCCATGGATGCGCTGGCGAGTGGCGAGGTGGATGCCAGGGCTATCGGGTCTTAAATCCGAGCAGCCGATTAAGGTAGTTCTCGGACCAAGCGGCAGCCAAGCGTTTGCGGGAGAGGCTTTTCTTGGGATCATTGTAGAGCCTGCAGATGTTGAGGGCCGTGTGGCGCACAACGGCCATGTTTTGATCGGCATGCCCCCTTCTAATGCGGTCCTCATCCTCACGGAAGTTCACGTCCAAGACCCAGTGAAGCTTGTTCTCCACCCCCCAATGCTGCCGCACCCATGTGTTGAACTGCTCAGCAGACCCACCGGCACTGGAGATGTAGAAGCGGATTTCCTCGGAAGGCTCTTTCCCGGAGGAAAGCTCTTGGCGCAAGGAACGGATGCGCACGATGGACCTCAGTTTGGGCCATCCCTCGATCCGGGCCAGCAGCGCGGGGTCGTCGATCACATCGCATTGACGGACCTCGATGCGGCCATGTCCCTTGTCAATTCCCTCGTGTGAGGAGCTGGCGGCCTGATGCACGAAGAGCATTTCCACCTGCTGCCCGGTGCCGTACTGGTTGCCCTTCAGCCCCAGGAGATAGTCACCTCCCTGATCGATGATCTTCTCCGCGATGTCCTTCGGGCAGCCCATGGCATCCATGCTCACCACGGCCCCCTTGAGGTTGAGCAAGGCCAGCAGTTCCGGGATGGCCGTGATCTCGTTGCTCTTGTCATCCACCTTCAATTGGGCCAGGACCAGTTGGTTCGCGCTGCTCCACGCGCTGATCACATGGATGGCCTTCTTGCCCAAGAACTTGTCGAAGTTCCTGCGCAGGGTCTTCCCGTCAATGGCTATCAACCGGTCCTTGCTCACGCGGGAGACTGCTGCCGTCCACTCCACGAAGCAACTCCTGAAACCCCTGGGGTCAATACGCTTGAACAGGTCGTTGAGCACATCATGGGACGGGGTGAGGCCCTCGGGGAAGTGGCCATGGCCTTGGAACCACTTCAGCCGCTCTTCGGCGAAGGCCGCGATCTCGGTGAAGTGCTTGCAGTTGGACACAACTGCCGAAATCGTCAGGAAGATTAACGAGGCCAAGGGATAGTGCTTCGTGTGGTCGCTCCGGGGATCCTCCAACGAGGCGAAGTGCTGAAAGGTGGTCATGGTCTGGTGTTTGGCCCGAAAGCAGCCAACCACGCCACTGGGGATCAAGGCCATAGGCCAAGGATCGATCAACCGCTACTTGTCAATTCAAGACCCGATAGCCCTGAGGTGGATGCCGTGATCGGCCCCGTCAGCATCAGTTCCAACCGCATCGACCGCTTCGATCTCACCCAGCCCTGGTTCCGGTCCACGCTCTCCTTGCTCTCGCGCACCGACCCGCTAACCCCGTGGGAGCGGATCAAGCCCTTCTTCAGTATGCGCCTGCTCTACGCGGTTTCGGTATTCCTGCTCATACTGGCCGTGGTGGGCGCCTTGTTGTGGCTGGCCGAACGCCGGTCCAATGAAGAGTTTCCGCCCGATCCGCTGTCCGGCATCGGCAACGGCATGTGGTGCGCCATATCCACCATGAGCACCACCGGCTATGGCGACATCGCCCCGGTGACCTTCGCGGGCCGCGTGATCGCCGGCACTTGGATGGTGGTCTCCATCCTCTTCGCCACCACCATGGTGGCCGGCATCGCCAGCACGCTCACATTGACGGGCATGGGGCACACGGTGATCGAAACGGCGGATCAACTGCCTGGAAAGCGGGTGGCCGTCCTGCCCGGTAGTCCGGCCAAGGAATTTGTGTTGGAACACGGAGGGCTGGCCATGCAGGAAGCGGACCTGGAAACCGCCTACGCCGCCCTAAAGGCCAAACGGGTGGACGTGATCGTGTTTGACCGGCCCCAATTGCTATACCTGTTACGGGAAAAGCAGGATGACCAAGTAGCGGTGTCGGCCGCGCAGTACCGGCCCACGGGATACGGGTTTGCCTTTCAGGCCGGCTCCGTCTGGACACACGAGGTGAACGTGGCCCTGTTGGAACTGGAGGAGACCGGCACGGTCAACAAGGTGCTCAGGTCCTGGCTGGGTGCGGATGCGGTGAGATGAGGGGAGACTCTGTGGGCTGTAGGCAGTTCGCAGTTCACAGTAGCAGTTGGCAGTTCGCAGGAAGGGCCCGACAGCGCCCGCGGCACGTCTTCGCGAGGGCGACGAAGGAGGTCCGCTATGCAGCGGACGAAGCGATCTTTGATCCGGGTGGAAGAATTAAAGATCGCTTCACTGCGTTCGCTACATAGCGGACCGCGATGACGGTGGGCTTCGCTACGCTCGCAGTGACGGTCAAGGCAAGGACAAAGGGAAAAGTTCGTGGTTCGTAGGTGCTCCTTCGAACCACGAACTACGAACTATCCCCGAAAAATCAATTCAACACCACCCGCACCTTCCCCACCGGCGGCACTTTCACCACCTTCAACGCCTTGCTGTAGTTGAGGATGGCATTCACCGTGTCCGGCCGGGGGCCTGTTAGGGCAGGCATCGTGTTGCGGTTGCGGGAATACTTGCGGAGAGTAGAATGTGCCATGTAGCTGATTTTGCTGTAGAACGGTGAAGCGCCGGGGCATATTGTGCGCCCCCTCCCCGCAGGCACCAAACACGAACGCCGGCTTACGGGCCGGCGTTCCTGGGGCGGGATCCCTCACGTGTAGGGATCAGGCCCGTTCAAGCTGCAAGCCATGCTGCTTGATCAGTTTCCGCATGTTGATCAGCGCGTAGCGCATCCGGCCCAGCGCCGTGTTGATGCTCACGTCGGTATGCTCGGCGATCTCCTTGAAGCTCATGCCCAGGTAGGTCCGCATCACCACCACCTCCCGCTGTTCGGCCGGCAGGTGGTCGATCAGCTTGCGCACGTCGGCGTCTATCTGGGTGTTCACCATCTGCTCCTCCACGTTCTTGCCCGGCTGGGCATGCGTGGCGAAGACGTCGTACTCGTCGGTGCTGCGCACCTTGGGCATCTTCTTGTTGCGGCGGAAATGGTCGATCACCAGGTTGTGGGCGATCCGCATCACCCAAGGCAGGAACTTCCCCTCCTCGTTGTACCGCCCCTCCTTCAGGTGGTGCACCACCTTGATGAAGGCGTCCTGGAAAATGTCCTCGGTCACCTCCCGGTCGCGCACCATCAGGAAGATGTGGGACCACACCTTGCGCTTATGGCGGTGGAGAAGCACCTCGAAAGCCTGCTCGTCACCGCCGGTATAACGATGCACGAGTTCTACGTCTGAAAGAGCCTTGGACAGCATGACCTTGTACCGTTTAGGTCCGAAGGGGGTTCAACTACTTCGGGGTAGAGGTCTCTGCTATGCGCTGTCCTTTTTTGGTGGTTTGATCGGGTACCGCCGGAGGTATCGGGGGGTGAACATAATGAAGACGCCTGACATAAGTCAAACGTTGCCTGCGGCCGGTTTATTATTTGGTCCCTGTTTTTTTCCGGCTTCCGACCAAAGATACGGGTTCCGGCTGGCCGCTCCTGCCCTTCTGGATCAACGCCCCCCAAGAGGCTGTAATTTCGCGCCCCGTGTCAAGTCCCATTTCCCCAAAAACCGTTGGCGCCACGCCCGTGGCCTCCAATGGGCATCATCGCCCAAGGCACGCCGCGTCCGGCGTCATCAGCGTGCAGGGCGCCCGTGTGCACAACCTCAAGAACGTGAGCGTGGACATCCCGCGCGGCAAGCTGGTGGTGATCACCGGCCTCAGCGGCAGCGGCAAGAGCTCCCTCGCCTTCGATACCCTCTATGCCGAGGGCCAGCGCCGCTACGTGGTCAGCCTCAGCAGCTACGCCCGCCAGTTCCTCGGCCGCCTGGAAAAACCCGACGTGGACCGCATCACCGGCATCAGCCCGGCCATCGCCATCGAACAGAAGGTGCGCACCAGCAACCCGCGCAGCACCGTGGGCACCAGCACCGAGGTGTACGACCATCTGAAGCTGCTCTTCGCGCGCGTGGGCCACACGTTCAGCCCCGTCTCGGGCCAGGAGGTCAAGCGCAATACCGTGGAGGACGTGGTGGCCGCTGCCAACACCTTCCCGGCCAACAGCACCGTGCTGCTGATGAGCCCCATCATCACCCCCGAGGGACGCAGCTTCCGCGAACACCTCGACGTGCTGCAGCAACAAGGCTTCGCACGTGTGCACGACGGCAAGGAGGTGCATCGCATCGAGGACCTGTTGATCGCCAAATCCTTGGGCAAAGGCCCGTGGAACCTGGTGTTGGACCGCATCACCATCCAACCCGGCGATCCCGAGATGGAGGGACGCGTGGCCGACAGCGCCGAGGCCGCCTTCTTCGAAGGGCAGGGCACCTGCATGCTGCTGGGCGAGGATGCCAAGGGCAAGCCCGTATTGCGCGAGTTCAGCGACCGCTTCGAACTGGACGGTATCACCTTCGAGGAGCCCACCCCCAACCTGTTCAGCTTCAACGATCCCGTGGGCGCCTGCCCGCGCTGCGAGGGCTACGGCAACATCATCGGCATCGATCCCGACCTGGTGATCCCCGACAAGGGCCGTTCCGTGTACGACGACTGCGTGGCCCCCTGGCGCGGCGAGAAGCTCAGCGAGTGGAAGGATGACTTCATCCGGGCCTCGGCGAAATACGATTTCCCCATCCACCGCCCCTACCGCGAGCTGGATGAAACCCAGCGGCAACTGCTGTGGAACGGCGCTCCCGGCATGCACGGCATCGAGGCGTTCTTCAAATACTGCGAGGAGAAAAGCTACAAGATCCAATACCGCGTGCTGGCCAGCCGCTACCGCGGGAAGACCATCTGCACCCTGTGCCACGGCTCCCGCCTGAAGGAGGAGGCCCGCTATGTGAAAGTGGCGGGCAAGGACATCTCCGAGCTGGGCCGCATGCCCATCGGCGAGTGCCTCGCCTTCTTCAAGGAACTGGACCTGCCCGAGCATGACCGCCGCATCGCCGAGCGCCTGCTGAAGGAGATCACCAACCGCCTGCAATACCTCGATGAAGTGGGCGTGGGCTACCTCATGCTCGATCGCCGCAGCAACACCCTTAGCGGCGGCGAGACACAGCGCATCGACCTGGCCACCTCGCTCGGCAGTAGCCTCGTGGGCAGCATGTACATCCTGGACGAGCCCAGCATCGGCCTGCACCCGCGCGATACCCATCGCCTGATCGATGTGCTGAAGCGACTGCGCGACCTGGGCAACACCGTGATCGTGGTGGAACACGACGAGGAGGTGATGCGCGCCGCCGACCACATCATCGACATGGGGCCCGAGGCCGGCACCCTCGGCGGGCAGGTCGTCTTCAGCGGCACACACGACCAGCTGATCCACAGCGACAGCCTCACCGCCAAGTACCTCACCGGCCGCGAACGGATCGAACGCCCGGCACGCCGCAGGCCCGTGCGCGACAAGCTGGTGCTCACCGGTGCGCGGGAGAACAACCTGAAAGGGATCAATGTGGCCTTCCCGCTGAATATGCTCACCGTGGTCACCGGCGTGAGCGGAAGCGGCAAGACCACCATGGTGAAACGCATCCTCTACCCTGCCCTGCGGCGCCATCTGGAAGGCGGAGGTGGCGACCGCCCCGGGGAATTCAAGGAGCTCACCGGCGACCTGCAGCGTGTGAAGGCCGTGGAGCTGGTGGACCAGGACCCCATCGGCCGCAGTTCACGCAGCAATCCGGTCACCTACGTGAAGGCCTGGGACGACATCCGCCAGTTGTACAGCGAGGTGGACACGGCCAAGCAGCGCGGCTACAAGCCCGCCTACTTCAGCTTCAACGTGGACGGCGGCCGCTGCGAGACCTGCCAGGGCGAGGGCGAGGTGCACATCGAGATGCAGTTCATGGCAGACATCAGCCTGCGCTGCGAGGCCTGCCACGGCAAGCGCTTCAAGGACGAGATCCTCGACGTGAAGTTCCACGGCAAGGACGTGAGCGACCTGCTGGACATGACCGTGGACGACGCCATCGCCTTCTTCCGCGAGCACGAGGGCAAGAACCACCATGTGAAGCGCATCTTGGACAAGCTAATGCCCTTGCAGGAAACCGGCCTGGGCTACGTGACGCTCGGCCAGAGCAGCAGCACCCTCAGCGGCGGCGAGGCCCAACGGATCAAGCTGGCGTCCTTCCTCATCAAGGGCAGCAGCGAGCAGCCCACGCTCTTCATCTTCGACGAGCCCACCACCGGCTTGCACTTCCACGACATCGCCAAGCTGCTGAAGGCCCTGAACGCGCTGATCACCAATGGCCACAGCGTGCTGGTGATCGAGCACAACTTGGAGGTGATCGCCTGCGCGGACCACCTGATCGACCTGGGACCCGAGGCCGGCGATGCCGGCGGCGAGATTGTCTTTGAGGGAACACCCGAGGAGATGGTAAAGAGCGGCAAGGGACACACAGCCCGGTTCTTGAAGGGAGCTTTGTGAAGAACAATCAGCTTAAAGCTGAAACTGAAAGTTGAAAGCTGAAGCCGTGGGTCGCAGATAACGGTGTTGAGGACCCTGCACTGGGGCACGTGTGACTGCCAACTGACAACGAATAGCTGGCACCGGCAAACCGAGCTCCGGGACTTTATCCCGGTTAATTGGCGAAGGCCGCGTTGGCCAATTGCCCCGCCGCTCCCTATTCCTTCACGAACCGCGCCGTCATCAACTGCTCTCCCACTTGCATCCAAAGCAGGTACAAACCCTTCGGCAACTGCTCCACGGTAATGCCGTTCCCGTCTGTTTGCCCGCGCTGCACCTCGCGACCCATGGCATCCGTGATCACGCAGAGCCATGCGCCGCCCTCGGCGCTCCCTCAGGATCTCCCGACGAAGGAGGGGACCCTGAGGGAGCGCGGCCCATTTTCCCCGACCTTTGCCCCATGCCCATCGACCAGCAGCACATCCAGGCGCTCAGCCAGCTGGAGTTCCATGCCCGGCAGGTGGTGGAAGGCTTCCTGGCCGGCCTGCATAAAAGCCCCTTCCACGGCTTCAGCGTGGAGTTCGCCGAGCACCGTGCCTACAACCCCGGCGAAAGCACCCGCCACATCGACTGGAAGCTGTACGCCCGTACGGACAAGCTCTTCGTGAAGCGCTACGAGGAGGAGACCAATCTGCGCTGCCAGTTGGTGCTCGACGCCAGCAGCAGCATGTACTACCCGCAGGTTAAGGAGAAGGCACCCAAGCAGTTCAACAAGATCGAGTTCAGCGTGTACGCCGCTGCCGCTTTGATCACCTTGCTGCGCAAGCAGCGCGATGCCGTGGGCCTCACCGTTTTCGCCGATGAGCTGCTGGTGAACGAGCGCGCCCGCAGCAACGCCCCCCACCTGCGCCGGCTGATGGTGGAACTGGAGGCCCTGCTGGCCGCCGGGGCACCCGCCCAGGACCGCACTACCAATGCCGTGGAGGCGCTCCACGACATCGCCCGGCGCACGCACCGGCGCTCGCTGGTGGTGCTCTTCAGCGACATGATGGACAACAGCGCCAAGAGCGACGAGCTCTTTGATGCCCTGCAGCACCTGCGCTACAACAAGCACGACGTGATCCTCTTCCACGTGGTGGACCGCAAGCACGAGCTGGAGCTGGCCCTGGAAGACCGCCCCTACACCTTCGTGGACCTGGAGAGCGGCGACCAGGTGAAGGCCCATGCCGCCGAGGTGCGCGAGGCCTACCGCACGGCCATGGCCGAATACTGGCACCAGCTGAAACTGAAGTGCGGCCAGTACCGCATCGAGCTGGTGGAGGCCGACATCAATGCCGGCTTCGAGAACATCTTGCTGCAATTCCTGCTGAAACGGAGTAAGTTGTACTGAGGCAGCCGCAGCAGAATGCCGGTCTTTTCGGTTACCTGTTGCGCATGTCCTTTCTCTTTATACTTTTGCAGCCGCTTCGACGGATGTAGGAGCAAAACGGTTCGGTAGTTCAGCTGGTTAGAATGCCGCCCTGTCACGGCGGAGGTCGCGGGTTCGAGTCCCGTCCGGA
>DAOKZW010000050.1:0-19446 GCA_035325445.1 Flavobacteriales bacterium
GGAGAAGCGGTCGCTGCTGGTGAACGAACCGTTCTCCAGCCATACGGCGGAGGGATAGGCGGCATCTCCCACGTTGCCCAAGGCCAGCTTGATGTGGTACATCTCGCCGCACTGCACGGCAGCGCTGGCGGTGAGTACCACGGTCATGCCGTTGTGCTGGATGTAGTACGGGTCCGTGTTGTACGGGGCCTCCGTTTGTGCGCCAGGGTTTCCTTGCCACCCGGCCATCTGGCCCCCATTGTATTTGTAATACTGCACGTTGTCCAGCCAGCTGGGGTAGTTGTCGCGGCAATATTCCCAAGGGTCCATGCTGAACCAAGGCCCGTTGGCGTTCACCAACTGCTCCCCGCTGTTCACCGAATTGATGCTCACGTAGTCCATGCTCCCGGGCACGTAAGCGATGTTGATGGAGTTGTTGGAGAAAGGGCCGTTGATGCCGGGCCCGCTGATGAAGAAGCCGAAGACGTCGTTGTATTCGCTGCAGGCCCAGATCTCGTACTCTTCGGAGGAGAACACATAGCGCACGCTGAGCATGTCGCTCATGGGCACGAAGTCGAACTCCAGCACGGCCTTGGTATGAATGTTGGTCCCGCCGGAAACTTGCCACATGGGCCATCCCGTCAAATGGCTCAGGTCAAGATCCGGTGTTACCAATGACGGCGACCCACCACCAAAAACGATACCTCCACCCGGTGTGTTCATTTGGTTGTTGGGGCCGGCCAGGTGTGAATTGGCCACGCTTGTACATAGAAATACCCCGCTGTTGATGTCGAGGCACGTATTAGCGCCGTTGAAACGGCCTATCTCCGATGGGCCTGAGCCGGTGGGCGCCACGATGTTCCCTGGGGTCCCGTTGAAGGTGACGTTGGTGGCGAAAACGCCGGTGCCCATCAGGTAGTTCTGCACCAGGGTGGTGGGTGGCTGGGTCTGGTTAATGATCAGCTGGGCGTGCACGGTACCCGGGCCCCAGACCGGGGCGGTGGCCAGCAACAAGGAGCGTATCAGGGCCTTGACCCTCATCGTACGAGCGTTATATGGCCGGTGAGCGTGTTGCTGCCGGGCTCATCGGGGGTCACGATGTAAAAGTAGGTGCCGTCCGGGGCACCGTTGCCGTTCCAGCCCTGGGCCAGGTTGTGTGTGCTGAAGATCAGCTGCCCCCATCGGTTGTAGATCTCCATCAGGCCGGGCGCGCCCTTGTAGCCGATGGGGATGAAGCGGTCGTTGTGCCCGTCGCCGTTGGGGCTGAACACGTTGGGGAGCTCGATCACCCCGGGGTTGATCACGTTGACCACGGAGCGCACGGTGTCCACGCAGCCGTCGGGTGAGGTGACCACCAGCATCACGGGGTAGGTGCCCGGCTCGCTGGGGAAGGTGGCGGCCACATCCTGTTGGTTGGAGGTGGCCGGGTCGGCGCCGGGGATGTCCCACCACCAGGAGATGATGTTGCCGGTCCCCGTTCCGTTGAGCTGCACCACCGGGTTCTCGGCGTCCACGGGGTTGGGCGTGGCTCCGATCTGGGCGCCCACGCCCGGGAACACGGTGATGGCGTCATCGATGGTGACCTCGCCCTCGCATCCGGCGCCGTTCCTCACGCGCAGGGTGATGTCGTAGGTGCCTGGGTTGTTGTAGGTGTGGGTGAATGCGCTGTCGGTGCGGGTGGTGCCGTCACCCAGTGCCCACAGGATGGTCTGTGTCCCCCCCCCGGTGGTGTCGGCCAGGGCCACGGTGAGCGGTGCGCACCCGCTGTCGGGGGCGAAGGCGGGGAAGGGCACGGGTATGGCGCCTGGCGCCACGGGCGCTGAGCCCATGAGGCACTGGCCGTTGAAGTCCATGGCCATGGTGTAGAGTCCGGGCCCGTAGTTGCCTGCCGATACGTTGAGGGTGGTGCCGGTCTGCCCGGGCAGCGCCACGCCGTTCAGGTACCACTGGTAGTTGGTGGCCCCCGGGGGCGGCTGGGCGGTGGCCAGCACGTTGTGGGCGCACAGGTTGCCGCTGACGGAGGTGGGGCTCAGTACTTGATCCCCCGCTTCCGTGAGCAGCAGCTCATCGGCGAGGAAATAGGGCATCAGGGATGTGTGGTTGCCCTGACTGTCGATGAAGGGGCGTTCGGTGAAGGAAGCGGGCAGGTTGCAGCCCCCTCCGATCATGATGCTGTGGATGTCCTGCGCAGGGGTGAAGGTGATGGACACGCGGGTCCAGTCCCACGAGGGCTGCACCAAGACCTGCCCAAGCTCGGACCATCCCGGCATGTCGCCGATGCAGTCGGTGGTTTGTACGGGGAATGGCACGCAGGCATTGGCGTAACCGAAGAGCGCCAAAGGCAGCGGGTCGGGGAACAAGGTGCCGTAGGCTTGGGCCTGCTCCACCGTTTGGGCGTGCACGTCATCCACCGAAACGCCGGAGATCCACATCGACAGGGTGTAGGTGGTGCCGGCGATCAAGGGGTTGGAGGGCAGCGGGTAGGTCAGACACGTGCCCACGTACTCCATCCATCCGTGCATCGCAAAGAAGCCGATGGCCCCGTCACCGTCCGGGGGAGGGAGGTTGAGGCCCGCCGGCGAGTAACCGCATTCATGGAAATAATCGGAAGTGGCCACCGTGGCCTGGTGCCACCCGGTGGCGCAATCGAGGTAAGGCGGGCCGAAAGGACCTACGAAGCCCAAGGGGCAGCAGCCCCGCTCCTCGAAGGAGTGGTTGCGGATGTAGCTGGGAAGGTTTTCCGCCGACACCAATGTGTTGCACGGGCAGTCCGGGTCGTTCAGGTCGATCAGCCCGTCGCCGTCATCGTCGATGCCGTTGTTGCAGATCTCCTGCGCCAAGGCAACCCCCGGAAAGGCGGCGAGCAAGAGGGCGACCATTAGGGCTTTCATGTGCGAAAAAGGGCGCAGGGACTTGGAGAGTGGGGCTGGCCTGTGAAGAAAATGGGAGAGAGTGGGGAGGAGAGGACTTGGAGAGAAGAGAGTTGGGAGAGTGGGGCGATGCGGGTTTGTCCGGGGCCAAGATAGGGTCAAATGGAAATTATTCCAATCGACTTGTAGAATTATGTCTACAAGGATTTTGAGCGGGGGCGGTCGGGCCCAAGCGGCCGGATAGCCATGGTGCATGGCGACCACCTTGCCAAGATAAGAAGCTTTGGAGGACCCCGAAGGAATGGCCGGGACCGGGCCGTGTCCGCCTTCCTCATCTCAGCAGGTCGACGTGCCCCAACCCTTCGCGCATACAGCGCTCGCGATGACGTGCCACGGGCGCACCCCAACGTCGCTGCGAGGAGGAACGACGAAGCAGCCCTTGATCGCGGGAGGCTTGTGCGCGGGGGGAGGGGGCTTCGGTCGCTATCGCTCCCTCGCGATGGCGCACCTCATCGTCACTGCGAGGCCTTGCGCATTTGGCAAGGCCGAAGCAGTCTTTGATTGCGGGAGGCTTGTGCGCGGTTTGGGGGAATGAAGGATCGCTTCGCGCCTATGGCGCTCGCGATGACGGTGGGCTTCGCGCTTACAGCGCTCGCGATGACGTCCGCTTCGGTCGCTGGCGCTCCCTCGCGATGGCGTGCCGCAGGCACGTCGGCACGCAAAAAGGGCCGCTCCGAAAGGAGCGGCCCTTTTGCATAGGATGAGGTCCTGCGCTTAGCGCACGATGCTCAGTCGCTTGGTGGTCACTTCACCGTTGATGGTGATGTTCACCAGGTACATGCCGGTGGCGATGTCGCCGGGCAGGCTCAGCACGGTGTTGAAGCGGTCGCCGCTGTTGCCGAACTCCTGACCGTACACGTGCTGGCCATAGATGTCCGTCACATCAACGGTGATGTGCTGGTCGGCGGCGGTGATGCCCTCGATGTTGAGGTTCACCTGCCCGTCGCGCACGGGGTTGGGCCACAGGGTGGCTTCGCCCATGGCCACTTCGGTCATGCGGTTGCCGGGGTTGCTAATGGTGATGGAGCACACATTGGCGGTGCAGAATCCGCTCCACACGCCGTTCACCTTCACGTTGATCTCCACCAGGTAGGTGTAGCCGTTCACCAGCGGGGGCGCCACGTTGCTGTTCCACTTCAGTTGCAGGATGTAGGTGCTGCGGGTGAAGGTCTCATCGTATCCTTCGCCGGTGTTGTAGATGCGGAACTGGTACTCGGTACCGCCCACCACAGGCTTGGCGTAGATGAAGCTGTTGTTGGTGTTGAAGCTGCGGGTCTCGTTGCAGGAATGCCCGTAGGCGGGCGCCTGGATGAGGCCGGAGCATCCGAGCACCTGGGTGCTGATGCCCATTTCGCAGCCGCTGCCCCAGTGTGCGCTGGCCATGGGGCCGTTCTTGTCGGTGCGCACACGTGCGAAGTACTTCACGCCCGGGGTGAGCGGGTTGGTCACCATATCCCAGAAGGTCACGTAGTTGGTGGGCCTTGCGATGCGGCGGATGAATCCGGCATCGGGGTTGGAGAACTCGAACTGGTAGTTCGCCGCGCCGGTCACCTTGTTGGCGTACACCTTGTTGCCCATCAGGTTGTCGAACACGTTGCACTCGTTGGCAGCAATGTCGGCCGGGCCCAGGGGCAGGCAGAAGCTGTGGGCATCGCCGTATGCAGGGCTTGCAGCAGGCGTTGCGGGGGTGACGCTTCCGCTGGCGAAGTCATCGCGGAGGATGAGCTTGCCGTTGGTGGTGTACAGGGCCCATCCACCATTGGTGATACCGTCGCCGAAGCTGTCGGTCAGGCGGAAGCCGTAGCAGGTGCCGGGCAGGAACACGGTTTGGTTCACCGTGGTGTTGGCCTGTGCGGGGGCACCGGTGGCGATGGTATGGCCGAACGAGTTGACCACTTCCCAGCTCAGCTGTTCCGGATTGCCGTCGGTGGTGATGCTGATCACGGCCATGTTGCCGCCTTCGCACTCACAATCGGCATTGATGCGGCCGGTGGCGAAGCCCGGTCCCGGGTCGCACACGCTGCCCACCACGCCAGGCGTGAAGGGGCAGTCGTCCATGCAGTCGGGGATGCCGTCCTCGTCGCTGTCGGGCGAGTTGGAGATCTCGTTGTACGACACGGTGAAGTTGTAGTTTGTGCCGTATGAATCCACGATCACGTAATAGGTCTCACCCATGTCCACCTTGAACTTGGGTGCTTCGTAAACCCAGTTCCAGACCTCGGGATCATCGTTGAACCACCCGTACTGGAAGCAGTTGCCGGAAGCTACGTACGCATAGTAGCTGGCATCAGCGGCGGGCGGGAAGATCACGGCGTTGTCAGAGGCCCGGATCACTTGTGCCATCACGTAGGTTGCGACTTGGCTTGACGGCAAGCAAATGTTCACCGCGGCGCTGTCAGCGCAATCCGATGCGGTGAAAGAGAACCAGCTGTCATTGCCCCAGAAATTGGTGGCGGTGTTGGTGTAGCCGTTGGCTGCCATGTTGTTGCCGTTGAAGCCGATGGCCTCCGTCAGCGGGATGGCGTTCGTGGCGCCGTTGCCACCCACGCTGAAGGTCCACTCCGTGGGGCAGCTGGCGGTACCATAGCTGTTCTTGGGCACCACGCGCCAGGTGATGGTCGTACCCAAGCCGTACAGGGCCTTGATATTGGCCGTGGTGTAGCTGCTGCCACCGTTGATGCTGTTGGTGGGGGTGTTGGCCACCAGGTTGCCCATGAAGTACACATCGTAGCTGGTGGCACCGAAGGATACGGGCCAGCTGAACACGATGGGGTTGTTGTTCACCGCCAGCGTAACGCCATTGGCCGGGAAGGTGGGGGCGGGCACGCACGACGGGATACCGGGGCACAGCAGGGTGAAGGGCCGCTTGTGCACCCCGTAGTTCGCATCGCTCATGATGTAGTAGTCACCCGGCGTGGATACGGTGAAGTTCAACAAGCCACCGGCGTTGGCCGCCGGCTTGCCGATGCAGGTGAATGCGCTGGCGGCGCAACCATCCTCCACGGGTGCCATCACGAACTTGATGGTGCTGGTTCCGCCCATGTCGGAGGTTCCGGCTTGAATGGCGTAGGTGCCTGCCTGTGTGGCGGTGAAGCGGTAAAGGCGCTCGGGTCCGTTACCCTCTGCGGCGGAGCCGCTGAAGCAGCTGACGGCATTGGTGTACTTGTCGCCGTCGTAGGCCGCTGCACCGTAGGCGTATGCTGCGGGGGCGTTGGCATCATCCACGTATTCACCGCAGGCAAGCACTTGGGCGGTGCTGCAATCCATGCTGGTGGTGAAGCGTGCGAAGAAGCTGTTGGCCGAGTAGCTGGGCCCGGAACACACTTGGCGGATCCTCACCTCATAGGTGGTGGTGGGGTTCAGGCCGGTGATGGTGTAGGGCGAGGTGGCGCTGGTGCTGGCCACGGTGCCGGCGCCGGCGGTGGCACCGGTGCCCGGGATGAATCCGATGGGGCCGTATTCGATCACGCAGGGCTCCGAGGTGTTGCCCCAGCTCACCGTGGCGGTGCTGCTGCCCACGGCGGAGAAGCTCACGGCATCAGGCGTGCTGCAGGCCGGGGCCGGTGCACACGAGATCATGGACTTCATGCCCTGGTCGTAGGTGCTGGAGGAATAGGCCACGAAACGCAGGGTGAGGCAGCCGTTGGCCGCCGTGCTGGTAAAGGGACCGGGCAAAGTGCCGGAACCGGGTACACGGTAGGTATCTCCCCAATAGGCACCAGCGGCCACGGTGTTGGCACCCGATGTCTTGGCAGGCAGGCCCGAATTGAAGATGGGCGCCGCGGTGCTGTTGCCGTTGTGGACGAACAGGCCCAAGGTGCCGTTGGCTCCGGAGTTGAAGGAGAACTGGCTCATGGTCAGCGTCACCACATCACCGGCGTTGTCCGGGCAGATCACCGCCACGCTGTCGATGCCCCCTGTGGGGATCGGGGTGTAGGCGGCATAAGCTGTTGAAGGATACAGGTCGTACGGACCGCCGCAACCGACCTTGGTGCGGAAGTTCAGGCCCGGCGAGCTCCATGCGCTGGGGTCGTCACCCGTGCCTTGGTCGTCGCAGAGGCCGCGGAAGTATGCGGTATACTGCGTGTTGGCGGTCAGCGTGGCGGCCGTGGTGGCGCTGCCGGTGCTGCTGGTGCCACCGGTGATGGCGGTGGCGCTTGCCGGCTCGCCGAAGGCCACCACTTTGTACTCCACGTTGGGCGATGCGCCGGCATCCCAGCTGAAGCTGCCGCTATGCACACCGGTTCCGGTAACGGTACGGTCGGTAGGGGCAAAGCAGGTGGGGCGGGGGGCGCAGGTGATGTTGGCGCGCCAGCCGTTAGGGCTGCTGGTGCCCACCCAGCCACCATACGACATGACTACTACGGTAAGGCAGCCGCTTGTCGCCGTGGAAGTGGTGATGGGTGGCTTGGTGACCCAGCCGCCTGCGGGCACGGTCCATCCAGCCTCACTATAACCTGTGCCGGTACCGGCGATCATGGGTGCACTGGTGTCGTCGCCGTCATAGATGAACACCGCCGAGCGTTGGAGTGCTGCAGCATACCAGGTCAAGTCGCCCCAGTAGGTGAAGTCGAGGGTGACCACATCACCCGGATTTTCCGGGCAGATGGTATGGGTTTGCGTGAATTGTTCATCCGTCATGTTGTTGTAAGCGCCTGGGCTGTCCCACGTATCGCCGCAGGCCAACAGGGTGGTGAACGTGCCGGACATCCAGACGCTCAGGTCATCGTCGCCGCAATCGCTACGCACGTAGAAGGTATAGGCCGTGTTGCTGGCCAGGCCGGTGGCGGTTGCCGTGGCACCTGCTGCCGTGCCGCTGGCGGCAAGGCCGGTGGCGCCCGATCCGGGTGTGCCGCTGGTGCGTACCTCCCAATCGTAGCCCGTGGAGTTGTTGCTGGCGGTCCAGCTCAGGTCCGCACTATGGATGGCCACGTTGCTGGCCGCCAGGTTGGTGGGCGGCGGGCAGGTCAGTATGCCCACGTTCAAGGTGTAGTCCTCCACTTGGCCGTAGTACATGCCTTCGCCGCAGGCCACGGGATAGGCCCAGTCGTTGGACCAGACCACGCGCATGCGCGAGTTGCCCGGCAGCGCCGTCGCGGGCACATCAATGGTTCCGGTAATGGATCCGGTGTTGGTGGTATTGCCGCCGTTCAAGGGGAAGGAAGCTTCGAACACGCCATCCTGGTCCCAGTCGATGAAGACGGTGGCGTACATATTGCCGCCATTGTAACCGGTTACGGTGATCGGGAAGCTCAGGGTGGGGAACACGCTGCCCACCACGCTGGTGAAGTCCTGGTATTTGGCCGGGTCCGTACCGTCGTAGATCGGGTCTGCGGAACTGGTGTTGTCAATGTCGGAGATCTGAACCCGTGAAATGGGGTAGATGCCGTAGTAGAAGGAAGAAACCGGGCAGGGCAGGGTGTTGAACGCCACGGCCCCGGACCACAGGCTGACGTTGCCGCCGCCGCAGTTGGTGCGTACCCATGCCTTGTAATTGGTGCTTCCGGACAGGCCGCTCAGGGCTGCGCTGTTGCCGGTAACGGTACCGGTGAAGGTGGCCGTGGCCGGATTGGAGCCCGTGCCCACGGCGTAGTCAAAGGTGCCCGAGCCGCTCCAGCTCAGCGTGGCGGAGGCCAGGCCGATGCTGCCCACGGCCAGGCCGGATGCGGCCTGCACGCAGGTGGGCGGCGTCCACACAAAGCTCATCATGTCCGGTGTACGGGCCGTAATGCCGCTGATGACGCGTGTGGCATCATCCTTGGGGCTGCCTGCCTTCGAACCCGTTTGGGTGAAGATGGCATTGTAGTAATCCTCTGCGGAACCTGTTCCGAAGGTGTTGTACGGGGAATAGCCTTGCGTTCCGGTCCAAGGGATGCGCTGGCTGAAGGCGGTGGAGCCGGGGTAGCCGTTGTGGTTGGCCTGGACCGTGTAGGCATAGGGCCATTCCTTCCAACTGTTGTCGGCCTGGTTGTAGAAACCGAAGGAGTTGAAGGAGCCGGAGGTGCCGTTACCGCCGGTCTTGCCGCCCAGGCCGGTTTGGAAGACGGCGGCGGTATTGCTCCGCCAGGCCTTGCCGAAACGAACCTCCACCTTGTTGGTGGTTTCGTAGAGGCGGATCTGGAAATCCATGCGCCGGTAATACTGGTGGTCTTCACTGTTTATGGTGAAGCCGTAGTTGCGCCACTGCACCACGAACACCCGGTTGGGCGCGGTGCCGATGGTCTCATAGCGCAGCTCTGCCCCCGGGTAGCTGGGGTAGGTGGGGTTGTACACGATAGGCATGGTGTTCGTGCCCACGTTAAATGCCCCCCCGCTCACGCCGGTGGCCACCACGCGGTTCCGCCGGCTGTCGTTGGCCAGCAGGGTGGTGTTGCTCAGCGGCAGGTTGGTGGTATTGCTGGTCGGGGCGGTATACACGGCCACGGCGTTGGCGCCGTTGCTGCTATTGCCGAAGCCGATCCATCCCTGTCCGGAGATGCCCACACGGTCGAAGGTTTCACCGTTGTAGGTGAAGTTGAAGCCGATGGGATAGCCGGGGCCGGTCTTCAGGGCAGGAGATCCGCTTAACTGGTATTCCGCCTGGCTGGGCATGCCGTTTTCATCCGCTTGGGCGTTACCCACAAAGGAGGCATTGCCAGCCCAGTTTTTGGGCCGGGTCGTGGTGCCGAAGAATCCCCCTACGGTTTCATACTCCTTGTACCCCATTCCGAATGTTGTACCGGCAGCCACGGCCGTCTGCCCGCCGTCGGCGAGCACGGTGCCCCCGGTGATGGGTTCAAAGGCGGCATCCTCATCGGCTTGGAGGATGGTGGATGTTTTGATCAGCTTGTCATACGTCAAGCTGTAATCCGCCACCTGTGCCTGCAAGGCGCCGGTGGTATACAGGGCGAGCGTGGCGGCTGCCCAGGGCAGCGCCCACGGGCGGCGGCGCGTTCGCGCGGGGTCCGTGCAGCGTACTGTACTTCGTTGCATGTGTTGAGAGTTTAGGTGATTGGAGTTGACATTGGTGGCGCGTCACCCTTGCGGGCTTCGTGCGGAGAGGGCAGGCCCTGCAACAAGGGTCCGGGCCGGTCGGGTGGCCGCCTCTCCCACCCTCGGCCTCTGGGGCCGGGGTGCGGAAAGGACAGGCGTTATGGGAGAAACGAGAGGGGGGAGAGAGGAGAGTGTTTGTCGGGGAGCTTGGAGAGTTTGGTTTGGAGAGGTCGGTTCTCTTGGAAAAAGAGCCTTCCCGGGTCAAGGTTAACGAATTGTAAAAGCAAATGCAAGGGAAAATAATTTTCCTGGCTGGAGGCAACCAGTGGTCCGGGCAACGTCCGCGTGGGCGGGTCCGAAGTATGATCTTGGTACGGCCCGGGTGGGTCCATGCGGCTGGCTGCTACCAGCGCCCGGGGCCTTGGAAGGGGGCATAACTCCGCGCCCTGTAGGCGGGTTCCGGCCCCGGGCTATCGCGTCTGGCACGCCCCTTGGGCGTGTGGATTTCTGTATGGGAACCACTGATTCACACGGATAGACACGGATGGATTTTTCCATTGAACGGTTGATCCATGTCACGGGGCCAACCATGCCATCGGCTTTTATCCGTGTCCTTCCGCGTCCGATACATATCGGACCATCCGTGGTTCCATGCATTCCGTCAGATGCACCGTCAGGCGCATGCATAAGACCCGATAGCCCTGGGTTTCCGGCCGGACCGATCATGCTTGTGCGTATACTTGTGCAGGTGTCCCTCCAGCACCCCGGGCCCGCGCCCCTTCATTCCGGCTCTCCCCCATGCCCCCGCTCTCCGCCCGATACCATCGGCGTCCGTGGCTTGTTCCGGCAACCGCCGGGGCTTGCCGCGTTTGGCGTTGCCATGGGGTGCTGTGGCGCGCCTTGCGGGCCGCTTGTTGGGTACGGCCCCGGTGGGCGAAGCAGGCAACATTTGAATTCCCCCGAACATGAAAGCACCTTCGATCAAGATCCTGCCCTGGGGCATGGTCCTGTTTTTCCTCGGCGGCTGGGTTGGTCCTTCCGCCCGCGCCACGGCGCAGCCCGTCGATTCGCTGATCATGAAGACCCACAAGGCGGTGGCCCGCGGGCTGGCCTACTTCAGCTCGCCCCGAAGGGTGCTGGATACGGATGCCGTGTTGCTCCATGCCTACCTGAAGGACCGGTTCAACCTCCCCGTATTGGTGAAGGCGGAGGCGGTGTTGGCCCAGGTCCGCGCAGATTCCACGGGGCAATTCCACATGTTTCTGCGCTTGGCAGAGCCTGCGGTTTGCCGGATGGACTTCCTCGATGCGGGCGGGGGGAATGAACTGGCGCTGGCCGGCGTGTGGTACGATGAGCTGCCGGAGCCCGAGTTGCTTATGCAGCGGATCGGGGAGGCCGAGTTGAACGAGCCATACCAAGCCACCCATGCCCTGTGGGCCATGGCCATGGCCCAGCAGTGCTTCAGGGCCGAATTGGATACGGCCGTGGAAAAGGAGCTGGTGGAGCGCAACAGGGCGATCATAAACGGGCAAAGACCCCTGTGGAACGACGTTGCCATTGAAGCCTTGGCCATGCTCCAATACCATGACACCGGTTATGTGCCCCCGCGGGAATACATCGAGGAGATCATCGGTCTGCAGAACCTGGACGGAAGCTGGAATTGGGTGCCGAACGATAAGTCCAGCGAAAGCCAGCACACCACCATCCTGGCGTTGTGGGCGCTGCTGCAGTACAAGCCGTTGGAGTGGCCGGTGCAGCCGCGGGACATGGTGGTGCGGTAGATCCGATGGCATCCGCAGCGACTTCCTTGCTCGCGGCCGGAGTGAACACCGTGTAATCGGGTCGTGCCGGCCATTCTGGGGTGCCCGGTGAATTGCCGCAGCCTCTTGCGGGCCTGTATGGCCCCGTTGAGCAATGGGCCTTTCAATGGCTACGGCCCAACGGGGTCGCGGCAATATCGAAGGGGGGCCACGTATCCGTGTGGGCCAGGGCCGGCCCATGGTTGATGGCGCAAGGGCGGCGCGGCTGCGGGAGCTCAAACCCCTGATCACCCCGGGGCGGACCTGGCTGAAGGAATTAATTCTCCGTAAACTTGCCCGAGGTGTCTCCCCACCCACATTGCCAGTGTTCTCCCACACTGACCCAATATGCCACTCTCCGCAACGCTCTCCCTGGAGGGATGGCGCCATCAACCGGCGTTTTCCCTGTCCCCGCACCGAAATGGAAAGGTTTCCCTGTTGATGGCCTTGGCCGCGCTGTTCGCGGCCCCGCTTTATGGCCAGCAGTGGAGCGAAGACCCTTCCGATGCCACCCCTTCGCTCACCGCGAACGCCTTTGTGCCGGTGCCCCCGCTGACACCGGCCATGCCGGCATGGGCCTCTTGTTCCGCCGCCTCCCAGAACGGTCCTTTCTCCTTTGGCAGCGTTTTGTCGGCCACCGCGCAAAGCGCCAACCTGGGCTATGCGCCCTGCCAGATGCCACAGGCCACGGCCATGCCGCCAGCACCCAAGGATATCTGGTTCCGCTTGGACCCGGCCTTTACCGATGCCGTGTACCGCTTCACCTTGTACGGCACGGGCACGCCCAGCACGGCATCGGCCGGCATGGCGGTGTACGAAGCGCCGAACGCCACCGGCCCCATGCGCTTGCTGGGCTGCGCCACGGGCGGCGCGTACGACAATGCCTTCAATCCCTCGGTGGAGGCCACCTGCATCACCCCCGGTAACAAGATCTATGTGCGCGTATGGCCGCGGGGAACCACGGCCTCCAATGCCAACTTCAACTTGTGCGTGATGGGCCAGCGCACTTCCACCATGCCCGATCGGGGTGCCGATGAAACGCCCTGCACGGCGCGGGCGTTGAGCCCGGTGGGCAATTTCGCCGCGACCACCGGCAGCTTCATCGATCATGTGTTTTCCTGTGACGAAACATCGTTCCTGCTTGCCACCGACGGCAAGGTCGGCGGCGACCTCTGGGTGAAGCTGGCCATTCCCGCCAGTGGCCATGTCAGGTTGAAGCTTTCCACGGCCTCGGCGGTGGCGGCCAACCAGATAGGGGTGGGCACGGTGGTGGATGACAACGTGGGCATCAGCACCTACCTGTCCACCGATTGCGGCGATCCCTCGCAGTTCCGATGGGTGGGCGGCAGCGCAAAGCAGGTGATCCCTGGTTCCAGCGGCCTTCCCATCGACATCAAATGCCTGCCCCCGGGGGAATGGCTTTATGTGCGGATCCATTCCTTGCCTGGTTCCATGGCCCAGAAAAAGCGCTTCGGGCGCACCCGCCTGGAGTGGATGGCGGGCGGTACAGGCCCCACCGCTGCGGGCTCCTTGCCTTGCGGGGCCGTGCCGCTTGCCGTGGGGGAGACCTGCACCGGCACCACGGCCGGTTCCACCTATGGGATGTGCAACCCGCCGGGCATCCCTGAGCCACAGTGCGGCGATTTCGGCGGTGGCAGCAAGCAATCCGTCTGGTACAAGTTCACCGCGCCCAACAGCGGCATGGTGGTCATCGACGCCAAGGCTGGTGCGGCCCCGGCCACCCAACCGGCCATCGCCCTGTACGCCAGCAATGCCATGGCCGGCGACCCCGGCGAAGGCTGCAACCTGCGCCTGAGCCTGATCGCCTGCGACGACCGGCAAGGAGCAGGCCCCGATGCGCGCATCATCCAAGGCGCATTGATCCCCGGGCAGGTGTACTACGTGCGGGTATGGGCCCGGAAAATTGGCTCGGCCAGCCCTGCGGAAGGCAACTTCACCATTTGTATCACCAGCCCCACGCCCCCGGCGGGCACCTGCTGGTACATGATCGACCTGTATGCGGGGCGCACCACGGGCACGCTGGCCATGGAGGTGACCATCCCGCCCGGGCCCACGGTGACCTACACCACCAGCGGCGGCGACCCCTCCGAGAGCTTCCTCATCGCGCTGCCCATCGGGGCCACGGCCCATTTCCGCAGCGTGGCGGCAGGTGGCGGCGTGGGGGCCGCCGGCTATCTGTTCCATGGCTTGTGGCAGGTGGGCAGCTCCGACACCATTTGGTGGGATGATGGCGGCTATGCCGTGGCGGGCCCCAGCTCCGGCCCCAACGACCATTTCACGCTGACCGATGCCTGCAGCCCACGGGCACACCCCCGCACGGATTGCTTCGGCATGAAGACGATCTGCCTGGACGGCTCCGCGAGCGGGGGAGGGCCGTACACGCACATTGCAGGGCAGATGGACAATCGCTCGTGGCCGATCAGTTCATACAGCCCGGCCCAAACCGACTACCAGGGCTATACGTTCCATCCCCAAAACGGGGGCATGATGGACCTGGCAGGGGCCAATATGGGCTGCTTGGAAGGGGAGGCGAAGGGTGTGCAGTGGCTGGTGTTCCACCCGGGGCAGGACGGTACGGTGGCCTTCCTGCTGGAAGGCCACCGGGTTTATCCGACCCCCACGGTACAGGCCGACCTGGATTTCGCGGTCTGGGACCTGGGGCTGCTGGATTATCAAGGCACCAGCCCGGACAGCATCAACGGCTACGATGTGTGCCCGCCCCGGACGGCGCCGGTGCGATGCAGCAGCGCGCGCCAAGTGTCCACCACGGGGTTGGCGCCGGGCCTTTCCGGCACGCAGGAAGGAAACGGCGGGTGGGGCTGGTTGGAGCCGTTGCCGGTACAGGCGGGCCATGGATACCTCGTCGCCTTCGTGCCGGTGAATGTCACGGGGCGCATCAATTACAGCTTCGACTGGACGATGTTCGACAACGCGGCCGGCGTCACCGATCCGGGCATCATAAGCTGCCAGCCCTTGCTCCTGCCCGTGGAACTGTTGTTCTTGCAGGGGGAGCCCCGCGATGGTGCCGTGGAGCTTGCATGGGCCACCGCCAGCGAAAACAATAGCAGCCACTTCGTGGTGGAACGCGGCACGGATGCGGTGCACTTTGCACCCATCGGGCAGGTACCCGCCAGCGGCCATGCACAATACCGTACCGACTACGGGTTCACCGACAGGGTGCCGGAACGGGGCGCGAACTATTACCGGTTGCGGCAGGTGGACCTGGACGGCACCTCGGAGTACAGCAATACCGTGGCGGTGCTGTTCCAAGACAAGGCGGGCACCATCCTTTTATGGCCCGATCCCGTGCACGACCGGTTCACGATGGCCCTTGACCTGCGAGGCCGCCACGAGGTGACGGTGCAGGTGATGGATGCCTTGGGGCGCTTGGTGGAGCAACAGGTGGCCGATGCTTCCTCAGGCATGGTTGCCATGGAAGTGCATAGGCTACAGGCCGGCGCCTATGTCGTGCGCGTGCTCGACGGGGGAGGCGCCATGCTGGGTTCGGTGCGGTTCGTGAAGGATTGATGGCGGCCCGGCCAAACCGGGCACCCTCGTTTTTGGGAATTTTGGCTTCACGATCTTGGTGCGTTTCCGCAGCGTGCCCGATCGCTGTTGGGGCGCGGTGGCAGGGGCAAAGCACATGAAGCCGCAATCCCCGTGGGGGCTTGCGCACCCCCGGAATAGGGGGCGGCCGGTACCAAGGCTCTCCGTCCTGGTACCAATGGGCGGGGTTCCGTGTTATACTTGTATGCTCTTCCTGAACGACTCTCTCCGTTCATGATTAATCACTCTCCACAATGTTCTTGCACTTCCGGCATGGTAGGAGCTCTGGCTACGGCCGTTGCCTAATACGAAAACATACCTGGCCCGATGGGGGTGTTTGGATGCGGGGCATCGGCTCCCGGGCCCACCTGCTGGCCCTCATGGTCATGCTCATCTGTTGGGGTGTTGCCGGGCCCACCATGGCCCAGCAGTGGAGCGAGGATCCCTCGGACGCTACCACATCGCTCACGTCCAATGCCTTAGTGCCGGCGCCCCTGCTGACACCGGCCATGCCGTCCATCTGCGGGGGAACATCCCTGAACGGTCCCTTCTCTTTTGGGAGTGTTAGCACCACCACCGCGCAAAGCGCCAATCTGGCCCACCCGCCCTGCCAGGTGAACCAGAACATCGTAACCCCGACCCCGCCGAAGGATATCTGGTTCCGCATGGACCCGGCCTTTACCGATGCCGTGTACCGCTTCACCTTGTACGGCACGGGCACGCCCAGCACGGCATCGGCCGGCATGGCGGTGTACGAAGCGCCGAACGCCACCGGCCCCATGCGCTTGCTGGGCTGCGCCACGGGCGGCGCGTACGACAATGCCTTCAATCCCTCGGTGGAGGCCACCTGCATCACCCCCGGTAACAAGATCTATGTGCGGGTATGGCCGCGAGGCTCCACGGCCTCCAATGCCAACTTCAACCTTTGTGTTATGGGCCAGCGCATCTCCACCATGCCGGACCGCGGCGCGGATGAAACGGCCTGTACGGCACGGATACTACCGGCCGTTGGGAGCTTCACGACCTCCGGCAGTTTTGTCAATTACGTGTTTGCCTGTGAAGAGCCCGATTTTCTGCTGGCCAATGACAACAACATGGGCGGCGACCTGTGGGTGAAAATGCAGGTGCCTACCACCGGCCATGTGCGGCTGAGGCTATCGTATTCAACCTCGTCTACGAATCAGATCGGTAGCGGTAGCCCGGTCAGCGGCAGCTTGGGCATCAGTGCCTATTTGAGCCCCGATTGCTCGGATCCCCTGCAGTTCAGGCAGGTGGGGGGCACGGTGGACCAAGTGACCCCGGCCACGGCGGGCCAGCCCATCGACATCCGGTGCCTGCCGCCGGGCGAATGGCTGTACGTGCGGATCCATTCGTTGAAGGGCTCCATGAACATGAAGAAGCGCTACGGCCAGTTCCGCTTGGAATGGATGGCCGGCCCCGGTTCCTATGTGGGCTACACGCCGCCGGCGAACACGCAACCCTGCGGGGCCACCTCGCTTACGGTGGGTGAGACCTGCACGGGCACCACGGCCGGCACCACGTACGACATGTGCGCGGCACCCGGCATTCCGGCCCCCACGTGCGGGGGCTTCATCGGCGGCAGCCAGCAGTCCTCGTGGTATAAGTTCACCGCGCCCAACAGCGGCATGGTGCAGATCGATGCCCAGGCGGGCGCGGCCCCGGCCACCCAGCCCGCCATCGCCCTGTACGCCAGCAATGCCATGGCCGGCGACCCCGGCGAAGGGTGCAACATGCGCCTGAGCCTGATCGCCTGCGACGACCGTTCCGGCACAGGCTCCGATGCGCGGATCATACAAGGCGCGCTGATCCCCGGGCAGGTGTACTACGTACGGGTATGGGCCCGGAAGACCGTTTCGTCCACGGCGCCCGAAGGCAACTTCACCATCTGCATCACCAACCCCACGCCCCCGGCGGGCACCTGCTGGTACATGATCGACCTGTGGGCGTACAACACCACCGGCACCTTGGCCATGGAGGTAACCATCCCGCCCGGGCCCACGGTGACCTACACCACCAGTGGCGGCGACCCCTCCGAAAGCTTCCTCATCGCGCTGCCCATTGGAAGTACGGTCAATTTTCACCGTGTGCCGGCCGGCGGAGGCGTCGGCACCTCGGGCTACGTCTTCCATGCCCTGTGGCAGGTGGGAAGCTCCGACACCATTTGGTGGGACGATGGCGGCTATGCGGTGGCCGGGCCTACATCAGGGCCGAACGATCATTTTGTGTTGACCGATGCGTGCAGCCCGCGGCCCAACCCCCGCACCGATTGTTTCGGCATGCGCACCATCTGCCTGGATGCCACGGGGGCCTACCATACCGTAACGGGCCAAATGGACAATACGCCATGGCCCATCAGCAGCTACAGCCCGGCGGCCGCCGAATACCAAGGTTACACCTTCCATCCCTATAACGGGGGAATGATGGACCTGGCCGGGGCCAATATGGGCTGCCTGGACGGCGAGGCCGGGGGCATCCAGTGGATGGTCTTCAGGCCGGAAGCGGATGGCACGGTGGCCTTTCTGTTGGAGGGGTACAAGGTGAGTCCTGCCCCGACGGCGCAGGCCGACATTGATTTTGCCATCTGGGACCTGGGAATACCCAGCTACAACCTGCCTCCCGACCCGAACCATATCGATGGTTATGATGTGTGCCCGCCGCAAAGCCCGCCCATTCGCTGCAGCAGCGCGCGCAACCAGGCCACCACGGGCCTGGCCCAAGGCATGATGGCAACCCAAGAGGGACATGGTGGCTGGGGATGGCTTGCCCCATTGCCGGTGCTGGCCGGCCATGCCTACCTGATCGCCATGGTGCCCGCGAATGTGACGGGCCGCATCAATTACAGCCTGAACTGGACGATGTTCACCAATACATCCGGCGTTTCGGACCCGACGATCATCGGGTGCGAGCCTCTGGTGTTGCCGGTGGAACTGCTCTTCCTGCAAGGCGTGCCAAGGGGTGGCGCGGTGGACCTCACCTGGGCCACCGCCACGGAAAAGAACAGCAGCCATTTCATGGTGGAGCATAGCGCCGATGCCGAGCATTTCACGGCCATCGGAAAGGTGCAGGCCAGCGGGAATACCCAGTACCGTACGGACTATGGCTTCACCGACGAAGAGCCCTTTACCGGGGTGAACTACTATCGCCTGCGGCAGGTGGACAAGGATGGCACCTGGGAATACAGCAACACGGTGGTGGTGATAACGGATATGCAAGGCGGGCAGGTGATGGTATTCCCCAATCCGGTGGAGGATGTGTTGCGCCTGGCCCTTACAGCGCCAGCGGCAGGAACGGCGCGCCTTCAGGTGTTGGATGCCCTGGGCCGTACGGTGCGGGAGCGCTCCATGGCGGTGGCGTACGGCCAAAATCTCCTCGAGGTGGATGTACAAGGGCTGCACACCGGTACCTACATGGTGCGCCTCGTGAATGATGGCGGCGTGCCATTGGGCAGTGCGCGTTTCGTGGTGAAGGGGTAGTGTGGGACCTTGTCGGGCACGGCAGTGCACACCAAGGGCCGTACGGCATTGCTTCGGCCTGTGGCCTCGCCATGAGGTGCCACGGATTCCTTGAACGCAGCTGCGAGGAGGAACGACGAAGTAGCCATTGATCGCGGGAGGTGCGTGCGCGGTTGGGGGGGAGGATCGCTTCCCGCCTGTGGCACAAGTCAGGAATGGCCTGCCCAGAATCACCCAGCGCTTGTTCCCATCATGCTTGCCGGCGGGAGCGAAGCCTTCAAGGCTTAACTGCCGGGAACTCCACGCAGCGGATCATCCGCAGGCTTTTCGGCCGCAATAGGTCCATTTTCATGCACTTGTGCAACTCCGATTACCAACAATTCCTTGTCATCAAAGGGGAATGGGGCTTTTCAGCAGGGCCGAAGTAGCCCAAGCGATAATCCAAGGTGATGTACATGGACTTTGTGGGACCCGCTGGGCGGGATTCGGCCTTGACAACGAACCAAGGAGCCTGAAAACGCAAGGCCAATTCGAAGAGCTGCTCATTGTTCATGAGCCAAACGTCTAATCAACTTCACCTACCCACATAAAACGATGGAGCACCGAAGCTTTGAAGGACCATGAAGGAATGGCCGGGGCCGGGCCGTGGAGATACTGCCCAGTCCGCCTTTCTCATCGCAGCAGGTTGACGTGCCCGAACCCTTGGTGCATGGGCATTTTGAGCCC
>DAOKZW010000051.1:0-19247 GCA_035325445.1 Flavobacteriales bacterium
CTGCTCGGTGCTGGAGAAGCCGTTGGGGCCGCTCCAGCTGAAGGAGCCGTTGCCGTTGCCCTGGAGTTGCACGCTTGTGATGGCGCAGGTGAGCACTTCGTCCATGCTGGCCGTTGCCCCGGGAGCTTCCATGTCCATGGTTGCCGACACGGCATCGGTGCTGGTGCATCCCGTGCTGGTGCTGGTCACCACCAAAGTGTACGTTCCGGCAGCATCAACCACCGGATTTGCGGTGTTGGCACCGCTCACGATATGTCCACCATTGGAAGCGGTCCATGCGAAGGTCACGTCCTGGCTTCCAGAGGTACCGGCCAGAGTGACCTGTCCATTGGTGGCACAGGTGATCACCATATCGGGGCCTGCATTGGCGCCCGGGGTCCCGCTTGCGCTGATCGTCACCGCGAGCTCATAGGTGCAGCCGTGGGCGTCCGTTACAAGCACGTTGTACTGGCCAGCCCCCAGGTTGCTGATGGAGGAGCCGGTCGCCCCGGTGCTCCACAGGTAGCTGTACGGTTGTGTTCCTCCGGAGATGTTCACGGAAGCAGAGCCATCGCTGTTGTTGCAGGTTGCATTCACCCCTGTGATCACGCCGGAGAGTACGGCGGGTTGCGTGACGGTGAAGGTCTTGGTCGCTTGGCACCCGTTGGCATCGGTGACGGTCACCGTGTAATTGCCCGGGGCCAATCCGGAGATGGTGGCACCGGTGGCGCCGTTATCCCATACATAAGTGAAGGGGCCTGTACCGGTGGAGGAAGCGGTGATGCTGCCATCATCGGCACCATTGCACGAAACATGGGTGATCTCGGCCGTGGCCTCGATCACCTTCACGGTCACCACTTGGTCGGCGGCGCCGGCCAGGATGCAGGCATCCCCGCCGATGATCCGGCGCACATAGGTCTTCTGGGCGACTTCACCCAAGGCGCTGCCGGACAGGTTCTGCCCCGTAGCGCCTACGATGTCCACCCAATTCAAGCTGTCAGAGCTGACCTGCCACTGATAGGTGGCTGCATTTCCGAGCGAGGGGTAGGCGGATGGTGAATTATTGCGAACGATGGTGGGGAGCACGTATTGAGGGGTGCTTCCCGTGATGTCGGCCGGGACCGTGCCGGCGCAAACAGTCTGGTTTCCGTTGATGGTATTGCCCATCAGGTCGGGCGGGTTCGCCCAAACCACCAAGCCGGGCTCATATCGGCTCGTGGAGCTGTTCTTCGTGGTGTTCAGCGCCCCTTGCGTCAGGGGAATGTTGTTCGACTTGGCCGTGATGATGGTGTAAATGCGGCAGTTGCTGAATTTGATGCCGCGCTCACCCACCGGGTCATAGTCGTCGGCCGTGCCGCCGTAGTACGTGCTGAAGATCAGCGCGGAGAGGTCGCTCTTCAGTTTGAGGAACACCTTGTCGTTGCTGCCTTGGTTGTTGGTCTGCAGGGGTACGTTGGGCGCCGCGCTCACGGGGAAGTTCGTGCTGTTCGTGTAACCGAAGATGTAGACATCGTTGTTTTGGTCCACGTTCAGGCCCATCATGTTCACCTCGTTGGACGACCCGCCGACATAGGTGCCTTGCAGCAGGGTCTGGTCGATGGTCATGTGGCCCACATAGAAGTCGTTATTGCCGTTGTGGCTGGTGTCGAAGGCACCGGACGTAACGTTGGCCGTGTTGAGGCCTGTGGTGACGCCGCCGAAGTAGAGTTCAGTGCGGTTGTTGTTGAACTCCATGCAGAGCAGATTGGCATTCTGGCCGGAGGCGCTGGAGTAGTAGCTGCTCCATACCGTGGCGGCCGTATTGCCGTTGAGGCGCTGCAGGAAACCGGCAGTGCTCCCGCCACGTGTCGCTTGTCGCGGGTTGGTGGTGGGGAAGTTGGTGCTTGCCGTATTGCCGCCCACGAACAGGTCATCGTTGGCAGGGTTGTACAGCATGATGCTTGCGCGATCATCGCCGGACCCGCCGTAGTTGCGCATCCACACGACGTTGCTCAGCTCCTGGTTGATCCGGAACAGGAAGACGTCCGTGCCGCCGCTGTTGGAGTTGGTGGCCCCGCTTCCGGGGTTCAGGGTGAGCAGGTTGGTGCTTTTGGTGTGGCCACCTACCAGCACATCGCCGTTGGCGGCTATCCTCAGGTCATACGACTCGTCCTCGCCGTTGCCGCCGATCACCGCGGCCTTGATGGAATTGCCGGCGGTATTGATCTTCAGGACGAAGATGTCCTCGCCCGTCTGGGCCTGTTGGTCGATGCTGCTGCCCGAGAAGGCCGGCCCGCCCAAGAGGGGGAAGTTGGTGCTGCTGGTGTAGCCGGTAATGTACAAGTTGCCGTCGGGGCCTTGTTCCAAGGCATACGGGTTGTCATCGCCGTTGCCGCCGATGTAGGTCTGCCAAACACGCGTTCCGCTGCCGCCGATGGTGGCTGGTTCCAAGTACTTGCCAACGATCGTCTCCAAGTTGCCGTTGGCCGTTTCGTCAAAGGCACCGGGCGTGATCTGGTCGGTGGTGCCCACCACACGGGCCACCACATAGATGGCGCCATCGGAGGGGTCAACCCAAACGCCGTGGCCGTGGTTGTCGCCGGATGAATTGGTGTTCACCCAAGTGGCCCAACGCAGGGCGATGGGGTCGATCACCAAGGTTTGGGTCCGGTCGTAATCGCCCAGCGAGAAGCCGAGCACGTTCTTTCCCTTTAGCACGTAAGCGGATTTCACCGCTTTCTCCTTGCCATTGATGCGTTGGTACACCACCGGTGCAGGATAGGTCAGTTCACCCAAGCTGGTGAGCAGGACCAATTCGCCCTTGCTGTTCACGCTGATCTGGTCGATCCCGTCGAACTTGACGGCTACCTGAGAGGGGTCGCTACCGGGTCTGCACAAGATGTCGTACTCCAAAGTTCCGTCTTCGGCCGGATAGTAACGCACGTCGATGTTGCGGTAGGTGTTACGGTACCACACCTCTTGGAAGGTGCGCACATCCGTGGCGGCCACATTGCCGAGGAAGTAATTGGTGATGCCGTCGTGTGCCGTACGGCTTTCCACCGTCATGCCGGGCGAGGCGCCCACGAAGTTGAGGGCCCAGGTGTGCCCTTTCTTCCTCCAGGTCAACGGCCTCCAGGCCAGCCCTTCCTGCCGCTCCTTTTCGATGGCTATGCCTTCGGCCTGCCTTTCCAGGATCGAGGCCGGATCATAGGCAGTAATGATCATGCCGTTCCTGGTGGCCACGGCTTGGCCCATGGGCAGGTCGGCCCGGAAGAGGACGGCCTTGGAAAACTGTCCCTTGTTTTCGACAAACTGGATCTGCTGGTCATGCTCGTTGAGCAGGCCGGCCAGGTCGTCGTGGGCATGGTCATGCCCGGCCAGGATACCCGGCGAGGCTTGGGCCAATTGGGCCCATGCAGGCATTGCCATGGCGAAAGCCAAGAGCAAGGCCAGAAGGGGCCGGGTTAATGGATGGAGTACGCTTTTCTTCATCAGGTTGAGGATTGGTGAACTGAAAGGGGGATTTCCCGTGAGGGGAGCAAATATTCTAGGGTTCGTCAACGAAAGTCAAGCATTCGTCGAATGAAATACGTGTTTTATCGTACCCATGGAGGGGTTGGGCGCTGACAGGCCCATGCCCCATGCAGTCTCCTGTTCAAAACTTTTCGTGATGGAAATTTGGCTGCGTCGAAGCGAATCGCTTATTTGCACGTCATCCGGATGACAGATATTTCGTCAGTCTAAAAAATGAGCATGCGGCCCCTTCAGATCGGAGACAAAGCCCCGCAGGTCCACGGGTTCGACCAAGATGGCCGACCGGTGAGCTTGCAGGATTATGCAGGCCGCGACCTGGTGCTGTACTTCTATCCGAAGGACTTCACGCCGGGCTGCACGGCCGAGGCATGCAGCCTGCGGGACGAGCATTCCGCTTTACAAGAAGCCGGCTATGAAGTTTTGGGCGTAAGCCCGGACACCGTCGAGAAGCACAAGCGTTTTGCGGAGAAGCACGGCTTACCCTTCAGGTTACTCGCTGACCCGGACAAAGTGGTGGCCAAGGCCTACGGGGTATGGGGCAGAAAGAAATTCATGGGCCGGGAGTTCGACGGCATTCTGCGTACGACCTTCCTGATCGACAAGAAGGGCGTCATCAAGGACATCATTGGCAAGGTGCGCACCAAGGACCACGCACAGCAGGTCATGGAAGGTGCTTCGCGATAAGACAGAAGAGAAACGCCAAGGACCGGCGGGGCCTTGGAAATGAAAGCTACACGACAAACGACATTAACTACCGACACATGGCAACGGAGATCAACAAGGAAAAGCTGAAGGCACTGCAACTGACGATGGACAAGATGGAGAAGTCCTTCGGCAAGGGCGCGGTGATGCGCATGGGCGACGACGCCATTGAAAAGGTGGAAGTTATTCCATCCGGTTCCATCGGCCTCGACCTGGCCTTGGGCGTGGGGGGCTACCCGAAAGGGCGGATCATCGAGATCTATGGCCCTGAGAGCAGCGGTAAGACCACCTTGGCCATCCATGCCATAGCCGAGTGCCAGCGCAACGGAGGCATTGCGGCCATCATCGACGCGGAGCACGCCTTCGACCGTTTCTATGCGGAGAGCTTGGGCGTGGATACCGAGAACCTGTTGATCAGCCAGCCGGACAACGGCGAGCAGGCCTTGGAGATCGCCGACAACCTGATCCGCTCGGGTGCCATTGACATCTTGGTGGTGGACAGTGTCGCCGCCCTCACGCCCCGTGCCGAGATCGAGGGGGAGATGGGCGACAGTGCGGTGGGCATGCAGGCCCGCTTGATGAGCAAGGCCCTGCGCAAGCTCACCAGCACCATCAGCAAAACGGGGTGCTGCTGCATCTTCATCAACCAGCTCCGCGAAAAGATCGGTGTGATGTTCGGCAACCCCGAGACCACCACCGGCGGGAATGCGCTGAAGTTCTATGCATCCATCCGGTTGGACATCCGCCGGGCGAACCAGATCAAGGAAGGGGAGAACGTGCTGGGCAACCGCACCAAGGTGAAGGTGGTGAAGAACAAGGTGGCCCCGCCCTTCCGCAAGACGGAGTTCGATATTTTGTACGGAGCAGGCATCAGCAAGACCGGCGAGATCATCGACATGGGCGTTGAGCTGGGCATAATCAAGAAGAGCGGAAGCTGGTTCTCCTATGAGGAAACGAAGCTGGGCCAAGGACGCGATGCCGTGCGGCAACTGCTGGAGGATAACGCCGAGCTCTGTGAAGAGCTTGAAAAGCGGATCAAGGAGGCGGTGGCCACTCCCGAAGCGCAGCCCCAAGCTTGACCGGGAACGGCAGGCATGGATCATCGGAGGGGTGCATCGCTGCACCCCTCCGTTTTTGGGGATGTCCGGGTGTTGCGAATAATGCCTGGCCCATGGCCGGCAGGTGGCCCGGGACAGAAGCGCAGACATGGGGCCGTTTGCCCAGCGGCCTTTTCGGGCCGGGCGTGTCATCACCGCTATTTTTGTCCTTTTCCGTCGCCAACCTCACATGGTGCGGCGAAAATGTTCCTCATGCACCATAGCAGACCCTTCCTTCAGCTTTTCCTTCCGATCGCCATGGTATTGGCTTGGGCAGCCTGTGGGAACAACCACGGGCCAACCGAAAGCCCCATCCCCGTACAAGGCCCCTTCGAAGCCTCCATGGATTCGCTCAACGACTTGATCGTAAAGAGCCCTGGAAAGGCCTCCCTGTATGAGGCGCGGGCGCGGCTTTTTCAGCAGGTTGACAGTTTGGCCCCGGCGCTTCGGGACCTTGAACGGGCCGTCAAACTGGACAGCACCAACGTGCGTTATAGGCTTCAGCTGGGAGACCTGTACTACAAGACGATCCAAGTGGAGAAAGCCTTCGGGCAGTTTGAAAAGGCGGTCGTCCTGGAGCCGTCCAACACGACGGCACTGCTCAAGCAGGCGGAGATCCAATTGGTATTGCGGAACTATGCCCAAAGCATGACCTTGGTGAACGAGGCCTTGCGCAAGGACCAGCACGCGGCGCATGGCTATTTCCTGAAAGGGTGGATCCACATGGAAACAGGCGATACGGCCATGGCCCTGAGCAGTTTCCGCACGGCGGTGGAGCAAGATGCCGAAGACTATTCCGCCTATATCCTGCTGGGCAAGATCAGCGCGGCCCGCCGCGACCCCCTTGCTGAACAATACTATGCCACGGCCATCACCTTGCGGCCGCGGAGCGTGGAAGCATGGTACAATAAGGGGATGTATTACCAGGAGAGCGGGCAGGACAGCGCCGCCTTGGAATGTTATCGGCACATTATGGAACTGGACCCCATTAATGCGCTGGCCTGGTACAACAGCGGCTATGTGCGCATGGAACATTTGAACGATCCCGGCCAGGCCAAGGTTGATTTCAGTGAGGCCATCCGGCTGGAACCGGGCTATGTCGATGCTTGGTTCAACCGCGGCTTGGCCTTGGAGCGCCTGAATGAGCTGGACAGCGCAGCCGCGAACTACGAAATGGTGCTGGTGATGCAGCCCCAGCATGACGCGGCGGCGCATGGCTTGGACCGTCTCCAATCACGGGGGGTAAAGGTGAAATTGAAGGGGCGCGACCGGTGACCATGAATGGCCCGCAAGGGGCCGCAGGGCCGCGATCGTACTTTCGCCCGGTAATCCTTGTTCCGTGAAACTCACATTCCTTGGCACCGGTACCAGTCAAGGCGTTCCCGTGATCGGATGCCATTGCGAGGTATGCCGCGGCAGTGACCCCCGCGATCGGCGTACCCGCACCTCCGCGCTGGTCAGCGTGGCCGGGGCCAACATACTCATCGATGCAGGGCCCGACCTGCGCCAGCAGATGTTGCGCGAGGGGGTGGAGGACCTGGAGGCTGTGCTGCTCACCCACGAGCACATGGACCACATCGCCGGCATGGACGATCTGCGGGCCTTCAGCTTTCTCCATGAACCGCCACGGGACATGCCCGTATACGGCGATGCGCGCACCTTGGAGGCCGTGAAGCGCGTTTATGCCTATGCTTTTTCCGGCTCCAAGTACCCGGGCATACCCCAATACGAACTCCATACCATCGCGGATGATCCATTCAAGGTGGGCGATGTCCTCGTCCATCCGGTCATCGTCATGCACCACGAGCTCCCTGTTACCGCCTATCGGATCGGGGGCTTGGGATACATCACTGATGGCAAGGAAATACCCATGGAGGAGAAGCTGAAGCTGCAAGGGTTGGATGTATTGGTTGTCAATGCCTTACGAAAAAAGGAGCATCCATCCCACTTCAATTTGGATGAGGCCTTGGCATTGATCCGGGAGCTTGCCCCCCAGAGGGCCTACCTCACCCACATCAGCCACCTGATGGGGCCGCATGGCAGGCTGGAATTGCCACCCGGGGTGGAGCTCGCCTTTGATGGGCTGCAGGTGGAATTGTGACGCTCTTGGCGCGCCTTGTGGGCCTATAAGCGTGGGCTGGGTTGCATCTTTGCGCCATGGCACTGAGTTCCGCCTTACTGGACCAAGCCGTGGACCAATTGGCCACCCTGCCGGGCATTGGCAAGAGGACGGCCATGCGCATGGCGCTCGACCTTTTGCGGCGCGACGTGCCCGAGGTGGTACGCTTCAGCGAAGCAGTGCGGCGATTGCGTGAAGAGGTCGTTTATTGCAAGGATTGTTGCAACATCAGCGATCAACCGGTGTGCAGCATCTGCGCCGACCCGCGCAGGGACCGCTCGTTGGTTTGTGTGGTGGAGGACATCCGCGACGTGATCGCCATTGAGAACACCCACCAATTCAAAGGCCTCTACCATGTCCTCGGAGGGGTCATAAGTCCCATGGATGGGGTTGGGCCGGACAACCTGCATACCAAGGAGTTGATGGAGCGTGTGGCCCAAGGCGGCGTGAAAGAGGTGGTGCTGGCCTTGGGCGCTACCTTGGAAGGGGACACCACCAGTTTTTTCCTGCATCGCAAGCTGACCGATTCAGGGGTGTTGGTGAGCATGATCGCCCGGGGGATCAGCATAGGTGGTGATCTGGACCAAGTGGATGAAGTGACTTTGGGGCGGAGCATCGCAGATCGCAAGCCCTACCAAAACAGCGCCCGCAAGTGAGGGTCCGCCGTCATGCGTCCCGGCCATGCCTTATACCTGCCCATGGGGTGCCCTGTGCGGCGACCGTGTGGCGCACCTACCTTGCGGCCTTGAGATGAAGCTCAGCGTCGTTATTGTCAACTACAACGTAAAGGCGTTCCTCGAGCAATGCCTGCGCAGCGTGTACGAGGCGCTACTGGGCATGGAGGGGGAGGTGTTCGTGGTGGACAACCAAAGCACCGACGGCAGCGTGGAGATGGTGCGCCGGAAATTCCCGGAGGTGCATGTGGTGGCCAATCAGGTCAATGTGGGCTTCAGCCGGGCCAATAACCAGGCCATCCGCATGTGCCGGGGCGAATATGTGCTGTTGCTCAACCCGGACACGGTGGTGGGGGAGGATGTGTTCCAGAAGGTGGTGGCATTCATGGATGCCAACCCTCGAACGGGAGGGTTGGGCGTGAAGATGGTCGATGGCACGGGCCGCTTCCTGCCTGAAAGCAAGCGGGGCCTGCCCACGCCCACGGTGGCCTTCTTCAAGATCATCGGTTTGTCGAGGCTCTTCCCGCACAGCAAGGTCTTCGGCCGCTATCACTTGGGCCACCTGCCGGAGAATGAAACGGCCCCGATCGAGATCCTGAGCGGGGCCTGCATGTTCCTGCGCCGGTCGGTGCTGGAGCAGGTAGGTCTGCTGGATGAGAGCTTCTTCATGTACGGGGAAGACATCGACCTGAGCTATCGGATCCGTTTGGGGGGGTATGAGAACTGGTACTTCCCGGAAGCCAGGATCATTCACTACAAGGGTGAGAGCACCAAGAAGAGCAGCGTGAACTACGTCTTCGTGTTCTACAACGCCATGGTGATCTTTGCCCGCAAGCACTTCGCCAGGCGGGGCCCCCAACTGTTTTCCTACATCATACAGGCGGCCATCTACCTGAGTGCTGCCGCTGCCATCGTCACCCGTTTCCTGCGCGGTGCCCTGCTTCCCCTGTTGGACATCGCGGTGATCTACGGAGGCCTTTATCTTCTTACGGGCCACATCGTTTCCCCTGCTCCGGGTCCTATGGACAAGGCCTTGGTGACAGGCATAAGCTTGGCCTGCCTGGGCGCATTCGGTGCCTATGATATTCCGTGGCGCCCGGGGTTGGTGGCATTGGGCATGGCCGTGTCCCTGCTGGTGCTGTTCGCCGTGGCACCTTGGGCGGGCCCCGGCTGGGCCACAGTCCTTCCCTTGGTCGCTCTCTTGGGCGTGGTGCTGGTGATCATGCGCCTGGTGCCAAGCTGGTTGGGAATGAAAAGGGGGCCGGTATCTTCCGAAGGTACGGCCCGTGTCCTGGCGGTAGGTACGACTGAAGAGGCCAAATTGGCGTTGGACCTATTGTGGCAGACCCACTACGGTTTGGGCCACATGCTGCAACTGGATGCAAAGGAGTTGGATGCCCCCGAAGGGATTGCCACGCTGCGCGGAATGGTTCGCAAGGAAAGGGTGCACGAGGTGGTGTTCTGCGCGAAGGACCTGCGGATGCAGCAGACCATTGAGGTGTTGGAATCCATGCGCAACTCCAAGGTGGTCTTCAAGATCGCGCAGCCGGGCTCCACATTCATCATCGGCCCGGGCGCCACGGAAAGCCTGCAAGACCTGCTGGTCCTTCGCGACCATGCCGTAAACAGCCCGGCCGCCGTGCGCAGGCGGCGTTCCTTGGACGTGCTGCTCGCGCTCTTCTTTTTGGTCACCCTGCCCGGGTGCATCTGGTTCGTACGTGACAAGGGTGGATTCCTGCGCAATATCCACGAGGCCATTATGGGGAGGATCACCTGGGTAGGCTACGCCGCCCCCGGCCGGGATCGCCGACTTCCCCGGTTGCGGCCGGCCGTATTGCCACCGGCTTTAGCCGACGGGCTGTTGGACAAGGCACCGCTATTGGTGCGCGTGGACCTGGAGTATGCCAAAGACTACAGGGTTTGGCGCGATTGCCGCCGGGTACTGGCCCGCATGGGCCAACTGGGGGCGCGGCCTGCACGCGCATAGGCAAGCCTTGGGGCCCCGGATTACGGAAAAGCAGCGGTTGTTCCACCGGCGCGGATAACTTCGCGGCCCGAGCTTTCCTATAGAGGCGAACCGAATGGCACAAATGGAGATCCTGCTGCCCAAAATGGGCGAAAGCGTGGCCGAGGCCACCATTACCAAATGGTTGAAGAATGAAGGCGACCGCGTACAGGCAGACGAGCCGCTGGTGGAGATCGCCACGGATAAGGTGGACAGTGAGGTGCCGGCCCCACAGGACGGCGTGCTCGTGAAACGGCTTGTACAAGAAGGTGATGTGGTCCAAGTGGGCCAGTTGATCGCAATCCTCGGTGGCGAAGGCGATAGCGGCCAGCCGGCACCGGCCCCGGTTGTTGCAGCCCAAGTCGCACCAAGGGCCCAAGCGGCCCCGGCAGCCGCCCCCACGGCCGTCCCGGCAGCATCCGATGAGGCATTGGCCCGCACCGGCCCCAGCGGCAAATTCTACAGCCCCTTGGTACGCAACATCGCACAAAGCGAGGGAGTATCGATGGCGGAATTGGAAGCCCTGCAAGGCAGTGGCCAAGGGGGGCGCATCACCAAACAGGACCTGTTGGACTACCTGCCCAAGCGGCAGACAGGCGCTGCAGCACCGCAGCCTGTTGCGGCAGAGGCCAGTGCTCCCGCACAACCAGCTTCGCCGGCACCGGCCGCCGCACCGGTGGCAGCCCCCGCCGCCAAGGCCACCCCGGCACCGGTTGAATTGAAGCTCGCCCCGGGCGACGAACTGATCGAGATGGACCGCATGCGCAAGCTCATCGCCGAACACATGGTGATGAGCAAGCACACCAGCCCGCACGTGACCAGCTTCGTGGAGGCCGACGTGACCAACCTGGTGTTGTGGCGCAACAAGGTGAAGAATGCCTTCGAAAAACGCGAAGGGGAGAAGCTCACCTTCACGCCCATCTTCATCATGGCCTTGGCCCAGGCGATCAAGGAGATGCCGATGATCAACATCCAGGTCAACGGCGACAAGATCATCAAGAAGAAGGACATCAATATCGGCATGGCGGCTGCCTTGCCTTCGGGCAACCTCATTGTGCCGGTGGTGCGCAACGCCGACCGGCTGAACATGGTGGGGTTGGCCAAGACGGTGAACGACCTGGCCAACCGGGCCCGCTTAGGGAAGCTTTCGCCTGACGAGATCAGCGGAGGCACCTATACCCTCACCAATGTGGGCACCTTTGGCAACGTGCTGGGCACGCCGATCATCAACCAGCCGCAAGTGGCCATCATGGCTGCGGGCGCCATCCGGAAGAAACCGGCCGTGCTCGAAACCCCGTCCGGCGATGTGATCGCCATCCGCCACATGATGTTCCTGAGCCACAGCTACGACCACCGGGTGGTCGATGGTGCATTGGGCGGGAAGTTCGTGCGGCGTGTCGCCGATATCCTGGAGCAATGGTCCATGGATGCCGAATTCTGAACCTTATTGAGCGCCAGCGAAAACAGCTACTTTAGCCACCGTACCACCAAACCCACTAAGGTGGTTGAATACAAGACCTGATGAGACGAACCATACACGCCACTTGTATCGCCATTCCCTTGATCTTTTTCGGCACGGGCATCAGCGCCCAAACCGGCGCAGGAGGTCGTGCTTCCTTTGAGGAAGCCAGCCGCCTGATGGAGGAAAAGCTCTATTCCCAAGCCGCCGAAGAGTGGAAAAACCTGTTGGCCAAGGATCCGGAAAATGCCAACCTGAATTGGAAAGTGGGCGAGGCCTACATGCTCTCCTACAACGAGAAGTCCAAGGCTTTGCCGTATTTGGAAGCTGCGGCAGCCAAGAGGGGCAAGGGGTATGGGGGCGTCAATACCGTAGGGTACGACCCCTTCGACCCACGGGAGAAGAATGCGCCGCCCCAAGTGGATTATTGGCTGGGCAAAGCCTATCACCTCGACGGGCAGTTCGATAAGGCCGATGAGTCCTATGCGAAGTTTGTGGCTGCCGTGGGCGACCGTAACGATTTCAAGCGGTTGGCCGAACGGGGCATGCAGCAGACCGCCAATGCACGCAAGCTGATGGCCGAGCCCAAGGATTACAAGATCAGCAACATCGGCCCCGTCGTCAACGGTGCCTTCCCGGACTTCAGCCCGGTGGTGAGCGTAGACGGCAATGCCTTGTACTTCACCTCGCGGCGCGTGCGGCCGGACAGCTCGAACGCGGACCAGATCGACCCCGTGGCCGGGCTGCCGTTTGAGAATGTGTATATGAGCCTCAAGGACCGCAACGGCAAATGGCAAGCACCGGAATTGCTCAACATCAACCCGTTGCTGGGCCACTTGGCCACGGTCAACGTTTCTGCCGACGGCCAAACACTGATCTTGTACCGGGACGACAACGGCGACGGCAACCTGTATGAGAGCAAGTTGGTGGGTGAGATCTGGAGCGATCCCGTGAAAATGGGCGGGGATATTAACTCTAAAAGTTGGGAAACCCACGGCGCCCTGAGTGCGGACGGAAACACCTTCTACTTTGTGAGCAACCGCCCGGGAGGCTTCGGCGGGCGCGACATCTACCGGGTGACCCGGTTGCCGAACGGCGAATGGAGCAAGGCCGAAAACCTCGGTAGTCGGATCAATACCCCCTATGAGGAAGACGGCGTATTCATACACCCCGACGGTCGTACTCTCTATTTCTCCAGCACCGGCCATACCAGCATGGGCGGCTTCGACATCTTCTCCACCGAAAAGCAGGCGGACGGCACCTGGAGCACGCCTGTCAACATCGGTTATCCCCTGAACACCGTGGATGACGATGTCTTCTTCGTGACCACGGCCGATGGACGCCGGGGCTACTTCAGCTCCGACAAAATGGGCGGTTACGGGGAAAAGGACATCTACTTCGTCGACTTCCCGGTGGAAATGGAGGCCGAGGGGCTGGCGGTGCTGAAGGGCTTCATCGTGCCCCCTCCCGGCGAACAACTGCCGCCCAGCACCATCCTGTATATCACGGACAAGGCCACGGGCGAGGTGAAGAGCTATAAGCCGCGTCAGCGCGACGGGGTGTACGTGGCCATTCTCGCCCCATGCAAAAACTACAACCTCGATTACCGCGTGAACGATAAGACCATTCATACGGAAGACATCTTCGTGGAATGTGAGAGCGCCTACCAGGAGATCAACAAGGAAGTCTACCTTAATCCGATCTCGTTGGCCGGCGTGGCCAGCATCGTGGATCTGCCCGAGGGTTCGCCCCCCGGCAGCAAAGAGAAGGGCGAGCCGGTGACCGTGGTGGGCGCTACCAAACAAACACAGGCCCCGCCTGCAGTAGTGCCGGCCACGAAGGGGGGCGAGCCCACCAAGCTGCCGCCAGGGGAAACTCCCCCGGTGAAGGAGGAGGTGATCGCGAAGGGCGAAACCCCGGTGAAGGAGGAGGTTGTCGCGAAGGGTGAAACCCCGGTGAAGGAGGATGGGAAAGCCCCCGTGGTACCGCCTACGACCGGCACCCCGGCCGAAAAAGAGAAGCCCCAGGCGAAGGACGGTGTAGTGGCGGTTCCCGCGAAAACCGATGCGGAACGCAAGGAAGAGGGAACGAAGCACGTAACCCCGGAGGCCGTGTTTGCTGCTGAATACACCAAGTATCACGGTTACAACGAAAAGGCCATCAATACCAACGATGCGGAGTGGAAGGCGTTCGTGGCCAAGGTGGTGGCGTTGCTGGACAAGCAGGCCACGGTAAACATCACCATCGAGGCCAGCGCATCGCATGTACCCACCAAGACCTATGGCACCAACGACAACTTGAGCAACCAGCGGATGGAAGAGGCCCGCCAGAAACTGTTGGCCGCCGTATCTGCCGCCGGAAAGGACCCCAACAGCCTGATGCTCGGCGCGCTCAACCACTTGGTGCAGGGCCCGAAGTATGCCGGTGACTACAAGGACACCGCGAAGTACGGCAAGTTCCAATATGTGAAGCTGAAGGCCCGGTGATCGGTGCCTGTTCAAAAAAAGAGAAGCCCCCGCATCAACGGGGGCTTTTTCGTGTCCAACTTGCAGGCATGCAAATCGACTTGGCGAGGCCATTGGCCGTATTCGACCTGGAAACAACCGGCACCCGCATCGGCCATGACCGCATCGTGCAGATAGCCATAGTGCGACTGATGCCCGATGGGAGCCGCGATGCGTGGCAAAGTTTGATCAATCCGGGCATGCCTATCCCGGCCGAGGCGAGCGCGGTGCACGGCATTACGGATGCCGATGTGGCTGATGCCCCGGTCCTGACCGATGTGGCCGACCAGGTTTTGGCACAACTCCACGGATGCGACCTTGCGGGGTTCAACGTACTTCGGTTCGACCTGCCATTCCTCAGCGAGGAACTGTACCGCATCGGTGTGGAATGGGACTCGAGCAACCTGCGGGTGATTGATGCCTTGCGCATCTACCATCACTTTGAAAGAAGAGACCTCAGCGCGGCGGCCCGTTTCTACCTGGACCGCGACCATGTGGATGCCCACGATGCCTTGGCGGACGTGCAGGTAACGGCCGACGTGCTCCTGGCCCAACTGGGGCGCTATGCCGAACTGCCGCGCAACGTGGATGCCCTGGGCGATTTCTGCGGCGACCGCAAGCGCAGCCCTGATGCGGCCGGAAAACTCCAGTTCGACGAACATGGTGATATAGGGCTCGCCTTCGGGAAGTACAAGGGGTGGACGCTCGAGAACATCGGACGCAATGACCCGGGATACCTGCAATGGCTGATGACCAAGGCCGAATTGCCCGCAAGCACCTTGGCGGTGATGCGGAACGTGTTGAGGGAATTGCAGGATTGACGGGATGGAACGGGGCCGCCGGGATTCCAGGTGCATCCGATAAAACATGAATAAAAATGAAGATCGTCTGTATCGGCAGAAACTATGCGGACCACGCCAAGGAGACCGGAAGTGAGGTGCCCCAAGAGCCTATCTTCTTCATCAAGCCTACCACGGCATGCCTCTATCCGGGCCAGCCGATCAAGCTTCCGGCGCTCCCCGGGGTGATCGAGCATGAATTGGAACTGGTGGTCATGATCGATAGCTACGCCAAGGATGTGCCGGCAAGCATGGCCTTGGGCCTCATCGCCTCATACAGCCTGGGGCTCGACCTGACGGCCCGGACCGTCCAGCAGGAACTGAAATCAAAGGGACTGCCTTGGGAGAAGGCCAAAGCATGGGACGGCTCGGCGGTGCTGGGCGAGGTGGAATTGCCCATGACCGCCTCCACCGACCTGCAGGCCATGGGGCTCGAGCTGAGGAAAAATGGACAAACAGTCCAGAAGGATACCACGGCCCACATGCTGTTTCCCGTGGCGGAACTGATCTCCTACATCTCCCGGTTCATCACTTGGGAACCCGGCGACCTGCTGTTCACGGGAACCCCGGCTGGAATAGGACCCATCAGCGAAGGAGATGTCCTCGAAGGTTTCATCAATGGCAAGCGGCTGCTGAACGTGACGGTGGGGAAACGGTAGATTTGCCCCCGTTCACCCCCCGATGTTTGTCGGGACACTTTTCACCATTCACCATTCACTCTGCACTCCCCGCATGACCAAGCACGTTCAAGTCGGAAACATTGACTGTGGTGCCGACCAGCTCTTTCTTATTTCCGGGCCCTGCGTGATCGAAGAGGAAAGCATCATGATGCGCACGGCGGAAAAGCTGCGCGAAGTGAGCGAGCGCACCAAGGTGCCCGTGATCTACAAGAGCAGCTTCATGAAGGACAACCGCAGCAGCGTGGAGTTCTACATGGGACCGGGCCTGGACGAAGGTCTGAAGATGCTGGAGAAGGTGAAGAAGGAGTTCGGTTTCCCGCTGCTCACGGACGTACACTATCCCTCGCAGGTGAAAGCCACCGCCGAAGTGTGCGACGTGCTCCAGATCCCCGCCTACCTGTGCATGCAGACCACCTTGGTGACCGAGGCCGCCAAGACCGGCGCGGTGATCAATCTCAAGCACGGGCAATTCCTCGCACCGGACAACATGGTGAAGCCGGTGAAAAAGATCGAGAGCACCGGCAACGAAAAGATCATCCTCACCGAGCGCGGCTTCGTGCTCGGGTACAATGACCTGGTGGTGGATCCACGCTCGTTCTACCACCTGCGCCAGACCGGCTACCCGGTAGTGTTCGACATCACGCACAGCATCCGCAAGTACGGCATCCCCAGCGCCGATCCGCGCGGCGGCAACCGTGAGTTCCTGCCCACCATCGCCCGGGCCGGCGTGGCCGCCGGGGTGGACGGCGTCTTCATCGAAACCCACCCGGATCCCTCCACGGCACTCTGCGATGCCGCCAGCCAGCTCTGTGTATACGACCTGGAGGAATTCCTCAAGCCCCTGCTCGACCTCCACGCCGTGGAGGTGAAGCACCGCGCCAACACCGTCACCATCTAAGCATCTGTGAAGGGCCGGCAGGCCTGTGTCAGAGCTGTCACCCAACCATAACAACCCACATTGCCCCATGGAACTGTATCTCGATAGTGCCGACCAAAAAGAGATCGACGAAGCCTTCAGGCTGGGCTTCCTCACCGGCCTTACCACCACGCCCACCTTCATGCACAGGGGCGGGGTGACAGACATCGACAAGATGATCCTAGACCTCGCCAAGAAAGTGCCCATCCTGCAGGTGGAGGCACTGGGCGAAACGGCCGAGGAAGTGGTGAAGGAGGCCAAGCGCCAGCTGAAGATGGGCCTGAAAAAGGAGACCACCGTCTTCAAGATCCCCGTGAGCCTGGAAGGTCTGCGGGCCTGCCGGATGCTGCGCAACGAGGGCATCATGGTGAACGTGCACCTGGTGTACACCTTGCAACAGGCCTACATGGCCATGCAGGCCGGGGCCACCTACGTATGCCCGCTGGTGGGCCGTCTGCAGGACCAGGGCCACGATGCCTTGGCATTGGTGCAGGCCTGCGTGAACGCCGTGAACTACTACGGCTACGACACCAAGATCATGTTCAGCAGCGTGCGCACCATCGAGCACGTGCGCAATGCGGTGGAGCTGGGCGTACACACCATCACGGTGCCTTGGAAGATCATGCGCCAGCTTACCGACAACCACTTCACGGCCATCGGTACCAAGCAGTTCTATGTGGACACCCGCCTGATCACCATGAAGGTGAAGGACATCCTTTCCCGCCAGAACCCCGTGGTGAAGGACAGCAAGACCGTGAGCGAGGCCTTGGTGGAGATGACCAAGTTCGGCTTCGGTGCCGTGATGGTGGTGGACGCCAAGGGCAAGAACGTGGGCGTGTTCACCGATGGCGGCCTGCGCCGTGGCCTGGAAAAGGAGGGCAACAAGTTCCTCAACAAGAAACTGAGCTCGTTGAAGTTCAACCCGCCCTTCACCATTTCGCCGGAAGCACTGCTGGATGATGCCCAGAAGGCCTTCAAGGAACACAAGGTGGATACGCTGAGCGTGACCGAAAATGGCAAGCAGTTGGGCATGCTCGATATCCAGGACCTGATGAAGGCCATCTCTGCTTGAGTTGACAGTTGTTGGTTGTCAGGAAGCTGAGGCCCCGCCTTTTGGCCCCAACAACTGACAACGGACAACCCCATCCCATGTTCCCGACCCGCTTCATCCGCAACACGGCCGAGCTCCAAGAGCGGGCGGCTGGTATCAAAGCCGTGCTGTTCGATTGGGACGGCGTATTCAACGATGGTTGGAAGGATGCCGATGGCGGCAGCCCCTTCAGCGAGGTGGGCAGCATGGGCGTGAACATGCTGCGGTTCTCGCTCTGGTTGCGCCATGGCGTGAACCCGCCGGCGGCCGTGATCACCGGCCAGATCAACCCCCATGCGGAACGGTTCGCCCAGCGGGAGCGCTTGCACGACATATACATGGGCTTCATTAACAAGCCTGAGGCCTTTTCCGAATTCCTCCATCGCCATCGTCTGAAGCCCGAGCAAGTGGCGTTCTTTTTCGATGATGCACTGGACCTGCCCGTGGCCAAGGAGTGTGGGCTGCGTATCCTCATCGGCCGGGTCGCCGGCCAGCGGTTCACCGAACACGTGATCGCCCGGGGCGATGCGGACATCGTGACGGCATGCAGCGGAGGGGAGAACGGCTTGCGCGAAGGAACGGAGGCCGTGATCGGGCTGTTGGGGAATTTCGCCGAGGTCTTTGACCAACGGGCTTCGTTCAACGAAACCTACCAGCGCTATCTCCGGGAGCGCAACAGCGTGGCCCCGCAAGTGGTACGCGGCAAGCGTTAAGCTTCAGCCGCGGAAATCAGAAGTCGGATGAAGCGGGATATCGTCATGGTCGGGGCCTTGGCCTTGGCCATCACGGGCCTGCTGATAGGGATAGCTTCCCAAATGCCGGGCATTCCGGCGGAGAACTGCGTGCAGTGCGATGCGGGCTGGTACCAACGGATCGCGGAGCAAGGCTATCCAGAGATGCCACCCGGTGCCGATCTCGGGCATTGGAGAGGAGGCGACATCCACCAGACCGAATGGGCCTTTTCCCCTTTGTACCCGCTCTTGGTGCGGGGCTTGATGGACATGACCGGGCTTGCCTTTGCGCAGATCGTATTGGGCTTGGGCTTGCTGCTCACCCTGATCATGGCGGTGCTGGCCTTGGCCATCTTTAACGCATGGATCGGCCCCGAGGCCGCCAAGTGGGGCGTGATCGCCCTGCTGCTTCAGCCATTTGGCATCTACTTCCACTTGGGCATGACCGAGGGCCTGTTCCTGTGTGCCCTGTTGGGGGCCTTCTTGTCCATCCATCGGGGTAGTGCCTGGGTGTTGGCCCTATGTGCCACCGCGCTGGTGCTGACACGTCCGAACGGGCTCTTCCTGTTGCCCATCCTGCTGGTCTATTTGATCGAAAGAGATGGGAGTGAATGGTCGGTCCTTTGGGAACGCCCCCTTGTCATCCTGTCGAAGGCTTGGCCATTGACCTTAGGCGTGGTGGCCTACGGAGCTTGGTGCCTGTACCAATGGAGGATGACCGGGACCCCCTTCGCCTTTTTGGCCGCGGAGGCAGGCTGGGGCAGGGGCTTCACGTGGCCTTGGGCGGGCCTTTTCAGTGCCGGGGATACCGCAACGCAGGCTGATTCATGGCTTTCCCTTGGGCTCTTGGCGTTGATCTTTTCAGTCCGGAAGAAGCTTTCCCTGGCCGGATTCAACTCATAAACGCAATCGGATAGGCCCACAGAGGGGCTGAACATT
>DAOKZW010000052.1:0-18585 GCA_035325445.1 Flavobacteriales bacterium
AGCGAAATTCCTTGTCGGGTAAGTTCCGACCTGCACGAATGGTGTAACGATCTGAGCACTGTCTCAGCCACGAGCTCGGTGAAATTGTAGTTTCGGTGAAGATGCCGGATACCCGCAACGGGACGGAAAGACCCCGTGCACCTTTACTATAGCTTCACATTGACATCGGCTGCCCGATGTGTAGGATAGGTGGGAGACTTTGAAGCGGTGTCGCTAGGCATCGTGGAGTCAACGTTGAAATACCACCCTTCTGTCATCTGATGTCTAATCCCTGAAAAACAGGGAAACAGTGTGTGGTGGGTAGTTTGACTGGGGTGGTCGCCTCCAAAAGAGTATCGGAGGCTTCCAAAGGTACCCTCAGCACGCTTGGTAACCGTGCGACGAGTATATTGGCATAAGGGTGCTTGACTGTGAGACCGACAAGTCGAACAGGTAGGAAACTAGGGCAAAGTGATCCGGTGGTTCCATATGGAAGGGCCATCGCTCATAGGATAAAAGGTACGCCGGGGATAACAGGCTGATCATTCCCAAGAGCTCATATCGACGGAATGGTTTGGCACCTCGATGTCGGTTCGTCACATCCTGGGGCTGGAGAAGGTCCCAAGGGTTCGGCTGTTCGCCGATTAAAGTGGCACGCGAACTGGGTTCAGAACGTCGTGAGACAGTTCGGTCCCTATCTGTTGCGGGCGTTAGAAGTTTGAGGGGTGCTACCATTAGTACGAGAGGACCGTGGTGGACGAACCGCTAGTGTACCAGTTGTCCCGCCAGGGGCACAGCTGGGTAGCTATGTTCGGATGGGATAAGCGCTGAAAGCATCTAAGCACGAAGCCCACCCCAAGATGAGACTTCTTTTAAGGGTCGTGGAAGATGACCACGTTGATAGGCTACAGGTGTAAAGTCAGCAATGGCAAAGCCGAGTAGTACTAATTACCCGTAGACTTTGACTTGAAAAGGTCTTCGCGGTGGATCGTCAATCGTCTGTTTTGGTCCAGTCTAACAGTATTTCACTAATCGTATCTACGATTTTAGGTGACTATTGCGGTGAGGTCCACCTCTTCCCATTCCGAACAGAGAAGTTAAGCTCACCAGCGCAGATGGTACTAAGGCAATAGCCTTGGGAGAGTATGTCGTCGCCGATCTGAACCCCGCCCCTTAAAAGGCGGGGTTCTTTTTTTACCCCTAGGGTACCTCGAAGAACCTTGAACCGATGGCACAAGCGCTTATCGCCCGTGACAACCAAGGCGCTCCGGAAGGAGGTTGCCAGGAGGTAACTGACTGAGGAGCAACTGGCACATCCCCGCCCGAAAGGGCGGCACGCAGTGCCGATGACGAGGGGGTGAGTTCTTCGAGGCATCCCCTACGTGCTGCGGCACGATTTTTCCTTTGTAAAGATTGCATGAACATCTTTCGGTATACCATCGGGGTGGTCCTGGTTAGCATCCAGATAACGGCTACGGCCCAGCAGATCAGGGGAGAAATCCAACCGGATGTGGGCGGACGGGTCCTCAAGCTTTACCAAGCAAGGGGAGCGGACATGATTTTCTTTGACTCTACCGTGGTTGGCGACGGTGGCGGCTTTGCGTTCGCAAAACCGGTGGACGCCACAGGGTACTACCAACTGGCCATCAACGACTCTGATCGGGTCAACATCGTGCTGGACCGGCGCGAACCCGTCGTTGATCTCCGTTTCTCCGGGCAGCCCTTGGAAGACCACATGGAGGTGCGCGTTTCCTTGGAAAACAAGCGGCTGCAGCAGCTCCAATACGTCATGGCTGAAACCAACGCCATCTTGGCCTCGGTCAGGGATCAAAAAGCTATGCTGGGCGTGTATGACACGTTGCAATTGCAGGCATTGGAACGGGTACAACAACGCGCCTTGGATACCCAGGCCGGGTTCCTCGATGAGCTGGCAAAGGATTCAGCCAGCAGTTATTTCGCACGCACCTATGTGGTTGATCGGGCGCTGGGGCAAACCAGGGGGAATGGCCCAATGGCCGTAGCCGCGGTGTTTGATTTCAGTGACCCCGAATTGATGCGGGCCACGGTGTATGACCAAGCAATCATGGCCTTCCTGCAGAATCTCAACGCCCGGAAGGAAAGTCAGTTCGTGTTGGCCAGCGATACCTTGATGCACTTGGCCAAGGGAAATCGGGAAACCAGGGCCTATATGCTGGAACACTTGATCGACTTGTTTTCAACCTACGGGCCCGAGATGGCATTGCAGCACTTGCTCGATCGCTATGTGGCGCCGGGCGATACGACCGAACTGCCGGCGCACCTGATGGACAAGGTGCGGAATCTCATGGCCTTGTCCGTGGGGCGCATCGCCCCGGATGTGGAATTGCCCGGCCCCGGCCCTCAAGTGACCATTGGAAAGCTGGTGGGCAAGAACCGGTATACTGCCCTCTTCTTCTATTCCAGCACTTGCGAGCATTGCCACGCACAGCTGCCCGGCCTGAAGGCGGACTGGGCGGCCTATAAAAGCAAGGGCTTTGACGTGATTGGCATCGCATTTGATGTGGATTCCACGGATTTTCGGAAGACGATCCGCGACAATGCCATCCCTTGGGGATCCTATAGCGAGTTCAATGGCTGGGGCTCGAAGGCGGCCCGAGCATACCATGTGCAGGGAACGCCCAGCTTTTTCCTGTTGGATCAGCAGATGAAGATCGTGGCCAAGCCCCGTGATGCGGGGGAGCTTGGCGAGATCCTGGAGGAATTGTTCAGGGACAAGAAGCGGTAGGCCATCTCGGTAAGGATGGCACCGGGCTGGTACAAGGGCATCCTTCATGTGTGGTACGCTGCCCATTTCTGATCGTGCGGCGTTGGCGGCCAGTTGGTCGTCCCTAGGATCGGCGGTTCCCTGCTAACCTGCGATGACCATTGCGAAAACGCCGCCAGCGGATTCCCGCTGGCGGCGTTCACATGTTCCAAGTGCAGACCTTAGTGCTTGCCGTCCTTCACCTCCTCGAAGTCAACATCCGTCACTTCCTGGTCCGGTGCAGCTCCACTGGCATGACCGCTCGCATCACCGTTGGCCTGTGCTCCTTGCGCGGCCTTGTACATCTCCTCGCTGGCGCTGGCGAAGATGTCGTTCAACTCCTTCATCGCCGTATCGATCGCAGCGATGTCTTGGGCCTCGTGTGCCTTCTTCAGCTTGGCCACGGCATCCTCGATCGGCTGCTTCTTGTCGGCCGGCAATTTGTCGCCGAACTCGGCCAGCTGCTTCTCGGTTTGGAAGATCAGGCTATCCGCTTGGTTCAGCTTGTCGGCCTTTTCGCGTGCCGCCTTGTCGGCATCGGCATTGGCCTCGGCCTCCTTCTTCATCTTCTCGATCTCCTCCTTGCTCAGGCCGCTGCTGGCTTCGATACGGATGCTCTGTTCCTTCCCGGTGGCCTTGTCCTTGGCGCTCACGTTCAGGATGCCGTTCGCATCGATATCGAAGGTCACTTCGATCTGGGGAATGCCACGGCGCGCAGGAGGGATGCCGTCCAAGTGGAAGCGCCCAATGGTGCGGTTGCCGCTGGCAATGGGCCGCTCGCCTTGCAGTACGTGAATTTCCACGCTCGGTTGGTTGTCGCTGGCCGTGCTGAACACCTCGCTTTTCTTGGAAGGAATGGTCGTGTTGGCCTCAATCAGCTTGGTCATCACCCCGCCCATGGTCTCGATACCCAAACTCAGCGGAGTAACGTCCAGCAGGAGCACGTCCTTGACTTCACCGGTGAGAACTCCCCCTTGGATGGCAGCACCCACCGCCACCACCTCGTCCGGGTTCACGCTCTTGTTCGGCTCCTTGCCCCCGAAGAACTTCTTCACCGCCTCTTGGATGGCCGGGATACGGGTGCTGCCCCCCACCAAGATCACTTCGTCGATGTCACTGGGCTTGAACCCCGCATTCTTCAACGCGCTTTCGCACGGCAGGATGGTCCGCTTCACCAAGGGGTCCACCAACTGCTCGAATTTTGCACGCGTCAAGGTCCGCACCAAGTGCTTCGGAATGCCGTTCACCGGCATGATGTACGGCAGGTTGATCTCGGTGCTCGTGGTGCTGCTCAACTCAATCTTGGCTTTCTCGGCGGCATCCTTCAAACGCTGCAGGGCCATCGGGTCCTGGCGCAGGTCCACACCTTCATCATTCTTGAATTCATCGGCCAGCCAGTCAATCAGCACCTGGTCGAAATCATCGCCGCCCAAGTGGGTGTCACCATCCGTGCTCTTCACTTCGAACACGCCGTCGCCCAGTTCCAGCACGCTTACGTCATGGGTGCCGCCCCCGCAGTCGAAGACGACGACTTTCTGCTCCTTGTGCTTCTTGTCGAGGCCATAGGCCAAGGCGGCTGCGGTGGGTTCGTTGATGATTCGGCGCACCTTCAGTCCCGCAATCTCGCCCGCTTCCTTGGTGGCTTGGCGCTGGGAGTCGTTGAAGTACGCCGGAACAGTAATGACAGCCTCGCTGACCGTGGTGCCCAAGTAATCTTCGGCCGTCTTCTTCATCTTCTGAAGAATGGTGGCCGAAATTTCCTGGGGCGTGTATTGACGGTCACCCACCTTGATCTGCGGCATGCCGTTGTTGCCCCTCACCACTTGGTAAGGTACCCTCGAAATCTCCTTCGCGTCCTCTTCATACGTATTCCCCATGAATCGCTTGATCGAGTAGATCGTGTTCTTGGGGTTTGTGATCGACTGCCGCTTTGCAGGATCGCCCACCTTGCGTTCCCCGTTGTCCAGGAACGCCACAATGCTCGGCGTGGTGCGCTTGCCCTCGCTGTTGGCGATCACCACGGGCTCGTTCCCTTCCATCACCGCTACGCAGCTGTTGGTCGTACCCAGGTCAATACCGATGATCTTGCTCATTTCTCGTTCGTTGGGAACCTGCTGGACAGGTTCAATTGGTTTTACGATTTACTGCCCGCGAACGATCAACCACCGTGCCACGCCCCGGGAATGGGCTGCACTTGTCAGTAGGATGCGTAGTTGTGTCGCAATCAACCCTGCCAAAAGGACAGGGGCGGCCTTAGTCGCAGCCGAATTCGCTGCTCCCGGGAACACAGAAGTTGAGCCCGGCCGTGTACTGGCCTTGCACCAGTTCTGGGATGGTTTGCGCGTTCAACCCGTTGAAGGTGACTTCCAGGAAGCGGCGCGTGGAAAACAGGCCGTACCCGTTCTCGACGTTGGTATAGGTGGGACGTTCCTCCACAAGGCCCGAAATAGGACTGCCCAGCTGCAGGTAGTTGTACAGGTCCGGGCCTGCCGTGGCCCAGATCATGTCCACCCCACGAAAGATCCGGCGGCTCGCCGCCGTGTTGTTACCCGCACGAAGCCCCACCGTTTGAAAAAATGATTCACCCGACATGGTTACGCTGAGTGCCTCGCCGCCAACGATCCCATTCGATACCACGCTTCCCATGGACTGGGTAAAACTCCTGCTGATGGTATCGGTGCCAACCACATCATCCCAGCGGAATCGATAGGATACATCGTACCTGCGTCCGAAATCGGCCGATGCGAATTTCATCAGGGGCGACACGTAGCCACCGCCCACTGCAACAAGCCGCAGCGGCTGGCTCAATATGTTGGGCGCAGGGGCCACTCGGCCCACGATCGGCGTTTCCGCCCTGACCAATACGCCCTTGGCCGTGGCCTCCAAACGGTATGTGGCACTCGAGTCCAGCGCCGCAGTGAAGTAGTACAGCTTGTGGTAAGGGCCGGCAAAAATGCCCGGGTCATGGGACCAGATGGTGTCCCGAAGGGTATAGCTAGCCACCACCACGCCATTCTTCACCTTGTGGATGACGGCTTCAAGTTCACCCTCCCGGAACTCGGTGGAGTCCGGTACTTGTGCGTACTCGAATGCGTTGCCCGGGCCCAGGAAGGTCTTGTTGATCTTGATGTATTGGGTGGTGCTGTCCTTGTCCAGCATGGCATAGACCACGGTGCTTTCCTTGTACGGGGCGGTTACGTCCAGCTCGGGGTTGCACCCGGCCAGCGAGAAGGCTGCAATGCCGCCAAGGAGAAACAAGCGAATGGTCATGCTCTTCAAAAATGAGGGGCGAAGATAAGGCCTGTTGGGTGCCTGATGGGTACCACGAAGAACCTCGCTCCCGCGTCATCGGCACTTCGCGCCGACCCTTTGGGCAAGCGTCCGATGCATATCGGACCTCGCCCGGTCATTCTCCTCCCGCCAGGCCGGGATGTGCCAGTTGCTTCCTCAGTCAGTTACCTATGGGTAGCTTCCTTTCGTTGCGCCTTGACTGACACGAACGATAAACGCTTGTGCCATCGGCTCGAGGTTCTTCGAGGCACCCTGATGCGATCGGGCGTGGCGAGGATCGGGGGTGTGGATCACGTCCATGTTCAACCGCATAGTTTTGCACCCCGAACCAGCAACCACCATGAGCAGCATCGTGAAGGACATCAAACGGGTGACAACCCACACCTTGCAGGAATTGAAGCAGAAGGGAGTGCCTATCGCCATGATCACGGCATACGACTATTCCATGGCCCGCTTGATGGATAATGCAGGCGTGGATGTGGTCTTGGTGGGCGACAGTGCGAGCAATGTGATGGCAGGCCACGAAACGACCCTGCCGATCACCCTGGACCAGATGATTTACCATGGTGCGGGGGTGGTGCGGGGCTGCGCAAGGGCCTTGGTGGTGGTGGATCTGCCTTTCGGCACCTATCAGGGCAACTCCAAAAGGGCCTTGAACTCCGCCATCCGGATCATGAAAGAGAGCGGTGCCCATGCCGTGAAGCTGGAGGGGGGCGAGGAGGTATTGGATAGTGTGGAGCGGATCTTGACCGCAGGCATCCCGGTAATGGGGCACTTGGGATTGACACCTCAGAGCATCTACAAGTTCGGGACGTATGTGGTGCGGGCAAAAGAGGAGGCGGAGGCCGAACGGTTGCGCCGCGATGCCAAGCTGCTGGAAGAGGCCGGGTGCTTTGCGCTCGTGCTGGAAAAAATACCCGCCAAACTGGCCGAGGAAGTGGCGCAAAGTATTTCCATCCCGGTCATCGGCATCGGCGCCGGGGGTGGTGTGGATGGCCAGGTGCTGGTGATGCACGACATGCTGGGCATCAACAAGGAGTTCAATCCCAGATTCCTGAGGCGTTATGCCGATCTGTACACGGTGATCACCGAGGCAGTGGGGTACTATGTGAAGGATGTCAGGGCACGCGATTTTCCCAATGCCGGAGAGCAGTACTGATGACGTGGTACAAAGACCGCAAATGACGGCGGAATCCGAATGAAGCCACCGCACCAGGTGCCGGGCACGATGGCCGTGGAGACACCGGGAACACGGCCAGTCCATGTGGACGAGCATCTTTTGGTGGTGGATAAGCCACCGGGCATGGGGGTGCAACCGGACCGGGCCGGGGGAGAGAGCCTCCTGCACCTTTGGGAGGCGTTGATGCCGGAAGCGAAATTGGGCATGCCGCACCGCTTGGACCGACCGGTAAGTGGCTTGGTGGTATTCACATTGACAACCCGCGCCTTGCAGGGTATGAACGCCCTTTTCCGGGAGCGAAAGGTGAAAAAGACCTATCTGGCGATCGTGGAGGGCCTGGTGGAGGGCTCCGGTACCTTGACGCACAGGCTACATCATGCCGGGGGGACCCGAAAGAGCACGGTGCAGCAGGTGGAAACAAGGAATGGCGGAAAACGAGATCCGGCAGGCATGGCGACCTTAAAATATTCCGTACGGGCCCAAGGAGAGCGTTATTCCTTGCTGGAAGTGGTGCCCGATGGCGGAAGCTTTCACCAGATAAGGGCCCAGCTGGCGGCCTTCGGGCATGCGATCAAGGGAGACGTGAAGTATGGTGCACGGCGAGGGGAACCGGACCGGAGCATCGCACTGCATGCGTGGCGACTGCAATTTTCACATCCGGTGACGGGTGAAAACATGGAGCTTCAGGCCCCGGTGCCTTCAAGGTCCATTTGGCCAGCCTTGTGGGCCATCGTCGAAGGGCTGCGGGACAAGGATCAGTGAAGCGGCCAAGACCAGGGCCGCCAGGACCCATGTGCAGGGAGCAATGGGGCCGGGCCTAGGACATCAGATCGGGTCCACGTCCACCTGCAATTGAACGGAGCGATGCGGTTTATCGGTGAATAAGCGATCGATGATGTCGCGAAGGAAGGCCTTCTCCGTACGGTAGTTGGTGCGGCCTAGCTTGAGCAGGACCACGCGTAGATGCTTGTCACGGACCCGTGCAACAGGAGGTGGCTCGGGGCCCAGCACGCGCTCGCCCATCGTGCCGCGCAGGGCTTGGGCCAAGGCTTGTGCGGTAGCTTCCACCCGGGATGGGTCCCGGTGTTTGAAGGTCAGGCGTACCATGCGGCTGAAGGGTGGGTAGTTGTGGGCCTGCCGCAAGGGTAGTTCGCGGTCGTACATGCCTTTTACATCGTGTCGTGCGACCAGGTCGATGATCGGGTGATGGATGTCGCGCGCTTGTATGAATACGGTGCCGGGGTCGCTCTTTCGACCGCTCCGGCCCGCTACTTGGGCCATCAATTGAAAGGCCCGCTCGTGGGCGCGAAGGTCAGGGAAACGCATCAGGAGGTCCGCGTTCAGGATGCCTACCACGGTCACTTGGTGAAAGTCCAAGCCTTTGGTTACCATTTGCGTTCCGACCAAGATATCAATGTCACCTTGGCCAAAGCGTTCGAGCAGGCGCTCGAAGCCGTGCTTGCCCCGGGTGGTGTCCTGGTCCATGCGTGCCACCCGGGCATCAGGAAGCAACAGGGCCAGTTCCTCTTCCACCTTTTCCGTGCCCAGGCCCACCATGCGTAATCGCTGGCTGCCGCATGCGGCACATTGGGTGGGTGGCGCATAATGCCGTCCGCAGTAGTGGCAGCGCAGGCTGTGGTCGCCTTTATGGTAGGTGAGGCTCACGTCGCAGTGCTCGCATTCGGGTACCCAGCCACAGGTTTCGCATTGCCACGCAGGCACATAACCCCTGCGGTTTTGAAAAATGATGACCTGCTCCTTGCGGGACAAAGCTTTTTCCATGGCCTGCACGAGCGGTTCCGAAAAGCTGCCACGCATCCGTTTGCGCCGTTGCATGTCGGCCAGGTCCACCTTGACAATATCCGGCAGGGCCGCCTCTCCGTACCGGATGAGCAGTTCGGCATGGCCGTATTTGCCGGTGCGTGCATTGTACAGGCTCTCCATGCTGGGTGTGGCACTGCCCAGCATGGTTTTGCTCCCGTGCAACCCTGCCAGCACCACGGCCATGTCCCGCGCATTATAGCGGGGAGCAGGGTCGTGTTGCTTGTAGCTGGGGTCGTGCTCTTCATCCACAACCACCAGGCCCAAGCGATGGAATGGCAGGAACAGGGCGGATCGTGCGCCCACAACCACGGAATGGGCTTGGGGATCCCGGATCATGCGCATCCACAGGTCCGCCCGTTCACGTGGCGACAGCCTGGAGTGGAAAACGGCCACCTGCCCGCCGAACCGCGCCCGCATACGGGCCACCACTTGGGTGGTAAGCGCGATCTCCGGCAAGAGGTAAAGAACTTGCTGCCCCTGCGCGATCACTTCGGACATGAGCTCCATGTACAGCTCCGTTTTGCCTGAGGCGGTAACACCATGAAGGAGGACCGTGTTCTTGTCCATAAAGTCGGCCCGAACGTCTGCCAAGGCCCGCTGCTGCGCATCGGAGAGGGCAGATTGCCCCTGGCGCGCAGCCTCCGCGGAAGGCATGCCCGCCAAGCGTTCTTCGATCAGGAACACCCCCTTGTCACACAGGCGGTTCAACTCGGCCGCGCTGGCCTGGCTCCGCTTCAGTAGCTCATCCCGCCGAACCTCCCGCGGATCATCGCCCAAGCACCGGCTTAGTTCAATGTACCGCATCAGCAAATGCAATTGCTTGGGCGCACGCTCCAACTTGTCGAACCAGTCGTGTAGGGCTTCGTTGCTTCGGGCCTTTTCCGTCAAACGAACAAACTTTTCCATCCGGGGCTTCCAATCGGCCTGCAGGTCCTCGGCCAACATCAGCGCCCCGCTATCCAAAAGCTTCTTGATGATGGGCATGGGGTCCTTTCGGCCAATGAGCTCCGCAGCCTCGGCCAAACTCAGCTCGTGGCGCTGTTCCAAAGCATCCAGGAGCAGGTCCTGCCGGTCATTGCCCGTCCAGGCAGGGGAGCTTTCCGGTGCCGCCACCAACCGTGTGGAACTGCTTAGGACCAAGGCTGCAGGCATGGCTGCCAACATCACCTCACCGGTGGTGCACATGTAATGGTCACCGATGGCCTGCCATAAGGCCAGTTGGTGCGGAGTGGCCACCGGGGCATCGTCCAATACCCCTATGATGGAGCGTACCAAGCGACCTGGGGGAAGGGAGCCATGCGTATGGACCACCATACCGCTGTACACCTTGCGCCCCTTGCCAAAAGGAACCACCACCCGAAGGCCGGGCCCCACTTTTGGAACCATGTCCTCCGGTATTTCGTAAGTGAAAGGGCCGGGAACGGCAAGAGGCAGGATGATATCGGCGTAAACAGGCAAGGCGAGGCGGATGGAAGATGCAAGTTTATCCCAATACCGGTGCCCATCCTTTACCGATGGTGAAGATGGGCGTGAAGCGGCCCATGCGCACATGGGCCGCACTCGCCCCGGCATGGTGTTGAAAACTGCTTGGTCGCAGGGTTCTGGGCCCTTGTGCGAAAGATAAATTCGTGCCCTAGTGATACCCTTCAATCCCCGAATTCCCTGAAATGACGGTGCACAAAGTGTATATGTGGCCTGCGACCTTGTTGCTGGCTTTTGGCTTGGCCGCCTGTGGCGGCCCCGGCCAGCAAGGTCAAGCTGATGTCGCCGAAGACACCACGGCCGCCCAAACAGAAGGAAGCAATCTATTGAAGGTGGGCGACAAGCTGTTCAGCATCCCGTCCCCGGTGCAAACCGTGCTCCTCATCCATCAGATGAAGACACCCTACGCCAGTGGGCTCCCTTTGGCCCCGGAAAGGGTGGGGCAGTTTGCTTCCAAGGAAAGCCAAGCATTGGCGTTGGGAGTGTATGGGGCGGACCTGGCCTATTTGGCCGTGTATAAGGACGGCCAAAAAGCATTGAAAACCCTGAAGGCGGTGGAGGAACTTGCCTCGCACCTCAATGTGGCCAATGCCTTTGACAAGGAATTGATGGCGAGCTTCAGGAACAGCATCAACGACGAGGATAGCTTGTTAAAGCTCACGGGGACCGCATTCCGGTCGGCTGACAAGTACCTGAAGGAAGATCAGCGGGAGAGCGTTTCCGTGAGGGTTTTGGCCGGCGGATGGATCGAAGGGCTTTATTTGACCTTGGGGGAAGGGGGAAGTGTCCTGGATCCCAGGGTGGTTGCGCGAGTGGCCGAACAGGGGCACACCTTGGACAACCTGATCGAAATGCTTGGGCATGATCCGGGAGCAACGGAACTCGTGGCATCCTTGAAGGAGCTGGCCACGGCCTACGGGCAAGTGAAGAGGGAGTACCAGTTCGTGGAGCCCACCCAAGACGTCGGGAACAAGGTCACCTACATCAACAGCACAAGCAAGACCGAAATTGCCCAAGAGGCCTTGCAGGAGATCATTAGCAAGGTGCGGGCCATCCGCGCCGCCATTACAGCATGAACATGAGAAGGACCTTCTTTATGATAGCCGCTTGCGCAGGGTTGCTTGGGGGGAGCGAAGCCTTCGCCCAATGTGACACCATCGCCTCCATCTGCGAGAAGAACATCACGGCGGAGTACATTCCGGACGGGCAGTTCTATCGGGCTCTGTTGCGGGAGGATGAAGTGGCTGAATTTGAAGCCACGTTGTTCGGGGGCGCCACATACCGGGTGGCAGCATGTAGCGGCCTCTCCGAGGGCAACCTCATCTTCAGCGTATACGACAAACAACGCAATCTCCTGTTCTCCAACAAGGAGCTGAACAATGAGCCGTACTGGGACCTGGTGGTGGCCAATACCTTGGATGTGATCATCAATGCAGAGCTGGATCCGGGCAAGGCCAATAGCGGCTGTGCCGTGTTGCTGATCGGGTTCAAGCGATAAGCCGCACAAGAGCGGAAACTTATGGACGGCCCTCTCGTTGAAGAGGGCCGTCGCTGTTTCGTGCCGTAGGCCACGACCGGCCAGAAGATGTCAGAAAAGATCCTCAGGGCCTTATTGCAGCTTTTCGCGATCATCGCGAAAACAGGGCGGGACGATGATGGCCCAAGCGGCCACGATGCGGTGCGCCGATTCCTGTCCAGGCAGTTCACCGCCCCGGTGGTGCTTGAGCACATGGCCATGTTCGAGGCTTTTGTTGCGGCGTACCATACCAGCGGCGGGAAAAGCGAGCGAGGCAGGAAGCGCACCAGCCTGAACTCGGTGAAGGTCCTGAAGATCTGCACCGAGGTCAACGAAGAACTCAACCAACGGCAAAAATTCGTCGTCCTCGTCTACCTGCTGGAGCTTGTCCATAGCCGGGGCGAAATGCTGCCTCAAGAGGCCGATTTTGTCAGCACTGTGGCCGATACCTTCAATATCGGGCAGGATGAATTCGCCCGGTGCAGCGCTTTTGTGGGAGGGGGGGGAGGACCGCAGGAGGACCTTGAAGACTTGCTATACATCAATGCGGGGGCCAGCCAAGGCCTGAAGCATGCCAAGCACCTGCACGCCCATCACCTGGCCGGGGAGGTGAGGGTGTTGTTCGTACCGGGGGTCGCTCTCCACTTAATGCGCTATTCGGGGGGGGATAACCTCCGGCTGAACGGTAAGCCGGTGGCCGTAGGGCCGGTATATGTGCTGGAGAATGGCGCTTCCCTCCGGCCATCACAAGGGCCACCTGTGTATTACAGTGAAATCCTCTCCAAGTATTTCGAGGATGGCAAGGCGGAACGGATCGTCTTCAAGGCGGACGCGATAGAGTATTGCTTTCCCAATGGACACATGGGCTTGCATGAACTGCACCTGGCGGAAACCAGTGGGAAGCTCATTGGCATCATGGGAGGCAGCGGCAGTGGGAAAAGCACCTTGCTCAATGTCTTGAACGGCAATCTGAAGCCATCGAAAGGAAAGGTCACCATCAACGGGGTGGACGTGCACACCCAAGCGGACCAAATACGTGGAGTGATCGGGTACATCAGCCAGGACGACCTGCTGATCGAGGAACTGACCGTGTACCAAAACCTGTTCTACAACGCCAAACTTTGCTTTGGGGACCAAGAAGATCGGGAAATTGACAGGCGGGTACTGGCCTTGCTGCAGAGCTTGGGATTGTACGAGATCAAGGACCTGAAGGTGGGCAGTGCCTTGGATAAGACCATCAGCGGCGGACAGCGGAAGCGGCTCAACATTGCCTTGGAATTGATCCGCGAACCGAGCCTGCTGTTCGTGGACGAGCCCACGAGCGGATTGAGTTCGAGGGATTCGGAAAATATCATGGACCTGCTGAAGGAACTGGCCCTCAAGGGACGGATCATTTTTACGGTGATCCACCAGCCTTCATCGGACATTTTCAAGCTCTTCGACCGCCTGCTTTTGATGGACCAAGAGGGGAACCCCGTTTATTACGGGGATCCCGTGGATGCCGTGGTGTACTTCAAGAAGGTTACTGCGCAGGCCGATAGCGAGATGGGCCAATGTGAGACCTGCGGCAATGTGAACCCTGAACAGATCTTCAATATCCTGGAGGCGAAGATCGTGGACGAGTACGGTACGGAGACTGACCAGAGGCGCATCGGGCCCGATGCTTGGAATGAGGTGTTCCGGGCCCAGATGGAAGTGCGCGTGGCCCAAGTGCCGGATGGGAGCCACACCCCCGCAAGCACGTTCAAGGCACCTGGCCAGTGGCGCCAAATGCTGGTCTTTTTCAAGCGGGATGCGCTGGCTAAGTTGGCCAACCGCCAGTATGTGCTGATCAATTTGCTGGAAGCGCCGGTCCTGGCCTTTTTCATGGCTTTCTTCTTGCGCTTCAGTGGCGGTGCACTCGGGGAGGGGGCGACCTATGTGTTCCGCCAGAATGACAATATTCCCCAGTACCTCTTCATTGCCGTGATCATCTCCCTGTTCCTGGGGTTGTCCGTGGCAGCTGAAGAGATCATCCGCGACAGAAAGATCTTGCAGCGGGAGAAATTCCTGGCCTTGAGCAGGACCAGCTATTTGCTGAGCAAGATCGGCCTGTTGTTCCTTATTTCCGCCTTCCAAACCTCGCTCTTTGTCTTGGTCGGTGATGCCGTCCTGGGATTCAAGGGACTCGGTCTTCAGCACTGGGTGGTACTGTTTTCGACCGCATGCTTCGCCAACGTCCTGGGATTGAATGTCAGCGACAGTTTCAACAGCGCCAAGGTCATATACATGATGATCCCGGTCCTGATCATACCGCAATTGATGTTCAGCGGGATCATCGTCAGATTCGATAAGCTGCATCCCTGGTTTGCCTCGGAGAAGAGCGTTCCGTGGGTGGGCAACATCATGGCGAGCCGATGGGCCTATGAGGCCATGGCCGTGTCGCAGTTCATCGATAACGATTACGAGAAACTGTTCTATGACCTGGACCGGCGCATGAAGACCGCCAACTGGAAGAAGGACCTTTGGGTGCGCGAACTCCAAGAGCGAAGCTTCCGGGTGAGGAAGGCCTTGGGAACAGAAAGGGAACATGGCGCAGACATGGCTGCTGATCTCCGGCTTATCCGGAAGGAGATCGGCCAGGAGATCCGCGACCTGAAAGGATTGAAACCGATCGACCTGGACCGATTGGCACCCGGGAAAGTGGATCTGCAGATACTGGACGACCTGGACGGCACTTTGCAGTTATTGGTGCAACACTATAGGAATGTGTATCGCGAGGCGGAACGTGTGAAGGAGATGCGGGTCATGGAAATGACCGCCACACCGGAAAAAAAGCAGGCTTATTTCCAATTGCTGGATGAAAACCGCAATGAAAGTTTGGCCGACTTTGTCACCAACAAGAATGATGTGAACCTGATCACGGAATCACGCGGTGAACTGGTCCGAAAATCGGATCCCATCTATCTGTGGCCGAAGGAGGCGAACATTTGGACTGCCCATTTTTATGCGCCGGTGAAACGAATTTTTGGACGTGATGTACCGACCTTGTGGGCCAATGTCGCCTTCCTGTGGGGCATGTCCCTGTTGTTCGGCGCAGCGCTGCGATATGGGCTCTTCCCTTGGTTGGTCGCCGCCCTCTCCCGGATACCTTCCAGGTGATAAAACGGCTGCCACCGCCAAGTCACGGCCTCCCGACCTTATTTGTCGTCCACTTCCTCCACTTGGATCATCTTGAAAGGCAGGTTGATGATCGCTTGGTAGTCCTCGCCGGCCTCCAACATATCCTCGTCATCCGCCTCGTAGTGCCAGAGCACCTGCACGTCATTGCCCGAACTGCGCACGGTTTCCAATTTCTTGAACAGATCCAAGATGCACTTGCTTGAACTGGTGTTGAAGTATTCCAGCTGCACCTTTAGCTGGGTGTTGGGTCTGGGGCTACGGCTGTAATGATCGATCCAATCGATCAACGGCTTGTAAAACTCAATGGGGTTTTCCGGAATGGAGCGCCCGCGGAGCTCCAAGGTGCCAGTGGTGCTGTTGAAATGAACAGTGGGGGTCTTGGCGGTCCCCTCCAACAGGATGTCGTTCATGGTTGCGTTCTCTTCAAGGGGTCACGTTCACGTTCAGGCTGAAGAAGGTGTTGTTGTTGTCCAAGGGGACAAAGCCATATTCCAGCTTGCGTCCGCTTTTGCGTGCGATATCGATGAGGCCCAGTCCACCGCCACCTGATGGGGTGTATTGGCCATCGTCCAAGGCCGTCTTGTACAAGGCCCGGAGTTGTTCCGGCTCGCAGCCATTCACTTGGTCGAGCCTCCTTTTCAGTTCCGTCACCTCATCCTTGGCCATGGAATTGCCCGTCAGGATGGAATAACCCATATCCGCGTGCCCGACCATTACCACGCCCTGGTGCTCCTCCAAAAGGGATGGGCCATCCGGGCCGACAATGCGTTTATTGTGGTGGTATAGGTTTTGGAGACATTCCATGACCACGTTGAACACGCGTTTCCGCGTCTTGGGGTCAGGTTCGGTGGAGGCCAGCTTTTGCTCGATCAGGCCCAAGATCGCACTGATCAGGTCGGGTGACAGGTCGCCCTTGAAAGACAGCATGATCCGCTGGGTTTCCAAATCATCATATAGATCGAAAATGCGCTCTATCATAATGGCAGGGCACGAGGGGTTGTGCCAATAGGCAAAGAACAATCGGCATCCCCTGGTTTCGCCCAAGGTGGGGGGCGAGTTATTCACGGAATTGTGAACGGACGGGGCGTTATGGGATGGGGTTTCCCCAATCGGACGGCGGGCCGATGAGGCGGGTTGTCGAGGAGCCTCGCAAAGAGGCTAAATTTCGCCCCTCGGACATGAGTGGGGGTTGCTTCAATGGATGGTTCGGCACACCATGGTATGCCCTGTTGTACGGCCATAGGAACGAAGACGACGCACGGGAGATGTTGGAGCCAATGATGGCGAAGGCGGGGCTGCTGCCGGGAAACCGGGTGCTGGACTTGGCGTGCGGACGGGGAAGGCATGCGGCGGTGCTGGTGCGGAAAGGTTTGGAAGTGACCGGGATCGACATTTCCCCGGAAAGCATCAAGGAGGCCCGCGAAGCCGCGCCAACCGCGCATTTTGATGTCTTTGACATTCGTGAGCCGTACGCCACGGCTGCTTATGATGCCGTGATCTGCTTGTTTACAAGCCTGGGCTATACCGACGATAGGGAGGATGATGCACGGGCGGTGCAGGCCGCTGCCCAGGCCCTCAAGCACAATGGCCTTTTTATTCTGGATTTGATGAATGGCCGCCATGTTTCGGCCAATCTTGTGCGGGAAGAAGTGAAGGAAGTGGAGGGCGTTCGATTTGAGATCAATAGGATGATGGAAGGGACGGATGTCTTGAAACAAATCCGTGTGACCCATCCCGGCGGGGAGGATGTTTACGAGGAGCGGGTGCATGCTTGGGACCTGCCCGAGGTGGAAAGCATGGTCGCCCGCGCAGGCTTGCGCGTGGAGGAGGTTACGGACGGATCCTGCCAGCTTCCGTTCGACCCGGAACGATCGGAGCGTATGGTTACTTGGGCGAGAAAACAGTAATGGGCATAGGGCTACTTGTCATCCTTTTCCTCGCCCTGCCCTTGGTGGCTGGCGCATGGGTCCGGTTCAGGGCCACGGACCCTGTGCAGGTGAAGTTGTTATTGGCCTTTAGTGGGGCCTTCCTCCTAGGGGTGACCGTGCTGCACATGTTGCCCGAGCTGTATGCCCGTGACCATGGCCATGTGGGCCTTTGGGTGCTGGCCGGATTTATGTTGCAGGTGGCCTTGGAGTTCTTCAGCCATGGGATCGAGCATGGCCACGCGCATGTACATGTGGGCCACCGCGGCAAAGGGGTGCGCACCCTGCCATTGGTTACATTGATCAGCCTCTTCGTTCATTCCTTCACGGAAGGAATGCCTTTTGCAGACCCCAGGGTGGGTGGCGAACTTGCATTCGTGGCCGGTGTGTTGCTGCACAAACTTCCCATGGCCATTGCCTTGGCCACGGTATTGCAAAGGGCCGGGGTGAATGCGGCCAGGTCTTGGGCGACCTTGGCCATTTTTGCCGTGGCCGCACCATTGGGGATCCTGTTCGGTCATGTCTTCGGCACAAGCATGGGGGAGGATTTCCTTTCCGGTGCCTTGGCCTTGGCCATAGGGATGTTGTTGCATATCAGCACAACCATCATTTTCGAGTCAACCCCTGATCATCGGTTCAATGCCCGGAGGTTTGTAACCGTGGTGGCCGGTGCGCTTCTGGCGATACTGACCGGCCATTGATGCGGGGCCGTTTCCAGGTCCGGCCCGGGCCACTTGGCATTCCCCCTCAACTCCGAATGCCAAAGCGGAACAGGTAGCGGTGGTGTATCCCGTAGGCCCCCCGGTACCATTTTAGGTTGGTCGGGAAGGCCTTGGATGAAGGCAAGCCCGGCGCCGAATAAAAGACACAAGGTCTTGCGATCACGTGACCCTGCATCTTGCGCCGTGTCTTGCAATGTTGGAAGTTTGCAAAGCACCGTAAGCGCGGCCAGGCAGATGAGCAAAGCAACAGCGGGAACCAGGGGGGGCCATGAACGGCCGTGGCCCATCGGCGTGGCGCAGTCGCAGCCACAGGCACCGATCGGAAGGGTGCCTGAACACAAGTTGCCAGCCGGTGGCGAATCGGAATGGGGAGGGGCAAGGATGCAAGGCGCCGGCAAGCCAAAGAGGTTGGTTGCCGTTGTATCGCGCCGGGTGGGCGTTTCAGGTGGACGCACACCGCCTTTGACGACGATCTTGTCGATTCCCGCCCCATCACGTCATGGCAACCTTCATTCCTCGATGCGTCTTCCAACAAGAAGAGGTGGCCATTGGTGCCCCCTCATTCCCCAGTCCTTCAAATGAACCCAAGGTGAACCATGGTGGCCCATAACCGCACCTTCATCCGTTTGGGTATCTTGTCCCTCCTCGGGTTGGCATTCTATTATTCGCCGGATTCAACTCATAAACGCAATCGGATAGGCCCACAGAGGGGCTGAACATTC
>DAOKZW010000053.1:0-16298 GCA_035325445.1 Flavobacteriales bacterium
TGAGGCGTAGAAGCAAGCGGGCACGAGCGGAGGACGCTCGCGCCAGAGGGGGGAAAAGAACCTCAAGGGCCGCTTGTACCAGCACTATGATGAAGCAGGCAAAGTGCAGTGCCACATCCACGGCACAGCTGGAATCACCCCTTCGATACAACGAAGCCATAGCTGTTTTGCAAATTTCGCATTTTGGCGGTGCCGTACCTATCAGCTGAAGGAGAACAGCAGAATTGCCGAACGATCAGTGTGATCGCAAACGACAAAGCGATCCGGGCAACCCGGCTTTGGAACGAGGAGCCGAACAGCTTCCGGGCCTTCCTTCACTGATCGCATGCACCACATCCTTCGCCCCGGTTGCTCGCAATGCGTAGGGTGCGCGCCAGGGCCATGGGCCCACGGTGGTCCAACTTCAGTTCCGGCCGTGTGTACCGTTCCAACGGCGTTAGGCCGTCGAGCGAGCCATGCGGTCGTGCGTTGGTATAGTCGTTCAATGCGTAAGCGACCACTTCGCGCAGAGCACTTTCAGTGCCTGGCCTGTGGTAACGCAAGTATCGCTTCAGGATCTTGTTGATCGCCTCGATGGGTGAATTCGAGAAGGAGATGTCCTCTTGCGCGATGACCTTGGTGATCGTCGGCCTTCGGCTGTTCACCAGCATTTCGGCAACGGTACCGGCATGGTTCTCTCCGCCACCATCCGCTACCAAGGTGGTGTTCGCCAAGGTCGGGTGAAGGTGCCGCACGGTGGTCATGGCCTGCTGTAATGCGCCGATCACGTTGGCGGCGTATTTGCGCGTGCTGATGCTCCAGCCCAACACGGCTTTGGAGAAGTTGTCGCTGACGATGGCGATGGAAAAGCGTTGATCGGGGCCAACGTCCCAATGCGTGGTATCGACGTGCAGGAATTGGTTGGGCGCCAAGGCCCGTAGACCGATACGCTTTTGAACAGCCTTGGGGAAGCGCCGCGTGAGGCCGAGCAGCCGTGCGTATTTGTAGAACGTGCTCTTTGCGATGCACAGCATGCCACTACGCACCCCCCCTCTCTGGCGCGAGCGTCCTCCGCTCGTGCCGTTCCACTACCTTCATCCACATGAGCGATCGTTACAAGTTCGTTGAGGGCCACTGGGCAAAGGGCGTAAAGGGGGCACGAGCGGAGGACGCTCGCGCCAGAAATGTTGAAGATGCGGGCTTCCTTAGGGCCATGGGCTTTTAAAGACCGGGCGCAAGTTCTCCACAGGGGTTGATAAGCCGGACGTTATGCGTTCATGGAAGATCATGCCCGAACCTGAGGAGGGAGGTTTTCCCGGGCTCTCACGGTTGGTGGTCGGTGAATCGGAACTTGCCGCTTCCGGCAGCGGGAGAGTTGTCCTAACTTTATCGGTCCGCTAAGCATCGGACTGAAACGAAAGCCATGGACATCGCGAACATCAAACTAACACTGATGGAGCGCCTCATGCTGGTGTGGGACGAGGCCGCCTTGAAGCGCATTGGAACAGCCATTGAGACGGAGATCGCCAAAGAGGTCGACCAGGAGGACTATACGGACGAGGAGATCGAGGAATTGGATCGCCGCCAGGCCAGGCACCTCAGCGGCGAAAGCGCATCGTACACACGCGAGGAAGCATTGCGCATGATGCGTGAAGGGTCCGATAAGTATCGGACCAAGGGATGAGCTTCACGCTGGTCATCAAGCCCGAGGCGATCAAGGAGACCGCCGAGATCTACGCCTATTACAAAGAGATCGACCAGCGGCTTGCCGATCGCTTCGAGAGAGGACTTGACACGGTCTATAGGGAGATCCAGCGACGTCCGGAGCGATACGCCATCCGCAAGAAGAACTACCGGCACCTTCAGTTGAAGAAATTCCCCTACCGCGTGGTGTATGCGCTGATCGGCCAAGAGGTGGTCGTGTTCCAAGTCAGGCATACCCGCCGCAGGCCCAGCAAGGAATACGGGCCATAGGGATAGCGATCGGTCCACGTTGATCGGCCGGCTGAAAGGTTCCATGCCCCAACAGTGGTGTCCCGCAAAGGAATGGGCAAGCATTTCTTGGCCGAGGTGGACGGACGGGCTTGACGAATGTCTCTCACCGCCAACGCGATGCACCCGACATTTGCGCCCGATACTATTCGGACCATGAAAACGCAGGCATGGGTGGCCGGGGCCCTCTTGATCGTGCTGGCCGGTTGCGGCAGCGACGACGGCACCATCACCCCCACGGTAGGGCCCATCACCGAGAGCGTGTACGCCAACGGCTTCGTGAAAGCACAAGGGCAATACCAGGTGTACCCCACGGCCACCGGCGCCGTGCTGCAGCTGTTGGTGAAGGAGGGCGACACCGTGAAGGCCGGGCAACCGCTGATGCGCATTGACGACCGCACCAGCGGGGCGGGCGAACGCAGCGCCGCCGCCCAGGTACAGCTGCTGGAGCGCAACGCCGCCGAGAACGGTCCCGTGCTGGTGCCGCTGAAGGATGCCGCCGAACAGGCCCGCAGCAAGTACCTGCTGGACAGCACCAACTACGAGCGGCAGAAGAACCTGTGGGCGCAACAGATCGGCAGCCGGACTGACCTGGAACAGCGCGAGCTGGCCTTCACCACCAGCCGTGCGGCCTGGGTGCGCGCCAACAAGACGCTGGCCGAGACCCGCGACAATGTGCGCACGCAGCTGGAGGTGGCCCGCAACAACGCCGCCATCAGCACCGCCGGGCAACAGGACCGCATGCCCGCCAGCCTGATCGACGGCATCGTGTACGACCTGATGATCGAGCCCGGCGAGCTGGCCACGCCGCAAAAGGCCGTGGCCGTGATCGGCAGCGCCGATGACCTCTACCTGGAACTGGAGGTGGACGAGTTCGATATCCGCCAGGTACACACCGGTCAGTCCGTGCTGGTCACGCTGGACAGCTACGGCAAGGAGGTGTTCGAGGCCACGGTGTCGCGCATCGTCCCGCTGATGAACGAGCGCTCGCGCACCTTCAAGGTGGAGGCCCGCTTCACGCAGAAGCCGCCGAGGCTGTACCCCAACCTCACCGCCGAGGCCAGCATCGTGATCCGCACCAAGGAGAACGCATTGCTGGTGCCAGCGGCCTACATCGTGGACGGCGGCTACGTGCTCACCGGCAAGAAGGAAAGGACCGCCGTGAAGACCGGCCTGCGGGACATGGAACAGGTGGAAGTGCTGGAGGGGATTGATGCCCAAACCCGGCTGCACAAGCCGTGAGCTAACTGCTATGGCCAGACGACTGATGACCGCACTTATAAATAAAGGAATCACGATTGTCGTATTGGGGATCCTAACGACGCTCAACTTACATGCACTCGATTCCCTTAATACACGACTGTACGAATATGCAAAAAAGATACCACTTAATCGCTATGACAAAGTTGAATACCTTGCAAATCACTTATCTCTTGCAGCTAATTCAGAATATGAGAAGGTCGAAATATTCACTTATTGGATTACGTTGAACATCTCATATGACGTTTATGAATATTCAATAAGAGACAATTGGTCAAAGGGCGTTACTCATAATTTTCAGGACGCTTATCCTGTTTTCAAAACACGAAGAGCCATTTGCGGAGGGTATTCCAACCTGTTAAAGAAGATGTGTGAAGCGGTCGACATTAAGTGCTACAACATAGACGGCTATTCAAAGGGCTTCGGGTATGTCGAAGGCACCATACCCAATAAGCCCGATCATACGTGGAATGCAGTTTTCATTGATGATGAATGGGCGCTGGTTGATGCTACGTGGGCATCAGGATTCGTCAGGATGACAGAAGGCGAAATGATTGCTACGAGCGAACTTGATATACAGTATGTTTTCGCCGACCCGGATGAGTTCGCCTTAAAGCATTTACCCATAGAGCCGCAATGGCAGTTATTGACGAGCCCAATCTCCATGGCCACCTTTTTTTCAAACGCGCCCTATGCTCAAGATAAAGAGAAGGGAACCGTGTTTTATAACTTCAATGACACGATTCGTTTTTATGAAGAATTGCCAAAGGAGATAAAGGAAATTAAAGATGCTGAAAACAGATATCGATTTACCAATGACAAGTGGCGATTTGCATTCGATTGCTTCCATTATGCCGAACGCATTGACAGGCAATTCATTCAACTTCCATTGGGAGGGTTGAAACAAGCGATAATGTATTATACCAAGGCGAAGGAATTGTTTGATCACTTTTCCGGCCCAACATCCTCGGCAAAATCGGAAGAATGTGTTGCACGGGTCAACAGTTTAAATAACCGTGTCGGGGCTCAGGACAAAAAGTAACAAATCAAGAAGCCGGAAGCGCGATTACTGACGAAGACTATGTGCAACGACTCAGATACCCGCGAGCACTACGGCCTCATATAGTCCCGGCACCATGCGCCTGCTGGCCAACATCTCCCTCACGCTGCTGCGCGCCAAGATGCGCCAGACGCTCGTGGCTGCCGGGGGCGTCATGTTCAGCATTGCCATGTTCGTCACCCTGCTCGGCTTCATGCACGGGCTCAACGGCCTGCTGGACGGCCTGATCCTGAACCGCACGCCGCACGTGCGCCTCTACCACGAGCCCACGCCCTCGGCAGAGCAACCGGTGCAGCTGGCCTACGCCGACAGCGCCGCGCCGCCCGCCCACCACTTCGTCCGCTCGGTGAAGCCCAAGGACGACCTGCCGCGCCTGCGCAACGCCCACGCCATGATGCAGGCCCTGGAGAACGACCCGCGCGTGGTGGACGTCACGCCCCGGCTGGTGGCGCAGGTGCTCTTCCACGTGGGCACCACCGACCTCAACGGGCAGGTGATCGGCATGGACGTGCGGCGCGAAATGCAGTACTACATGTTCGGCGACTACATGGTGGGCGGCGATCCCACCGACCTGGTGCGCGGCAACAACACCGTGATCCTGGGCAAGAAGCTGGCGGACATCATGGAGGCGCGCATCGGCGACCAGGTGCAGCTGACCACCGCCGCCGGCGAACGCGCCATGCTGCGCGTGGTGGGCTATTTCCAAAGTGGCATCGCCGAGTTCGACAAGGTGCAGTGCTATGCCAACATCACCACCGTGCAGCGCCTGCTGGCCCGCCCCGCCAGCTACATCACGGACGTGAACGTGAAGCTGCGCGACATCGAGGCTGCCCCTGCCATGGCCAAGGAGCTGGCCGCCCGCTTCCCCGTGCAGGCCATGGACATCCAAACGGCCAATGCCCAGTTCGAGACCGGCAGCAACGTGCGCAGCATCATCAGCTACGCCGTGGGCATCGTGCTGCTGATCGTGGCCGGCTTCGGCATCTACAACATCCTGAACATGATGATCAACGAGAAGCTGGATGCCATCGCCATCCTGAAGGCCACCGGCTTCAGCGGCCGCGACGTGCAGTGGATCTTCCTGCTGCTCAGCCTGGTCATCGGTGTCAGCGGTGCCATCGGCGGCGTGGTGGTGGGCTACACCCTGCAGAACGTGATCAACAACGTGCCCTTCCATCCGGAGGCCATCCCGGCCGTCACCCACTTCCCGGTGGATTTCAGTCCGAAATTCTACGTCATCGCCATCTCCTTTGCCCTCATCACCTCGTGGGTGGCCGGTTGGTTCCCCGCGCGCCGGGCGGCCAAAGTGGATCCGGTGGAAATCATTCGAGGGAAATGATGGGGTGAATGGTGATAGGTGATAGGTGATAGGTGATAGGTGCACATACGTAGGGGCGAATCATGATTCGCCCGCCAACACAACCACATAAAGACCGACCACCACCCCGCCCCCCAACGCAACCGATGAACACGCATAACCCCGTCCTGGAAGTCCAGAAGGTCAACAAGTCCTTCCACGACCCCATGACCGTGCAGGTGCTGAAGGACGTGAGCTTCCGGCTGGAGCGGGGCGAGTTCGTGAGCATCACCGGCAAGAGCGGCTGCGGCAAGAGCACCCTGCTGTACATCCTCAGCACCATGGACACGGACTACCAGGGCGAGCTGCGGATCGACGGCGAGCCCACGCGCCTGGCCGGCCCGGACCGGCTGGCGCGCATCCGCAACGAGAAGATCGGCTTCGTATTCCAGTTCCACTACCTGCTCAACGAGTTCAGCGTGCTGCACAACGTGATGCTGCCCGGCCTGAAGCTGGGCCTGAAGAGCCGCGCCGAGGTGGAGCACCGCGCCATGGAGCTGTTGCGCACCCTCGGCATCGCCGACCAGGCCCTGAAGGGCGCCCACCAGGTGAGCGGCGGCCAGAAACAGCGCGTGGCCATCGCCCGGGCGATGATCAACGACCCGCTGATCATCATGGGTGACGAACCCACCGGCAACCTGGATAGCCATAACACCGAGATCGTCTTCGAGATCTTCCGCCAGATCGCCGACGAGCACAAGCGCAGCCTGCTGGTGGTGACGCATGACCGGGACTTCGCGAAGCGGACGGACAGGGTGATCGAGATGGAGGACGGGAGGGTTCTTCAAAACATGAAACATGAAACATGAAACATGAAACATGAAAAAAGGGGTCGGGAGATAACGGTGATGAAGAGCCTCGGAAGGCATGGCCCGAATGCGTACTCTTGAATGAACATCGATAGCCATGGATACGGCCAGTTTGAAATTGAGCCTCGTTGAGCGTCTCCTGTTGGTGTGGGACACCAAGGCCCTGCAACGGATCGGCGAGGCCATCGAAAAGGAGATGGAGGCCGGCGAGGACTTCACGGAGGAAGAGTTGGCCGAACTGGAGAAACAGCGGGCTGACCACCTGAGCGGAAAGAGCCGGTCCTACACAGCGGAAGAATCCTTGCGGATGATCCGCAACGGGTCCGATATGCATCGGACCAGGGAATGACCTTCGTGCTGGAGGTCAAGGCCGTTGCCATTATAAGCTGCTTGCCTCATCCCCGCTACCTTGGCTGCGCCGTCGTGCTCCGTCGCCATCTATGGCGCAAGCGTCCGAAGCGTTGACCGCGTATGAGCAACCATGTCCGCCAAGGCCCAACTGTATGAATTGCTTGCCCGCCTTATGGCGGAGCGGCACGCACCGTACCTAAGCTATGCGGCCATCCGCGCTGCGGTGCGCGAGGCGGGGCTGCCCATTGCCGACAGCACCCTGAAGCAATACCTGAACGAGGCGCTGAAGAAGCAGATCGTGTTCAACGCCGGACGTGGATGGTATGGCGGCTTGAGCGAACCATTGAAGTTGGACACGACGCCGGTGGCCAAGTTGATCCGGGAACTGAAGAAGGCATTCCCCTTGGTGGAATTCACTGCATGGAACACCCTGCAGGTGAATCCCTGGATGCACCATTTGCTGGCGCATGGTGTGGCCTTCGTGCATGTGCCTTACGAGGCACTGATGCCGGTGGGCGAGCATTTGGAGGCGGAGGGATGGAACGTGCTGGTGGATCCCTTGCCCAAGGAGGGCGCCAAGCGGCTGCGGCCGAGCGCACGGATGGTGGTGCTGCGAGAGATGCTCCAATGCCGGCCACCCCCCCATGGCAAACAGGCCGCCCCCGAACAAGTGCTGGTGGACCTGCTGCTGGAAAGCCAACACCTGCCCATCATGGACCCGCACGAGGCACGGGACACGATACAGCGGATCATGGAAACATTCCTTGTGCAAATGGCTGTCGTTCACCGCTATGCGGCATCGCGTGGCGTAGAAGCGGCGTTTGTTGATGGGACTAACCAACGTCAATGAACGCCGCCCATTGACAATGGTTAGTTCACCATGTTCAACCCCGGGGCTTATGGTGAAGCATGGCTGGAGCGGCAGCGCTACCAGTTGGGCCGCTGCGATCCCGGCATCTTGGAAAAGACGGTGTACGCACTCACCCTGCTGGCACACTTGGCCGAAAGCGGCCTGCCCTTCCTCTTCAAGGGCGGCACCAGTCTGCTCCTTCACTTGGACCCCGTGCGGCGGTTCTCGCGCGACATCGACATCGTGTGCAGCCGCCCGCCGCAGGAAGTGGAAGCCGTATTGGCGGTGATCGCCACGCGGGAGCCCTTCATCCGTCATGCGGAAGATGCACGCGGGCATCGTGGACTTCCCCGCCACCTACCTTCGCCCACACGCCTTCCGCACCCATGCGCACCTTGTATTCCCCCACCGGCCACCTTGCCCACCTCACCATCACCGATAGCGAGGACCTGCGCGATGCCCGCTACGGCATTGACACCGACCAGCGGACCGAGATCGCCAAGACCCTGGACCTGGCCCGGTCCGGGCTGGCCAGCGCGGGCAAATACATCCGCAAACAGGCACAGCGATACCCGGGCAATCCCGTCTTCCTCAACCACCTTGCGGCGTGGCACGACATCCGGGGCGAACAGGACCAGGCCATTGCCGTGATCGAACAGACCGCCGGGCGCTTCCCGGATTATCTCTTCGCGCAGACGAGCCTAGCCGATGTACGCATGTCCGAAGGCCGTGCGGAAGAAGCGTTGCAGCACCTGGGCCCGGCCCTGCGCATCGAGGAGCGCTTCCCCGGCCACGCGGAGTTCCACATCTACGAGGTGGAGGCATACGAGCACGCCTGCCTGAAGTACCTGATGGCGGTGACGCACGAACTGGACCGCGCCCGCGAGCGGCTGGAGGCCCTGCGTTCGGTGAGCGACAACGAGGAATGGCTGGATAAAATGAGCGCCCAGATCGCCATGGGCGCTTCGCTGAAGAGCTTTGTCGACCACCAGGCACAACTGGAGGAGATGCCGAGGATAAACTTCGACAAGCAGCCCGAAAGCCCGCATGCCGGCCGCGAGCTGGTGTTGCACAACCCGGAGCTGAACGTGTTGATGGAGCGGTCCATGGACCTGATGCCGGAAGAGGTGCAGGCCCTGCTCGCCCTGCCGCGTGAAACCCTGGTGCAGGACCTCACGGCCATCGTGCAGCATGGCATCGACCGTTTCCACCATTACAAGGAGCACCTGGACGAACTGTGGAACGAGGACCTCTGTTTTGTACACCACGCGCTGATACTCCTAGGTGAACGGCCCGGCGCGGACAGCTTGGAGGCCGTGCTGCTGGCACTCTCCCAAAGCAGCGAGTATTCGGAGCTCTTCCTGGGCGACTGGCTCACGGAGGATGTGTGGACCACCGTGGCCAACCTGGCGGAAGGGCAACTGGACCGGCTGGACGCGTTCATGCGCACCCCGCGCCTGCACGCCTTCGGCAAGGTGGTGGTGTCCGAGGCGATCTGCCAATTGGGCCTGCACCGCCCGGAACTGCTGCCCGCCATCGAAGAATGGTACGCCGGGCTGCTCGCCTTCTACACCGCCGCGCAGGCCGATGAGGAAGTGATGGACGCCACCCTGCTGGGCATGATGGTGGGCGACATCCTCGAGCTCGGCCTTTCATCCCTGCTGCCGGCGGTGGAGGCCCTGTATGCCCGGGGCATCGTGCCCTCGTTCGTCTGCGGCAGCATTGAAACCGTGCGCGAGGAATTCGCCAAGCCGAAGCATCGGATCCACAAGCGCGAAATGCTCGATGTGGAGGCACGCTATGCGGAACTGGCCGATGCCGAGGAACGGGCCTGGGAGGACGAAGAGGATACCGAAGATGAGGACGATGCCTGGCCCGATGCCCCGCCCGCCCGCCTGCCCATCACCCGTTCCGCACCGAAGGTGGGCCGCAACGACCCCTGCCCCTGCGGCAGCGGGAAGAAGTACAAGAAGTGCTGCGAGGGCAAGGAAGTGGCCCGGCCATGGGGACTGACGCTACCGCGCTAAGCGCGGTGGCGCGGAGCAAGCCCCAATACCGGGCGGGCTGATGCCGCAGGCATCGCCATCTGTAGCCATCCCAACGGGAAATGGCTAAAAGCGGTCGGGTTTGAAGGTCATTGACGGGGTCAGGGAGGCAACAGCGAGGCTTTCTGTGGACCATCGCATTTGATTGCTTGGCACCATGGAATGATCGGAGGGCCTACGGCCCGAACCGCTTGCTGGGCCTGCGGCTGGTGTGGCGTACTTGATACACGAAGATGGTATCTCCTTCCACTTCATACACCACGCGATACTTCAGACGACGCAGCGGAGCATGTCGATATAGGCCCTTGCGGATCTGGAATCCGTACGGATTTGCCAAAATCGCCTCGTAACAATCCGACAACGCCTTAAGAAACCGGTCACCGGCACCTGAGCTCAGGTTGTCTTCCCGGTATCGGTATATGCTGGCAATCTCCAAGTGAACCACCGGAGATACGTGCAGCCGGTACGTCATCGGCGCTTTTCGTTGATCAAGCGTCGGACCTCGGCCATGGACTCTTCCCGTGTCAGGAACTTCACTTCGCCACGCAGGCGCTTGGCCCGCATTTCCTCAAATGCCGCGTATTCCTCGTCGGTTATTTCATCATCCTCTTCCCCGGCTTCCAAGCGTTCACGCAGGAAAGCCTTCACCTGTTCCAGGATGCTGGTGTCAGTCACGCCTTTCAGCATGCGTGTGATCTCGGTCCTCAGCTCAACGGCGGTCATGGCGGCGTGGTTGGTAGCGTAAAGTTAGGGATAACCGAGTTTGACCGCAGGCCCCCGATAGGTGCCGGGAATGATGCCGCAGGCATCAGCATCTGCGGCCATCCGTGGAGGTGATGGCCTTGAGTGGTTGGGGTGAAAACCTCTTTACCTGGGGCGGGGAGGCGATGGAGAGACCATCCGTGGACCATCGCATTTGATCGCTTGGCACGATGGAATGATCGAAAGGCCTACGGCCCGAACCGCTTGCTGGGCCTGCGACTGGTGTGGCGCACTTGTACCACCGATATCAGATCTCCTTCCACCTTGTATACCACGCGGTATTTCAACCGGTGCAGCATCGCATGGCGGAAAGGGGCCTTGCGTATTTGATAGCCATACGGATTCACGCTGATCCTGTCGTAACAATCATTCAGGGCTTTCATGAAACGTTCTGCGGAACCTTTGCCCTGATCGGCTTCCCGATAGGCGTAGATCTCGACTACCTCTTTGTTGACGCGTGGGGCGACGTCCAAACGGTATTTCATTTTCGCCGCTCGTCGATCAGCCGCCGGACCTCGGCCATCGATTCTTCACGCGTCAGGAAGCGGATCTCACCCCGCTCCCGTTTAGCCAGGTCTTCTTGGAATTGGGCGTACTCCTCATCCGTTATGTCATCATCCTGTTCCCCGGCTTCCAAGCGCTCCCGGAGGAAGGTCTTCACCTGTTCCAGGATACTGGTATCGGTCACGCCTTTCAGCATGCGTGTGATCTCGGTCCTCAGCTCAACGGCGGTCATGGCGGCGTGGTTGTGTAGGGTAAAGTTAGGGATGGCTGGGGTGTTTCGGAAAGGCTGCCGCCGGCAGCACCCGGGGCCATCCATGAGGGCAATGGCATGGGGCATCGCCCGAACGATCTATCTTTGGAACTCAGCCAAACGCCATGGGTGCCGTATCGCTTCGTACCGAACTCGCCGACCTGATCCGGAAGGAGAAGAATGATTCGTTGCTCGAGGTCTTGAAGAGCATCCTCAGCGGAGGTTCCGGAAATGCCCTGCTCAGGGCCAAGCTCACCTCGCGGGCATTGAAGGCGGAAGAAGACCTCGCTGCCGGGCGCGTGTTGAGTACCGACGAGGTACGCGCTAGGCTCGCAGAACGCAAGAAGCGGTGAGGCTGCAAGTTTCCGAATACGCCGCTGCGCGGATCGCGGACATTTGGGACTACTATGCTGAAGAGGCCAGCGAACGCGTGGCGGACAAGATTACCAGGAAGATCGTGGACGACATCGAATGGTTGCTCGATCATCCTCGTGGAGGGCAGTACGAACCGTTATTGGAGCGCTTGGGCCTGGGCCATCGCCGCAAGGTGAGCGGGAACTACAAGATCATCTACCGCATCGTCGATGATCTGATCTTTGTATCGGACGTCTTCGATACGCGGCAGGATCCCGAGAAAATGGTGTGGTAGGACGAAACAGCCCAAGCCCAACGACGCACTTGGGTAAACTACCCGCCCCTACTTCAGCCGCTTTTCAATGATATCCGTAAGCCGGTTGCACAGGGCTTCCAACTGCTGCATGTGCTCCCGGTGCTGGTCCAGCATTTTGGTCACCACCTCGGACGGCACGTGGTTGTGCTGGTGGAATATGTAGCCCGCCGCAGCCGAAGTGTTGTTCTGCTGGGTAAGCACGAACGGCTCCGTGTTGAACAGAGCTTGCAGCGGCAACTCCAAGATCCCGGCCGCCTTCTCCAGCATATCCAGCTTGGGCAGCACTTCGCCCTTTTCCCAGCGCCCGTAGGTGCTTTGGGAAACCCCCAGCGACTCAGCCATGTACTCCTGCGAGTAGTTCTTGAACTCGCGGGCGTTGCGCAGCTTGGTGCCAATGATGGGGGCGAAGGTGTCCATGTGGCAATATTACCCTGAGAACGGGGAAATAGCACAATTTCCGGGTTGCCGCTGAGAAGGCCAACTCCTTGCTTCGTACCAACATGAACTTGTTGCCATGCTCCTTTTGTTAGGGCTCCTTTGGGAACCGGAGGATTACTCGATAATCACCAAAACCCTGGAGCAAACCAAGGAAATGCGGGAACTTGAGCCGGGGCTTATCGAACCCTTGCGTCCGATGCTTGTGGAGCGTTGGACAAACGCGGTGTCTTCCGACACGGAAGTCCTTATTGCCCACACCCGTTTAGCCTTGGGAGATGCAATTGAAAAGGCCGTCCAGGAAGCTGAAGTGCTTCGACAGAACACGCCGCTACAGAAGGCTGCTTTGATGGAGAAGCTGGGCCACTCAGGACTACAGGGTGAAGCCCTGTACGCAAAAGCGAGGGCCTATGAACTGCTATGGTATGAGTTGGGTACCATCCTCAATGACAGCTCAAATCGCAGTCTCGACCAATGGACCCGGATCGGTGCCTTGTTGGACATGCTCCGGGACCTATGGTCCAGTCTCAAAACAGTCGTTCCGGTAGCCGAACTCATAGAGGAAGCGCTGGGCCTCATTCGGCAATTGGTCCACCTGGCTACAACGAGGTAAACCATAGCCATTGGGTTTCAACGAATCCGAAGAAAAGCAACCACCAAGCGGTCAAATCCATATAGCCATGTGTCAACGGTCTCGTATCAGAATGTGGGTCAATCAGACGGTATTTTGTTTGATCTTTATCATGTTGACATCTTGTTCTTCTGTGTTCTATTCACAGACAAGCCGGACCAAGAACAACACGGTTACAGTTCGTTCCAATGCCAGTCCGGTAACAGTGGAACTCGCCAATCCGCCCCAAAAGCCCAAATGGCACGGAACAAAGATTTCCGGAGCGAATACCCCGCGTGAGATAACGCTACCAAAATTAAATTCGAGGTATACCAATCTTAAGTTCTCAAGCCCAAACTATGATTCAAAAATCATTAAGGTCAAGAAAACGCCAAGAGCCTCAATGGTTGCTGTTAATTTACTTTTTTCAGGAATTCCGATTGTGATAGACATATTCAACTCCGACTTCTATAAAATATCCAAATCTTCTAGGAACCTGAATGTCAAGTTGGATTATTCGCAGGGCTATATGGATCAACAGTACGAGCGGATTGCAAACAGCAATGAGCCCGGATCGGTTCAACGGTTTATTGATCAATATCCCAACTCGACCAAGGTGCCTTACGCCATAGATCGGCGGGACCGGTTAGAGCTCGATAAGGCTATAGCCGCAGGAACCGAGGCTGCACTGACCACATTTATAAACAAGCGGCCCAAATCAACGTACGTAAGCGAGGCGGTTTCACTCCGGTCGGAACTGGCCCAAGCTCGAGCTGCTTTTGACGAGGCCAAACAGATGAATAGCATCCAGGGATATAACGCTTTTTTGGAGGCCTATCCCACATCTAAACACCGAAGCGAGGTCTGTGTGAGATTGGTAACGCTCGCAGAATCTGAAGCGCGACAAGCTAATAACCTTGACGCAGCAATTGCCTTTGCAAATGATTATCTATATAAGTACAAGAAGGATATAGGCGGCCAGTTTGAGGAAAAAGAAAAAGACTTCAAATCACGGTTGAGCGATTATATTAAGGACAGATCAAGGGAGAGTGACGGAGGTGTGCGATCCATACCACTGTGGACTAATTATGTGCAGACTAGGCAGGCCATTCCGCAACTAGGTGAAGTGGAAGGAATTGAGAGCTTAAGGCCAAATATATACTGTGCACTCTTTGGGGCAATACAGAATTTATCTAATATTCAAGAGCAAAATGATAGGGTTAAATGGCTGTCTGATCAACTACCATTATTTTTTGGAGCGACGACGATAAGTGGAACAATTAGAGAGATTATTGATAACTGCAAAGAAAAGGATGGGATTATTGCCATATTCGGATTGAGGTACTTAGAAAATGCAACGAACGGAAATAATATGGCGGGCCTGAACAAAGACATTTACATATATTCATACAAAGGCAGTAGAATAAATGTCGAAGAAAGTGTATTCAAGGAAGAGCTGTCATATACGAAAAACACATTAATCGGAAGGCAAAAATTCTTTGATATCTCAGGGAACCCGGTCGTGGATTTTTACATTGGATCAGATACAGGGAAACTTGAAGGCGAATGCAATTATTATCAAAATGGAAGCTTGGCAAAAACCAAATTATTCGAGATGGGGTATGAGAAATGTGAAAAAGAGTTTGACAATGGGGTTAATATAACACAAGATAGGATAAATAAATTATATACACGATTAAAAGGAGAATTCAAGTCAAAGGACGCAAAGATGCTTGGAACAATACAAAATATAAACGATATATTATGTGCAGCGGATGAATCATCGAAAAATAAGATAATCGAATTGTATACAGAAATAGACGTATGGGCTCAAGCCGAAAAGAGGAAGGAGGAAAAGGAGAAGTACAATAGGGCGATGGATTTCTTTAAAATGCTCATGGGTGCGGGGTCGGCGAATGGTGGTGGGGTGAGTAATGAGAAGTCAGTATATCCACAATCAGGACGGTCTGGTGATGCTCCCTGTTCGTATTGTAATGGAACCGGAATCAAAATGTGTCATAACTGTGGAAATCGGCGAACCATTGTGTGTAGCAGTTGTAGAGGTAGAGGTTCCACGACCATACTCGGTAGAACTGAAATGTGTTCAAATTGTGGAGGAAGGGGGGAAACTATATGCCGAACGTGTGACGGGCGTCCTCATCATTGCCAAAAATGCAAGGGCACGGGTCGGGCCCGTTAACGGCATCAAATACTTGGCGGATTGAAAGAGTTGACCATGTATTGCTAATGAGGGGATGGATGAGTATCAATTCCGGAGAATGAATACTAATGAACAATATGGGAGCAGCAGATTGATTGAGAGTGAACATATACAATTTAGTGGGTAAGATAATGAAGCAACAAACAACATGTAGAATGCCCCTATGGAGTTGGGTCGGAGGTGCATCGCTCCTCTTAGTTGTTGGCTGGTTGACCCTGTTTGTGACCATACCCATAGATCCAAACAATCCAGAAATTGGCTGGGCTATTCGGGGACAGTTCGGTGATTCGTTTGGCGGCATCGCTGCCTTGGCAACGGCATTGGCGTTTGCTGGACTCTTATACACGATTCAATTACAACGACGGGAGATGGAAGTTCAAGTGAAGGCAATTCGGAAGGCTGAACTTCAATCTGCCCTTACTGCTCAGTTTCATGTCCTTATTCAAATTCAAGGAATGGAAAACACGGAACGGCGCGATGCGACGTGGCGTGCCATTTGCGAAGCTCCCGGAGGCCCCGGCATCGGATCGAGTATCGAACGAGCCATCGCAATCCAAATAGGATATCTCGATCGATTGGCAAACGGTGAGGACGTGGACCAAATTCCAACATATAGCTGACTCCTCTGAATATCTTCTCCGTCCAAGGGAACGGTCCTTGTTCGCTGTTGAAGGTCATTTCTGGTTCATAGTCTAAGGTATCACATCCACCGGCTAACAATAGATAGTGATCGACCAAGAGGTTGGCCGGCATAACCCCTCAACCCTAACACCCGTAAACAGGCACCCTTTCAAAAGGTGCCACATGAAGAACCTTAATGTGCTTGCGCTGCTTTGTTCCACCCTGCTATTCAGCCGAGTGGATCTGATTGCCCAGCGGCAGTCCATCACCTGGGATTGGGGCAATGTGGTCTGCGCGGACATGCTGAACTGCAATACGGGCTGCAGCGCTTGCAACCAGCCCGGCCAATTCGCCAGTGATTTCTACGGTGTCGGCGCGGCCTGGATCGGCGTGAACACCTGTCCCTATCCCACGGTTTCCGGCGACAATGCCGTACACACGGACGGCTGGGGCATTGGCCCTGAGCTACGTAAGCGCCTGGCCAACTACCTCCCGTTGGTGGGCGCTATTTTGCTAATGGCT
>DAOKZW010000054.1:0-13810 GCA_035325445.1 Flavobacteriales bacterium
GTAGGTGGCAATCTATTGGCCGGCTCCCTAACATCCAAGTGCCTAATTCAATGAAATGGATGACTTCAGTGCGGCCCCCGGCGTGCCCAACAGCTACGGCCTTACGGGCGGAGGCGCCAATGCCGTGGAACCAGGGAAGCGGATGCTTTCCTCCATGGCACCCACTATCCTGGAACGGGATGGGCGGTTGCTGATGGTGCTGGGCTCGCCGGGAGGAAGCACCATACCCACCTCCATCTTCCAAGTGATACTGAATGTGGTGGATCATGACATGGATATGCAGGATGCCGTTTCGGCCCCCCGGTTCCACCACCAATGGCTGCCCGATTCCATCCAAGTGGAACCCCTGGCGGTAGCCACGGCGGACAGCCTGAAGTTGGTGTCCATGGGGCATCGCTTCAAGGCGCGGCGCAGCATGGGCCGGGTGGATGCCATCCTGAGGCTATCCGATGGGCGCCTGGAAGGTGGGGCCGACCCCAGGGGCGAGGATGAAGCCGCCGGGTATTGAACCGGGGCTTGTTGGTCGAAGGGCGCAGTATGGGTGGCCGGGGCACCCAAGGCCGGGGCGCCGGAAGGCTTCGGGCAGAACGGGCGGCGCGAGGGATACGAGGGAGGGGCGTGCGCGATCAAGGGCATCCCGCTTGCGCCGCTGGAGCACCCCATTGTGCCGGTAGCGCGTGGATGCGTGGTTGCAGGGGCTTGCGCGGCTCGCGCACAGGCACGGCCGGATCGGGGCCCGAGCGCGGTTCCGGTACCCATGCCGGAAAAGGCACGGGGAAGTGATGCGGGATGGGCATGCGGATCGGGTGATGTTGGATAGCGTCGGGGTGAAAAAACCTTGAGGTCGGCCTCCGTGGGTGCGATGCGGCCCTCCCGGTGGGGCGCAAACGAAAAGGCCACCCTTTGCAGGATGGCCTTTCGTGCTGGAACGGACGCGACCTACCGAACGATGGAGATCGGGGCATAAGCCCTCGACCCACCGTTGGTGAGGATCAGCGTATATCTTCCGGCAGGCAAGTGCCCCAGGTTGCAGTCGACCCCTCGACCACTGTCCCACTGGAGCATCATGCCCGCTGCCAAACGTCCGGCGATATCCAGTACCTCCAATCGGCCCTGCCCCCCAAAACCCTCGGGCATTTCCAACCGGAAGGCACCATCACCGGGGTTCGGGAAGATGCGCATTCCATTGCTTGCATTCTCTTGGATGCCTACGCCGCATGATTCATGCAGCAACGGCGAATTCAACGTACACAGTTCGCTGGCGCCGGCCACTTCCACCATGACCGTGTCGCCGATGGTGAAGGGCCCTGCCAAGTAAGTGCCGGGGGCCGTGGCCGAAATGGCCGGGGCCCCGTGGTCGTTCGTAATGGCCAATGTGGCGGCGGAACCCATGGCGGTCACGTTCACGGATACCTTGAAGGTGCCTTGTTCGCAATCGCGCACGGTGCTGAAGGTGGCGGCCGGTTGGGTGCAGCCGTCGTAGCAGGCGACCACGTATTGCCACGGGGTGGCCTGGCCTGTTGCACAGGAACCCGATGAGTTGGGGACCACTTCCAGCAGAAGCGCCTGATCGATGTTGCTGGCGCTGGTCACCACCAGCAGGTTGGCCAGGTTGCCGCCATTGTTGCCACTGAACAGGGGGATGTCAAAGGTGGGGTCCAAGCCATCGTAGATGTTGATCACATCGCCGCTGGCCAACGTGCCAGCCTGGAAACGGATGCCGATGCGGCCTCCATTGTCGGACTGGTAGCCGAAGGCGGCCGTGGTGTTTCCGTAGCAATACGTGTACGGGTCGGGGCCGCAACTGATCAGGGGACACACACCGTTCATGACATCACCCGATGAGGCACTGCAATATGCGTTTGCAGGATTGTTCACGACGACTTCCACGGGTGAGCCGTTGGGGAAGGGGCCGATGGTGTAGGCCCCGGTGTTGTTCACGGGTACTTGTAGTGCGTTCACGCTGTTCGAGATGAAGGCACCCGTGGCGGTGCCCATCGAGAATACGTTGGCCAACACCGAAAATTGCCCGTTGGCACAATCATTCACCACCTGAAATGTGGCCATGATCGGATTGCAATCCATGCAGCCGACCTCCCATTCCATCGGAAGGATGAAATCCTGTGTGGCGCAGGACCCGATCGCATCGGAGGTGAGCTTCATGGTCATGTGGCCGCCCGTGGAGGTGATCATTTGCCCGGCAATGGCGCCCGTATTGGAAGAGAAGAGCACGGGGGATTGGTCGGAAGGCCCATCGAACACCCGCAACAGATCGCCCGAGGAGATGGTGCCCGCATGGATGAACATGCGCATCGGAGCTCCGGAAGAACTGGAGTAATGCCAAGTGGTCTGCTCCAGGTTGTCGTAGCAGTGGCTGTAGCTGGTGGCCGGTTGGCCACAGACGATCTCGGCGATGTTGGCCGTACTGAACGGATGGCCCGCACCCCAGGAACCGGCTCCGGCACAATCAGCCTTCACGTAGGCATAAAGCTGCTGGTCGATCGGAAGGCCCGACAGGGAAACGGTGGTGCCGGTGATGCCGGTGCCGCCCATAATGACCGGGTCATCGGCCCCCCCGGCCGTGATGATATAGTCGTAGCTCGAAGCCCCGGCCAAGGCATTCCAGGAAAGGGTCCCCGACAGGATGGAACCAGCGATCTGCAGGCCCGAAATGTGGATGCCTGATACCAAGCATCCAACGGGTGTCCACGTGAAGGTGAGGCCTTGGGGCAGGTAGGTGGCGCTGCCGGGCAGGCGGCACAACGCCGCGTTGGTGGTACCGGCCACACTTTGGAGCCAATCGTAAGGGCTGGCGGTGACGCTGCGGTTGTTGAAGTCCGAAGGGTCGGTGCCGCCCAAGCCCACTTGCCCCAGGTGGGCCGTGCTCGCGGTCATCGTCCCATAGATCACCTGCACGGTCTGTTGGGCGGGGTCGCCGCCGCCCTCGTTCAACCGGATCTGGAAGCTCAACGGCGTGGTGCCCCCGGAACGTACCACGTTCCACTCGGCGATGAAGAACCGGTTGGGTGCGTTGCCACCGGTCCGCAGTTGCAGCGGCCAAAGACCACCGCTGCCTTGGGCCGCCAAGTCCATGGCAAAAGCCGCGATGCGGTTGCGCAACAACGGGTCGGTGTTGGTCGGATTGGCTGAACTGAGCGGTGTGTAGGCCGAACTGCCGACAGGTACCAGTACGGCGCTGCCGCCATCCGCGGAGTTGCCGAAAGCCAACCAGCCTTCCATGCTCAATCCCACCCGATCATACGGTTGGCCGTTGAAATGGAAGGTGAATCCGATGGGCCAACCGGTGCCGGTGGTGGTGGTGCCGAGCAGGATGCTCTCACCCTGGTTCACAAAGGAGTTATCGTCGTAAAAGTTGAACGCGGGCGGCATGCCCGGCATGCCCAGCAAACTACCGCTGCCACCCAAGGGCTGCCAGGTGCCGATCTCAGCGGAGAAGGAATACGCTGAAACTTGGGCCTTGGCCACGGAGGCTGTAAGGAAGGAAAGGAGCGCAATGGACAGGAGCCCCTTAGCGCTTGGCACCAATGGCATGGGTGAGAGTGTTGTTTTGACCTTTTGGGGCCGGGCCATCCGTTGGAGAGACGGATGGCCCGGCCATGAAGGACGGGCTAAAATTACTATCGGATGCTGATCTTTCCGTTCACGGTGGTTGAATTGTTCTCAACGGTCAATGTGTAGTAACCTGCGGGCAGCGCCTGCAGGTCCACTTGCTGGAGGCCGGTGCCATGCACCTGCTGCACGGCCACCGTGCGGCCGGTGATGTCGCGTACACGGAGCACGCTGCTGCCGGCCATGGTGCCGGGGATCTCCAAGGTGAAGAGCCCGCTGCTGGGGTTGGGGAACAGGCGCAGGGAACCCATGGAACCCTCATTGATCCCGTCGGGCCCAACGCACACGCAGTTGTCATTCCATGACCCCGCTTCGCCTTGGTCGGTGGTGCAGGGCGTGCCGGGCAATGCGGTCCCTCCGGGCGTGCCTTCACAGTCGGCGGCGGGTGCCCAAGTGGAGCAATCATCTTTGACCAGGCCCGAGGCGGTCCAGGTGCAGAGGATGCTGGCGCCCACCACCTCCACGGTCACGGGCGTGCCGGCATTGAAGGGTCCCACGTGGTAGGTGCCGGTGGCGGTGGCATTCACGGTGGCGGCACCGCCGTTGTTGGTGATCTGCACACTGGCCGTGCTGCCGATGTCGGTGATGTTCACCAGGATCTCGTACTGGGTGGTGCTTACGCAGGCGGTGGTGAAGGTGGCCTTGGGCTGCACGCAGCCGTCGTAGCAGGCCACCACGAATTCCCATTCCTGTGCCGCACCGAACAGCGGATCTTCCGTGACGCAGCTCACGGCATCATCCGCGATCAATTCCATCACAATGGCATGGTCGGTGGAGGGTGGCCCCGATGTGAACAGCTTGTTGGCCATGGCGGTCTGGTAGCCGGCGGTGATCTCCGTGCCCACCAGGTTCTCAATGTCGAGGCCGTTGTACGTGAAGAAGTGGTCGCCCAGGCCAACCGTTCCGCGGATGAACCGGACGCCGATCTCCTGGCCGTTCTCGCCTTGGTAGGCCCATTGCCCCATCTCGTGGTCGTCGTAGCAATGGGTGTAGGTGGTGGGGCCGCAATCCTGTACGGCGCATGGCGCGTTGATCAGTACGGGGCTGGCGGCATAGCACATGGGATTGTCCGGGTTCTGGGCCGTTACGATCACGGTCTGCCCGGCCGGGAAGGGCCCGGTGTTGTGGGGGCCGGTGGCGCTGGCCGTGGTCGATGGCAGGCCCAAGTTGTTGTTCAGGCTGAGCGATGCGGAACTCCCCATGTTGAAGATGTTGACGTTCACGAAGTACTGGTGATTGTCACAGTCCTCCACCACGTTGAAGGAGGCCAAGGGGTCTTGGCAGTTCTTGCAGCCCACGCGCCATTGCAAGGGCAGGTACCAGCTTTGCGCGGCGCAGGCGCCGGCATCGGTGACCAAGCGGATGAAGAGCGCACCGCTGGAGGCCGTAAAGCTGTAACCCGCCAGGTTGCCGCTCATGGCCGGTGCCGGCGTACCCGAAGGGGAGGTGCCGTCCCAGACTTGGAAGGATTCCGTGCCCGTGTTGCCCACCAGCCCTCCGAGGAATTCGATCTTCAGCGGAGAACCGTCCGAGGAGATGTAGAGCCACTCCTTGACACTGTACTGTTCGGAGCAGAAGTCCTCCGTCAGCACGGTGCCGTCGCATGCCACCATGCCGCCACCAAGGGTTTCCACCGGGGTGGCCAAGGACCATTCACCAGGCTCGCCGGCGCAGAGGCTGCGTATGAAGAGGTAGTACGTCGTGGATGGCTCAAGGCCGAAGAGGTAGGCTTCAGGGTCGGTGGTGATACCGGAGGCAATCTCCGGCCCACCGATGTCATTGGTGTCGGTGAGATAGTATTCGTACTCGCCGGCGGCGGTGGGCTCCCAGCTGGCATGGCCCGAGTCAAAGCTCATTTGGTCGATGGTGAGTGGCCATGCCGGTGGTGGGCAGAAGGGGGGTGACCATTTGAAATTCAACCCTTCCGCCGGAGGAATGCCCGTGCCGTTGGGATGCCCGGGTTGCTCGGATGTGGCATAGCAGCCATCGGTGTTGAGCGTGCCAGGTACCGTGATGTTCCAGTCATAAAGGAATGCAGGCTGCTCGTAAACCGTTTTCCGGCTGTTGAAGTCTTCGGGCACACGGCCGCCCAGCCCCACCTGGACGGTTGCATTCAGGATGGTCGAGATGATGATGGTGCCATAGCGCACATCCACCGAGTTGTCAGCCTCGTTCAGGCGGATCTGGAAGTTGATTCGTGAGCTGCTCGGGGGATAGGCATTGAGGAAGGCATGCCACTGGATGACGCACACCCGGTTGGGGGCCGTGCCGATCGTGGCAATACGCAGTGAGCTGGTGGGCCCCGGGGGCACATAGGGGCTCATGTCCTGCATATAGAGCGAGCCATTGCCCCAGCCGGCAACCCGGTTGCGCTTATAGGCCAGGTCCGGGCCGCCGATGTATTGCACGAACGGCATGCCGTGCGGGTGGTCGATGGCGTAGATCCATACGGCCTGGTTGCCATCGCTGCTTTTGCCGAAGCTGATCCACCCGGAATGGGAGACGCCGATCACATCGAAGACATCACCGTTGAAGGTGAAGTCGAAACCGATGGGGTATCCGGGCCCTACGGCCGGGTTCAGATAGCTGGCCACCTGGCCATCCGGTTCGTAGAACGGGGTGTTCACCCATGCCCGCTGGTTGTACAGGGGTGGCCAATACGTGGCCACGCCCAAGGCATACCCGCCGTCCGCCTCGGTGATCTCCGTATAGGGCTCTACGCTTTGGGAGAACTCATACAGGCTCACTTGGGCCGCCAGCAGTGCGGGAAGTGCACAGCCAGCCAGTATGGCCGGGGAGCGGTGCAGGAACGAACGGATGGTTTGAAGGGGGCGCATGGTCTGGTTCCGCGTTTAGCGTTGGATGCTGACCTTGCTGGTCAGGACAAGGTTGTTGCTTTCCACCAGGGCGGTATACAATCCGCCAGGCAGTTGCCCGAGGTCGACAGCGTGGAGCCCCGTGCCTTGCAGCGTCTGCATGGCCACCGTGCGGCCGGTGATGTCGCGTACACGGAGCACGCTGGTGCCCGCCATGGTGGCGGGGATCTCCACGAAGATCTGGCCCGTGGAGGGGTTGGGGAAGAGCCGCAGGGAACCCATGGAAACTTCATTGATCCCATCGGGGCCAACGCACACGCAGTTGTCATTCCATGACCCCGCTTCGCCTTGGTCGGTGGTGCAGGGCGTGCCGGGCAATGCGGTCCCTCCCGGGGTGCCTTCACAGTCGGCGGCGGGTGCCCAAGTGGAGCAATCATCCTTCACCAGGCCGGAGGCGGTCCAGGTGCACAGGATGCTGGCCCCTACCACTTCCACGGTAACCGGGGTGCCGGCGTTGAACGGGCCTACGGTGTAGGTGCCGGTGGCCGTGGCCGTTACCGCCGGTGCGCTGCCACTGTTGGTGATCTGCACGCTGGGCGTGCTGCCGATGTCGGTGAGGGTCACCTGCACCTGGTACTGGGTGGTGCTCACGCAGGCGGTGGTGAAGGTGGCCTTGGGCTGCACGCAGCCATCGTAGCAGGCCACCACGTACTGCCATTCCTCGGAGGAGCCGAAGAGCGGGTCCTCATCGGCGCAGCTCACCGCGTTGTCCGCCTGAAGGGCGAGCACCAGGGCATGGTCGGCGGTGGATGAAGTGAACAGCTTGTTGGCCAGGCTGCTGGTGTTATCGATGGGGTTGACGTCGAGGTCCAGGCCATCGTAAACGCGCAGGTGGTCACCCAGCCCGACGGAGCCACGGATGAAGCGGACTCCGATCTCCGAGTTGCCCTCGCCCTGGTAGGCCCATTGGGTTTCCTCGTTGTCGCTGTAGCAATAGGTGTAGGTGTTGGGACCGCAATCCTGCAGGGCACAGGGCTCGTTGATCAGCGGGGTGCTGGCGGCATAGCACATGGGGTTGTCCGGGTTCTGCACCGTCACCACCACCGTTTGGCCGGCGGGGAATGGACCGGCGGTATGCGGTCCCGTGGAGGATGCCACGGTAGGTGCCACGCCCAGGTTGTTGTTCAGGCTAACGGAAGGCGTGCTGCCGAGGTTGAAGATGTTGACGTTGACCGAGTACTGCTGGTTATCACAGTCTTCCACCACGCTGAATGTGGCCAAGGGGTCTTGGCAGTTCTTGCAACCCACGCGCCATTGCATGGGCAGGTACCAGCTTTGCGCGGCGCAGGCCCCGGCATCGGTGACCAGGCGGATGAAGAGCGCACCGCTGGATGCCGTGAAGCTGTAGCCCGCCAGGTTGCCGCCCATGGCTGGTGCCGGCGTGCCTGCATCGGAGGTGCCGTCCCACATCTTGAAGGATTCCGCGCTGATGGTGCCCACAAAGCCGCCGAGTAGCTCGATCTTCAGTGGGGAGCCGTCCGAAGAAATATACAGCCACTCCTTGGTGTCGAATTGCTGGGAGCAGTAGTCTTCGGTCATCACGGTGCCATCACAGATCACCAGGCCGCCACCCAATGTTTCGAGCTCGGTGGCCAGGGACCATGTGCCGGCCTCGCCACCGCACATGCCGCGGACGAACACATAGTACGTGGTGGAAGGCTCCAGGCCGAAGAAATAGGCCTCAGGGTCCGTGGTGGTGCCGGCCGCGATCTCCGGCCCGTTGATGTCGTTGATATTGGAAACGAAGTACTCGTATTCACCAGCCGCCGTTGCCTGCCATTGGGCATGCCCGGAGTCGTATGTCACCTGATCGATGGTGATCGGCCACACCGGAGGCGGGCAAACCGATGGTGTCCACTTGAAGTTCAGGCCGCTTACCGGGGGGACACCGGACCCGTTGGGATGGAAGGGTTGTTCCTCGGTGGCGGTGCACATGTCCTCATTGGTCAGGCCTGGCGCCGTGATGCTCCAATCGTAAAGGAATGCGGGCTGCTCATACACGGTCATGCGGCTGTTGAAGTCTTCCGGGATCTGACCACCCAGGCCCACCTGGGTGCCACCGCCTGCTTGGTAGCCGAAGACCATGTTGCCATACCGGACATCAATGGAGTTGTCGGCCTCGTTGAGGCGGATCTGGAAGTTGATCAGCGTGGTGCTGGGGCTGTAGCTGGCCCGAAAATCCTTGTATTGGATCACACAGGTGCGGTTGGGTGCCGTGCCGATGGTGGCAATGCGCAAGGAGGACAAGGGCCCCGGAGGGACCAGGGGGGTCATGTCCTGCATGCGCAGGTTCGCGGTGGCGAAACCCGCGATGCGGTTCCGTTTGTAGGGTACATCGGGGCCGCCGATGTATTGCACGAAGGGCCTGCCATGCTGGTGGTCGGCCGCGTAGCACCACACCGCTTGGTTGCCGTCGCTGCTCTTGCCCAGGCTGATCCATCCGGCGTGGGATACGCCGATGCGATCAAATACTTCCCCATTGTAGGTGAAGTTGAACCCGATGGGATAGCCCGGGCCATATACGCCGCTGAGATAGCCGCCGTTGGTCACCTGCCCGGCAGCACCGAAGTACTCGTTGTTCACCCAGGCGATCAGGTTGTGTTGGGGCGGCCAATACACGGGAACCCCGAGCGAGTAGGAAGCTTGGTCTGCGGTGACCTCCGTATACGTCTGCGTGCTTTGGGCAAATTCGTACAAACTCACTTGGGCCCACAACAACGCAGGGGCGGTCAAAGAGGCCAGGAGGGCTAAGCCTCTGGTACGGCCCATGTTGGTCTTCGGGTTCATCGGGAGAGTGGGTTCAAGGTTTAGTGTTGGATGTTGATCCGTGCTTGCAGGACGACCTGGTCATTTTCCACCAGGATGTGATACAGGCCGCCGGGCAAGGATGAGAGGTCCAAATGGTGGGTGCCGGAACCGGAGAGTTCGGAGCCGGTCACGGTACGGCCCGTGATGTCCAGCACACGCAGGTGGTTGATGCCCGCCATGGTGGCGGGGATCTCCAAGGTGAAGAGCCCGCTGCTGGGGTTGGGGAACAGGCGCAGGGCGCCGGCCGCATTCTCGGTGATGCCGATGTTGAAGTCGCTGCAATCGTCCTTCACCAGCGCGGACGAGGTCCAGGTGCAGAGGATGCTGGCACCCACCACCTCCACGGCCACGGGCGTGCCGGCATTGAAGGGCCCCACGTGGTAGGTGCCGGTGGCGGTGGCATTCACTGTGGCGGCACCGCCGTTGTTGGTGATCTGCACACTGGCCGGGCTGCCGATGTCGGTGACGTTCACCAGGATCTCGTACTGGGTGGTGCTTACGCAGGCGGTGGAGAAGGTGGCCTTGGGCTGGATGCAGCCATCGTAGCAGGCCACCACGTATTCCCATTCCTGCGACGCCCCGAACAAGGGGTCTTCATCGGCGCAGCTCACGGCATTGTCCGACTGCAGGGCCAGCACCACGGCATGGTCGGCGGTGGATGAAGTGAACAGCTTGTTGGCCAGGCCGCTGGTGTTATCGATGGGGTTGACATCCAGGTCCAGGCCATCGTAAACGCGCAGGTGGTCACCCAGCCCGACCGAGCCGCGGATGAAGCGGACACCGATCTCTGAGTTGCCTTCGCCTTGGTAGGCCCATTGGCTTTGCTCGTTGTCGCTGTAGCAATAGGTGTAGGTGGTAGGGCCGCAATCCTGCACGGCACAGGGCTCGTTGATCAGCGCGGGGCTGTCGGTGTGGCACATCACGTTGTCAGGGTTTTGTGCGACGATGACCACGGACTGGCCGGCAGGGAATGGCCCCGTGAGGTGCTCGCCGGTGCTGCTCACCGTCAACGAAGGCAGGCCCAAGGAATTGTTCAGTACCAAGGAGCTGCTGCTTCCCAAGTTGAAGATGTTGGCCTTGACATAGTATTGAAGGTTCGCACAATCCTCCTGCACCGTAAAGTTGACCAAGGGGTCGTTGCAGTTCTTGCAACCCACGCGCCACTCGAAGGGCAGATACCAGGATTGCGCCTCGCACGCCCCGGCATGGGTTACCAGGATGATGGTGAAGATGCCTGTGTTGGAGGCGGTCAAGCTGATCCCGCCCGGGTTACCATAGATCGGCAACGAATAGATCGGCGGGTTGCTGGTGCTGGGCACCCCGTCCCATACCTTGAAGGACTCGCCGGTCACTTGGCCGCGGTAACCGCTGAAGAATTCGATCTTCAACGGAGAACCATCACCGGAGATGTATTGCCATACGATGGAGTCGTTCTGAAGGGAACAGTAGGTGACGTCCAAGGCGGTGCCGTCGCAGTTGACCAAGCCGCCGCCGTTGGTGCGGAAAGGAGTGGGCATGGACCAAGGGCCGGGTTCACCACCACAGATGCTGCGGATGAAGAAGTAATACTGGGTCATGGGTTCCAAGCCGAACAGGAAGGTTTCCTGGTCGGTGGTGATATCGTTGGATACCACCGGCCCATCGGGGGTGTTCCCGGTGGAGACCAAGTATTCATATTCGCCTGCAGGGCTGGCTTCCCACTGGGCAAATGCGGCATCAAAGGAGATGTCGGAAATAGCCTGTGGCCATGCCGGTGGCGGGCACACGGGGGCCGTCCAACGCCAGGTAAGGCCCTCCACGGGCGGGATGCCCGAGCCGTTGGGCTGGAAAGGTTGCGGGGCCTCGAATTGGCAGAAGTCCGTCATGGTATCGGCCGCCACTGTATTGTTCCAATCATAGAGGAAGGCAGGCTGCTCGTAAACGGTCATGCGGCCGTTGAAGTCTGCGCTGGTCCGGCCACCCAGGCCGGATTGGGTCCGCTTGTACCGCCCCAAGGAGGAAACCCAGTCTTGAGGGCCGAAGACCACTTCCACGGTGTTGCCATTTTCGTTCAGGCGGATCTGGAAGTTGATCTTGTTCATGGCCACCGTCACGTCGTTGCGCAGGCCATAGTCTTCCCATTGCACCACGCATACCCGGTTGGGGGCCGTGCCGATGGTGGCCACGCGCAGTTTGGAACGTTGTCCCGGAGGGGCCAAGGAGCTCCAGTCCACCTGCTGAAGGGAGCTGTTGCCGAAACCGGCCACGCGGTTGCGCTTGTAGTTGGGGGTAGGGGCGTTGTACGACTGGATCAGGGGGTCGCCATGCATGGTGCCGCTCCAGTTGTATACCCAAACGGCGCTAAGGCCATCGGTTGATTTTCCGAAACTGATCCACCCCCCGTTGGAAATGCCGATGCGGTCAAACACGTCGCCGTTGAAGGTGAAATCGAAGCCGATGGGATAGCCCGGACCTGAAGCCGGGTTGAGGTAACCGCTCATCGTCACCTGCCCGTCGGGGTCGTTGAACGGGTTGTTCACCCACGCCCTGTTGTTGTTCACATGGGGCCAGTACGCCGGCACGCCCAAGGTGAGCCCTCCATCGGCATCGGTGATGGGGGTGTAGGTGCCTTGGGATTGGGAGAATTCGTACAGGCTCACCTGTGCCGATAGTAAGGCGGGAAACAGAAGGGAGGCCATGCTCCAGCGGAGCTTGCGGTAGGAGGCGTGTGCCATGCGGAATGATGTGTTCATGATCGGGATGCTTGGGTCGCTGAGCGAAGTTCGGAACTGCTGGAGGTGTTGGGCAGGTTTAATGGATCACCATGATCGGAAAGGACCGGGTGTACTGGTCTTGGACGGTGATCCGGATGTGGTAGGATCCTGCCGGAATGGATGAAACAGGGATCTGGGCGATGGGGCCGCCGCATGGGCCACTCATCAAGGTGCGGCCCATCGCATCGATCACTTGGTAAACGGCTGTTACCGGCTGGCCGATCGGAATGGATACATTTTGGTCGGCCGGGTTGGGATAAGGATGGCGGTCTCCCGTGGGCACGGTTTCCTGCACGTATGCCGGAGAAGCGCAGGGGTTGGCGCTGCCGCCCAGCACCAGCGTGCCGCTGTTGTCGGGGTCCAGCCAAGGCTTCAACTTGATGTTCGCCGCATTCGGGTTTTGCGTCCAGTGGTAGCTCATCTTCCCGAAATAGGCATACCCCGTGTGGTTGCTGCAGCTCATGCCGGAGGAATTGCCCGTGCACGTGCCGATCAGCACCGCACCCTGTTCGGGATGTTGCTTGAAGAGGCCCGCACCGCTGGAGCCCACCTCCGTGATGCCCCAGCCATGTTCGGTGGATGCCCAGACCACTTTGTAGTGGCTCATCAGCCCCGACGAGGCCATGGGATGGCCGGTGGTCAAGGTCTGCGTGTAGGAACTGATGCGCTTCGGGGCGCCGGTGGGGTGGTGTGTGCATACGCCGTCGTCGGTGACGGTGGAGAGCGGGCGCGCATCCCAACCGGCCCAATAAGGTTGGTAGTTCTCGGGAATGGAGGTGTTGGCACGCAACAGCATGAAGTCGGAGCCGCCAAGCCCTTGGAGGGCCGGATTGTAGTCGTCGCTGTAAGCCTTCAGCTGCGCACCGGTGATGTACTGTGCCGTACTGTATGAGCCGCCGGAACAGGAGGCGTACTGGAAGTTGAAGTAGAACTTGTACTGGTTGAATTGGGAGCTGGTGGAGGTGCGCCCGCAGTGGAAAGCGGTCAAGATGTAAGGTGTACAGTCTTGGCGGGCATTGTTGACCAAGGTGCCGGTGCACCAACCGCTGCCTTGCGGCACCACCACACTGATGCGTACCGTGGCGCGGATGGGGCCGTCCCAGCCATCGGCCTCGGGGGAACATGCAACATTTACATGGCAGTTGCCTTCCCGCTGGTCCATGTCGCCCATGTCGCGGTAGGCATGGGATAGATGGGTGATCCGGAAGCGCCCTTGCCGCACCGGCCCGGCGGGCTCCCGGTATTCAAGCACGCAGGCATCACCGAAGACCAGGGGCGTGGATGTTTCGGTAATGCCCGGGGCAAGGGAAATAGGTTCGGCCAAGAGTTCCCCATGGTCGCCCAGCAGGCGCAAGGAGGAGCCTTCCGGAACGTTCATCTCGTCGAGCAGGAATTCCAACCCCAGGGCACCGGGGGATGAGAGCCCCAAACGCCATACGTGCAGGCCATGCTCCTCGGTCCACAGACCGCTGCCGTCACTGGTGGCCATCAGCGGCAGGTGGCGCGCATAGAGGGCCAGCTCGCCCGCTTCCTCACGGGCCCGATCATCGGCTTCCACCCAGGACATGGACAACGGAGGGGCCTGCACGAACGGCACCTGCGCCTTCGCATCCTTGGCGATGGCCAACAGGATGCCAAGAAGGATGATCCCGCCTGCACGCAAGTTGATGTGATGTGCGTCCGCCTTCCTCATCGCAGCAGGTTGACGTGCCCGAACCCTTGGTGCATGGGCATTTTGAGCCC
>DAOKZW010000055.1:0-11059 GCA_035325445.1 Flavobacteriales bacterium
GATGAGGCGTAGAAGCAAGCGGGCACGAGCGGAGGACGCTCGCGCCAGAGGGGGGTCTCTGGAGCGTTGGCCATCGCGGGATTCGCTTATGGTGTCTTAGATTACTTTGGAGTTATAGATAAAGCCCTTGATGGAATGGAGCGAGTGTGGAAGAGGACCACAGAATATGGACGCGACATATGGGACAAAACAAAAAGCGGCTTCATAGAGATGGAGAACAGGATATCGCGCACCGGAAGACCATTCGCTATGTGACCCATGTGGCCGTTACGCTACCACGCCTATCTGATCTACCTCGTATTGGAGCGGATCAACCAACGCGCCAAGCGCTTGCCCTTGGAAAAGTTGAATGATGCCATGGTAGGAGGAATGAGCCTCTATCACATGTTCTTCTTTCCTCACTTGTTCCAGCAAGCGGTTCGGCCTTGGGTCTCTACTCAACCAGGGACATGGGTCACCCTAGACCGCAAGGATTTGAGTTTGCTCGTTATCCTGATCATGATGCTTCTTCAGTATGTCATCTTTTTCCATGGTTGGCGCTGGGTTCGCTTCATTCGCCGCTGCCAGCAGGATGAACGTCCCATCCGAAAACGAAGGGCTTGGACCCTTATCCTGTGCGAGGGCATCCTCTTCGTGGGCATTGCGGCACATTTCATTTCGGGTGTCAAATGGTGAACCCAATCTGGTCTTGTTCCAAAGCATCGCCTGCCTATCGCTGGCGGCCTCGCTACGACATCAAGGGGCAATTGCTGGAGGTGACCGACCCGCTGGGCCGCGTCAACTTCGAGCATAAATACGATACTGCCGGGAACAACCTTTGGACGAGGCATTTGGACAGCGGGATAAGAACCGTGGTGGTGGACGCGCTGGGGCAGCCCCTTTATAGCGACATGATCAAGGGTGGGCGCACCTACACCAGCCACGATCGCATAGGCCGGCCCACCGGCGTGTGGGCGCGCAACAAGGCCACGGAACTCTTCACCAAGCGGCAAGTGCTGATCTATGGCGACCAACAATACGACGTGTGGCCGCCCGAGGAAAAGAACCTCAAGGGCCGCTTGTACCAGCACTATGATGAAGCAGGCAAGGTGCAGGTGGAGGGTTATGACTTCAAGGGCAACCCCTTGGAGAAGACCCGCCGGATGATCAAGGATGACCAGGCCCAGCCCCTGTTTGTTCATGTGGTGGACTGGACGGGGCTGGATGAAAGCATCTTGAATGCCAAGACCTACACCACCACCTTGGCCTACGATGCGCTGAACCGGGTGTTGGGCACCCTGCTGCCCGAGGACGTGAACAACCACCGCGCGGCGGTGCGGCCCACCTACAACCGGGCGGGGGCCTTGCGCAGCGTGCTGGTGGACGAGGCCCCCTACCTGCTGGACATTGCCTACAACGCCAAGGGCCAGCGCCTGCTGATGGCCATGGCCAACGGCATGATGACGCGGTACGCCTACGACCCGCTCAACTTCCGCCTGCTGAGGATCCGCAGCGAGAAATTCACCATGGGCTCCCCGGTCATGTATGTGCCCAATGGCGGTGTGCAACAGGACCTCGGCTACCGGTACGACCTGGTGGGCAACATCATCGGCATCCGCGACAAGGCACCCGCCAACCACAGTGCCGAAGGGCCCGGCGACCTGCTGAAGCTGTTCGCGTATGATCCGCTCAAACGGCTGCTCACCGCAACCGGGCGGGAAAGCACCGCCCCATCGGCCCTGCCCTTGTGGGATGCGGGCATACGCGCCCACGACCACACCGCCACCAACACCTACACCCGCGCCTATACCTATGACAAGGTGGGCAACGTGCTGCAGGAGCAACACACCGCCGACGGACATGCGGCGAACAGCTTCACCAAGACCTTCAACTACCACCCCGCCGGGAATGACAACCGCTTGGTGAGCTATGAAGTGGGCGGCCTCACTTTCCCGCTCACCTGCGATGCCAATGGCAACCAACTGAAGGAGACCACCAGCCGCTTCCACCAGTGGGACCATGCCGACCTGTTGAAGTACTTCATGGTGCAAGCCGCAGGCCAAATACCCAGCGTATGGGCGCACTACTTCTACGATGCTGCGGGCACCCGGGTGAAAAAGATCGTGAGCAAGCAGGTGGGTGGCAACTTGCTCCAAGAGGTGACGGTCTACATCGATGGGGTCTTTGAGGAGACCTACGTGCAGACGAATGGGAACATCGACCCCAACCGGCACTACAACACGCTGCACATAATGGACGGGCGCAGCCGCATCGCCACCATCCGCGTGGGCAATGATGTGGAGGACCCCACGCCCACCATCAAGTTCAACCTGGAGGACCATCTGGGCACCTCCTCGGTGATGGTGAACACCGGCGGCGACCTGATCAATCGGGAGGAGTACTACCCCTTTGGAGAGACCTCCTTTGGGGCCTTTGCCAAGAAGCGCTACCGCTATGTGGGCAAGGAGAAGGACAATGAGAGCGGGTTGTACTACTACGGAGCGCGGTACTATGCGGGATGGATGTGCCGGTTTATTTCCGTGGACCCGTTGGCGGACAAGTATGCGCAGTTGACGCCGTACAACTACGCGGCGAATGACCCGATAGGGGACTTTGACATCGATGGGCGGCAGAATAACAAGACGGAGCAGGCTCCTTCTGCACAAGATCCGATGAACTTCAACGACATTTTGCCGAATAATGCCGCAGAGTCAACCAAGCCTGCTGTTGTTCAACGGATGGAACGTGAGATCCAATCATTTGAAAGCAGCGGAACAAAGCAGCTTTCAAAATCAAATACAACGAATGATCGAACACCCGAAAAGCCAAGCAATCTTGATGGCTCTTTGGCCAAGGAGTTGGTGAGCCCAAGTCTTGAACTACTGAAAGAACATGCTGGAACAACTGCTGAAAGGATTGAACTGGAGAATATAGCTACGGGAAGAAAAATTGACAATCATGGCAATACACGTCAGTCACCGGGGCAATACGAGAACGCTCTTGAAAGAGCTGCAAAAAATCAGGATACCTGGAAAAACCAAGGAAATCAATACTTTACGACCACAGGACAGGGTCATGAAACGGTAGATGTAAAAGCATGGAAGAAGGTTGGGGCAGCTGCCGAAGGGCTTGGCATGGTGATGGACATATGGGGAGTGATGGAAGCAGCAAAAGGCACCAGCAGCCCTTTTGCGGCAATACCCTTAGTTGGGTCCTTGACCGTGATTGCAGATGAAAAATTCGATCAGGATATGCTGGATATGCTGGATTTATCAATTCAGCAGGGGTATGATGATGTGAAATCCTTGTTATCCGGAATGCCAAAAACATATAGCGACTATCGTTTGATTGAGGTAAATGATGTGCAGATGGAGAAGATAGTGAGACATGGATTTGAAAACTTTGGCGCTTTACCTGGCAGGGATCCGGACGCAACGAATGCCATTCTAGTGGCACGTACAACCGAAAGAGAACGAGGCCCATACGCCGTGGTTGTTGTGTGGGCTAACCAATTTAACCCCAGATGAGCGGAGCTTCCAGTCGTTGGGTGCTGTATGGCGCCATAGTGTTCATAGTCTGGGGGCAAGCCTGCTCGCCTCCGAATACTGTGCATGTTGACCAAGCGTTCGAACAAATAGATTCAAACAATGAACAAGAAGTACTTTCGAGAATCGCCCAACTTCCGCCTCGACAAATAGCTACTGACCCTGATATTTATTATATCATCGGCTATATTCATGAGAAAGAGGGTATGCTTGATAGCGCCATCTGGTATTACAGACGGGCCATCGATTTAGGCGGATACAGGAAAGAAATTATGTTCGCGCAAGCACGTGTGTTCTATGAACAAGGTGAATTCGAATGGGCCTTCCATGTTTTATCAATCATAGAACGTCGGGACAGTTGTTATCGGCAGGTGCGTTACTACCAAGCATTGGCGTTGAGTGCTATGGGTAGGGAGCAGGAGGCAGCAAGCCGTTGTGCCTCACAATTGCGTTGTGACCCGAACGATACTTTGGCATTGAGTAAGTTGGCTAATTTGGAGTTTTCCTTGGGGCGATATGACGATGCTTTGGGTACGACTCGTTTCATGTATGAGATCAGCCCCACATCGCCCCACGCCCAATTATTGGCTCGATCTTTGGCAAATACAGGTGCGAATGAGCGGGCATTACAAATTCTGGATACGGCTTTTGCAACATATGGCAAGTCTGCTGGTCTATTCTCAACACGGGCGGCGATTTACGGTGACATGGGCCGTACAATCGAGCTACGTGCCGACCTCATATCTGCCCTATCCATGGATAGTATGAACGTTGCTGCTAGAATGCTTCTCCAGGTGGCATTCGATAATGGCGAGATACATCCTGGCGATACTCTTTACCACTTCGTTCAGCATTCACGTTGATAGAGTATGACCGCCGAGCAAGACACTGGTTATGCCTACGATCTCGGCGGCAACGTCCTAAAGCGAAAAGAACGGGTAACGGACTGCGGTATCAATCGGGGACAATTCGAAAGGATGAACGTTACAAAGGAAGCATAGGACACCTTGTAGTAGATACAGGTAATGCTATGGATCATCACTTTTGGGCCATGTACCACCCCAAACCCTTTCTGGCATTGAGTTCTTTAGACACAATAGGTTGGCAAAAGGAGAACCCGGGTAGTGCGATGGATCATCACTTTTGGGCTATGCACTACCTCAAACCCTTGTTGGCATTGAGTTCTTGACATAAGAACGCCATGTATAAGGATGGTGCTGGACTTCGCGCCTTCCATTGTGACCGTTCTACCGGCATCCAAGACGGGCAAATGCCCCTTCGTGCCATGGATCATCACCTGCGGCACAAGACCTATACTGCACGTGGCGTTCTCATGCCATGCGACCGATCAACCCCTGTGTCCATTGCCCGGGCAACTGCATTCGCAAAGGCACCTACAAGGGCACCCAACTGCTGCGGTGCGGAACCTACCTGCGGTACCAACGTGTGCAATACCGGTATGGGGCCCGCGCACCCGGCGTGGACGAACACATCATCCTGTATGTGCGCGAAGGCTGTGGCATCCGCAGCATCAGCCGGATCATGGGCATTGCGGTGAGCACGGTGATCGCGCGCATCAAGCGGATCGCTTCACGGCTTGGCCCTGGCCCGATACTGTCGGGCCGCAGCTATGAGGTGGATGAACTGTGTACATACGTGGGCAACAAGAAGAACCGGACGTGGGTGGCCTATGCCATGGACCGCGCCAATAAGCACGTGGTGGCGTTGTGTATCGGAAGGAGGAACAAGCGGACGTTGCGCCCATTGGTGAATACCATGGTCCTTGCAAATGCCAAGTTTATCCGCACGGATGCTTTGCCCCTGTACCATTCCATAGTGCCGCAGGTCATCCACCAGGTAAAGCGGGCAGGCACCAATGGTATTGAACGCATGAACCTGAACCTGCGCACCCACTTGAAGCGTTTGGCGCGAAGGACCATCTGCTATTCGAAGAGCGCGACCATGCTGGTGGCGTGCGTGGCGATCTATTGCTGGCCACCGCCCATCAGGCGCGTTGCCAACAGCCCGATGTCCGGGTCGTTCTTCACACGTGCCCGCATGCTGTCACGCGGTGCTCGGGACATCACCCACGACATGGGATAATAGGCAGGCGTGTGCTTCTTGAACAGGTTCACTTCGTACCAAGCCCAGCTGCTGTTGTCCATGTACCGCTGCAATCGCAGGTTGTTCACGTCGGTCTGCTGGCCGTAGGCACCGGCGATGGTCACCACGGGGGCAAGGAGGTCATTGAGCACGGAGTTCACCGGGCCGGGGACCGTATCGTTCGGCAGGCCGTTGCTGATGTGCAGGACGATAGGTGCGAACTGCGCGAACAGCGGGGCCAGGGCCGTGTCATGCCGCAGCTCCATCAGCATCTCCAGGACGAGGCCTGCACCGCTGTTGTCGAAGTAGCCGCCATCCACGAAATAGTCGGTGCGCTTGATGCTGTCCGTGCCCATGGGCACGCCGCCAGCGGGCGACACATATGGGAAACGCGCACTGAGCATGGCGCAACTGCTGGCGGACAGGGTCCGCGCGGGGTCCATGGCGTCCAATACATCCAAGCGCCCACTGAAGGCGGGGTTGTTTGCGAAGGCGAAGGTGCTGATGACACCGGGCTTCGCATCCTGCATGCGCGTGGTGTTGATGCACAGCAAGGGATATTGCGGATCGCGATCGAACCATTGCGTGATGCTGCTGTCCAAGTGGAGTCCAACGGAACGCCCGCTGGCGGAAAGGCCATCCTCCAAGGCAGCGGCGCGGTCTTCCAACAGGCGCTTGCCATTGCTGTTCGCGCTGCCCAAGGCAGGGCATATCAGGTTCAGCAGGTCATTGCCCAGCATGCGCGCAATGGTGTGGGAGAGGAAGTCTCCGCTCAGCACGGAATCCGCCGTGGTGCCGGTGTGCCGCGGGTCCGAGCCGTGGCGCAGCAGGGCATAGTAGGTCACATTTCCCACACTGCCGCCGGAAGCGCCGCTCAAGCAGAAGAGGTGCTCGCGGAACCGTCCCTGACTATCGGCATCCAGGCGGCCCAGTACGGAGGTGACCCATAGCCCGCTACGGGAACCACCGCCATCGCTGAGCACGAAGATCATGGGCAGGCGGGAAGCAGGTGCGATGCTGTCCGTCCCGCGTTGGTCCAAGCGGTGCCGCATCCAAGCTGATGCGGCCTCGCGAAAATCGGGTCTTTGTTGCTCCGCCCGCCTGTCGCCGGTGTCCGCCGCCAAGTGCCGCACTTCATGCGCATCGAAGAAATGGCCGGTGACCAGTGCAAGGACCACGATGAAGGAGAATAGGCCCACATGGGCCAAACGGGCGAACAACCGCAGCAGGTTGATGATGCCCAGCACCACGCCAATGCCCGTGATGGCGATGGGCAAGGGCTGCGACCAGCGGGCAAAGGTGAGCGAGGTATCGGCGGCGATGAACAGCCCCAAGGCAATAAGGGCCATGGCATTGAAGGCCATGAAATAGGTGATCCCCTTTCTCGGATCAGGCATGGCCTTGGGATGATTGCCCAAAGCGAGCAATCGCGAACGGACCCAGGCCATGAACTGGAGCACCCTACGGGACTTCATGATGTAGCGCGTGACCACGTAATTGCTGGTGAGCAAGGGCGCCCACGGCGCGCGCGCCGCCACTTGCAGCGTGTAGAAGAACTGCGCCAGCAGGATGCAGGCCACCATGGCGAAGGGGACCGGGCCGATTCCGGACAAGGCGCAGCTGAGGGCCATGCCGATGAACAGGAGCAAGAGGCCCTTCCGGGCATGCGCAACATCACGACGGGCCTTGGCATAAGCACCGGCCTTGCGCACCAGGAACCTGTACCAGCCAAAACTGAGCGCCACGATGGCCGCGAAGAGCCACAGCCTGCCTTTTGGCAACGCAGGCAACGGCCCTTGCGTGAACGCCATCGCCATGACGGTAAAAACACTGAACCCCATAAAGCGGGGAAAGTGGATGCTGACCTTCGGAACGCGATTTAATGTTTTGAGGAAGGCGAACCCGGTAAGCCGTCCGGAGTACCATACGGTGAAAGCGGCGAACACCATGGTCACGAGCACCATGGGCAAGGTGCCACGTCGTTCCGAGGCCAGGAGGACCAGGTCGCGGCCCACATCCAGTGAGCAGAATGCAAGGAACAGGACCACCACCAGGACGGCCGACGGCCAGAACACACCAACGGCCCGGACCACTTGCGTGACATGCCGAAGCGCTTTCACGACCCGCATGGCCTATGCGATCGCAAAAGGGTCGGTGGGCGGGGGGGCTGAGAAATAGGCCTCGGCACGGGCATACCCCTTGTCCCTCATCACGCGCATGGCGGCGGGGTCGAAGTCCAAGCCGCCGGGTCCGCCGCCGAGCGAGGCCTCGGGCCGGATGATGTGGATCGCCAGTTCGTCCTTGTCCTGAAAGGGATCGTCCGGCGCGGGCTTGAAGGCCGCATTGATGATCCGCGGGGATACCCCCTTCTCCTTCAACCTGCGTTTGGCCTCGGCGATACGGTGCAAGGCACTGTTGATCAAGAGCGGGATGCGGACATCGTTGAGGCCCACATCATCACTGAAGCGGTCGATCGTTTCCTCCAGTATGCCGTACGCGTTCGTATAGCGCACATTCACGGGGGCTTCATCCGCAGGGCTCAGCGCGATGGCATGGATCTCCGTGGCGTCCAGTGCGATGGCGATCTCGATGGGAAGATATTCCCGCAGCCCCCCGTCAAAATACTGCCGGGGCGCGGCAGCGGTGCTGCGCAATTCGATGGGCGGCATGAATACGGGCTGGCAGGCCGATGCCATCACGGCGCGGATCCATTCATCCCGGTCGCGCACCTTGTGTACCGTGAATTTTCCGAGGCCCGGTGCATCGTGGTTGCCCCAGTACGTGATCTCGCCGGTCTGCATGCACACGGTGGTCACATGGACCAACTTGTCCGAGGACATCAGCTTCTCGAACCGGTCAGCCGTCCATGTCCGGTCGATCAATTGCGCCAACGGTCGTGCATCGAACAAGGAAGTGCTGCCCAGCAGTCGGGAGACCACATTGCCCTTGGTGATGATGTCCGGGGTGGTGACCGTGGTGTAGATGTGCTCCACTTGCGCCAATTCGCCGATGGCGACCAAGGGCGCGATGAGCGAGCCCGTGCTGGTTCCGATGAAGATGTGATGGTCCACTTCCGGCAAATGCTCATGGATGTATTTGACCACGCCAACGGCGAAGGCGCCCTTGCAGCCGCCGCCACTGATGACCAATGCGGAATTCGTCATGGTTCAGGGGTTGGAGAAGGGATCATCATCGGCAGGATCCGGCTTGCCCTTCAGGATGTTCAGGCCCAGGCAGAATTGGAAATAGCCGGGGTGCTGGCCGCTTTCAGCGGTATAGGACCAATTGCCATTGAGGCCCAGCAGTACGAGGGCTCCGGCCTCCACCGTGGCGCCACCGCCGAGCAGCGCTGGTCCGCCGGTGAGCCAAAGGTGCTCGGCATTGAGGTGCAGGTTCCCCCAGGAACCGAGCGCGGTATTGAAGGTCTTGACCCGCCACGCTAGCCGCAGGCCGCCAAGTCCCTTGAATGAACCGTTCACAAATGCAGGGCCCGCCATGGCACCGAAGCGCAGGTGCCCGGGAAGGATCGCGTAGTCCGCGCCAAAGCCGACGGAGCCGGCATAGACGGCACCTTCGCCTACAAAGCCTTGCGACAGTTCGATGGGGAAGCGCCAACCCTTCGGGAATTCCGGTTGTGCGGTTTCGGTGGCCCCATGCTGGCCCATGCAGGGTGTATGGGCCACCACGCCGATCAAGGTCAGAGTGCAGGCCAACCGGAGCAAGCTCTGCATGAACATGACGGCGCTCATCCCCACCATTCTTGAGCCCAAGGTACGGGCATTGGGATCGTTCCCCCTTGTCGCAAGATTTTCCGCGCGGGCGGGGCTTAGCGAAGGCAGGCGGGCGACTTGTGCCCTCCATCGGTGCAACGGCAGAGCCGCTGTTCCCGCCGCACCCACGCTACCAGCGTGCGTGGACGACGGGGCTCTCCCGCTCCCGCATCTAATAGGCCCCCACGCCTGGTATTCTATCCGAGCCTCGGGTCCGGAAGGCAGCAGGTCCAATAAGTCTTATAGGCCCTGAACCTGTTGCGGAATTGGTTCACCTGCGGCCTTGCTCAGTCCTTCAAAAGTCTGTCGGTACAAGTGTAGAGCTGCGGGAGCGGGGGGGTGACGTCCAGCACGTAGGAATGCCCGTGGATGTTGGCGCAGAGCCCGTCGTGGCAGCGCAGCGCATGGGCCATCTCGAAATGAAAACGCTTGGTGACGCGAACCCGGTCCGGTGTCATGCGCGGTCAATGGAAATAGTGGGGGTAGGTGTCCAGGTACTGCTTCAGCGCGGCCAGTTCCTGCGCGGAAGGCGCGGTGCCCAGGCCGTCCCTCTCTAGCGCGAGCGTCCTCCGCTCGTGCCGCCCGAGGTCCGATACCTACCGGTCCGATAGATATCGGACCACGCTCGTGCCGTTCTACAATCTACCTTCACCCATATGGGCGAACGCTACAAGTTCGTTGAGGGCCATGCGCACTTCATCACCTTCGCCGTGGTGGGCTGGGTGGATGTGTTCACGCGCCGCGAATACGCCGAATTCCTGTTGCAGAACCTGGCGTACTGCCGGAAGAACAAGGGTCTCCGGCTGTATGAGTTCGTGATCATGCCGAACCACCTGCACTTGATCGCGGCCGCAGCGAATGGAAGCTTAGGGGAGATCATGCGCGACTTCAAGACCTATACGAGCAAGGAACTGGTGAAGCTGATCGTGGCTAATCCGCGGGAAAGCCGGAAGGAATGGATGATGCGCGTGTTTCGCGAACATGGCGCGGCCAACCCGCAGAACGTAAATCATCAGTTCTGGCAGCAGAGCAACCATCCGATCATCCTGGACAAGCCTGAATTGTTTGAACAGCGAAGACGCTACCTTCGCGAGAACCCGTTACGTGCAGGATTGGTCAACGATGAAACAGCCTATATGTGGAGCAGCGCCAACCCGCATTTGGGATTTGAGTGCGATGAGGCGTAGAAGCAAGCGGGCACGAGCGGAGGACGCTCGCGCCAGAGGGGGGAAGTAGCCACCATTGGGTTCTTTACCTATCTGGCAACGCGAAATGGGGTCACAATGGGAACACCCGATAGTACCACCACGCCCGATGTGCTCTTCGATGAATGGGTATTTGGTGGCGGTAGCGATGTGCATGTGTTTGACGAGCAAAGCACCATGGGCCAGGGTATGCTAGAGACCAACTATGTGCAGGAAGGGATGCAGGCAGCCGCAGCCCAAGCACAGGCTGGAGATTTTAACCCCCTCTCTAGCGCGAGCGTCCTCCGCTCGTGCCGCCCGAGGTCCGATACCTACCGGTCCGATAGATATCGGACCACGCTCGTGCCGTTCTACAATCTACCTTCACCCATATGGGCGAACGCTACAAGTTCGTTGAGGGCCATGCGCACTTCATCACCTTCGCCGTGGTGGGCTGGGTGGATGTGTTCACGCGCCG
>DAOKZW010000056.1:0-9584 GCA_035325445.1 Flavobacteriales bacterium
AGTCCCGTCCGGACCGCGAAGAAGCCCCAGAAATGGGGCTTTTTTCGTTTGGGATAGTGCGAAAAGTGGTAACTTGGCGTGACACCCCACTGAACTTCAAGGTTGTCGTAGGGAGAGATAAGGCTAACGGCGGGGTTTCACAGCCACATGACGCGATGGGCGATTTTTGATTCCAAGTGGTTCTCTGAGCTATTCGGCTTTGAGGAAGGTGGACCTGATGCGGTCAGGGAGCGGTTCCGGTTGGACGGGACCGTGCTTCACTCCAAGGCAAATGGCCGGTCGTTCCAATGTGGACGCTTGGAAGTACCTACCCTGCAGCAGCTCCGGGAAGCCCATCCACCAGTTGTTCAAGACCAAGACCGACTCAAGGTTAGCGTCATCGTTGAAGACGTGAAGGACTTGCACGCCGATCCAAGGAATGCCGGTGCCTTGTTCCAAGTGGCCTCGCAATTCAACTTGCTGGAGATGGTTGCGCGCGACGTAACTCCGGAGCAAGGAATCACCCGTTATGCCTACGACCGGACACAAGGGCCCATTAGTGCCATGGCCTGCGCGGCAGGGCTGGTGTACCGCAACTACTTCGTGCCGGTGAACGGCCGCTTGGGCCAATCCGCTGATAACCAGATCGACTGCCTTGACCTGATCGGCGAGGCCCTGCATCGGGAGGAACACGGCCTTTGGCGGATGCGCAATGGGTATGTGGAGAGCGACGCGGCGGCATTGAAGCATATCGCTGAAGTATTGGGCGGCATGGGCACCCACGACCGTGAACGGCTGAAGGGCTTGCTGAAGGTGGGTATTCAATGGAACACGGAGGTCACCCTGACCGGGGCCGACCACCTTGTTTCCCAAGTTTATTGCTCCGCCTTGCCGGTGGCCTACTACACCGAATTGTTGCCCCCCCTATGGAAGCCCTTCGCACAACTGGTTTTGGAAGCCACCTATGAGGCCACCTTCCATGCAGCTGTGCTGAACCTCACAAAACATGGCAACGGCCGCTTGTATCTGACAAAAGTGGGCGGCGGTGCTTTCGGGTACCTCGCCGCATGGATCCATGATGCGATCATTGCTGCACTTGAAAGATTCAGGCACTACCCATTGGATGTCCGGATCGTGTGCTACAACCATGTTGATGTGGCCCTGCAGGCAGCAGTGGACCGATGGCAAGCCGAGCGTGGTTTGTAGACTGCCTCCCGGCCCGCGAAACCCGAACCCATCACCCTTCCACGGGTGTGGCCCGCTGGGCCGTTTTCCCCACACCCTACGAACGGCGAACTCTTCACTCGCCCCTCACCCCCACCATTAAATCCTTACCTTTCGGAAACACCCATCCCCCAAGCCATGAAAAAGCATCTCTTCCAATTCAGCGGAATAGCCCTGATGGCAATGGCCTTAGGCTGTACCCGGGCACCGGAGCCAAAGGCCCAAAGCCATGCCCTCGACATGGATGAACAGTTGATGGCGGCCCTGCCCCTCGTGGATGAAGGCATGGTGATGAAGGTGTGTTCCAACGCGGGGTCCGAAAGCCTCAGCTTTTCCTTCGTGGCGGAAAAACCGGACCCGGCCAACCCGGGCCAAACCGTAGCCGTGGACCCTATCCCGACGGAAAAGCAACTGGCCGCCATCCTGCAGGTGGTGGATGAGCACCACATGGTGAAGGTCCACCAGGAAACGGACGAAGCCAGCGGCGAAATGCATCTGGTCTTTTCCATTGAGCGCAAGGGATAGGAAGAAGAGATCCGGGCGGCAGGCCCGGACACATGGCACCTGCGGCATGCCATCACCATGGAGCCACGGGTGGGCAAGGCAAACCTTGATCCCGCCTACGCTACAGTATAATCCTGAACTGAGCTCCAAGGCCCTTGCAACCACACTTGTTGCCCCTATCTTTCGGACAACCCCGACCATGAGACCCACCGGCCTGCGATCCCTCTACCACCGCGACCTGCATGCCCTGCGGAACGAGATTGAAGCCTTTGATGAGGCATCGCTCTGGCATGCACCCAAAGGCATAGCCAACAGCGCCGGCAACCTCTGCCTCCACATCTGCGGCAACCTCAGGCATTACATCGGGAGCCTCATGGGCGGCGACGACTACAAGCGCGACCGGGCAAAGGAGTTCTCCGCGAAAGGCCTCGCCAAGGAAGATCTGCTCGTGCAGATCGACGAAACGGTGATCGCCGTGGACCGCGTCCTCGGCGAATTGCGGGACGATGCATGCAACGCCCCCTTCCCCGGGGAACTCCCGGTGCCGGCCGAGGATACCTGCCAGTTCCTGCTGCACCTGTACGGCCACCTGAACTATCACTTGGGGCAGATCAACTACCTGCGCAGGATGACCCGGTAGGGAGCCGGCCCCCGGTTGGCACGATGTTGGCCCTTGGCGCGTTCGTACCTTAGCGTCCGCTTTGCGGCCTCCTTTTTCCATGCATCCCCGCCTCCTCGCCCTTGCCGGTTTCTGCGCAACCGCCATCGTCCTGCCTGCCCAATTGCCCGACGGCCCGATCAACAGGACCGATGCGCAGGGGCGCAAGCAGGGCAAGTGGGTCCGCAATTGGGCCGGAAGCGACCAGGTGCGCTATACCGGCGAATTCAAGGACGACAAGCCGGTGGGCAGCTTCATCTACTACAGCACCAAGGGCCTGTTGGAAAGCCGCGTGGACCACTACCCCGGGGGCAAGGCCGCGCATGGCCGCCACTACCACCCCAACGGCAAGCTGATGGCCGAAGGGCGATATGCCGGGCAGGACAAGGACAGCACGTGGAACTATTTCGATGCCGAAGGACGGCTGCGAAGCACCGAGGAGTGGAAGGGCGGCAAGTTGAACGGGACCATGACCACCTACTTCCAGGACGGCAAGGTGGCTGAACGGCGGACCTTCAAGGACGGCTTGGCCGAGGGGCCGGCCGAACAATTCTTCCCCGACGGGAAGCCCCGGTACAAGGCCATCTACGCGAAGGGCGAACCGGAAGGCACCGAGACCTACTTCTTTCCCAACGGGAACAAGGAGATCGAGGGGCGGTACGTGAACGGTGACCGGGACGGCGGCTGGAAATACTACAATGAGAACGGCTCCGTGCAATACCAAGTGCTCTACGCGCAAGGGGCCATGGTGAAGAAGAAGTACGAGAACGGCACCTTCACCGAATACTGGGATGATGGCCAGCCCAAGAGCGAAGAGACCTACAAGAACGGGAAGCGGGAAGGCCCCTTCACCGAGTGGTACAACAACGGAAAATGGGTGGACGGGCCGATCAAACTGGGGCCCCAAGGCGCCGAACATCTGGAAATGCAGCGCGAACTGAAGGGGCAGACCAAGAAGCGAGAGGGCACATACAAGAACGACGTGCTGGAAGGGAGCGTGAAGGAATATGATGAGAAGGGCAAGCTGGTCGCCAACTTGTCCTATGTGAACGGACAACCCGCCACCGGCGGCGCAAGGCCATGAGCAAACTGGGACGGATATTGGTGGCCATGAGCGGCGGGGTGGACAGCTCCGTGACCGCCCTGATGCTGCATGAGCAAGGGTATGAGGTGATCGGCGTGACCATGAAGACCTGGGATTACTCCGCCGGCGGCACAGGTAAACGCATCACCGGTTGCTGCGACCTGGACAGCATCAACGATGCACGCGATATGGCCGTGAGTCGTGGCTTCCACCACATGATCATCGACCTGCGCGGCGAGTTCGGGCCCAAGATCATCGACAACTTCACGGGCGAGTACATGGCCGGCCGGACGCCGAACCCCTGTGTGCTGTGCAATACCTTCATCAAGTGGGAGGCCCTGCTAAAGCGTGCCGACATGCTCGACTGCGAACTGATCGCCACCGGCCACTACGCCAATGTGCGCGAGGAGAACGGCCGCTGGATCGTGAGCAAGGGCACGGACCACGACAAGGACCAGAGCTATGTGCTATGGGGGCTCGAACAGAAGAACCTGGCCCGCACGCGCTTCCCGCTGGGCGGTTTCAAGAAGAGCGAGATCCGCGAGATGGCCGCCAAGAGCGGGTTCCCCAACCTGGCCCAGAAGAGCGAGAGCTACGAGATCTGCTTCATCCCCGACAACGATTACCGGGGGTTCCTGCGCCGAAAGGACCCCGAGGCCTTCGAGAAATTGGCACATGGCCGCTTCATCGGCACCGACGGGGCCTTCCTCGGCGAACACGACGGATACCCGTTCTTCACCGTGGGCCAACGCAAAGGGCTGGGCATAGTCTTGGGAAAGCCCATGTACGTCACCGAGATCATCCCCGAGACGAACACCGTGGTGCTGGGTGAAAAGGAGGACCTTGAGAAGCAGACCGCCTGGGTGCGTGAACCGAACTTCCAGAAAGTGGCCGCGCTCGAGGGGGAAATGGAGACCGTCACCAAGATCCGGTACAAGGACAAGGGAACGCCCGCCACCATTAGCATGGAAGGCGACCGGGTACGCGTGGATTTCCACGACAAGGTGGCCGGCGTGGCACCGGGCCAAAGCGCCGTGTTCTACGATGGTGATGATGTGGTCGGAGGCGGATTCATAGACCGGGAAACACCCCGCAACCCATGAGGAAGTTGATCCCCGTTCTGGTGGCCGCCGCCGTGTTGGCCGGCCAAGGATGCAAGCGCGATGAGAACCCGGCGCGGCTCGACATGGGGCACGCCTACTTCCCCACGGACACCGGGCGATGGATCGAGTATGCCGTGGACAGCGTGTGGCGGAACGATGATGCGGCGCAATGGGACAGCCTCCATTACATGCTGCGCGAAGCGATCACCAACAACTTCGCCGATGCTCAAGGGCGCAACGCCCAGCGCCTGCTGCGGGCCCGGCTGGACACCGCCACCGGGACCTGGGTGCCCAAGGATGTGTGGTGGCAGGTGCGGACGCATCTCAATGCCGAACGCGCCGAGGAGAACCAACGCCGGGTGAAGCTCGTGTTCCCGCCGAGGACCGGCCAATACTGGAACACCAACGCCACCAATACCGGGCGGAGCTATGAACTGACCTTCCAGGAAGTGGATGTGCCCTGGAGCATGAACGGGATGAGCTTCGACAGCACCCTGCTGGTGAAGACCACCTACCTGAACAATGCCGTGCGCACCAACACGTATTATGAGCGTTATGCCAAGCACGTGGGCCTGGTGTACCGGCAAGTGGACAGCACCGACACGCAGTTCATGGGCGGCCCGCCGCGGGTACGGGGAACGTGGTACCGGCAGGTGATAACCGGCTACGGCCACCAGTAACGCTTCGCGATGGGCAACCGGGCCGAGAGCCGCCACCCTTCCGCTTCCGTGAAAATGGCGGGCTCCCCTGCCGCATGGAATGAAGGGACACGGCCAACGACCCGCAAGAAAGGCCCTGCATCCATGTTGCTGGCCGCGATGGCCTTGGCGCTCCTCCCCTGTGCCGCAAGGGCCCAAACGGCACCGGCCACCTACTGGGTGCAGTTCAAGGACAAGGCAAACACGCCGTACAGTCTGGCGGCCCCGCACGAGTTCCTGTCCGAACGGGCCATTGAGCGGCGTGCCCGCCAGCATATCCCCATCGATTCGCTCGACCTTCCGGTGGACCCGGCCTACATCGCGCAGCTGCGGGCAGCCGGCACCATGGAGGTGCTGCACGTGAGCAAATGGTTCAATGCCGTCACCATCCGCAGCACCGATACGGTGGCGCTGGACAGCTTGGGACTGCTGCCCTTCGTGAATGTCGTGCGCATCACCCGGGATGGTCTTGAACGACCAGCCCGACATCCGGGGAAACTGGATATGGCCAAAGCATGGGGCCGTGAAGGATACGGCGGCTCCTTCCGCCAGCAGGAAATGATGAACGGGCATTTGCTGCATGCCTTGGCCGGTGCCAAGGGCCAAGGCATGTTGATCGGCGTGCTCGATTCGGGTTTCGAGGATGCCGATATCCTGCCCGGCCTTTCCGCCCTGCGTGAAAGGGACGGCATCCGCTATGTCAAGGACCTTGTGGAGCCGGGTGGCAACGTGTATGCCGCCCACTACCATGGCCGCAGCGTGCTTTCCGTCATGGCCGGGCAGGTGGAGGACAGCCTTGTGGGCACCGCGTCACAGGCGGACTACGTGCTTGTGCGGACCGAGGACGTCTTCAGCGAATACCTGGTGGAAGAGGATAATTGGGTGGCCGGTGCCGAGCTCTGCGACAGCTTGGGCTGCGATGTGTTGAACACCTCGTTGGGCTATTCCCTCTTCGATGATCCCGCACAGGACCATATCTACGCCGACATGGACGGGCAGACCTCCCGGATGAGCATTGCCGCCGGTATCGCCAGCCGGAAGGGCATGGTGGTGGTGAACAGTGCCGGCAACAGCGGGCAGTTGCCATGGCATCACATCACGGCGCCTTCCGATGCCTTCGATATACTGGCCGTGGGTGCGGTGGATTCCGCGCGGGTGGTCGCACCGTTCAGCTCGCGGGGACCCGCTGCCGACGGCCGCGTAAAGCCCGATGTGAGCGCCATGGGTTTCCGTACCATCGGGCTCGACGGGGGCGGATGGAATGTGGGCCAGATCAACGGCACATCGTTCTCCTCCCCGCTGGTGGCAGGCCTCGCCGCCTGCCTCTGGCAACTGCACCGGGACCGCACGGCACACGATGTGATGGATGCCATCCGGCGCAGCGCCTCGCAGTACGACCACCCGGACGACGACCTCGGATACGGCATCCCCGATTTCTGGAGGGCCCATCTGCTGCTCGGCGGACGCGACATCACCGGCCTGACCAGCCCCACGGCCCTCGGTGTGGTGCCCAATCCCTTCATGGACTTCCTCGACCTGGAGGTGTACTCCGGCGATGAGACCTCCATGGAAGTTTCCCTGCACGATGTACTGGGCCAGAAGCTGTGGAACACGGAAGTCAACGGATTGGAACCGCACACCTACTCGCATGTGCGCGTGCACGATGCGCTCCTGGCACGCCTGCGTGCGGGCACCTACATCATCCGCGTGGAGGTGGGCGGCTCGGTGCTCACCCGGCGCGTGGTCAAGGCCCGCTGACCATGCTGTGTACCGATTGCGAACCGCCGCTCTCCCCTGACCTGCTGCTGTCGGCCTACGCCCAAGGCATCTTCCCCATGGCCGACCACCAAGGGAACATCGGCTGGTACACCGCCGATCCCCGGGCGGTTTTCCCGTTGGACAAGATCAGGTCCAATGCCCGCTTCCGGCGCTTCCTCAGGCACGCCGGATTCCAGCTCACCTTCGATATGGCCTTTGAGGAGGTGATCGGCCATTGCGCCACGGTGCATGGAGACAGCTGGATCAGCCCGCGGCTCATGAAGGCTTATGTCCGCCTGCATGAGGCAGGCCATGCGCACAGCGTGGAAACGTGGCAGGCCGGGAAGCTGGTGGGCGGGCTCTATGGCGTGCATCTCGGCGGCACCTTCTTCGGCGAAAGCATGTTCAGCCTGGTTTCCAATGCCAGCAAGGCCGCCTTCCACCAGTTGGCCGAGCACCTCCATCAACAAGGCTTCACGCTCTTCGATTCGCAGTTCATCAACGATCATACGGCATCGTTGGGCGCCATCGAGATCCCGCGCGATGAATACCTCGCCCAACTGGCGGCGGCCATCGCCTTGCCGGTGAAGTTCTGAATGGGTTCAGGGCCGCAAGGCAGCGATCATGGCGTGCAGCTCAGCCTGGTCCGCGATGTGGTGGCGTGAGTTGGCCGTAAGGGCCGAACTGTGGAACTCCGTTGCGCCCGTGGCCTTGATCAGTTCCCGGATGTTCGTGCTGCGCACCCCGCCGCCCGGCATCACGGTGATGCGGTCCCCGGCCTGCCGCACAAGCTCCCGGATGAGGTCCGCACCTTCCATGGCCATGGGACGCAAGCCTGAGGTGAGCACACGGGCGTAGCCGATGGAAATCAATGTCTCCAAGGCCGCTGCGGCATCAGGCACCTCATCGAAGGCCTTGTGGCAGGCCACCTGCATCGGGCCTGCAGCCCCGGCTAGGCGCGCCATGAGCTCCCTATCGATCGTACGGTCGGCACCCAGCGCCCCGGTAACGATGCCGGTGCAACCCAGTTGCCGGCAGGCCCGGATATCATGCAGCATCACGTCCACTTCCTCTTCCGAGTAATGGAAGTCCCCGCCACGTGGCCTGATGATGGGGAACACGGGCAAACCGGTCCCCAAGGCGGCTTCGATCAACCCGTAACTGGGTGTGGTGCCGCCTTGCATGGGATCGGCGCACAACTCGATACGTCCGGCCCCGGCCTGTGCCGCCAAACGACAGCTGGCCAGACTGTATGCGCAGACCTCCAACACCATCTCAGTACAGGTGCGGGGCCCGGCGGATCTCATCGGCATGGGCCGTGCGCACCGCATAGGTGAAGCCGTCCTGCAGGGCAAAGGCGCCGATGGCACCATCGCGGCGCAGGGCCAGGAATCCCACTTGGACCTCGCGGGCACGTTCCGGGTTCATGCGCACCATGCGTTCCACGGCATGCCGGCACGCCTCGTCCGGGGTGTCACCGGCGCGCATGCGCTCCACCACGGTGTGGCTGCCCACAATCCGGATCACCTCCTCCCCCACGCCGGTGGCTGTGGCCGCCCCGATCTCGTTGTCCACATACAGGCCTGCGCCGATGATGGGTGAATCGCCCACGCGGCCATGCAGCTTGTACGCCAAGCCGCTGGTGGTGCAGGCCCCGCCCAGATCACCGGATGCATCCAAGGCCAGCATACCGATGGTGTCGTGGTCGGGCGCATTCCCCGGCGGCATGTTCTCGATGTTGGGCACCTGCTTGTACTCAGAGCTGCGCAGCCACTCCTCCCATTCGCGACGGCTCTTTTCCGTCAGCAGGTCGATCTTCTCAAACCCTTGCTCCAGCGCGAACTGCAAGGCTCCTTCCCCGGCCAACATGACGTGCGGCGTCTTTTCCATCACCAGACGCGCCACCGAGATCGGATGCATGATGTGCTCCAGGGCCGCCACCGAGCCGCAGCGCCCTTGGGCATCCATGATGCACGCATCCAAGGTCACCTTGCCGTCCCGGTCCGGGCGGCCGCCATAGCCGACGGTTTGGTTCCCCGGGTCCGCCTCTGTTTGCCGCGTCCCGGCCTCCACCGCATCCAAGGCGGTGCCGCCGCCCGCCAGCACTTTCCACGCCTCGGCATTGGCCGCTTTCCCGAAATCCCAAGTGGAGAGCACCACAGGCCCTTCGGACTGCGCCGGATGCGCTTCTTCACGCCGTTGGCCCCATGCTCTTCCCGTTAACGCGGCCGCGGAGAGAAGCCCCGAAAGCCGCAGGAAATTCCTTCGTTCCATGATAGCCGAAAGTAAGGTGGATCCGCATCAGCACGTGATCGGATCGCCGCTCAGCCAAAGCCGGAACCAGGCAACCTGGACCAGGAAGGAAGCCGCCAAGAACACGAAGCGCCAACGGCTCACCGCCAGAAAACCGCCTACCAGCATGAACAGCGGGAACATCACCGTGGTGAAGCGGGGCATGCCCGCCACCGTACCGCTGAACAACGGAAGCAGCACGCCAACCCAAAGCAGCAGGTTGAATGGCAGCTTGGATTCAACCCATAAACGCAACTGATTGCTCATGGGGTCATGCGTTCAAA
>DAOKZW010000057.1:0-8877 GCA_035325445.1 Flavobacteriales bacterium
TGCTGGTGAAGGTGACGGGCAGCCCGGCGCATCCGTAGGTGGTATCGGCCTGGAAGGCGGCCACGGGCTTGGGGTGCACGGTGATCAGGCCTTGGAAGAGGCTGTCGGCGGTGCATCCCTGCGCGGAGGTCACGGTGAGGCGCACGTCGTAGGTGCCGGGCTGTGTGTACGTGTGGGTGAAGGTTGTGGCCGTGTTCGTGCTGCCATCGCCCAAGTCCCACAGGAGCGGCCCACTGAGGGCGGGGTCCGTTTGGTTGCTGAAATGCACGGGCAAGGGTGCGCATCCGGAGGTTGGTGTGGCGCCCACCAAGGGCACGGGGTCCAAGGCGGCGAATTCCAATTCGACCATGGCGCACGAACCGTCGGGCCGGATCATGCGGAGCGTATAGGTGCCGCTGCCCAGGCCAAGTGCGGAAACACTCAAGGTCTCGCCTGTTTGGCCCACGATGGCTATGCCGTCCCGGTACCACTGGTACTGGTTTACGGTGTTGTCATAAGGCGCACCGGTGAGCACCAGGTTGTTGGCGCAGAGGCTTCCGGTGCTGTTCACGGCCAGCGAAACCTGGGACAGGCTCATGTCATCAAAGAAGAAGTACGGCATGGTGCCTTGGGACGAGATGTAGTCGGTCGGCACGGGGCATGTGGGGCCGAACATGATGGCCTGTACGTCGAAGCCCGGCGTGAAGGAGAAGGCGATCTCCTGCCACGAGAGTACCGGCTGGTAGGTCACTTGCCCCAGCTCGGTCCAGCCGAGTTCGGTGGCGCACAAGGTTGCGGGGGTGAAGTTGCCCCACTGGTCAAAAAATGTATAGGGCCCGGCGGGGCAACTGGCCAATCCGTACACGGCCAGGTTTATCGGCCCCAGGTTGAAGGGGGGATGGGCCGGTACCCCGAAATTGCTGATCCGTGCCCCCGCGATATTGAACCGCAGTTCATGCGTTTCGCCTGCGGTCATTGGCGCGGAGAGGCAGGTCATGATGTACTCGTAGAAGCTGTTGTTGTGGTCCCAATCGGTGAAGATGGCGGTTCCGATTACGCCGGTTCCGTCGGGTATGGGCTGGGGCACGGCCGGCGGCACGTAATCGCAATTGAAGTATTCCGCGGTGGACGAGGCCATGTAGTCCATCCACCCGGTGGCACAATCGAAGTATTGTGCCACTCCCTCCGGGCAGCAGTCGTGATCCTCGAAAGACCCGTTGGCTATCAAATTGGTCGTGGGTGGCAGCAGCACGCACGGGCAGGCCAGGGTGTCGTTCAGGTCGATCAGGCCGTTGCCATCGTCGTCGATGCCGTTGTCGCAGATCTCTTGGGCGGCCACGAGCAGCGGTAGGGCGAGCAGCACCAATAGGGCTTTCCAACGAAGCCAATTGCGGTTGCCCGCCGGCCTTGCCGGATCGCCAAGTAGCATCATGGGCCTGTCAATGGGTGATCAGGGTTCGCGAATGATGCACGTTGCCGTTGCGCATGCGGATCCGGACGGCATATAGGCCGGGGGCCAGGTCCTGTGTGCGCACCTCCAGGTCCATGCGGCTGTCGGCGTTGGCGGCCAGGGCCACCTTCCCATTGCTGCTGATGAGCTGCACCATGTCCATCGGCATCCTGGCGGTGATGGTGAAGGATCCATCGGCGGGGACCGGGTACAGGACCGGGGCTGCGGCCCAGGGGCCTGCTTCATCGATCCCCACGGTGATGTTCAGGGCTTGGCACGACGTGCCGTCGCCGCAGGGGCCTGTGGCGGTCACGCATACGATGTAGTGTCCGCTTGAGGCATAGGTGTGCGTGGGGGAAGTCTGGGTGCTGGTGGTGCCGTCCCCGAAATCCCACAGGTAGGAGGTGGCGCCGGAGGAGGTGTTGGCGAAGCCCCATGCGTATCCGTCATTCCCGAGGGGATACGGGTTGAATTGGGGGCGGATGATGCAGCAGGGATCGTAGGTGTCCACGGCGACCGGTGTGGTGCTTAACGGCCAAGGGTATTCCGTGAACCCCGAATTGACCAGGCTGGTGAAGGGCTGTACGATGGCCGAGAATTGATCATGCCATACGATCGTGGAGTCCAAGGGGTCGCAGGCTGCGTTGCCGTCCGCGTCCGTCTGTAAGAGCAGCACCTTCGTTTCCCCGGGGTTCGTGCCGTAACTGTTGGTATTGCCCAAGATCACGAGCGAGCCGTCGTTCTTCCTGACCATGTCGATGGCGTAATCGTTGCCGGGGGCGCCGTACACCTTGGAGGCGGTCATGTTGCCGTCCGCGTCCAGCTTGCCCCAGGCCATTTCGTAGCCGGGGGCTGTTACCGTCCACTGCGGGTGGATCGTCCACCAGACCCCTCCGTCGTGATCGGCGATCAGCTCAACGGTTTCAATGCCTTTTTGCACGACACGGGTCCATACGTGGTCGCCGGTGGAGGTCAGTTTGGTGATCCACGTATTCACGTCGCCGAGGAAATATCCGAGGGTACGCCCCCCGATATAGAGGCTTCCATCGGGTGCCTCCACCACGTTGTAGCCTTCGTCCACGCTGTTGCCGCTGCTGATGCTTCGCGCCCACAGTTCGTTGCCCAAGGCATCGGTGCGCACCAGGTAGGCGGAGGGGGAGAAGCCCGTGTTGAGCTCATCGCCGTATCCGATCATCGCATACCCGCCGTCGCTCAATTCGATGACGTCGTAGGCCCAGTCCCAGCCCGGGCTTCCGAATGACTTGGCCCACTGCACCTGGCCTTGTGCGTTGAGCTTGGTCAGTAGCATGTCATAGCCATTGCCGACGGATGCGCGCCCACCGGACACGAACCCGTCGGAAGTGGCATGCAGCGTGTGCAGGGCATTGGAGCTGCCTCCTACGTCCATGCGGGTGCTGTTGATCAAGGTGCCGTCGAAGTCGATGCGCAGGATGATGCCGTCGCGGCTGGCGGTACCGCTGCCCAAGGCAAACCCGGCCACCACGATGCCATCCGTATTGGCGGAGATGCAGCGGCTGTACAGGCCCATGTCCACGAAGTAGGGATAGACGTTCGTCCACTCGTGCGTGCCGTCGGGGGCCACGCGGGTGACCTGGATGTTCTTGTCACCGGACTGGGAGGCGAACAGGAAATGCCCGAAGGGGTCCATGGTGGCCCCGTATAGCTGGGTGGCGTTCGGCACGGTATAGGCGCGTTCGAAAGGGGCTTGTCCGAAGCTGGAAAGGGCGGTGGTCAGGAGTGCGGTCAGCAGTAGTGGGCGCATGAACATCATTGGTTTCAACAAAGTAAGCCATTGCCGGGCGGGCGTTCCATGGCATCCGGCCCATAATCAACCATTCGTCCCGTTATAAAACGAAGAAGCGTCGCCGATCGGTCGGCGACGCTTCCTCGTTATGCTGGTTGATCAGTGGACCACCACGGCGCGCAGGTGATGCACGGCCCCGTTTTGCAGGAGGGCCCTCACGGTGTACGTGCCCGCGGGCAGGTCATCCGAAGGGATCTCCGTGCGTGAACGGCCCAGCACGGGCACGGTCTTCACGAGCCTGCCGGCCTGGTCCAGCACCTGGATCAGTTCCAAGGGCAGCTCCCCTTCGATCGTGATGGCTTGGTCGGCCGGTGCGGGATACAGCACGGGCCGGCCGTTGGCGCGGTGGATCTCATCGATGCCGGTGATCGCCACGTCAATGGTCTGGCAGGTGGTGGCTTCCCCGCAGGTGCCGCTCACCGTGAGGCACACCATGTAGGATCCCCCGGAGCTATAGATGTGCGTGGGCGATTGCTCGGTGCTGGTCCCTCCGTCGCCGAAGTTCCATGAGTAGATCGCCCCGCCGGTGGTGGTGTTGGCAAAGCCCCAGCCGCTGCCGTCGCTTCCGAGGGGATACGGGTTGAAATCGGGGCGCACCAGGCAGCACGGGTCGTCCGTGTCCACGGCCACCTGCAGGGTGCCCACGGTCCACGGATACTCGGTGAACCCGGAGTTGGTGATGCTGGAGATGGCCTCCACGTGGGGGGTGAAAGCTTGCCAGTTGAGGGTCGAATCCATGTGGTCGCACACGGCGTTCAGCTCGTTGTCCGTCTGGATCAGGAATACCTGCCAGTCCCAAGGGTCGGCACCGTAGCTGCTGGTGGTTCCCAGGATGGCCAGGCTGCCATCGTTTTTGCGGAACATCTGGATGGCATAGTCGATGCGGGGCGCCCCGTATTGCTTGTAGTACACCACGTTGCCGTCGGCGTCGAACTTGCCCCAGCCGATCTCATAGTCCCCGGGGCTTCCCGCCACCCATTGCGGGTGTATCAGCCAGGTCACCCCTCCGTCATGGTCGGGGATGAGTGTCACGCTCTCGGTTCCGTACACGGCTGCACGGGTCCAGATGTGGTTGCCGGTGGAGGAAAGCTTGGTGATCCAAGCGCTGGTCTCGCCCGGTGTGAAGCCCAGTGAGCGGCCACCGATGTAGAGGCTGCCGTCGGTGGATTCCACCACATTGTAGCCTTCCTCCGAATGGAGGTCCGTGTACAGGATGCGCGCCCAAAGCTCGTTGCCCAAGGCATCGGTGCGCACGAGGTAGGCGGAGGGGCGCCCGGTCGCGTTCAAGGTGTCGCGGTAGCCGATCATGGCAAAGCCGCCATCGGCGAGCTCGGTCGCGTCGTAGGCCCAATCCCACATGGGGCGGCCGAATGCGCGCGCCCACTGGACCTCGCCCAAGGTGTTGAACTTGGTGAGCAGCATGTCGTAGTCGTTGCCGTATGCGCCGGCCCGTCCACCGCTGATGAATCCGTCGCTGGTGGCCTTCAGGGTGTGGAAGGCGTTGGAGCCTCCGCCTACGTCCACGCGCTTGCTGGCCAGCAAGGTGCCGTCCAGGTCAATGCGCAGCATGATGCCGTCCCGGCTGGCGGTGCCGTTGCCCAGGGCGAAGCCGACCACCACGATGCCGTCGGGCCCGGCAGCTATGCAGGTACTGTACAGGCCCATGTCAACGAAGTAGGGGTACACATAGGTCCATTCATGGGTGCCGTCGGGTGCTATGCGTGTTACCTGGATGTTGTTGTCCGGCGTTTCGTTGGCCAGCACATAGTGGCCCTCGATGTCGATGGCGGCACCGGCCAGCTCAAGGGCCCCCGGCATGCGGTACACCCGTTCGAAGGCATCTTGGGCATTGGCTTGGGCCACAAGGCCGGCCAAGGCGCATACGAGTAATCCTTTTTTCATGTGTTTTGTTCGGTTCAGTGGCTAAAGTAGACCTTCCCCCCGGGCGGTCCATGTGTGTTCATCCCTAATCCAACGGCCTGCCCCCGCAGGGCATCAGGGATGCTTCGGGGCCTTGTCCCCGTGGGTGGTCAGGAACTTGGCCACCTCGTCCTTGTAGTTCCTGCCGCTGAGCACCCGTTTGCCATTGGACATCAGGAACGAGAACTCGTTGTTGCCGCTGTATTGCGCGCTGCGCACCTGGTCCATGTTCAGGATGTAGCTGCGGTGTATGCGGATGAACTTGGCCGGGTCGAGCTCGCTCTCCAGCATGTTCATGGTCATGCGCAGGGAGTGGCGCGCGGCGGCGGTCTGAAGCACCACGTAGTTGCCCTCCGCCTTGATCCACAACAAGTCCTTCACCGGTACGCGGTATTCGCGCCCCTTTTCCTTGATCAGGTATTCCTGCACATGGTCCTTGCGGAGGTTGATGTGCTCCTGGACCAGGTCCATGAGCTTGCCCGCCAGTTGGTCCTTGTCGCGCATCTCGATGAACTCCTTGGCCCGTGCCAGCGACTGGTAGAACCGGTCGTCGTCGAAGGGCTTCAGCAGGTAGTCCACGGCCCGGACATCGAACGCCTTGAGGGCGTACCGGTCGAAGGCGGTGCTGAAGATCACGAAGGGGGGCGGCTTGCCGGGCGGCAAGCGTTTGAGCATCTCGAAGCCGTTGATCTGCGGCATCTGGATGTCCAGGTAAACCAGGTCCACGGGTTCTTTGCGCAGCACTTCCAGGGCCTCCATTCCATGGCGGCATTCGGCTACCAAGCGGATGTCGGGGTCGGCCTGCAGGAGCCTGATAATGTGGGCCCGGGCGGTGGGCTCATCATCAACCACGATGGTCCGGATGTTCCTCATGGTCGTTTCGTCCGTCGGTGCGGAAAGGTATGGTGATCAAGGCGTGGAAGCCTTGTCCCGGGCTGGAGATGGCCTTGAAGGTGCCCTGCTTGCCGTGCAGGAGGGAGAGCCTTTCGCGGATGTTGCGCAGGCCGATGCCTCCTTCCGCCAAGGCTTGGTTCACATTGGCGCACCCCTTGCCGTTGTCGCTTACCTTCAGGTGCAGGGCGTCGCCGTCGCGCCGGGCGGTGATGGATACCACCACTTCGTCCGTGCAGGCATCCAGGCCGTGCTTGATGGAGTTTTCCACCAGCGGCTGCAGCACCATGCCCGGCACCATGGCGTCCTCGCATTCCGCGGGTATGTCGTAATGCACCTGCAGGCGGTCCTTGAAGCGGATGGTCTCGATCCCCAGGTAGTTGGCGATGTGTTCGATCTCGTGGTGCAGGGGCACTGTTTCGCGCCGCTCTTCGTCCAAGGTGGTGCGCAACAGGCGGCCCAGGCGCGACAGCACGGTGCGTGCGCTCTTGCGGTCCACGTCCATCAGGGCGCTCACGGTGTTCAGGGTGTTGAACAGGAAATGGGGCTGCAGTTGCTTTTTCAGGGCCAGCAGCTGGGTGGTCTGCAGCTCGTTTTGCAGGCGCAGCACCTGGTTGCGTTCCTCTTGCACCATGCGGTGTGATTCCACGAGCATCAGCAGCAGGAGCAGCAGCCAGTATTCCAGGAAGCGCTGCACGATGCCGGCCGGCAGGAACAGCAGCAGGCCCTGCAGCACCTGGGGGCTCCACGTCACTTGATTGGCGGCTTGCAGCAGCAGGATGTACAGCACGTTGGTGAACCCTTCATGCAGGGTGCACAGGATCAGGCCCATTCCGATATGGGTGGGTATGGCCCGCGAAACCGTATGGTCCTTCAAGGGCCACTTCTTGGCCCATCGGTTCACCAAGGGCAGCAGCAGGGCCCAGGTGTAGAAGTTGAGGAAGGGGCCCGGGGCCTGCCTCCACCAATCGAACCGGTCCAGCGCGGTGCCCAGTTGTGTGCGGCCGATGAAGGAAGTGAAAACGAAAACCGATGCCAAGAGCCCGGCCGCGATGAGGACCGTGCGCATCGGTATGGGCGACCAGCTCAAATATGTCCGGATCCAATGCTTCACTTTTTCCGTGGCCGTGGGATGCTTTGCGCCGATGGCCCCGTTGCCGTTGCCGGAACCATGAAGCTCATCGGGCGCCTCGTCAAAGGGCCAATTTAGGTCACCTTTTTCGAGTTCTTCCTCTTGTATCGGCCCGAAGCCCACTGAATGCCCTGCCATGCCGTCGAAATGCGCCGTGGTGGTGCACGGTATCGCGAAGCAATGTACCGGGCGGCGGCCCATGCGCCGGGTGTGGCGGGGGCAGTCCGTGCAAAAGGGGATGAACCGGGCCGCAGGGCCTTATTTCTGTAGCACCACGGTGGTGAAGGCGTACTTGTGGCGCTCGTCGGCCTTGTGTTTTTCGCTCCATACCTCCTTCCATCCCTTGCCGATCTTGGGGAAGAACACGTCGCCTGCCGGCTTGGCATGCACGGTGGTGAGGTAGATGCGGTCCACCAGGCCGGCCTCGAAGGCTTCGGCATAGAGCTGCCCCCCTCCGATGAGGAAGACTTCCTTGGCATCGGCCTTGCGGGCGATGTCCAGGGCATCCTTCAGGGAGTGCACCACCAGGGCTCCCGGGGCATGGTAGTCCTTGCGGCTGGTCACCACGATGTTGGTGCGGTCGCGCAGGGGGCGGAAGCGGGGCGGTATGCTTTCGTAGCTCACCCTCCCGCTGATCACGTAGTGGTTCAGGGTGGTGCGCTGGAAGAATTTCATGTCGTCCGGCAGGCTCCAAGGGAGTCCGCCGTCCTTGCCGATGACGCCGTTCTCGGCCACGGCTACAATAACGCTGATGATCATACGGAGACGGATGCTTTGATGTGCGGGTGCGGGTCGTAGCCCTGCACGGTGAAGTCCTCGTAGCGGAACGCAAAGATGTCCTTCACTTCGGGATTGATGAGCAACTTGGGCAGGGGCCTGGGCTCGCGGGTGAGCTGCAGCTCGGCCTGCTCGATGTGGTTGAGGTAGAGGTGCACGTCGCCGAAGCTGTGCACGAATTCGCCGGGCTGCAGCCCGCATGCCTGGGCCATCATCAGGGTGAGCAGGGCATAGCTGGCGATGTTGAAGGGCACGCCCAGGAAGGTGTCGGCGCTGCGCTGGTACAGTTGGCAGGAGAGTTTGCCGTCGGCCACATAGAACTGGAAGAGCAGATGGCAGGGCGGAAGGGCCATGCGCTCCACGTCGGCGGGGTTCCAGGCCGTTACGATCAGGCGGCGGCTGTCGGGCTTGTTCCTGATCATCTCCACCACGTTGGCGATCTGGTCGATGTGGCCGCCGTCGGGCGTGGGCCAGTTGCGCCACTGGTATCCGTACACGGGCCCCAGGTTGCCGTCGGCATCGGCCCATTCATCCCAAATGCGTACGCCGTTCTCCTTCAGGTAGCGGATGTTGGTATCGCCCTGGAGGAACCAAAGCAGCTCGTGCGCGATGCTCTTGAAGTGCAGCTTCTTGGTGGTGAGCAGGGGGAAGCCCTCGGCCAGGTCGAAGCGCATCTGGTAGCCGAAACAGCTGAGGGTGCCTGTTCCCGTGCGGTCGCCTTTGCGCGTCCCGTTCTTCAGGATGTGGCGGAGCAGGGTTTGGTATTGTTCCATGGTGCGGGGCGAAGTTATCGTTCCGGCGGCAGGGCGTGCATCCCTTTGCGTCGTGCGGCCATGCCCGTGCAGGGCTTATACCATTTCGCAATAAGATTTAGTCCGTTATGTTGATAAGTTCTTGTTGTTA
>DAOKZW010000058.1:0-8584 GCA_035325445.1 Flavobacteriales bacterium
CGGCGCGTGAACACATCCACCCAGCCCACCACGGCGAAGGTGATGAAGTGCGCATAGCCCTCAACGAACCTGTAGCGTTCGCTCATGTGGGTGAAGGTAGATTGTAGAACGGCACGAGCGGAGGACGCTCGCGCCAGAGAGGGGCACGGGTGAAGGTAGATTGTAGGACGGCACGAGCGTGGACGCTCGCGCCAGAGACATGTGAAGGTAGATTGTAGAACGGCACGAGCGGAGGACGCTCGCGCCAGAGAGGGGGGAGAGACATTCGTCATGCATGGAAGGCACGAGCGTGGTCCGATATCTATCGGACGCTCCAGCCAGAGACTACGGACAGGATGAACAGGATGGGCAGGATGGCTTCGGGAGCGCACATCCTGCAATCCTGTCAAGAACAGAGATCACCATCAACACCCGTGGATAACTTGAGTCTTCCCGCCAAAAGCCCATGGCCCTAGGGAGGTCCGCACCTTCAACAGCCCGCGTGGACAACTTCCCGCAGCTGGTGTTTTTCGCACCACCGCACGCCTTCTCTTTGTGCCAGTTCCTTGTCTGATGAGGCTGCCCCACCCGGGGCAGAGCGTAGGGGAATCATGTGAAATTCATGAGCTGTTGCGCAACTGTAAGCAGCATTAAGCTGTAAGCCAGATCGCCTTCTTCATCAGCCAGGACTTCGTTTTCGCATAAGGAACGAGGTTCGCCGATGCCGTACGCCGCCCGCGCACTTGCCGCCCCGCCCTTATGCCTGTGTTCAACCGTTCACAAGCATCAATACCATGGGCATCTTCGACAAGCGCACCAACTATAAACCCTTCGAGTATCCCGGCATCCTGCAGTTCACCGAGGCGATGAACCGCTCCTTCTGGGTGCATTCCGAGATCGAGTTCACCGCCGACGTGCAGGACTTCAAGGCACACCTCACCGAGGTGGAACGCGAGGTGGTGAAACGCAGCCTGCTGGGCATCGCCCAAGTGGAGGTGGGCGTGAAGCTGTTCTGGGGCGATATCTACAAGCACTTCCCCAAGCCGGAGTTCAACGGCCTGGCCGCCACCTTCGCCGAGAGCGAGTTCCGCCACTCCGAGGCCTACTCCCGCCTGCTGGAGGTGCTGGGCTACGAGAAGGATTTCGCCAAGCTGCCCGAGGTGCCCGTGTTCCAAAAGAAGATCGCGCTGATCGAGGACAGCCTTTATGCCGAACAGGACATCATCGGCAAGCTGCTCTTCTTCACCATCGTCATCGAGAACGCCTCGCTCTTCTCGCAGTTTGCCAACATCCTGTCCTTCACCCGCTTCAAGGGCTACCTGAAGAACACCTCCAACATCATCGCGTGGACCTCCATCGACGAGCAGACCCACGCCAGCGCCGGCATCTACCTGCTGAACCTGCTGAAGGAGGAGGGCCACCTGCCGCCCGCCATGCTGGAGCGCATGACCGATGAGGTGCGCCGCTACATCCGCTACGAGGAGGAGCTGCTGGACTGGATCTACGAGGCGGGTGAGCTGGATTTCTTCGGCAAGGAGGACATGCTCAACTTCATGAAGTACCGGGTGGACGATGCCCTGGTGCGCATCGGGGCCGCCAAGGCCTTTGGCATCACCGAGGCCCAGTATGCGCCCATGAAGTGGTTTGATGAGGAGGTGTTCGCCAACGAACTGGACGACTTCTTCGCCAAGCGCCCCACGGCCTACACCAAGCACGACAAGAGCATCCACGCCACCGACCTGTTCTGAGCGAGGCCGATGGAAAGCGAACTGCACGCGCGGATCGGGGCGTCGCGCACGTCCCTGTTCAAGGTGATCTTCCCGAACACCACCAACCACTACAACACCCTCTTCGGCGGCAAAGCGCTGGAGCTGATGGACGAGGTGGCCTTCATCTCCGCCACCCGGTTCAGCCGGAAAAAGGTGGTGACCATCTCCTCGGACAAGATCGACTTCAAGGAACCCATACCGGCGGACACCATCATTGAGCTGGTGGCCCAGGTAAGCAGCGTGGGCACCACCAGCTTGCAGGTGCGCGTGGAGATCTTCCAGGAGGAAATGTACCGGCCCGCCACGCGCCGCCGATCGATCACCGGCCAATTCACCTTCGTTGCACTGGACGAAAACAACAAACCCACATCCGTACTATGAACAAACTATGGTGGCTCAATGACGAAAGCGAGCAGATGCTCAACCGGGGCTATCTGCTGAAGGGGGAAACCGTGGAGGGCGCCATCCAGCGGGTGGCCACCGCGGCCAGCAAACGCCTGTACCGGCCCGAGCTGCGCCGGCCCTTTGCCGAGCTGATCGAGAACGGATGGATGAGCCTGAGTTCGCCGGTGTGGGCCAACATGGGCACCGAGCGCGGGCTGCCCATCTCGTGCTTCAACGTGCATGTGCCCGACCAGATCGAGGGCATCACCCACAAGCTGGGCGAGGTGATCATGCAGACCAAGCTCGGGGGCGGCACTTCCGGCTACTTCGGCGAGCTGCGCGGACGCGGCACGGCCGTTACCGACAACGGCCAAAGCAGCGGCGCCGTGTCCTTCATGAAACTGTTCGACGGGGTGATGGACACCATCTCGCAGGGCGGCGTGCGGCGCGGCGCCTTCGCGGCCTACCTGGACATCGACCACCCGGACATCGGTGAATTCCTGCAGATCAAGGACATCGGCAATCCCCTGCAAAACCTGTTCTACGGCGTGTGCGTGCCCGACTACTGGATGCAGGAGATGATCGAGGGCGACATGGAAAAGCGCGAGCTGTGGGCCAAGGTGCTGGAGTCACGCCAACAGAAGGGGCTGCCCTACCTGTTCTTCACGGACAACGTGAACGGCAACAAGCCGCAGGTGTACAAGGACCGCAACATGCAGATCCACTCCAGCAACCTGTGCTCGGAGATCATGCTGCCCTCCAGCGCCGACGAGTCGTTCATCTGCTGCCTGTCGTCCATGAACCTGGAGCTGTACGACGAGTGGAAGGACACCGACGCCGTGCGGCTCGCCATCTTCTTTCTGGACGCGGTGCTGCAGGAGTTCATTGAGAAGACCGACGGCAACCACTACCTGCGCAACGCCAACAACTTCGCCCGGCGCCACCGCGCCGTGGGCCTGGGCGCCATGGGCTGGCACTCCTTCCTGCAGCGCAACATGATCCCCTTCGAGGGCCTGGAGGCCAAGCAGCACACCCGGGCCATCTTCGAGCATATCCGCGAACAGGCCGACCAGGCCACCCGCGAGCTGGCGGAGATCTATGGCGAGCCGGAGCTCCTGAAGGGCTATGGCTGCCGCAACGCCACCGTGATGGCCATCGCGCCCACCACCTCTTCCTCGGCCATCCTGGGGCAGGCCTCACCCGGCATCGAACCCTACAGCAGCAACTACTTCAAGGCGGGCCTTTCCAAGGGCAACTTCATCCGCAAGAACAAATACCTGAAGGCCCTACTGGCGGAAAAGGGCCTGGACAACGAGGAGACCTGGCGCGGCATCATGCTGAACCAGGGCAGCGTGGCGCACATGCACCAGCTGTCGGACCATGAGCGGGCGGTCTTCAAGACCTTCAAGGAGATCAGCCAGCTGGAGATCATCCAGCAGGCCTCCATCCGGCAGCGCTTCGTCGACCAGTCGCAGAGCCTGAACCTGAACATCCCGTCCAACCTGCCGGTGAAGGAGGTGAACAAGCTGATCATCGAAGCTTGGCGGCTGGGGGTGAAGACGCTGTACTACCAACGGAGCCAGAGCGTGTCCAAGGAAACGGCCGTGAAGGAGCTGGTGGGCTGCGTGAGCTGCGAGGCGTGACCCGTTGAGGTATTACCGCGGAGACGCTGGGGGGGGCGGGCCGGCATCGGGGCCGCTCCCCATCACCGACCTTTGCCTCTCCGCAGTCTGCAACGACCTGCGAACTCCGCAACCACGAACCTCTCAACTTAAACCACCCCATGCCCTCCCTCAATAGCAGCAAGGCTCCCGAGCCTGTTGGCCACTATCCGCACGCCCGCCGTGTGGGCGACCTGCTCTTCCTGAGCGGTGTGGGGCCTCGCGAGCGGGGCACGAAGAAGATCCCTGGTGTTGAACTGGATGCAGATGGGAGGATCGTCTCCTACGACATCGAAACACAGGTGCGCAGCGTGTTCCAGAACGTGAAGTGGATCCTGGAGGACAGCGGCTCGTCGTGGGAGAAGATCGTGGACGTGACGGTCTTCCTCACCAACATGAAGGACGACTTCCCCGTGTACAACCGGCTGTGGAAGGAGTACTTCGAGAAGGACCCGCCCTGCCGCACCACGCTGGAGATCAAGAGCCTGCCCACGCCGATCGCCATCGAGCTGAAGGTGGTGGCAACGGCGTGATCAGGACACCGGCGTGAACGCCACCACCATCAGGACCACGAAGGCCACGGCCGTCAGCACGCAAAGCCACAAGGCAATGTCCCAGCAACGCGCCGCAAACATTTTCCGGGGGCCGGTGCCGAGGTTGAACTTCATGGCGACCATTATGGAACCCGAAGGAAAGGTCACCGGACGACATTTATCGGAAAATCCGAGCAAGTGGTTGATTTATTGAGGGAATGGCTACCACCCCCCGCTCCCACGGCTGAAGTGCGCCCTTTTGGCAGCCTTGCGCTGGATGGAACGTGCTGTTTTGATGGAACTGTCCGCCTTCCCGCATCGGAACGGAATTTGCTCCCCTTCCGCCAAACATGAAAGCCATGAGAACAGGAAGCATCCTTGCAGCCGTGGTCATGGTAATGTCCACGGCAGCGATGGCCGGAAACGGCCCATACACGACCTCGCATTGGGGTGATGGGCAGTATGCCCAGTACAACGATGCACAAATGGTGGTCTATCCCAACCCGGCCAATGACCAGGTGAGCATCACCTTCCCGGGCCTTCAGGGGGATGCCACGCTATCGATCTACGCGGAGGACGGACGCCTGATGCGGAGCATCCAACTGGGCGAAACCCGTGACCTGCGCACAATCCTGAACATCGAGGACCTGGCCAACGGCATCTATCTGGTGCGCGTGGTGCAGCCTACCGGCTTCGACTACGCCCGCCGGTTGGTGGTGGCCAAGTAACTAGCCCAACGGCTCAAAGCGCCGCAGGCGGTTGCGCAGGCGGTTCATTTCCTCCTGCATGGCCGCCATGCGGTCCAGCATGTGGGTGATGGCCTCCAGGCCCTCCACGTTGATCCCCAGGTCCTCGTGCAGCCGCACCAGGCGGTCCAGCTGCGGGAGTTGTTCAGCGGGCAGAAAACGCCGCTCTTCGCGGATGGTGATCTCCACCAGGCCGCTTTCCTCCAACGATTCGATGAAGGACAGCTCCACGTGGCTCCCGGCGCAGTAAGCTTCCAGGGAGACCCATTCCATGTCGTCCATCGTGCTCATGAGCTGGCCAGTTGTTTGAAGAGTTCGCGTTGCCGGTCGGTGAGGTTCACCGGCAGTTTCACCTGCAGGGTGACGAAGAGGTCGCCGAAGCTGCCCTCCTTTTTGTAAACGGGGAAGCCCTTGCCCTTCAGGCGCACCACGGTGCCGTTCTGCGTCTCCGGCTTTACGGTGGCCTTCACCTGTCCGTCCAGCGTGGGTACCATCACCTCTCCGCCCAGCATGGCCGTGTACAGCGGCAGGTCGATGGTCTGGTACAGGTTGCTGCCCGTGCGCTTGAATACCGGGTCGTCCGCAATGGCGAAGGTGATCAGCAGGTCGCCGTTCGGCCCGCCGTTCATGCCCGGCCCGCCGTGGCCCTTGATGCGGATGGTCTGCCCGTTCTCCACCCCGGCGGGGATGGTGAGGCGGATCTGCTTGCCGTTGACCGTGAGCGTGCGCTTTTCCGTGCGGGCGGCCTCGCGCAGGTCCATCTGCAGCTCGGCCTGGTAGTCCTGCCCCCGGAAGCGCATGCGGCCACCGGCGCTGCCGAACATGGATCCGAAAATGTCGTGAAGGTCCTGCTCCTCACCACCGGTGTATCCGCCGAACGGTTCGCCCCCGCCGAAGCCGCCACCTGCTGCCGCCCGCTCACGCTGCGCTGCTTCGATCTGATCGGCATGCTTCCACTGATCGCCGTACTTGTCGTACTTCTTCCGGCTCTCCGGGTCGCTCAGCACCTCGTTGGCCTCATTGATCTCCTTGAAGCGCTTCTCCGCCTCCTTATCGTTGGGGTTGAGGTCGGGGTGGTGCTTCCGCGCCAGCTTGCGGTAGGCCTTCTTGATCTCATCCGTGGAGGCGTTTCGGTCCACGCCCAGGATCCGGTAATAGTCCATGCGTAGGGATGCCAAGTTACACCCCGCGGCATGAATGAACAAGGTGGCGGACCCTTCGGTTCGCACCATGGTCGGAGCTTCCTCGATCGGGGCGGCGGCGGGGCGATATTTCCCCGACATCGGGTGCACCGGTGGGAAGAAACCGTGCGGTGCGGGCACACGGCAGGTGTGCGGAAAGGGATGGCATGGAATATGGTGCCGGTGACCCTGCGTATTGGGTACTGGAGCCCGCCTGGGGCGGGCCATCGGGAACAGCGGTCTTCGACCGTTGTGCAGTGGCGCTTTGGTGGAAGTGCCGCGGCAGGGACGGCGCCTTCGGGCGCCGTTCTTCATGGGTGGTGCATGGTGCGGGAATGACGGCATCGAAATTTCCGCCTTGGTTCGGACCATGGTCCACATATTCGCATCCCATGGCGCACTCCCCCAAGAAGCTCGGCCCGCTGCCTGCCACGGCCATCGCCGGCAACGACATCACCAGCAGCTGCCTGTACGTGAGCTCCATCGCCATCGTGCATGCCGGGGTATGGGCGGTGCTGGCGCTGCTGCTGGTGGCCGGGGTGCTCTTTCTGTTCCGCAAGGTGTATGGCGAGGTGGTGGGTGCCTTGCCGCTGAACGGCGGGGCGTACAACGTGCTGTTGAACACCACGAACAAGTTCAATGCGAGCATCGCGGCCACACTCACCATTCTCAGCTACATGGCCACCGCGGTGCTCAGCGGCACCACGGCCATGCACTACTTGCATGAACTGGTGCCCTCGCTGCCCATGCTTTTGGCAACTGTGGGCGTGCTGCTGCTCTTCATGCTGCTGAGCATCGGCGGGCTATCCGAATCCTCGGTGGTGGCCACGGTGATCTTCATCGCCCACCTCTCCATCATGCTGCTGCTGCTGCTGGGTGGTGTGTGGTATGTGGCCACGCACGGTTTTTCCACCTTCACCTTGAACTGGAACGCCCCCCTGCCGCATGCCGGGGGCATCGGTGCCGCCTTGTTCTTCGGTTTCAGCACCGCCATGCTGGGGGTGACGGGTTTCGAGAGTTCCGCCAATTACGTGGAGGAGCAGAAGCCGGGCGTATTCCCGCTGACGCTGCGCAACATGTGGATCGCGGTGTCCGTGCTCAATCCGCTGATCGCCCTCATGGGCCTGATGGTGCTGCCCATGGATGCCATTGCGGCGAACAGCGAGGCCATGCTTTCCTCCATGGGCCTGGCCATCGGGGGCAATTGGTTGGAATTGGTGATCGTGGTGGATGCCGTGGTGGTGCTCTGCGGGGCGGTGCTCACCAGCTACGTGGGCGTCACCGGCCTGGTGAAGCGGATGACGTTGGACCGGATCCTGCCGCAGGTGTTGCTGCGGGAGAACAAGCGGGGCAGCTCGCCGCGCATCATCATCCTCTTCTTCCTGCTCTGCCTCTCGGTGCTGCTGATCACCAACGCACGGGTGGAGGCCCTGGCCGGGGTGTACACCATCTCCTTCCTCACGGTGATGGCCTTTTTCGCCCTGGGCAACTTCCTGCTGAAGATCAAACGCGCCCGCCTGCCCCGTCCGGAAACGGCCAGCACGGCGGCTGTGACGATGGCGCTGGCCGGGGTGATCACGGCGCTGTACGGCAACGTGAAGCTGGACCCTGAGCACCTCGTGGTGTTCCTGCAGTATTTCGCCCCGGCCATTATCATCATCGCCATCCTGCTGAACCGCAAGGCCATCCTGGAGTATCTGATGATCTGGGTGAGCGGCTTCGTGGAGAGCATGCCGGGGTTGGCAGTGCTGGGGCGCTTCACCATCTCGCGCACCATCCGCCGCCTCAACCGCCAGGAGTTTGTCTACTTCACCAAGGGCGATGACCTCTCCATCCTGAACCGTGTGATGATGTACGTGCAGGCGAACGAGATCACCCGGAAGCTCAAGATCGTCACCGTGCTGAAGGAAGGCGAGACCGTGCGGCCGGAGTTCATGGCCGACGTGAAAGTGCTGGACCGGGCCTATCCGGAGATCAAGATCGAGTTCATCGAGCTGCACGGCCTGTTCGGCCCCGCCTTGGTGCATGAGCTGAGCGAGAAGTGGAACATCCCCACCAACTTCATGTTCATCGGATCGCCCGGCGACCGTTTCCCCTACCGCGTGGCCGACTTGGGCGGGGTGCGGCTGGTGATCTGAGGGGTGCCGAAAAGCATCGGCGGAGCCATTCCGGCCGAGGATGCCGGGGACAGGTGGGCAAGGGAAGTAAGGCCGGTAAGGCGAGCGGGTATTTCCCCGACTTGATACGCTCCTCTCATTCATTACCTGCATCACCCACATCACCCACATCACCCACATCACCCACATCACCCACATCACCCACATCACCCAC
>DAOKZW010000059.1:0-6506 GCA_035325445.1 Flavobacteriales bacterium
GTAAGGGCGTCCAAACGAAGCGTACAAGTCACCCTCCTTCCCAAAAAGCCCGAAAAGCCCGTGACTGTAGGCGCTCCGGCAAAATGCCCGGATAGGGGTGGTCAAAACGAAGCGTACAGATCCCCGGCGTTTTAACGCATTGCGCCGCCCGTTGTAAAACGCTTGAACGATACCGCAAGGCACCTATCGCCCCTGTGGTTGGTCAATGCCTGTAATTACCGCCATTCTCAAGCCAGGCGCGGAGATGGACCCAACAGCCCGGTGCCAGCTCCTGCCGACTTGAGGGGGATGGTGGCCGGGGGTGGTCAAAACGAAGCGTACAAATGAATTGAGGCATTTGTACGCTCTGGGCATACCCCTGGGCATACCTATTTGGGCTGTTTAAGTGACGCGCAAACGGCTTCATCTTGTGATCCTATCGGGCCTCTATTTGCCGTAAAGCACCCGCTCGATCACCTTGGCCGAGACGAATACATGCTCCGTGCTGATGTGGTGGATGATGTATTCCGAGGTGTACATGCGTTTGCCGCCAACGCGCTTCGAGCGCATCCGCTCATACACCTCCCGTATGCGCGCATCGCGCAGCTTGAGCAGCTCCTTGTCCCTCGCCATCGGCTACCGCTTTATGAGTGTCTTGCGCAGGTCTTGCACGGCCCTGTGGTGAAGCACCTTAACGGAGCTGTGTGTGCGCTCCAATTCGGCCGCCACCTGCACCAGGGTGCGCCCGGCCATCACTTGCCGCACGATGTATCGCTTGACCGGGGGCAGGCCCGCAATGGCCCAGTGCAGACGTTCATGTCCCTGCATCCGGACCAGCTGTTCCTCGGGGTTGGGTGCCGTTTCCCGGATGGGCATGTCATCCACCTGGGCAGCCTTCGGCGGCAGCCGCCGGAAATGGTCGATGCAGGCATTGCGGGTTACCTTGATGACGAACCCGACATGCCCGGTCCCCACCAGGGGGCCGTAACGCCTGAACCTGTTGAGCAGGCGGATCGCCACCTCCTGGCGTATGTCATCGCGGTACTGTTGCGCAACACAGGTGTCGTTGATCACCCGGTTGATGGCTCGCAGATGGTGTGCGAAGAAAGCCACCGCCTGCCCATCGACGGTGGTACACCATGCTGGACGGGGTCGCCCGGCATGGCCCGGCGACCCCGTATCCAATCCACCAGCCATCGGACACAAAGAACGATCACGATGCCCCCGGCACCTAATGTGCGGGTGGGGGGAGCTCAACGCAACTTGTTGATGTCTACCCTCCCCACTGTCCGTCCGTGCTGTGCAGCAGCTTGATGCCCAGGATGCACCAGCCTTCAGCCAGGCCGAAGCTGCCGCTGTGCAGGATGTAAGTGACCTGGCACGTTGACCGAGCTCCTGTGTAGCGCTGGTCCAGCGGATGCCACTCCGTCAGGATGATGTGGTCGCCAATGGAGAATGGCCGGTCGGCTTTGCGCAGCTCGAATGTCTTGGCTCCGCTGGCCACGGCCCGGTAGTACTCGGGCCAGCACTTCAGCGCATGCACCTTGCGTGTGGGCTTCGGCATAGCCACGGCGGCCGGTTGCGTACGCCACGCCCCGCACCGCTCGCACCGCATCCAGCGCCAGCGGTGGCCGAGTATCAGGCACAGCAGGTCCATCGCTTACCGCTCTTCGTCCGGCATGACCGGCCAGTACATGAACAGAATGAAAAAGGCCACCAGCTCGCTCATTTTCCCATGCGTGTTTTCATCTTGATCACGCTGTCGATGTCCACATAGCCGCTGCCGCCGCGCAGCTTGCCGTTGCTTACATAGAGGCGCACGGTCTGCTGCTTCACGCCCAAAAGGATCGAGGCCTGCTCGTATGTGACCTGGTGTACCGGCGCGCTCGCAGGTGCGCCGTGTTGCAGATAGATGCGTGCCGCCTCCTTCCGAGTCATGTTCAACGTGGCGGCGCGGAACCGGGGATGGTTCACCAAGGCGACTATGAGCTCGTCCAGGTTCATTGCTGCGCTTCAATCACCTCCTGTGCCGTGCGTGCCTCAACGCTGTTCAAACCGTACTTCTCCACCAAGGCAGGCAGCCCAAGCTCCAGGCATTCCCGCACGTCCGGCAGCTCTTCCTCCAGCTGCATTTCCAGCCGTGCACAGTTCTCGCACTCCCAATGGGGGGATTCGGAGCAGTCGTGGCCGCGCAGCTCGCGACATACCTCGAAGATGATCTCCACAGCGCGCTGCCTGTCCTTGGCCTTGTTGCTCTCGATCAGGGTGATCGCCTTCATCAGTCCTCGTATCTCGGTATCGAACTCGCTCATTGGGTCAGGTTTTGTCGAGCCAGCGCTCGGCCCGGAGGTAGGTTGCGGGGTACATGGGGTGCTTGCGGTCGCGCAGGCACGCATTCCGGTAAGTGTCGATGTAGGCGTAGGCCAGTTGCCTGTTCGTCTCGTTCATGCGGCCCCAGGCAGTTGCCGCATCCTTCTTCCCTTCCTTGTAGGCGTACTTCTTCCAGAACTCATCGAAGGTGACGTTGAGCACCTGATGGCACAGGCTCTGCCGCGCGAGGATGGAGGAAAGGTCCGCCTCCTGGATGGGCATGTTCCGGAAGGTCCACGTGCGCGCCTCCGCGTCAGGCATGTTCTCCACCTTCAGCTCGCACAGCAGCCCCTCGGCATCATAGCCCAGGGTGATGGCCACGTCGCTGCGTTTCGAGGTAATCAGGTAGCGCATCAGAACGCTTCTGGAACTTCAATGAGGTCCGGCAACTGTTCGATTCTGAACGTGGTCGCCTTCCGGAATCGGTCATCGTGCGTGAGTAGCCAACGCATTGCGGCATGAGAGCTTGTCGCCCGGACGTAAACCGTGCCATCGATGGCCGGATACCGGTCGTTGTTGATACTGGCCATGTATAGGTGCATTGTCGCGCTTTTCATTGGTCAAGGATGTTGAGTTGGCAGTGTGGCGCACCCCGCCCGGTTGCAGATGTCTGAGATGGACTTGGCCATCTCTTTCGTGGAAATGTTCAGGGCCTCGGCCAGGTCATCGGTCCACGTGAATGCAATGCGGCTTCCCATCATGCACAGGCAAGCGAGGTAGGCACCTGAGGCGGAGCGGATATAGTAGCGGTCGTTGGCCATTGGGAATATTCTGTTGGTCAACATTGGGTCAGGCCCGCGTGTCAATGAAGTGCCGTGCCGCCTCGTCAGGGTAGAGCTCGTACACCTCGTAGTATCCCCTGATGCCTTCCTTGTCCACGGGACCGTGGTAGCCACGGGCCTTCACTTCGGTCAGGAAGTCGGAGTACCACTCGTTGTAGTTGGGGTAGTCGTCGTGCATTGCTCAGGCGGTTTTCCTTTTGTCGTGCTTCTTTGGGACAGCGCACCACACCTCGGTTTCCGGCAGGTGAACCTTCACCTCGTCCGGCATTAAGCCGCTATCTATCACCCGTTCCGAAGTCGACCATTCAGCCAAGTCTTTCAGACGGAATTGCCTGTTATGTAGCACGGCTTTCACCTCGGACAGTATTTCTTGTTCCAGTGATCGCATTGACTTGGCCGGGAATGGGATTCTCATACTCGGGTGTATTTGGTCATGGGTTGGTCAATGGCGGCCAGCAGCATGCGCATGGCCGTCTTGTCGCCGCCCTCGGGCAGGTACTCCAGCGCGGCCATGGCCATGCGCCGGAAGGCCAGCGCAAAATGAACGGCCATGGACAGGCGGTACTCCAGCTTCTGCACCAACATGCGCCTCTTCAGGGTGAGCACTTGCGCCTCTACGATGCTGTGCAGCAGGTTATGCACCTCGCCACGGGGCGGTTCCCGCAGGTACTCGTCCATAAAGCGCACCACCACGCTGAGCTGGTGGCTGTCCACGATGAATCGCACTTGCTCAGGCATGGTGTGATAGTGTTGCCTTGATGTCGCTGGCCATCACGGCCTCGGCCTGTGTTACTAAGCGCGGCAGCTCCTCGTAGCCATAGTCGTTCAGTTCGACGTGGAGGTAGCCGTACTTCTTCACCCATGCCTCGATCCGTGGCATGTCGGGCTTGCCCTGGGTATTCACGGCACCGCGTGCCGCAAGGATGGCGATCACCTTGCGCCGTTGGCGCTGCATGCTGGCCGCACGCGGGTTCAACAGCTCCTGGATGCGTTGCTCCAGTTGCCAGAGCTCCCGGGGCGACAGGTCGCGCAGGCTGGCCCGCTTGCCGCCCGTCATATCGGCCACCAGCTCGTGGTGATCGGCGTGTGGCAGCATACCGGCCTTACGGGCCTGATTGTAAAGGGAGAAGAACCGGGCATAGCTCATTTCTTGTGGCGGGGTTTGCGTTGTTTCCGTATTGGCTCCAGCGCGGCCGTCCAGTCACGGATGGCCGCTTTCAGCTCGCGCCGTTCGGTATCGCTGCGGGCCGAGGCCAACTGGATGTGGAACTGGCTGATCATGTCCATGATGGCCTGCTCGTACGGTGGTTCAAAAAGCGTCGGTTGCCTCATGGTCGCGTAGGTATTGGCGATACTCGTCCCAGCCCATCTCCGCTACCTTCTTCTCCTCCTTGGCCGCACCCTTCACGACCACCATGCGCGCCCGTGCCTCTGCCAGTTCCTCGTCGGTGCGGGTTGGAAACATGCGGCTCCGCATCGCCTCGCGCAGCTCATGCAGGCTGGCCGCCGGTGCTGGCCACTCTTCCTTCTCCTGGGCGTAATGCCGCCAATCATGCAGGTGGTTCATCGCAGGCTGTGCTTGTACAGGTTCAGGTAGGTGTGCACCGCCCGGTTGATGCCGATGCGCATGCCGATCGCCGTGCTGTTCGACCCGCGTTCGGTGAAGTGCCGTCCGTCCGTGACCTCCCACTGGCGGTGGTATACCGTGACCGTCAACGCCCCGATGGTGTGCGTGCCCAGCAATGGCTTGGCCGCTGCCAGCTCATCCAGGGCATCCATGTATTCCTTATGCGTGGTGGCCTCGGCATTCATCGTTGCAGGTAGCTTTTGCAGCGGTCCAGGTCCTGCTGGTGCTGCTCCATTTCAGCCATCAGTACATCCTTTTCCGCCGGGTCCGTGGTGTGCTCCCACATCACCCGTTTGCGCTCCAGCAGCTCCGTGAGCTGGTCCATGTCGTCATGGATGCGGATGCGGTCGATCTCGGTGAGGTTGGCCATGGGTTGGGGGTGGTGATGGTTTGGGGCCGGGGAGGGAATCGAACCCTCCGTGATCCTGTCGGCGAACTCTCCGGACGCCTACCGGCCCTTCCGCCCTGCTGCTCCTTGCAGGGCGCTCCATTTACATGCGGCTCCAGTTCATGGTGATGTCCTCCCACTTGCCGTCCTCGCGTTTGCGGTAGGCGCGGATGTAGGTCTGGCTGCTCGTGGGCTTGTAGGCCGCCGCCAGCATGGCCAGCGCCTCGCTGAAGCGGGGGTCGTTCACCTTCGGCTCCTCGGCCCGCAGCTTGGCCACAAGCCGCTCGTCGTAGTCGCCCTTGTTGTTGCGCAGCAGCACCCGTTCCAGCATGCTGTACACGGCGTTGTTGCGGTTGGCGAACTTGTCGCGCAGCACCTCCTTGATCTGGGTGATGGCCACCTCGGCGGTCTCGTCGTACTCGCACCGCCACTGGCGCTCTATCACCACCTTGCGCAGGCCATCGGCGCTGGTGAGCGTATAGCTGTCGATGCCTTCCTTGGGCTCGCGCCCGTAGGCCTCGTACATCTTGGCATGCAGCTCGATGCCGAGCTTCACACTCTCCGCCTTGAAGACACTGAGCTGGGCGCTCAGCTCCTCCATCTTGCCGAATACGGTATCGAGATAGCTGTCGCGCAGCTTGTCGTAGGCTTTGCGCTTTGCGGTGCTCTCGGCCTGTTCCTTGGCCTTGGCGGCCTTGGCCAGCTTGGCCAGTTCGGCCGCGCTCATTTTGGTCACGTCAGTGGGCATGTTCTGCTTGGGGTTTTGTGGCCTTGCCGGCCGGGATGTTCATCTTCAGCTTGCCGCCTTCCTCCACCAGCTTCAGCCAGGTGTCGAAGGCGTTGGAGTAGTGTGCCGTGTGGCGCATGGTGTATACCTCGTCCAGGAAACTCTTCCTGCACCACGCCTTGTCCTGGTGCGGTACCAGGCTCTCGGGGCCGGTCCATTCAGCGGCCAGCCGCACCTCGAAGGCGCGGAAGGTGTATTCATACCACGTCCACCAGCCGATGCGCCCCAGGTGCTCGCGGTACAGCTCGCACGTCTCCTTGTCCAGGGTGCCGACGGGCCGCACCAGCTCGTCCAGGCATTGGCAGCCGCTCTCCAGGATCAGCAGGTGGTAGTCCAGTTCGTCCAGGCCGGTGAGCGCCAGCAGTTGGGCGCGGGCCTCGTTGCTCTTTTGGATCAGTGCATTCATTTGGCCATGCGGGATTTGAGGGTTTCCCTGCGCACCGTGCGCAGGTCGAAGTCGCGGCTCAGCATGCGGTTCAGGCGTTCCTTGTCCGTGAGGCCGTTGGCCTCGGCCACCAGCAGGGCCTCGCTGCGCAGGAACTCCTTGCGCTCCTTGGCCCCCTCGGGCAGCAC
>DAOKZW010000060.1:0-6375 GCA_035325445.1 Flavobacteriales bacterium
TGGCCAACACCATCAGCAAGGTGGTCCACCAGGAATTCATCACGCTGCCCGTGATCCTCAGCGGCCTTATCGCGGCCATCATCTGGAATCTGCTCACCTGGTGGTACGGCATCCCCAGCAGCAGCTCGCATACCCTGATCGGCGGCTTTGCCGGGGCCGCGCTCACGCATGCGTTCACCCACTACGACGGGCTCGGATTTGGCGAGGTGATCGAAAGCTCGCGCATCCTCCTCATCATTGCCTTCATCTTCCTGGCCCCCGTGATCGGTATGGTGGCCAGCATGTTCTTCTCCTTCGTGAACATGGTGGAGAACACCTGGTTCAGGGTCACCTTGATCGTGCTGACGGGGGTGCTCACCTGGTCGTTGTTCATGAACGCCCAGGAAGACAAGATGCACCGCAACCTGGAGGCGGCCATGGGCGTGCCGGCCCTGCATGAGAAGGCGTTGCTGGACCCCTCGTACCAAGATGCCTATGAAGCGGCCCGGGAACGCTTTGAGGAGGCCGCCCCATACCTCTCCATGTATGAGCGCAAAGGGGCCGAAGGAGTGGCCAAGGTCATCCAGCGCGAGGTGGACCCCTCCCTGAACGTGGAAAAGGCTACACAGGCCATCAGCCTCGGTGACAACAGCATGATCCGCTATGGCATCATGCTCCTGTTCGCCATCTTCATCACGGCATACATCTACGTGGAAAAGGTGCGCACGCCCAATGCCTTCAACATGGCGCGCATGTTCAAGCGCCTGCAGCTGTCCACTTCAGCGGCCATCTCCCTCGGACATGGAGGCAACGATGCCCAAAAGGTGATGGGCATCATCGCCGCCGCCCTGATCGCCAACGGGAACATCCAGGACTTCAAGGACATGCCCAACTGGGTACCCATCGCCTGTTATGCCATGATCGGCCTGGGCACCTTGAGCGGCGGCTGGAAGATCATCAAGACCATGGGGTCCCGCATTACCAAGGTGACGCCCATTGAAGGGGTGAGCGCCGAAACCGGCGGTGCACTCACCCTGTACCTCACCGAACAGATGGGTATTCCGGTGAGCACCACGCACACCATCACCGGGGCCATCATGGGCGTGGGGGCCACCAAACGGCTGAGCGCCGTGCGCTGGGGGGTTACCGTGCGCCTGCTTTGGGCCTGGATCATTACCATTCCCGTAAGCGCCCTGATGGCAGGCCTGACCTATTGGTGCTGCATGCTCTTCGGGCTGTAAAGGGCGGCATGGGGTGCGGCGCCAGCCCCATGATGGCCCCGGTGATGAATTGCGGCCAAACTGGTGCGATCTTCGCCCCATGGCCATCCTGCTTTCCGATGCCGGCCTGTACCGGCACTTCCTTCCCCTGACCTACACCCGCCCGGTGGGGCAGTTGCGGCCGGGCATCCTCACGCTTGCCGAAGCTTGGGCAAAGCTGTCGGGCCTGGCGGTGGGCTTCCTGACAGAGCCATACCTGTCGCCGAAATTTCCCGCCGTGGAGGCCTCCCAAGTGTACGAGGTACATGGGGGGCTGCTTCCCAATCCGGCCATTGCCGCCGCCGTGCTCGACCTTGAGCCCGGCCAAGTGTTGATGGGCGGCGGCAAACCCTTGGCCTTCTGCCTGGAGGGAAACGCCCGCGCCACGGAGTTCGACTGGATAGCGCCACCGGACTTCTTGCAGCAAGTGGAACTGGCCTCCGAGGCCCATGTGGTGGAACGCCCATGGCACCTCTTCCAACTGTGCGGCAAAGCCATCACCTACGATCTGGCCCTGCTCACCGAAGGGCGGAGGAGCGCACCGCTGGGCCGCAGCAACACCGTCATTGGCGACCCCAACCTCATCTTTCTGGAGGAAGGGGCCGTGGTGGAGGCCAGCGTGTTGAACACCACACAGGGCCCCATCTGGATCGGCCGCCATGCCGAAGTGATGGAAGGGTGCCTCATACGCGGCCCATTGGCCTTGGGCGAGGGCTCCCAACTGAAAATGGGCGCCAAGATCTACGGCCCCAGCTCGTTCGGCCCCGCCTGCCGGGTAGGCGGCGAGGTGACCAACAGCATCATCTTCGGGTACAGCAACAAAGGCCACGACGGCTTCCTGGGCAACAGCGTGCTGGGGGAGTGGTGCAACCTGGGGGCCGACACCAACACCAGCAACCTCAAAAACACCTATGGTGAGGTGAAGGCGTGGAGCTATGCCGAAAGGGCCTTGGTGGCCACCGGCCAGCAATTCCTGGGCCTGGTGATGGGCGACCACGGCAAATGTGGCATCAACACCATGTTCAACACCGGCACGGTGGCGGGTGTTTGTGCCAACATCTTCGGCAGTGGCTTCCCCGCCAAGCATATACCCTCCTTCAGCTGGGGCGGGCACGGCACCTATGAACTGGATCGGGCCATGGACACGGCACGGCGGGTGATGGAGCGGCGTCAACAGGCCCTGTCTGCCGAAGACCAGGAAATCTTGGGGCACATCTTCCGGCTTACGGAAGGCTATCGCACCTGACAACTTCGCAGCTTGTCACATCCGGCACAAAGCTTGACAAGGCTGCTGGCATTTGTGTTCTCCTTGCGGAGGGACACCTTGTACATTTGAAACCGACACATTGGCACCATTCGCATGAGCGATATACTGATAGGACAGGGTCCGCTTTTTTCATCCGAGCTGCTGGACAACGAGACCGAGCTGATCCCATTGATCACGGCGGAGGATGAGGAGCAGATGAACGCGGAAAAGACCCCCGCCGAACTTCCCATACTGCCGCTTCGGAACACCGTGTTGTTTCCCGGGGTGGTCATTCCCATCACCGTGGGCCGCGACCGGAGCATCCGGCTGATCCAGGATGTTTACCGTGGCAACCGCACCTTGGGCGTGGTAAGCCAGAAAGACTCCGACATTGAGGAACCCAATGCGGAAGACCTCAACAAGGTGGGCACCATCGCCACCATCATCCGCATGCTGCGGATGCCGGACGGGAGCACCACGGCGGTGATCCAGGGCAAGAAGCGCTTCGAGATGCTGGAGATGGTGCGTACGGAACCCTATTTCACGGCGCGGGTGAAGGAATTCACCGAACAACGACCGGACAAGGGGGAGAAGGAATTCGAGGCGCTCGTGAGCTCCCTGAAGGACTTGGCCACCAACATCATCAAGGCCAGTCCGCACATCCCGAGCGAGGCCAGCTTCGCGATCAAGAACATCGACAGCCCGAGCTTCCTGGTGAACTTCATCAGCAGCAACATGAACGCCGAGGTGGCCGAGAAACAGCGCATGCTGGAAGTGGCAGACCTGCGCGAGCGTGCCAACCTGCTGCTGGCGCACCTGACCAAGGAGCTGCAGATGCTGGAGATGAAGAACGAGATCCAGAGCAAGGTGCGCACCGAGGTGGACCGCCAGCAGCGCGAATACTTCCTCCACCAGCAGATCAAGACCATCCAGGACGAACTGGGCGGCAACCCCATCGAGCAGGAGATCGAGGAGATGCGCGCCAAGGCCGAGAAAAAGAAGTGGACCAAGAAGGTGGGCGAGCACTTCGAGAAGGAACTGGTGAAGCTGCAGCGCATGAACCCGGCCGGCGCCGAGTTCAGCGTGCAGTACAACTACGTGCAGCTGCTGCTGGAACTGCCTTGGGGCGAATACACCAAGGACAAATTCGACCTCAAGCATGCCCAGAAGATCTTGGACCGTGACCACTTCGGCATGGAAAAGGTGAAGGAGCGCATCATCGAGCACCTGGCGGTGCTGAAGCTGAAGGGCGACATGAAGGCCCCGATCCTCTGCCTGTACGGCCCTCCCGGCGTGGGCAAGACCAGCTTGGGCAAGAGCATGGCCGAGGCCTTGGGCCGCAAATACGTGCGCATGAGCCTTGGCGGCCTGCACGACGAGGCCGAAATACGCGGGCACCGCAAAACCTACATCGGCGCCATGCCGGGCCGCTTGATCCAGAACCTGAAGAAGGCCGCCACCAGCAACCCGCTGTTCGTGCTGGACGAGATCGACAAGGTGAGCCGCGACTTCAGCGGCGACCCCGCCAGCGCCCTGCTCGAAGTGCTCGATCCCGAACAGAACCACGCCTTCTACGACAACTACGTGGAGATGGAGTATGACCTCAGCCACGTGATGTTCGTGGCCACGGCCAACTCCCTCAGCACCATCCACCCGGCCCTCCGCGACCGCATGGAGATCATTGAGGTGAACGGGTATACCCTGGAGGAAAAGGTGCAGATCGCGCTGCGGCACCTGCTGCCCAAACAACTCAAGGAAACAGGCATCAAGGCCAAGCAATTCGCCTTGGGCGAAGGCGTGCTAGAGGCCATCATCGAGAACTATACCGACGAGAGCGGCGTGCGTACGCTGGACAAGCGGATCGCCAAGCTGGTGCGCTACCGCGCCAAGCAGATCGCACTCAAGGAGAAATTCAATGTGACACTAAAGGTGGGCGAGCTGGACAAGATCTACGGCCCGAGCCATGCCCGGGACAAGTACCAAGGCAATGACGTGGCCGGGGTGGTCACCGGGCTTGCCTGGACCCCCACCGGCGGCGACATCCTGTTCCTGGAGACCAGCATCACCAAGGGTGAGGGCAAGCTCACGTTGACCGGCAACCTGGGCGACGTGATGAAGGAAAGCGCCATGATCGCCTTGGAATACCTGAAGGCCCATAGCGAGATCATCGGCTTGGAGCAGGAGGTGTTCAAGCGCTGGAACGTGCACGTACACGTGCCCGAAGGTGCCACGCCCAAGGATGGCCCCAGCGCCGGCATCGCCATGCTCACCAGCATCGCCAGTGCCTTCACGCAACAGAAAGTGCGCAAGTTCGTGGCCATGACCGGCGAGATCACCCTGCGGGGCAAGGTGCTCCCCGTGGGCGGCATCCGGGAAAAGATCCTGGCGGCCAAGCGGGCCGGCATCAAGGAGATCATTCTCAGCCAGGACAACCGCAAGGACATTGAGGACATCGATGCCAAATACCTCAAAGGCATGCGCTTCCACTACGTGGTTGAAATGATCGATGTGGTGAAGCACGCACTGCTCAAGGAAAAGGTGGAGCACGCCCTGCATGTGGCCTAAGGCTGCCCCTGCGGGAATGGACTGAAGGGTACCCTGAAGACAGCCGGAAAGGCCGGGCCCTGTCCGGCCTTTCCCTTGCTGGCGGGCCCTTGCAGCAAACCCATCATCAACCGATGCCCATCAACCTGCGCCACAGGCCCGGAACGCCATCCGCCCGCCTTCATCACATGGAAGGGGGCGTGGCCGAGGGAAACGGGAAAACCGCACGGCCCATGGTCCATGGGCGGGGACTGCCCCGCATCTTTGCAGCCATCATGCGGATAACATCGCGGTCCTTCCTCTTGGCCGGTGCCTGGATGCTTTCGGGCGTCGTGTTTTCCCAGGACCAGCCCACGGCGAAATTCAGCTTGGAAAAAGGGCTGGTGCTGCAAAAGGACAGCGTGGCCAAACTGGCTTTCGGTGTGCGGGTCCAGAACAGGGTGAGCTATCTGCATCAGGAGGCGCCATTCACCGGGGACGATGTCCTGGAATTCCGGATCAGGCGGCTGCGCATGACCATGGCAGGCTTCCTGCTGAACCCGCGCCTGGAGTACAAGTTGCAATTCGGCTTTGCCCGGCAGGACATGGACCTGGGCGATGGCGTGTCCGGCCCCAATCCGATCATGGACGCCGTGATCCTGTACCGTGTGGCCCCCCAAACGCGGATCGGTTTCGGCCAGATGCGCATGGCGGGCGGGCGGCAGATCCTCAATTCCGATGCGCTCTGGGAAACGCCGGACCGGTCCGTGGCCGTGTCTGCGCACTCGCTGGACCGTGACATCGGCATCCACGTGCTCCAAGGCATCGACCTGGGCCGGCAACGGGTGAACATCCGCGGGGCGATCTCCCAAGGCGAGGGCAGGGCGCCGAGTGAGGGCAACAGCGGCCTGTGCTATACCGCCCGCATGGACTGGTTGCCGCTGGGCCCCTTCAAGGAGAACGGGGAATATTCCGAAGGGGACCTGCTGCACGAGGAAACACCCAAGCTGGCGCTGGGCCTGGTGTACAGCAGCGACCGGAAGGCCCGCCGGACGCGTGCGCAGCTCGGCCGGTTGATGCCCGATGGATCGAGCAGGACCATCAACACCTTCTTTGCCGATGCCCACCTCAAATACCGGGGGTGGTCCTGGCTCAATGAATTCAGCAGCAGAAGCACCCCTGAGCGTGCCGTGGTGCCCGGTCTTGAGGGCTGGACCACCGTGGCCGTGAACAATGGATGGGGGTTCACCAGCGAGCTCGGGCGCATGTTGGGCGAACGGTCGCAGGTGGTGGCCATGTACTCCATCATACGCCATGATCGGGACGCGGACCTGTACTACCTGGACCTGAACGAAGGATTGGTGGGAT
>DAOKZW010000061.1:0-6072 GCA_035325445.1 Flavobacteriales bacterium
GGACTGAGCCTTGTTCCTACCAAACGCTCATTAACACCTAAGTGCCTAATTCAATTATTCAGTTTCAGGCCCGCTGCCGATCGCCCCCATTCCATTGGGGTTCGATCCTTGGACGGCTGTGGCGGATCGCTCACGTTCCCAAACCTCGTTCTGCCTGCGGATGCTCTCGTCGTGGATGGCATCCATCAGGGCCTGGATGAAATGGGGTGAGAGCCCCTGCGCCTGCCCGAAGGCATGTGCCGCCTTCATGATCTGGCGCCAGCGCTCGGGCTGCAGGATGGCGATGTTGTGGGCCTGCTTGAACAGGCCGATCCGTTCGCTGATCTCCATGCGGGCACCCAGCTTCTGTAGGATCTCCTCGTCCAGGCGGTCGATCAGGTCGCGGTGTTCCTGCAGCTCGTCGCGCAAGGCAAGTTCGGCGGAAGCACGCCGCCATTCCAGGCTGCCCAACAGTTCCGCCAGTGTTTCGGGCCTGATCTGCTGGCGCGCATCGCTCCGTGCCTCGGATGGCAAGCGGTGCGTCTCGATCATCAGCCCGCTGTAGTTCAGGTCCAGCGCCTGCTGCGACACCGGTGCCAGCAGCTCGGTGTTGCCCGCGATGTGGCTGGGGTCGCCGATCATCTCGAGCTTGGGGAAGGTGGCCTTCAACCGCACGGGTATCTCCCACATGGGGCTGTTGCGGTACGGCGTGCGCTCGAACCAGTGGAAGCCCCGGTGGATGGCCGCCACGCGCTTCAGCCCGGCATCGAAGAGACGCTCCAAGGCGCCCACCCACAGCGCCAGGTCGGGGTTCACGGGGTTTTTCACGAACACGGGGATGTCCGTGCCGCGCAAGGCATCCGCGATGGCTTGGACGCTGAACGGATTCGGCGTGGTCCGCGCACCGATCCACAGCATGTCCACCCCGGCCTTCAGGCAGGCCTCCACGTGGGCGGGCGTGGCCACCTCGGTGATGGTGAGCAGCCCGGTCCGCTCCTTCACTTCCTTGAGCCAAGCCAAGGCCGGTTCGCCAACCCCTTCGAACCCACCGGGACGCGTGCGCGGCTTCCAAACCCCGGCACGGAAGGCCCGCACCTGCGGGGCACGGAGATGGATCTCACGGGCGGTTTCCAGCACCTGTTCATGGCTTTCCGCGCTGCACGGGCCGGCGATCACCAAGGGTCGTTCCAAGCCCAAGCTCCACTGGGAAAAAGGCAAGGGATGGATGGCGGAGGGCGACATGGATGCAAAGGTATTCGGTGGGAAGCGAGCTTTACGCTACGAGCCACGAGCTGTGGGCCGCGAGCCGCGAGCGAACAAACCCAAGCCTTTCGTCCTTATCTTGTACGGAACTAAAACCCGCATGCCATGGACACCAAGGACCAAGACAAGCCAAAACCGCGCCCTTTGGGCAACGAGAGCCCTGATCCTTTTTCACCGGCGCTGCCACCGGGTTCGTTGCACGAGATACTGAGGCAGGAAGAGGGCGACCCCAGTGGCGAGCCCACGCAGGCCATGGATGATCCCGATGCCGTGGACCCCAAAAAGGGGAAGCACCACCGCAAGGACGAAGGCGGGGATTAATCCCACTTCACAACCACCTTACCGATGCTCCGGCTTGAGGCCAACAAAGACAGGGCCTTGGGCAGGTCGGCCTCCGCAAATGGAGGATGCGTGCGGGCCTTCAGTTTTTCGTTGACCAGGGCGGATACGGCGCCTTGCAGGCAGTCGGCCAGCAACTGCGGCTTGTGGTCGCTGATGCGCAGGATGTTGACGCCGATGATGCTCTTGCTGCGGGTGATCAGCAGGATGGGTGATAACAGGCCCATGCGCAGGCCGAAGCGCAACGTGCTGATCAGTCCCGTGCCGCGCTCCGAGGCACCGAAGAGCACCAGCCGCCCGCCGCTGCCCAATAATTTCCAATCCTTTTTGAACGTGCTGCCCCCGACCGGGTTGAAGGAAACGTCCAGTCGTTCGTTCCCGAGGGTTCTTTGCACTTGCACGGCGTAATCCGCTGCGTGCCGATCGATCGGATTCTGCACGCCCAGCTCTTTCAGGTAGGCCATCTTATCGGCACCGCCAGCCACGGCAAACACCTCGCAGCCTTGCTGAAGCGCCAACTGCACCAGCAACTGCCCCACGCCGCCGGCCGCCGCATGCACCAGCACCCGCTGGCCAGGCAGCAGCACAGTGGCCATCTTCGCCATGTACCACGCCGTGATGCCTTGGGTGGCCATGGCCATCGCTTGCCCGAGGTCCAGGTTGTCGGGGATCTCGGCCACGGCACGGTGGTCGGTGCAGGCCAACTGCCCGTAGCCGCCGAAGCGGGTGAGCGCCACCACGCGCTTGCCCTCGAGCCCCGGTGGTACATCGGCACCACAGCGTTCCACCCGGCCCACCACCTCGTAGCCGATCAGGCTTGGCGGCTTGGGCGCATCGGGGTACAGGCCGCGCATGGCCATGGTGTCGGCGTAGTTCAGGCCGAAGCCCTCGGAGCGGATCAACACTTGGTTCGGGCGCGGCTCCGGGTCAGGTAGCTCGCGTAAGGCGAAGGCCCGTTCCGGCGTGCCGGTGGAGATCTGTTGCCAGGCTTTCATGGGGGGAGAAGGGTTCACGGGGAAGGTCCGCCGGGGCATACTCCGCCGTGCATGAGGGCGGAAGCTATGAAAACGCTCAGCCTCCTTCCTGCTGAATGATCCGCTGCAACTGATGGTGCAGTTCCGGTATCTCGTTTTGCAGTACGCTCCATACGATGTCGTAATCGATGCCGAAGTAGTGATGGATCAGCACATCGCGCATGCCCGCAATGTCCGACCAGGCAACCTCCGGATACGCCGAGCGCAATTCCGTCGGCAGCTTCTTGACCGCTTCGCCTATCACCTCCAAACTGCGGATAATGGCCCGGGAGTAGGTTGGATCTCCCAACAGTTCCTCACGTTCGCGCCCTTGCTGAAGTTCCAGGAGGTAGTCGCACTCGCTTTTGATGTGCTTCAGGAAGTCAAGCTGCGAGGGGGACATACTGGACTTCTTGAAGTATGTGCCTACCGGTGAACGGGTTGAGCGCCTCGGGCGTGACCAGCTCCACTTTGCGGCCCAACAGTTCCTCCAACACGCGCGACAGACCGAGAAAGTTCTTCAGTGTTTTATGGTCGCGCTCCACTTCCACAAAGAGATCCACGTCGCTGTCCGGCTTGGCCTCATCGCGGGCGAAAGAACCGAACACGCCAAGTCGTCGCACCCCGAATGATCGGATCGTTGCCACATTCGCTTGCAGCACTTCCATCAGTTGTCGCTTGTCAAGCACCGAAGCCATGCGACCAAGATAACATATAAGGCACGAATGGATTGGGCGTGGAATGGTTCGACGTGCGCAGTTTGCGGGGCATGGAGGAATGAAGATCAGGTCTATTGCGGGGTACATAACCCCAGAAACAGCGAATGCATGCACCACCTGCTTTTGGGGCCGTGCCACCTCGGACACCATGCACAGGACACAAGGCAACGATCACGGTTCCTGCACCCTTCCTTCCTCCACGGCCACGATATAGTCCACCACTTCCTGGCGGATCTGGTCCATGTCGGTGTTCTCACCGATGCGTTCCAGCAGAGCGGCGTAGGCGGGCCAAGCCAAGCGGAATTTGCCTGAAGGGGAACGGGTGTCACCGGGCTTGAAGACGGCCGGCACGATCTCGCTCTGCAGGTCGCGGCTGAGGTAGGAAGGCAGGCCATACTCAAAGCCAGAGGCCTCCACGCTGTCGCGTTGCATGCGCAGATGGGCAAAGCCGTTCTCCCAGTAATAGATCGGCCCTTGGGCCATCAAGCGCACTGGCAAGAAGCTCTGCTGCTCGATCCGGTACAGGACACCGCGGTTCAGGAAGCCCCACACCTTACGCGTGGGCACGCGGACCAGCACCTCGCCTTGCCGGAGGGTGACCACGAAACGCCCCACGCGCGGTTCCACGTCGAAGGGCCCCTCCACCTCCTGGCCGCGGTTCTCGGCGTATTCCTCATAGCTGCGGTACAGCACGTTCTGCGCCATGATGCCCATGGCGGACAGCAAGAGGAATGCGGCAACCAATATGCGCATGGCTTGAAGGGATGAAGCAAGGTAGCGGGCCCCGGGCCTCTTCCCGGCGCTGGCTCACGGGAATTGTTCACAGGGCGTGTGAACTTCCTTAATCCCTTATGGGTGGTCGTGGAATTGGGCTTGGTTGATATTTATCGTGATTACTTCTTTGATTTACGAAGTGTTTCTATTCGATATCTGCTTCCATCCCATATAGCCTTAACTTGTAAGTTCCCGAGATACGTACGGCCATTTGATTCATTGTATATGTTAAAATATAAGTCTCCAGTCAGTAATTTAAAATCATCAAATTTACTTTGCTTGTATGAAAAATCTACATACTGGATGGTTGACCATTTTATATTCCATCTATCTTGATAGTTAATTATGCTATTATAGTCTTTTTCGGTGTTTTTGAACCAATCAGGTACTGTCATCGAGGTTAATCTTTTGCGAATATCATCGTCGATTTTCATATGCATATTCTCCCCTATTATGCGTATTTCTGGAATTGTTATTAAATGAGCTCGATATTCTTCTATTGTGATAGTGTCTAGTCCTATAGCAATTTGGAAAGCTTGTCTCCCAACTTCCTCTGGATCCATCGGACCAATCTGCTTACAGCTTTGCGTGAAGGCAATAAATGCAATGAAGCACATTAATTCAATTGTTTTAACCATGTTGATTCTCGAATTAATTCATTTCCTCCCTCCCCCCCACGCACAGCACGAACTCTCCCTTCGGTGCGTGGTCCACGAAATGCTCCAAAAGACTGCCCAGCGTTCCGTGCAGGGTTTCCTCGTGCAGTTTGGTGAGCTCGCGTGAGAGGCTGGCGGGCCGCTCCCGGCCGAAGACCTCGGCCAGTTCGCTCAAGGTGCGTGCGATGCGGTGCGGGCTTTCATAGAAGACCATGGTGCGGGGCTCGGTGGCCAGCTCGGCGATGCGGGTGCGACGACCTTTCTTCACCGGCAGGAAGCCTTCAAAGGTGAAGCGGTCGCACGGCAGGCCGCTGTTCACCAGCGCCACGATCAGGGCGGTGGGGCCGGGCAGTGTTTCCACGGGGATGCCGGCCTGCACGGCGGCCCGCACCAACAGGAAGCCGGGATCGCTGATGGCCGGGGTGCCGGCATCGGTGACCAGGGCAAAGCGCTCACCGGCCAGCATGCGCTGGATCAGCTGGGCCGTGATGCGGTGCTCGTTGTGGATGTGGAAGGCGATGAACTGCTGCTGGATGCCGTAGTGCTGCAACAGGCGGCCACTGGTGCGGGTGTCCTCCGCGATCACGGCATCGGCCTCGGCCAGGATGCGCTTGGCGCGCAAGGTGATGTCCTCCAAGTTGCCGATGGGCGTGGGGACGAGCCAGAGGCGGCCTTCACCTGTGGTATGGCCCGGATGTGTGGAACCGTCGTGGAATGGAGTGGATGCCATCAGATCATTCCGGAGTGTTGATCAGGACCTGCACCAAGCCCTTTGCCTCAACTGCTCCAAGGTAATATCACGGCCTTCCCAAACTCCATCCAATTCCTCGAAAGGATCCTTCAACCGTTTGGTTTCACGCTCCACGAATTCCACGAACAAGGCACTGATGCTTTTCTTGCGCCTGCGGCTAAGCTGGTGCGCCTTCCGCTTGAATTCGGGCGGAACCGAAAGTGTCAATTTGTTCGCCATCACCTGCTCACCCCCCTCTGATCGTACGTATTCGACCATAAGGATACACAAACCGGATAAAAACGGAAGGATCCGGAGATCATGGGTTACCGCGAGGAAGCTTTGCCAATGCGGTTGGAGGCTTTCGTAGTTGCCGTATGGTCCAGGTTCAGGCCTCAAGTATCGGTTTTCAATGTTCCAATGGGTTCTTGGAAACCAGTTTCAGCAGTGCCGCCTGTTGTTCGGCCAGCACCTTCATCATCTCCGTGTTGGCCTGTATGGCCGATAGAAACTTGCCCACGACTTCTTCATCCATCCCATGCCTGGAGGGTATTCTGAAAAGTGTGTCAAGCTACGTTTGACAACCAATCAGAACCATG
>DAOKZW010000062.1:0-6024 GCA_035325445.1 Flavobacteriales bacterium
CCTTACCCACCTTACCCACCTTACCCACCTTACCCACCTTACCCACCTTACCCACCACCTCCACCGCCTCTCCCGCCACACCTACATTTGCGGCCCATGTTGCGATCCATGACGGGCTTCGGCCGTGCCGAGGGCCAAATAGGCGGAAAGAAGGTGACCGTGGAACTGCGGTCGCTGAACAGCAAACAGCTCGACCTGCTGGTGAAGCTGCCCACGTTGTGGCGCGACAAGGAGGCCGAGCTCCGGTCGTGGGCCACCGAACATGTGGTGCGGGGCAAGGCGGAGCTGGGCATCAGCGTGGAAGGGGTGCAGGCCCAGAAGCGGACCGCCTTTAACCCTGGGTTGGTGCAGTCATACTATGACGAGTTGCATGCCATGGCGCAGCGGATCGCCCCTAATGCGCAAACGGACCTGCTGGGCCTGGTGCTGCGCCTGCCCGATGTGATGACCACGGCCCGCGAGGAATACGACCCCGCCGAATGGGCAGGCGTGCAACAGTTGGTGGACCAGGCGTGGAATGCATTCGACCAGTTCCGCTTGGCCGAGGGGGCCAAGCTGAAGGCCGAGCTGGCGCAGCGCACGGCCAACATCAGTGCCTTGCTGGCCGGGGTGGAGGCGATGGATGCGGGGCGCATCGAACGCACGCGCGGCCGCATACGGGCCAAGCTGGAGGAGCTGCAGGCCAAGGTGGACCAGGACCGTTTCGAGCAGGAACTGGTGTACTACATCGAAAAGCTGGACGTGACCGAGGAGAAGCTGCGCCTGGCCACGCACTGCAACTACTTCTTGGAGACCATGGAGCAGGAGGAGGGGCAGGGCCGGAAATTGTCGTTCATCAGCCAGGAAATGGGACGCGAGATCAATACCCTCGGTTCCAAGGCCAACGATGCCGACATGCAGAAGCGGGTGGTGCTGATGAAGGATGAATTGGAGAAGATCAAGGAACAAGTGCTGAACGTGCTGTGACCATGGCCGGCAGGAAGTGCATCATCGTTTCGGCCCCTTCCGGTGCGGGCAAGACCACCATCGTGCGCCACCTGTTGGGCCGCGACCTGGGCCTGGATTTTTCCATCAGTGCCACCAGCCGCCCGCGCCGGGGCCAGGAGAAGGATGGCGAGGACTACTTCTTCATCAGTGCGGATGAATTCCGGCGGCGCATCGCGGCACAGGCCTTCGTGGAATGGGAAGAGGTGTACCCGGACCGCTTCTACGGCACCTTGCGGAGCGAGCTCGAACGCATTTGGGCCCAAGGGCATCACCCCATTTTTGATGTGGACGTGGTGGGCGGCCTGCACTTGAAGGAAGTTTTCGGTGCCGGGGCCTTGTCCATCTTTGTTTCGCCGCCCACCATTGAGGCGTTGGAACAGCGTTTGCAGCTGCGCGGCACGGAAACGGCCGAATCCATGCGCGTGCGCATGGGCAAGGCCGCCCAAGAGCTGGCCTACAGCGTGAAGTATGACCACGTGCTGATCAACGACGACATGAACCAAGCCTGCCAAGAGGCGTATGAGGCCGTGCGCGGCTTCCTGCATGCATCATGAAGATCGGTTGTCTGTTTGGTACGTTCGATCCGCCCCACGCCGGGCATGTCCGCTTGGCGCTCTATATGAAGGAGCACCAAGGGCTGGACGAGGTGTGGCTGGTGGTAACCCCGCAAAACCCGTTCAAGAAGGGCCGGAACCTCAGCCCGGACCTGCACCGCTTGGCCATGACCCGGCTGGCCGTGCAGGGGTTGCAGGGCCTCAGCGCCAGCGGCGTGGAAATGGACATGCCCAAGCCGAACTACACGGTGGACACCATGACCTTCCTGGGCGAGCGCTGGCCGCAGCACGAGTTCACCCTGATCATTGGCAGCGACAACCTGGCCACCTTGCACTTGTGGAAGGATGCCGCGCTGCTGTTGGCGAAGACCAAGGTCCTGGTCTATCCGCGGCCGGGCCTGGAGGAGCATCTGGCCCATGCCGACCTGCTGTACCATCCTTCGGTGACCTTGGTTCCGGAAGCGCCCCAGATGCCCATTTCCTCCACCGGCATCCGGGTCCGCTTGCGCAATTGGAAGCCGGTGGATGATGTGCTGGACCCGAAGGTCCTGGCCTACATCCGGCAGAACGGGTTGTACGCAGGCTGACCGGCCTCAGGCCGTAGTGGCCACTAGGCCGCCAACCCCCGTATGCTGCACCAAGTGGTCGTGCAGCACGGCCAGTCCGCGGTGGTACTGGGTCTCGTTCACGATCTGCAGGTCGCATTCGTGGCGATAGGGCAGCAGGTGCTCCCGGTGGGCCGGCATCACATGGTGCTCCCATTGGTACAGCACGTCCTCCCGGGTATAGCCGCGCTCCGCTTGGTCGCGCCGGATGCGGCGTGCCAATTGCACCTCCTCGCTGGCCTCCATGTACACCATCAGGTTGAGCAGGTCGCGCAGGGGTGTGTGATGAAAGAGGAACAATCCTTCCACCAGGATCACCGGTGCGGGCCTGATCTCCAGCCACCGCTCCTCGGCCCCGGGTTTTTCGAAGGCATACTCCTTCCGGTACACGGCCTCGCCCATGGCCAGCGACCGCAGGTCGTCCGCCAGCAGGTCCAGGTCCAAAGCCGTGGGCAGGTCCCAATTGATCCGGCCGTTGGGGTCCTTCCGTTGCCGGTCCAGCGGCAGGTAGTAGTCATCCTGCGATACGATGCATGCACTGCCTTGGGGCAACATGTCGCGGAGGGCGCGCACCAAGGTGGTCTTCCCCGATCCGCTGCCTCCGGCCACTCCGACCAGATAGGAGCCTTGCCGCATCGCAGGCGAAAATAGCGCGATCGGCCCTTGGCCGGGAGCTGCAAAGGTCCCGGGGTTGGCCTATTGCGGCGGAATGCCCCGTGAACACAGGGTTTTGTGCGTTTGGCACGATGTTGGACATGTGATGGGTGAGCCAAAAACCACCCGAACGATGAAACCGAACTTGGAACGTGCACAAAGGCTGAATGCCATCGCCACCCGTATGATGATGGAAGGTAATGTGGAACGCTACCTGCATGCCCTGCGGCTGCTCTGCATGGCCCGCATGCGGGGCTTGGCCACGGCATAGGGCCGCCGGGCTTTCGGCGGCCCCGGATGTATTCCAATGGCCCTGCGGCCAATTGGTCCCTCGATAAATGCCATTCGGCGAAAACCTCATGGCGTTTGGATCTTTTCCCGGGGTGGTGCCGTTGAAGCCCCTATGACGCAGAAGGATAAAATAGCCTTCATCAAGAGCAGCAAGCGCAAGTCGCATGTGTACAACGACCTGCACCGGTATTCGGACCAACAGCTCGATGAGCTGATCCGGGAGATCGTGCAGGGCCTGGTAAGGGAAAGCGAGCTCATCGCCAACGCTTACATGAACGGGTACCGTTAAGCACGGCACAAGGGCTTCCCTCTTGACGGGGCTCTAAACAGACAGGTGGAAAGGCCCCGGCGGATGCCGGGGCTTTTTCACGTCCGGCCATGGGGCCCTGAATGGATACCCGCCTTCTTCACTGCACCACCACCCGTTCATTGCACACGCCCTCCCGACTTGTGATCCGCACCACGTAGGTGCCCCTTCCGAAGCGCGACAGGTCGATCTCCTCGCTCTCCTGCCCTTGGGCCAATGGCCGCTGGAAGAGCAGCCTGCCCACGGCATCGTACACCGAATAGAAGCTGTCGGCCATGAGCGGGTCGGTGAAGTCCATGGTGAAGTGGCCGGTGTTAGGGTTGGGGCGGATGCGCGGTTTGTTCCGCCCCTGGTTGTACAAGTTCGGCACGCCAGTATGAGTGCATGCGTTGTAGGTTGGGATGGGGCCGTATGTGGTGTCCTGCACATACGCCGGATACGCCGTGGCCCCGTCCACCGAGGTGAGCGTGAAGCTGCTGTCCGTGGGGAAGAGCTCCGACAGCGTGATGGAACAATTGATCTCGTTGCAATCAAAATGCCCCAGTGAGTCCGTCTTGAAGATGTAGGACATGCCCGTGGCACCGGGGAAATTGCCCCAGCCCAAGCCACTGAGCATGATTCCCCCATCGGAACAGATCAGCAGGTTCCGGGTGTAAAAGTCCTTGCCAGGGTCGCTCACGCAGCGCGTCCAGAGCGTGTCGCCGTTGAGGTCGGTCTTCATCAGGGAGATCCGATGGAACTGGTTGTTCTGCGGATACCCCATGGTGGCCAGCACCACGTAGTTGCCGTCCTGCGCCTTCTCAATGCGCGACCACTGGGGGGTGTACCACAGGTCCGGGGCGCTGTCGTAGCCCTTGCACCACTGCACCTCGCCTTGGCCGTTCAGCTTCATCATGAAGAGCTTGGGGAGGAAGCTCGGCGGGTAGGGAAGGAACATGTGCTGATCGGAGTACTCCGTGAACCCGGTGATGACGAACGAACTGTCCGACTCGATGATGGCATCATGCACGCGCCCTTTGGGCCGGATGTAACTCTTGCACCAAAGGAAGTTGCCGTCGGCATCCATGCGTGCCACCACGGCCCCGGCGGTGTCCATATTGATGCCCGCCAGCAGGTCGCCACCGGGCAACTCCTTGATGAATTGGAAGCCGCCGGGGCGGTCGATGTGCTTGGCCCAAATTGGGTTCAAACTGGTATCCGACCGCATTGCGAAGAAGCTGTTCTCTCGGTTCCACGTGATCACACCTTGGTCCTGTGTGACCTCCAAGTTGCCGGAAAGGTTATAACAGCCCCCGGTCAGCTCATAGTACCGGACATTAGCCACATTCCCCAAAGAGTCCATCTTCCCGATTACGGGGTGTATCCTTGGTAAGGACGTACCATTAGGCCCGATACACGTGCCATCCATGTACCCAGTAACAAAATAGAAGTCATTATCTGAATAATTTGCAACTGAGCTCATCGACAGTACAGCGCCACTCGGATAATAATTAACGTGCAGGATACCCCCTGAGGCTGTCATTAATACCGGTCCCCCCATACCAACGAACAGATTGTGGCTCCCGAGTTCAATCAAATTGAATTGGTAATTACTATTTGCGTTAATGTACTTACTAATTGTTGATTGGGCATAGGATTGAAGCCCAATATTAATTATGAGGAACCATAGTGCGCATTTGTTCATTGTTCAACGGAGTATCAGGGTTTTCATCGTGGTGGACTTGCCATCCGACACGCGCACGGCATAAGCTCCACGTGCCAAGTTCCCGGTAGGTAGCTCCATTACGCGGGTGGTTGCTTGGGGTCGCGTAAGCACACGCTTGCCAGTCAGGTCATACAGGGCAATATCAAGTTCCTTATCCTCTGAAGCGAATACCAGCGTTACCGAATTACCCGCCGGATTGGGGAACATCCTGAAGTCAAGGCCCACGGTCGGGGTATCGGGGTTCTCTACTTCTGCGGGAACCGACATGTTCTTGGGCACGGGGTGCAGGGCCACGATAAAGGCGTAATCCGCGTGCAGGGTATCCAGGTACTGGTTCACAACGCCGCCAAACGGTGCGGAGGAAAAGTCCAGGAGCACGGTGCCCGTACCTGTGGTGTCGAGGGAAGGTGCCGGGAGGATCGTATCGTTCATTCGCGTGGGGAACCAGGAGATGTGGTAGTCCACCCCGGGTTGGAATCCAGGGAGCGCAATGGTCTGTGCACCAGGAGCTGTACACCCCAGGAAATTCTGAACGCTGCTTGCCAGGTAGAAGCTGTTCATCACCCAGGCATTCAGGTTGTGTACCCAGCCAATGGCCATCGCCCCCTTATTGCACCACCACCCGTTCATTGCCCACCCCATCCTTAGTGGTGATGCGCACCACGTAGGTACCCCTCCCGAAGCGTGACAGATCGATCTCCTCGCTTTGCTGCCCGGCGTGTAGTGGGCGCTGGAAGAGCAACCGCCCCATGGTGTCGTAGACCGAGTAGAAGCTGTCGGCGGTGAGCGGGTCGGGGAAGTCCACGGTAAAACGGCCGGTGGTGGGGTTGGGGCGGATGCGCGGCTTGTCCCGCCCTTGGTTGTATGTAAGCGCCCGGCCAACTACCTCCCGTTGGTGGGCGCTATTTTGCTAATGGCTGC
>DAOKZW010000063.1:0-5539 GCA_035325445.1 Flavobacteriales bacterium
CGGTGCGCACACGTGCGAAGTACTTCACGCCCGGGGTGAGCGGGTTGGTCACCATGTCGCCGAAGGCCACATAGTTGTAGGGCCTTGCGATGCGGCGGATGAACCCTGCATCGGGGTTGGAGAACTCGAACTGGTAGTTCGCCGCGCCGGTGACCTTGTTGCAGTACACCTTGTTGCCAAGGAGGTTGTCGAAGATGTTGCACTCATTGGCGGCGATGTCGGCCGGTCCGAGGGGCAGGCAGAAGCTGTGGCCGCTGCCGTATGCGGGGCTGGCCGGTGTGGCGGCGGGCGACTCGCTTCCGCTGGCGAAGTCATCGCGGAGGATGAGCTTGCCGCCGGTGGTGTACAGGGCCCATCCACCATTGGTGATGCCGTCGCCGAAGCTGTCCATGAGGCGGAAGGTGTAGCAGGCATCAAAGCCCACCACGCCGCTCAACGAAACGGTTGTGTTCACCACGCTGTTGGCCGTTGCCGGGGTGCCGGAGGCCACCACGGTTTGGCTGTCATCGCTGATCTCCCAGCTGATCTGCTCGGGGCTGGCGTCCGTGGTGATGCTCACGACCACCTTTTGGAAGGAGTACTTCTCCCAGCTGATGGTTGTTTCTCCCTCATCGGCACCGTCCTGGATCATGTAGAAGTTCACGGTGCTGCCGGTGGTGTTCTGCCAGTAGAAGTCGGCAGGACCGCTCTGGCAATCCAGCAATACTTGGCCCGGGCAGCTGGTTCCGGCCCCGAACACCACACGTCCCACGTACGGTGCGGTGGGCGCGGTTGCGATGTAGATGGCATCGCCGTTGGCGATGGCGGTGTAGAACATGAGGTCACCGCCGGTATCGCCGGGGCTGCAGAAAGCGGCATCGTTGTTGGCCCCGGTGGTGTTCACCGTCAAGAAGCCGGTTTGGCCGGCCAGGTTGATGCTGCGCGAGCAGTCGTCGCCGTTGTGTACGGTGAAGGTGGTGGCGGTGCCGTATGCGCTGTACAGTCCGTCGCCGCAGTCTTGGCGCACATACAGGTCGTAGGCCACGTCAAAGGTCAGGCCGGGAATGGTGGTGCTGTTCCCGCTGACGGGCATGGAGGTGCCGGTGCCGGGGTTGAAGCCGGAGAGGCCGTACTCCACGAGCACGTTACCGCTGCACGTTGCGTTCCAGCTCACGTTGGCGCCGCTTCCGGTGTTCACGGTGGATACGGCAATGCCGGTCACAGCTGCGCAGACAGGGCCTGCTGCAGGGGTGTAGGAGAAGTTCGCGATGTAGAGCATTCCGCCGGTGCTGACGGCACCGTCAAGAATATAGAGGCGTTCCGTGGCGCATCCGTTGTTCGTCCACGTAAACGTCTCGTACCAATCCACCACCTCGACATAGGGGCCCACGTTGAGGTAGGAGCCCGTTCCGCAGGCCAATACGTTAGTGCCCGGGCAGGTGCCTCCGTAGGCCACGGACAAGACCGAGTTGGACATGGCATTCAACACAAAGGAGATGGTGGCTCCGACTTCCACGTCATAGTAGAGCACAACATCACCACCGGAGTAGGTGCCGCACGACGTGCTGTATTGCTTGCTTGCCCCCACCGTGGTGGCGATGCTGGACCAATCCGTCAAAGGCAAGGTGCTCATGTTGATGGCATTCTCGCAGAAGTCACCGCCCACGATGCCGAAGGTGCCTTTGGCGCTGTTCTCGCTGAAGTCGCCTCCACCGCAGTTTTCACGCACATACACGTCGTAGTTGCCGGCCGGGATGCCGGACACCAATTGCGGGCTGCCCGTGGAGTTCACCACGGTGCCATTCGTTCCTGCCGTGCCTGCGGTGCCGGGCGTAAAGCCGGTGGGGCCGTATTCGATGATGTAGTTGCCCGAGCAGGTTACACAGGTCCAGCTGAACGTGGCTTCACCAGCCCCGGTCGCGCTGGCTGATACACCGGTCACCTTCTTGCAGGTGGGCTCCGGGATGATGCGGAAGTTGTCCACGCCGATGTCGTTGCCGCTGGCAGAGGGGGCTGCGGTGCCCTTCAGGCGGATCACCGTGGTGGCCGAAGTGGACCCGATCACGAATTCGCGGGTGACCCAGGTGTTGAACGGTGCATTCATGGGCGGCGATGTGGATGCGCCCAAGGTTCCGAGGGAGGAGAAGGTGGAGCCGCCGTCTTGCGAGACGAGGACTTGCAGGGTGCCCGATCCGGCGGAATTGACGTACTCAAACCGCAACATTTCGCCACCGGTGCCGGCAGACATGTCGATGTGGTAATCCAAGGTGCCTGTCACGGAACCGCCTTGGCGGCTATGGAAGCGGGCAGCGGGTGCAACGGCACCGTTGCCGTTGCCATAGGAATAACCTGAGACATTGTTCCATCCGGACGCGGCCGTGGTGGTGTTGTCCTGGCGCCAAGTACCTGCGCCGAAGGCGGGGGTGTTGATCCAGTTGTTGCCTGCTACAGAGGGCACGTCAGCGGTGCTGCACCGGTTGCCCCAGCTGGAGAAATTCTCGGTGATCTGCGCACCGGCGAAAACCGCGTAGGTGGCGGCAGGGCTGGAAACGGTGACCTGCACCGGGTTGCTGTTGGTGGTGGCGGCCGAACCTGCGCAGGTGACCGCGCATCGGAACCAAGTGGCAGAAGCGATCGGGCTGCTGTTGTGAGTGGAGGATGTCGCACCGCCGATATTGGACCAGGTGGAGCCGTCGGGGCTGCTTTGCCATTGGAAGCTGACACCGGGGCCGGATTCGTCGTTCTGCAAGCTCAGGCTCACACCCCCGCCGGAGCAAACCGAGGCAGCCGAGCTAATGGTGTTTCCAGGGGCAGGCGTGAAGTTGCAACCTACAGGAGGCGCGAAGAGGTAGGACGTGCCCGACCCCGGCCATTGGTTCAATGGTGTCAGTATGGTTGAACTGGCCACGGACCCTGGGCGGACGTTCAAGTACGTGTATCCTGCGCCGATGACGGTGACCAGGTTGTCGTTGCCATCTGCGCTGCCCGTACCATAACGGAATTCGATGTTGTTGCTGCCTTCGTATAGCAGTACTTGAAAGGTGGTGTTGGCCGTGGCTGCATTCCAAGGGACGCCGATGAACCACTGGATCACACGCACCCGGTTGGGTGCCGAACCGGTCAGGGTGGTGCTTACGCCCCCGGTTGCCGTGCCGGCATCCACGCTGAACGGCAGCAGCTTCGGCGCTGGTGGGTTCAGTGCGTTGTATACCTGTCCGCCACCGATGCTTCCGGACCCCAGAAGCAGGTTGCCATTCTCATTCACGGAAAATTGGGAATATGCGATGTCCTCGAATGAAAAGGTGAATCCAATGTTGTTCCCATCCGAGGTGGCATAGTCTTGGCCGGTGCCGATCAATGTGGTGGCTCCCGTCATGGGGTCCAAGGACACACCAGTGCTGGCGGAGAAGGAGTAGGTGTCAATGCTCTGCGCGCCCGCCGTGGCCACCAGGCCACACATGGCCAATGCGGCCATGCCGTGCCGCCACCAAGGGCTGCGCGGGGTTGTTGGGTAAAGGAGTCTTCGGTTTTTCATGTCGAGGCGGGTATTGGTTAATGGGACTTTAATTGGAGCATCCACGGTATGGTAGTGGTATGCTGAAGCAATATATCAGGCTGGCCCACGCCGGGTGGTGGTCATGGGGCGGACTGTTGGGGCTGGTATAAACCGTGCGCCTGCCCTGCGGCCGGCGAAGGGCAGGTCCGTGGGGCAGGCGCGTGGAAGGCCCTGCAGGAGAGGGGGCGGTTATCGGCGGCCGTTGCGCAACACCGTTATGTGGCCGGTGTAGCGCTCTTGGGTCTCCGGGTTCTCCACGATGTAGAAGTAGGTGCCGTCGGGCAGATCGGCCGCGCGCCAGTTGTTGGCGTAGTTGGAGGCGGAGTAGACCTCGTTGCCCCATCGGTTGAAGATCTTCACCGCATGCCCGCTCGGGGATTGGGTGCTGATCTGCCAGTAATCGTTGGAGCCGTCGCCATTGGGGCTGATCACGTTGGGAATGACGAGCTCGCAGCCGGAATCCACGTGTACGCTGGCGCTGACGGTCTTCGGGCATTGGTCGGTCATGGTCACCGTGTAGGTCCCGCTTTGCTGGCCCGGGACATAAATGGTGAACCCGGATCCCCATTGGCCCCAATCGGCGTTGATGGCGCCATTGCCGCCCACCACTTGGGCGGTCACGGGCACTTCGCCTTCCTCGCAGTGCAGGCTCAGGTCCTGCAGCCAGATCTCCATGGGCTCATAATCCACAAGGGCCGTGGTGGCGGATGACACCACGGTGAAGCCGCAGCTGGATACCCAGGTCACTTGGATATTGAGGTTTTCCGTGCCCTCATTCACGCCGTCCTGGGCCGCCCCCAAGTAGAATGATGCGCTCGTGCTGCCTGCTGGGATCACCACTTGCGATACGGCGCCGGTGAGGTCTTCCGGCGTGATGCCGGCCCCGGAATAGTCCACGGCGATGGTCACGTCGCCCACGGTGTCGGCGCGGCTTATCGTTACCAAGGCCGGCAGGCACCCTTCGGTGATGCTGCCGCTGTCATACGGCGTTTCCACTTGCACGGCGAGCGATCCGGTGGAGGTGAAGCTTCCGCCTTCAACGAGCACGGCGGAATCCAGCTGGCCGTCCATGGTGTTGCAGATGGCCATTTTGATGTGGTACACCTGCCCGCATTGCACGGCGGCACGGGCCCAGAGGGGCACGGTGAAGCCATCGAGCTCCACGGTTGCACCGCCCACGTTGTTCACGTAATACACGGCGTTGTTTTGCCAGTTTGGGTCCCAATTCATGCACGAGGATCCATTGCCGCCAAAGGCGCCGGGCGTGCCGGGGTTGACGGTGTTGATGGCCACCGGTATCGACCCGGGAGGCACGGTGGCCAGGTTCACTGCGTTGTTGGTGAAGGAGCCGTTGATGCCGGGGCCGCTGAGGAAGAAGCCGAACCCATCGTTGTACGAGGAGCATACATATTCGGGGTATTCCTCGGAGCCGAACACGAACCGGAACTTCAAGGAGTCGCCCACGGGGATGAAGTCGAATTCGAGCACGGCCACGCAGCGTTGGAGCATGGAGCCGGTGATGATGGTGAGGTCGGGGTCCGGGGTGTTGCGGGGGTTCGCCGGGCTCACGGTAAGGCCGCTGTAGTTGTTGGGGCCTTCCACCAGTTCGGCCTTGCCGGTGGCGATCACCACGCCGTTGCCCAGCCCTATGTTGGAGTTGACCCCGTTGAAAAAGGCCACTTGGTCACTGATGCTGGTGGCCGGCTGCCCGTTGAAGACCACGTTGCTCACGGCCACGCCTTGGCCGGCCAGCACGGTGTTCACCAGCTGCTCGGGCGTTAGGACGTTCTGTGTGGTCAATTGGCCGTGTGCCAAGGTGGCGAGGCCCAAGGCGAGCATGGAAATGGCGGTCCGGATGAAAGAGGAATGCATGGTCATGGCAGAAGTTCAACTACCTCAAGGGAGCAATATGCGACAATCCGCCGGGCCGTCCTCGTTTGAAGGGCCGCACCGTTGGAATGGTTGCGGAAGGTTATTTCAGCAGGACCACCCTTCCGTAGTACG
>DAOKZW010000064.1:0-5263 GCA_035325445.1 Flavobacteriales bacterium
ATCCCAAACGAAAAAAGCCCCATTTCTGGGGCTTCTTCGCGGTCCGGACGGGACTAATTCCAGCACATTCGGCCTTTTTCCGCCATAGCCTCAACTGCCTACTTTATCCAGCAATGGCGGGGCGTTGGTGGAAAGGCAGGGAAAAAGAGGATTGGAAGGAAGAAAGGAAAAAGGGTCAACAAAGGGTCAACGATCTATCTTTGGGCTATCCAGTACACGCAACGCATGATAGCCCATGGCCACCTTTCATTTCTACCTGCGGGAAGGGGATAGCTCCGACCTGCCCACCGCCGTACATCTTCACATTCGCTGGAACGGCAACCGCCTTGTATACCCCACCGGCTGCAAGGTCATTCCCCGGCATTGGCAGCCGGACAAAGAGCAAGTGACCGGCAAGGCCCCCACGTGCCCGCATTGCACACCGCCACCAAGTGACCGGCTGGACGCGAACGGGCTACCCTATGCCCCGGCACCCCACAAGGACATCAACGAGCGCCTGAAGGCATTGCAGGCCCGTGCCGTGGGCATCTTGGACGCATTCACCAAGGAACACGGTTGGGCACCTTCGCGCAACGAGCTACGCGATGCCCTCAACAGGGCGGAAGGCAAGGCCACCGAAGAGGCCCCCCAGGACCTGCTGGCATTCGTTCAGAACTTCATCAACAGCGAAGAGGGGCGCAACCACGCGGACGGCTCGGAGGCGTTGCATTTCACCACGGTGAACCGCTACGTGTTGACCTTGGAGCTGCTGAAGGCATACGCGGCCAAACGCGCCAACAGAAAGAACCCGCCGCCGGTGCCCTTTTCGGAGGTTGACGGCGCATTCGTGGCCGGGTTCACGGCCTACCTGACCAAGGGCGTGAAGATCAACGGCAAGGAAAAGACCTACGCGGCCAACACCGTGGTGAAGTATTCCCGCACCCTTCGCAAGTTCATGCGGCTGGCCAAGGAGAGCCGGGACGTAGGCAAGGAGGTGAACCCCGAAGTGTTCAGCAAACGCTACACGCTCAAAGAGGATCCGAGCGAACAGATCTACTTGACCGCCGAAGAGCTGGACGCATTCTACCGGCTGGACCTGTCCGCCAACCCGCGCCTTGAACGTGCCCGTGACCTGTTCATGGTGGGCGCATGGACCGGCCTACGGTTTGGCGACCTTTCCCGCATCCAGCCGGAACACATTGAAGGCGACCGCCTACGGATACGCACGTCCAAAACAGGCAAGGAGGTCACGGTGCCCTTGCATCCGTGCATTCCCGCGATCATGGCGAAGTACGGCGGCAAGGTGCCTTCCGGCATATCAAACCAAAAACAGAACGGGTACCTAAAGGAGGCCGCGGCCATGGTGCCGGAATTGCAAGTGAAAACGATGCAAGGCCGCACAAAAGGCGGGATCCGCCGGGAAGTGGCCCGCGCCAAGTGGGAGCGCGTCACCACGCACACCGCCCGCCGGTCCTTCGCGTCCAACTGCTACCGGGACGGCATCCCGGCCCGCTCAATCATGGCCGTGACCGGGCACCGCACGGAACAGGCATTCCTACGATATATCCGCCTGACCAACGAGGAACACGCGGACATCATGGCCCGTTCCAGCCTGTTCACCCGCCCCGTGCTGAAGGCCGTTTGACCAATGGACGCTGGAAAAACAGAGGGGGCCAAGGGGCCTTTGGGCATATTGACCGAAGGCCGAAGCATCACCGCGGCATTCACGGAGCTGGTGCGGGAATACAAAGTGGGGGAATACAGGTTGCAAGAATTGCACTTGGGCGGTTTCAGGCTTTCCGGGCTGGGAACTCCAAGGGAAAGGATTGAAGGCGCATTCCGTGAAGATGGTGGAGGCCCCTACGGTTCAACATCCGCGCGTGCGGTGGAGGGTGGCACGGACTTGCCAACAGATGAGCGGCATACGCTATGGATCGCGGACTTCATGGCCGAGGTGGAGATAGGCGTTGAGCGGTTCAAAGAGGATCCGGATTTGAGGCATGAACTGGCCCGGCTAATTGCGGAGGTGAAGGCATTCGATAGAAATGGAGGCGATGGGTACGTGGAGGATATTCGCGTTACAGCTACTGGCACGGACGCATTTGCCCAACTGGATGCAGCCAAGGCGCGGCTGTTGCGCCGGTTGGAAGAGATCGCGGATGAATATGCCACGGTAGAGAATGTGGCCCAACCCGGCCCACAAATACGCTGGATGGGCAACATCATGGAGTTGGCGGAATTGGTCCATATCCTTGAAACCAAGGGATGGATTGAGGGCGGCCGGAGCCGGAGCAAACTGGCAGAACAGATTGCCGCGGTGTTGGAGGCAAGGGACGGCCAACCCCTCAAACTTCCCACGCTGAAGACGTACTTGGGCATACGTTACATCCGCACCCCACGGGAAGGCGTGGAGTTCAATATATCCAAGAACCCGGATAAAACGTAGGCAGGGCAAGGGCTTCCGTGCGTTTGCGCAAATTGCAACAAACCGTCCCGGCCTTTCCTGCAAGGTCCTTTGGCGAAACAAATCGCCGAAATGGACCAACAAATCCTGCTGACCCCAGTACCGCTCAACGAGCTGGTGGGGGAGATCGTCCGCGCCGTCCGTGCGGACATGGACACCGCCGCGCCACCGCCGCCTGAAGAGCTGTTGACGCGCAAGGAAACCGCCAAACAGTTGCACGTGACCCTGCCTACCCTGCGGGACTACACCCGCCGGGGCTACCTGAAGGGGTATCGCATGGGAAACCGCGTCCTGTACAAACGCAACGAGGTGTTGGAGGCCCTGCAACAGATGCGCACCGCAAAACAGCCCCGGCCATGAGCAATCCAGTATCCCCACGGTTTCGCGTCATCCCCTACGCCTTGGACGGTGGCACCGGCTGGTACCTGAAGGAACCGCAGCGGATCGCCTTCGCCAAGATGCCCCAACGCCTGAAGGTGGAGGCAACGCAAGATCCGAAGATCCGGGCCAATGGTGCCCGCGAATTGATCCACGGCCCCGAAGTGGGCGGCAAGTGGCCCTTTTTCACGGGGTTGGTGCCCTGCGAAGTGCCCGGCTGGTATGAAGGCAACGCCTACACGTACCGCAGCGGCCAAGGAACCCGCAGCCTTGTACTGTTCAGGTTCACCGAACGCGATGCCGTGTTGACCGTGTTCTACTTCACCGGCTGGTACCTGCAAGGCCGTGAACAGCGGATGCAATTCGCGAATGACTTCGCCCGCTACGTGGAGGCCCACGGCATACCTGAAAACGGCAACGGGGGCGCATAGCCCCCGCCACCTATCCAGTATCGCCCACACGGTTGCCCGGATGATCGATGGTGTAAAAATAGGGATCCACCCGGACGCGCAAAGGCGGATGTGGGAACATCCCTTGTTGCAATGGCGATACAAGGGGAAGGACAAAAAGGGGCGTGACAAGTACAGGGCCACGTGGAAGGGCTGGATCTTCCATGGCGATGGGGACCGATGCAAGTTGATACGCGGATCCTTCCACAAGTACCACCACGGCGGCACCAACTGGCAGGACTACACCTACACGCAATTCCGGGACACGGTGGCCACCCTATGCGATGCCTTCGTGCTGCATGATGCGGGGTTGAAGCTGAAGAACTTGGAGGTGGGCGTGAACATCGTGCCGCCCATCCCAACGGCGGACGTGCTGCGGTCCATCGTGCGGCACTTCGCCAAGGGCCGGGCAAAGAACGCCTACCCCGTCCCCATGAAGGACGGCAACGGCATTCGGATCGTGCATGTGGAATACCGGTTCAAGATCTACGATAAGGCCGCACAGTACCGCCAACACGTGGCCGGCGAACTGCTGCGGTTCGAGGTGAAGGCCACAAGGATGCGCGTCCTTGCCGGTTGCCATGTGCATACCGTGGCAGACCTGTTGGACCCGGCGGTATGGATCCGGCTACGGGCCTTCCTGCTGGCCAAGTTCGATGAGCTGTTGATTGCGGAACCCATGATGCCCACCGAAGGACTACGGACCGAAATCCAACGGGAACTGGTGGCCTCTGCTGCGGATCCCACCTACTGGCAGGCGTTTGATCGCGAGACCCGAAAGGAGCGACGCAAGGCATACGCCAAACTGGTGGAACGGATCGTGCCGGACGGCCTGAGTGGCACCCTTCGCGCATTGATCGCGGCGAAGTCGTTGGAGCTGAAAAACTGCGACGGTTTCACCAAGGGGATGGCCAGTACCCCGGACCCTGAAAACGTCCCGGTTTCACCAAGGGGCCAACGCCGTGCCAAGGCACCCCGAAAAGGCCAAAAGACCCCCGTTTCCCAACTTGTGATAAAGGGTGAAACCGGGGCACCTACGCCACCTGTTCCCGGTGGAGATGCCACCCCTTCGGAAGTGCCTTCCGCGGGGGTACGGAGGTGCCTTGCCTGCGGGCGGGATATATCACACCAAGATCCCCGCAGCCGGGTATGCAGTGAACGCCTCTACGGGAAGGCCGGGAAGGCATGCAGGAACAAGTTGAGCAACAACAGCCTGACCCTACGAAGGATGAAGGACCGCGGCCCGCTGTTGTTCGACCAACGTCCCTTTGTGGCCGTGGCCACGTCATCACCACCACCCCGCACACCTGCACGATCATGAGCGCAAGGAAAGACCCCCGCACGGGCAAGTTCACCAAAGGCAACCCCGGACGGCCCAAGGGTAGCAAGAACACGCGCACCCTTCAATGGGAAGAGCTGGGCAAGGAGCTGACCGATCGCCACGCGGAACGGTTCAACGCCCTGTTGGATAGCCTATGGAAGAGCAAGGACACGAACGAGCAAGTGAGGGCCGCTGAACTGTTCCTGAAGATGGCCGAATACTTCAAACCCAAGTTGAGCCGTACGGCCATGGACATGGACCCCATCAAACACCGGCACGTCATCACCTTCACACGGGGCGGCAAACCGGACAACGATCCGAACGCAAACGAGTGATCCGTAATTATCGGCCCATCTACGGGCCGCGGTCCCTGTTCATGCCCTGCCTGACCGCAGTCCGGTACGGGTGCATCCACGTCCACAAATGAGGCACGGGCCGGTTCAGGCTATCCCACAGATTCCACACCTAAAAAGGCGCGCGAAGGGGCGGGCCTGAACATCGAAGGCCAACAGGCCGGAAAGGTGAGGAAGGGGGGCAAAAGGGTCAACAAACAGTCAACAGAGGCCCAACGAAAAACCCCAGAACCCTTGCTGTTGCTAGGATTCCGGGGTTTCTGCTGCGGTCCGGACGGGACTCGAACCCGCGACCTCCGCCGTGACAGGGCGGCATTCT
>DAOKZW010000065.1:0-4016 GCA_035325445.1 Flavobacteriales bacterium
TTCCAGGCCGATACCACCTACGGATGCGCCGGGCTGCCCGTCACCTTCACCAGCAACACCCAACCGGCAGGAAACTATACCTACACCTGGTCGTTCGGCGATGGGACCATCGGCAATGGAAACCCCGCCACGCACACCTACGCCAATGCAGGCACCTTCAGCGTGATGCTCATCGCCACCAGCGAGTTCGGATGCGCCGGGGAGGTGACCATGCCGCAGCTCATCCAAACCCTGCCTGCACCCCAGCCCGCATTCAACGCCGAGCCCCCCTTCGGGTGCATACCCTTGAACGTGCGCTTCAACAACAACTCACCGGGGCAGGACCAGCAGACCGCCTCCTGGGACCTCGGCAACGGAACCACCTCCACCGAGCTCAGCCCAACCACCAGCTACACGCAGCCCGGCACCTACTCCGTGTCCCTGACCATGACCAACCAGGCCGGATGCTCCACCACCGTGACCGACTCCGCGGCCGTCACCGCCTATGAGCCCCCGGTGGTCACCTTCAACGTGGAGCCCACCGAGGGATGCGCCCCCTTGCCGGTGCAGTTCACCAACACCACCGACCCCGGCATGATCGGCAGTTGCGAATGGGCTTTCGGCGATGGCGGCAGCGCCAACGACTGCATCACCAGCCACACCTACACCCAGCCCGGCACCTACACCGTGTCCCTGCACGTGGTGGCCACCACCGGCTGCGAGGGCGATACCACCCTGCAGCAGATCATCAACGTATTCCCCAACCCCGTGGCCTACTTCGGCTTCCAGCCGTGGCCAGCCGAAATCTCCGACCCCGTGATCACCTTCAAGGACAGCTCCTCCATCGACGTCACCGCCTGGGCCTGGACCTTCCCCGGCGGGGACCCGCCCAGCGGACAGAACAGCACGGCCACCGTGGCCTTCCCGGGTGATGCGCCCGGCGTGTACCCCGTGGAGCTCATCGTTACCAACGCCTACGGATGCACAGACACCACCATCCGCAACGTGCCCGTGGAAGGCCGGCTCACCGTGTTCGTGCCCAACGCCTTCACGCCCGATGGCGATGGCGTCAACGACCGGTTCGCGCCCGTGCTGCGCGATGCCGATCCCCGCTATTACACCTTCAGCATCTTTGACCGCTGGGGTGCCGAGATCTTCAGCTCCTCCACCATCGGCGAGGGCTGGGACGGCACCGTCAACGGCCAGGGACCCAAGACCGACGTGTACACCTGGATGCTCAAGGTGAAGAGTGCCATCAACGCCGAGACCAGATCGTACTACGGAAGGGTGGTCCTGCTCCGATGAACGACCTGTCCCATGTTCAACCATTCAAATATTACCGGACGGGCCGGGGCAACACCCCGGAATGATCCCTCGTCCCTTACTTGAAGCATGAACAACAAAACCGGTTTGGACATGGTGCGCGGCCTTCTGCTCCTGCTGGCACTCCTGCTGGGGCCGCTGGCTTCGGGCCAAGAGATCTGTGACAACGGCATCGACGATGATGGCAATGGCCTGGTGGACTTGAACGACACACTGGCCTGCCCCTGCACGGTGGTGCCCCCAGCAAGCAATCTCCTCGCCAACGGCTCCTTTGAGGACCACGACTGCTGCCCCGAAGGCCCGCACCAATACCTCCAATGTGCCACGGGCTGGTTGAACTACATGGTGTCCTCCACCGCGGAATACTTCAACTGCGACTTCGTGCCGCCCAACGTCCCGCAGCCCTTTCCCGACGGCAACGCTGTGGCGGGCTTCGGCGCCTTCACGGACTGGGATGCGAATGACAGCCACTATGAATTCATCATGACCTGCCTGACCGCGCCCATGCAGGAAGGGGAAACTCACGAGCTCCGCTTCAATATCGCGGCGGCACGCGTCTATTGGCCCAGCCTTGCCCCCACATTTCCCATGAACCTGGGGCCGATCGACCTGGCGATCTATGGGCTGGCCACCTGCCCCACCGAGCCCTATGTGATCATGGAGCCGGTGTTCAACATGCCCATGCCCGCCATCTATTGCGCCACGGAATTCGGCTGGACCGAACTGGGACACGTGACCTACAACCCAGCCTCATCCTGGCAGGAAGTCTCCTTCACCTTCACTCCGGGCTTTGATGTGCAAGCCATCATGTTCGGACCCACCTGCCCCGTGCCGGCGGATTACATCTCCTACCAAAGCACCTGGCCATACTTCTTTCTGGACGACATGCATCTAATACCCGTTGACCTCACCATCAACAGCACGGGGCACCCTTGCACCAACGACCTGGTGTTCACCGCAGCGCCCTATGATGGTGCAGTGAACGAGTACCAGTGGTACTTGGACGGCGTGGCCCTGGTGGGGCAGACCGGGCAGGTGCTCAACGCTTCCGCTCTAGGGCTGGGAGCGGGCGTGTACGCGGTGCGGATGATACAACCCAACGGCTCCTGCCTCTTGGCCGAAAAGGAGATCCTGGTGCAATATCCCGAGCCGCTGATCAACGTTGCGCCCACAACCGGATGCGCCCCTTTGGTGGTGCAGTTCAACAACGCAACGGACCCAGCCTTGAACGGCGCGACCCAGTGGGACCTCGGAGACGGGACCACCAGTGCGGGCAACTCCTTCCTGCATACCTACACGCAGCCCGGCACCTACGATGTCGCCATCTCGGTGACCTCCGCGCAGGGATGTACCACGGACAGCCTCTTTGAGGACCTGATCACCGTGTACCCCAAGCCCGTGCCCTCATTCCAGGCCGATACCACCTACGGATGCGCCGGGCTGCCCGTCACCTTCACCAGCAACACCCAACCGGCAGGAAACTATACCTACACCTGGTCGTTCGGCGATGGGACCATCGGCAATGGAAACCCCGCCACGCACACCTACGCCAATGCAGGCACCTTCAGCGTGATGCTCATCGCCACCAGCGAGTTCGGATGCGCCGGGGAGGTGACCATGCCGCAGCTCATCCAAACCCTGCCTGCACCCCAGCCCGCATTCAACGCCGAGCCCCCCTTCGGGTGCATACCCTTGAACGTGCGCTTCAACAACAACTCACCGGGGCAGGACCAGCAGACCGCCTCCTGGGACCTCGGCAACGGAACCACCTCCACCGAGCTCAGCCCAACCACCAGCTACACGCAGCCCGGCACCTACTCCGTGTCCCTGACCATGACCAACCAGGCCGGATGCTCCACCACCGTGACCGACTCCGCGGCCGTCACCGCCTATGAGCCCCCGGTGGTCACCTTCAACGTGGAGCCCACCGAGGGATGCGCCCCCTTGCCGGTGCAGTTCACCAACACCACCGACCCCGGCATGATCGGCAGTTGCGAATGGGCTTTCGGCGATGGCGGCAGCGCCAACGACTGCATCACCAGCCACACCTACACCCAGCCCGGCACCTACACCGTGTCCCTGCACGTGGTGGCCACCACCGGCTGCGAGGGCGATACCACCCTGCAGCAGATCATCAACGTATTCCCCAACCCCGTGGCCTACTTCGGCTTCCAGCCGTGGCCAGCCGAAATCTCCGACCCCGTGATCACCTTCAAGGACAGCTCCTCCATCGACGTCACCGCCTGGGCCTGGACCTTCCCCGGCGGGGACCCGCCCAGCGGACAGAACAGCACGGCCACCGTGGCCTTCCCGGGTGATGCGCCCGGCGTGTACCCCGTGGAGCTCATCGTTACCAACGCCTACGGATGCACAGACACCACCATCCGCAACGTGCCCGTGGAAGGCCGGCTCACCGTGTTCGTGCCCAACGCCTTCACGCCCGATGGCGATGGCGTCAACGACCGGTTCGCGCCCGTGCTGCGCGATGCCGATCCCCGCTATTACACCTTCAGCATCTTTGACCGCTGGGGTGCCGAGATCTTCAGCTCCTCCACCATCGGCGAGGGCTGGGACGGCACCGTCAACGGCCAGGGACCCAAGACCGACGTGTACACCTGGATGCTCAAGGTGAAGAGTGCCATCAACGCCGAGACCAGGTCGTACTACGGAAGGGTGGTCCTGCTGAAATAACCTTCCGCAACCATTCCAACGGT
>DAOKZW010000066.1:0-3934 GCA_035325445.1 Flavobacteriales bacterium
ACGGCAATTGAGCATCAATGAAAAGGCTGTTGACACACTTTTCATAATACTCCCGTTTACTCAGGGTCCCTTCATGGCTCCGCAGGCTGCGCCATTCAGGAGACCCTGAAAGAGCACGGTAGACGATTCAAGCCGGATCACCGCCACCTTCCGCCACCGGCACATAGATCTTCTGTACCAGCTCCCGGTATTCATCCTCCAGCACGCTGTTGGCGGTGATGCCGCCGCCGCTGCGGAACCAGGTGCGGCCGTCGCGCTGTTCGATGAAGCGGATGCACACGGCGCTGTCGATGTCCTGCCCTTGAACCCGGAATATGCAGCCGTGCTTCTACTGCGGCCCGAAAGCACGGCGGCAGCAAGCGCTGCACTGGGTTTCCTTTCGTCAGAATAGCTTGGGCTATTCATCCTCAACGAAACCCTTGCTGCCATTGCGCTTTCGACCCTCGCTACGAATCTTGCTGCATAATCCGGGTTGGAAGAGGCCGAAGATGCCGGTGTAGTAGCCGCGCGGGGCGGTCTCGTTGGCGGCGATGATCTCCAGGGTCTTCTGTTTCGGAGCGCCGCTGATGGAGCCCGCGGGCAGCATGCGCAGCAGGTCGGCGCAGAAGGTGCTTGGCCAACCGGGCTTCAGGCGGCCGCGGATCTCGGAGCTGGTCTGCATGCAGCTCGCCCCGGTGCGTGACTTTATTCAAGGCGCAGGCTCGGCCACCTCTGAAGCGTCGTCGCCCGTGCCCGGTCGATCCCCCGAGACCTTGTAGACCTGGTGAAAGTTCACGGACGGTAGGAGCATGCGGGGGATTCCCGCGTTGACCGTGAATGACGCCATGAAGCTTCTCAGGAACGGGAATGCGATCGCCGGGGCATTGACATGGGCCAAGGCTGAGCTTTTGAACGGCTCGTCAATGGGCTTGTCCGTGTTGAAAAGGGCCACGGCATCCACGTGCAAGCGAAGGTCATGATCCTTGGCCGAGGCCAGGCGCAATTGCAGAACGACCATGAACGCGCGGTTGAGCTTGTCATCGAATACGACCTTGTGGCTTAGGCCAACTTCCGAATCCGGAAGGTCATCCACTCCGGGCGGCACGAAGAAATCAACCTTGGTGACCACGAAGTTCACTAAGCGGATAGCATGCTGGATGACGTCGGTTGAACCTTGGTGCGGCTCCCGGCCCTGGGCGTTCATGGTGCTATTATACCTATAAAATAAATGTGGCGGGCTCCGTGCCCGCCACATTGGCTGAGGATGTCATGGACCCGATGCCGGGGTCCGGTCCATGTTCGGCCCGGAAGCTCTTCAAGACCTTTTCAAACCAAGTATTGTCATACGTCGGTTCCAAGGGTCCAGGAAGAACGATCAGGTTGAAAAACGCGGTGTTCAGGCGCGGGAACCCATAAGGCCCCATTTCATCGCCAAGCAGTTCCGAAGCCGTGGGGCCGCCCATCGTGGGCAAGCTGCGCGCCTTTTCCCATGCCGTGCCGACCTTGTCGGGATTCCGCTCCATGTAATCATAGATGCGGTTGAAGGTATCAGCTATCTTTTTCATGGTCGGTGAGGGTTGTTGCGGGCAACGATCCTCTTGCGAAGCGAAGTTAGCCTGTATTCGGGATAGATGCAAAGGACGAACACGGGCTTAAGCTCGAAGAAGGATCGGCCGGGCGCCACCTTTCTGAAGTGACGGGGGTAGCGCCCCCCGGTTTTCCTGTCCTCGCTGCGGACGATTGTGAAAAGGTCCAGGTTCCAATCCGGATCGGACCGTGCCAGTATGCGAAGGAACTCAAGGATCCGCCCAATGGGTTCATCAGCTGCCAGATGGCCGAGCTTTTCAAGGCGGCGCACCACCCCGCCGAAGCGTTGCACATTGTCCGGGTCACACAGATCGTAAAAGTCCCCTTCGGCACAGGGAACTTTCACTTCCAGCACATAGTACGGGCACTGAAGCCGTTGCCGGCCCCACCAATGCGCCTGGTCCAGATCGTTGTACCACAGGTATCGGCCCTCACCAAGAAACGGGTCCCTATCAGGATGCGCACTGTCATAGATGGAAAGGAACGGGGCATGGGCGAGCACGTAAGCCTCACCGTTGTCTTGTTTGCAGGTATGGTGCCCCAGCAACTCCATGTACGCTGGCCAAAATAGACAAACCTTGGATGTAACCTCATTCGCCGGATAATATGGACTGTCGGCCTTTTCCGGGGCTATTTTCAGGATAGGGCCCTTTGGGGATCTTTTCGGATCCACGTGGCTCATGGACAAAGCGCCCATTCGGGGCAAGGTCCGCAGGTGTTAGGCTCACGCCCTTTAAAGGCAGCTTCACCCCAAGCTGTCGCCACCTTCCCCCACCGGCACATAGATCTTCTGCACCAGCTCCCGGTATTCATCTTCCAGCACGCTGTTGGCGGTGATGCCGCCGCCGCTGCGGAACCAGGTGCGGCCGTCGCGCTGTTCGATGAAGCGGATGCACACGGCGCTGTCGATGTCCTGCCCGTTGAAGAGGCCGAAGATGCCGGTGTAGTAGCCGCGCGGCGCGGTCTCGTTGGCGGCGATGATCTCCAGGGTCTTCTGTTTCGGCGCGCCGCTGATGGAGCCGGCGGGCAGCATGCGCAGCAGGTCGGCGCAGAAGGTGCTTTGCCAACCGGGCTTCAGGCGGCCGCGGATCTCGGAGCTGGTCTGCAGCAGCTCGCCCCGGTGCGTGCGGATGCGCTCCACGTAGCGGTAGCGCGTTACGGTGATGTCCCCGGCCAGCATGGCCAGGTCGTTGCGCATGAGGTCCACGATGGTGTTGTGCTCCCATTCCTCCTTGCGGTTGGCCAGCAGGGTGGCCTCCGCGTTGGGCGCCGCCGCATCGATGGTGCCCTTCATGGGGTAGGTGTACACCTCGTGGCCGCTGGTGCGGATGAAGCTTTCGGGCGAGAAGACGACGAAGCGGTCCCGCCACAGCAGCTTGTACGGCGCGCGCGCCAGGTGGAAGATCTCCTCCAGGCCCAGATTGACCGCGATGGGCGTGGGGAAGGTGAGGTTGAGCAGGTAGGTGTTGCCGTGGTCCAGGTGCTCCTTCACGTTGCGGAAGCGGGCGGCGTAGTCGGCCGGGGCGATGGGCCGGGCGGTGAGCTGCACGGGCTTGTGTACGGCCCGGGGCGCGGTGTTGCGCATGCCTTTCACGTCGAAGGCGATGCCGTGGGCGAGGGCTTCCTCGGTGCGGCAGAGGAAGGGTGCGCGCCCCTCGAAATCGAGCAGGAACAGGAAGGGCTGGCCGCCGGTGAGGTAGCGGGTGAAGAGGGCTTGGAAGGTGGCGGCGTCCATGGGTCAGGCGGAGAGGAAGTTTTCGAGCATCCGCCGGCCGTGGGGGGTGAGGAAGGACTCGGGATGGAACTGCACGCCGTGGATGGGGCGGTCGCGGTGGCTGACGGCCATCAGCACGTTGGCGGCGGTGCGGCCCGTGGCGCGCAGGCAGGCGGGCAGGCTTTCCGGGCGCACCGCCCAGGAGTGGTACAGGCCTACTTCCAGCTGTTGCGGCAGGCCGCGGAACAGCGCCTCGTCGGTGCCGGTGCGCAGGCAGAGCTGCCGCTGGCCGTGTACGGGCCGTTCCATGCGCACCAGCTCCGCGCCGAAGTGCCGGCAGATGGCCTGGTGCCCCAGGCAGATGCCCAGCAGGGCGGTGCCGGTGCCGAGGCTGTGGCGGATCACGGCGTCCAGCACCGGGAAGTCATCCGGGGTGCCCGGCCCGGGGGAGATGATGAGCTTGGCGTATTCGTGCAGCCGCCCGGGGTGCAGGTGCGCGGCCTTCACCACGTCCAGCTCCACGCCGGGCAGCGCCCGCAGGATGTTGACGATGTTGTAGGTGAAGGAGTCGTTGTTGTCCACCAGCAGCACGCGCAGGGGGTGGGGTGGGGCGGGGCGGGGCATGGGCGGGGGGAAAGGGCTGGGGTTTTTGGG
>DAOKZW010000067.1:0-3740 GCA_035325445.1 Flavobacteriales bacterium
CAAATGACCTGGAACACCACCACCGACCCCGATAGCGCCATACAGGACTGGGGCGAAGCCTACAAGGAACTCTGCACCCTGATCCAGGCCAAGGTGCCCGAGATCAAGCACCTGGACCTCTACTACGGCCAGGAGAACTTAGTGGACGGCGACGGCAACTGGATGCCCTTCCGCGCACCGGCGGTGTTCCTGGAGTTCAACACCGCGCAGGTGGACGACCTGGGGGCCTTGGGCCAGCAACTGCTCATGGACATCACCGTGTACCTGTACATGGAGACCGTGCAGGACACCAACGCGGGCAGCCTGGGGCAGGCCCGCGCCCTGGAGTTCACCGGCCTGCTGCGCAAGCTGCACCAGGCGCTGCACGGCACCGGCGGCGAGCACTTCAGCCCCCTGGGCCGCACCGCCCTGCGCCGCGTGGAGGCTCCGCCTTACGTGTACTTCTATGCCCAAACCTTCCAGTGCGTGATCATGGACTTCGGCGCGGTGCGCCAATGGCCACAAGAGGACACGCCGCCGTTCACGGTGGAGGTATGAACGAGGCCCTAACTTACCCCCATGGAACAGGAACAGCAACCCCACACCCCGGACCGCTTCTACCTGGAGCAGCTCAAGGCGTACCAGGCCAGCAGCCGCCAGCGCGAGGAGTACGCCAAGGGCAGGCTGGACCTGCTCACCATCACCATCAGCGGGGCCGGGCTGTACATCTGCCTGGAAACCCTGCGCTTCCTGCAAGGTGATCCTGCTGCCATGCCCGCATGGCCCGCCAAGCTGGCCGGGGTGCTATTCACCCTGGCCATGGCCATCAACTTCCTGGGCCAGCATGCCGGGGCCCGCACCAACCACGCCGCCGCCGAGCTGGGCCGCCTGCTGGCCAACGCCGAGCACTACGGCACCCCGGACCAACCCGCCATAGACCGCAGCACCGCCCGCCGCGAGCGCTACAACAGGCTGGTCCACCGCGCCAACCGCGCCGCCACCGCCCTGCTGCTGGCGGGCGTGGCCTGCCTGATGGCCCTGTACGCTATTTGCCTTTAGGCTTATCCTGCTTGCCGGGCGCGGGCTGCGGCCGGTGCTTGGGCGGCGGTTCGTTGCTGCCTACCATGGCCCGCCCCGTGCGGTCCCCTACATCCGGCCGCGCCTCGCCGCCCGGTGTCTTGCCTTTGCCTTCCTTATTGCTCATGTGCATCGTCCGTTTTAGCGCCTCTCGCGCGCGTTCATATATATACCCCTCGCCAAACCACCCTCAACCAGCCTTTTTCCCCTTGCCCTTTTCGCCCTGCTTATGCTCACGCGGCGCGAACGCCTCGGCCAGCGCTTCCTGTAGAAGCGCATTCACCTCATCTTTCATCAGTTTATCTGGCCACACTCTCTGTGCGGCCTCGATCTTGGCAATGCGCTCTTCGACACTCGCGAGTTCCGCACGGGTCACGAAGCGGTCACGCTCAACCACTTTATCGCGTGATTGCGATTGCCCCGCCAATCCCTTCGAGACTAGGGCATCCATTGATATTCCATAAAACATGGATATCCCAATCAGGTCCTTTACTGATGGTGTGGAGACCCCTTTCTCCCAGTTGCTGATCGTTGTATTCCTCTCTCCCAAGGCTTCTGCGAGCTGTTGTTGAGTAAGGCCATTACCCTTCCTCAACTCACGCATGTTCATAAGTAGATAATCCAAACTCTTTGGATATTCCATGTTTCATGGATTATGTTTGTCCCGCTTGGTCGTTACAATGATAAGAAGGCGACAAATAGAGATTGGTGACATCCGCACCGTGCAGTCCATGACCGCAGCCCGAGGGATGGGGCGGCACGGGCTCGGCTACAGCTACGACTATGTGCGGTACGTGCTTCACGGCAAGCGAAAGAACAAGGCCATTACGGCACTGCACCAGGAATTGGTGGCGCTGCGCACACCCAAGACCAAAAAGAGCCGATGATGAAGCCCAAGCAACCAGCGAAGACCATCGCAGAGCAAACGGCCGAGGCGCGCGATTATGCCGACATCATGATCGAGGTAAAGGACATGGAGCGGCGCATCTCCATCCTGGAACTCCAGGCAGAAGTGGAGCGGCTGCGCGCGGGCCTGCACCTGATGGCTGCATTCAACACCGCCATGCTCGACATACTGAACCGCAAACCAACAACCAAACCCTCAGCCAAATGAACACGCAGAACCTCCCTTCCCTCTTCAACTTCCAGCAGCACCAGCTACGGGGGCTGCTCCTTGACCATCGACCGTGGTTCGCGGCCATAGACATCTGCAAGATGCTGGACATCGGGGATGCGAGCCAAGCTGCTCGGCATCTCGACGACGACGAAAAGCAAAACCTTGTAATACAAGGTCCAGGTGAACAGCAGGGCAGGAGAACGCTGTGCGTCTGCGAGAGTGGCGCGTGGGCCTTGGTCATGCGCAGCCGCAAACCGGAGGCCAAGGCCATACGGAAGTGGCTCACGGGTGAAGTGCTCCCGGCGCTTCACCGCACGGGCAACTACAGTATGGCCCATGCCAAGGAAGTAACGCGGCCCGTGGGCAACCCGGTAACCGGGGCAGCGGCCCAGCCCAAGGCGCTGCCGGGCGCGCTGCCGGCCGGGGTGCTGGATGCGCGGGCCGTGCCCACCACCACGGTGGGCCTGCGCAAGGGCCGGGTTCGCATGGTGCCGCTGCAAGGCAAGCAATGGTACAGCCTGGTGGACGTACTGAAATGCCTGGGCACCACTACCAGCAGCCACAGCATGGCGGGCACGCTGCCAGGGGCACATAAGACACAGGTGCTGCTCTTCGGCAGCACACAGGCCGGTTGGTTCATTGATGATCTGGGCCTGCGCCTGGTGCTTGGCGCCAAGGGCATGCTGCACAGCCAGCTCACCATCAACCTGGATTGAACACCAAGCTGGCCAAGGCATGATCGTACGCGAGGGCATAGTGCTGCTGGAGTACGCCGAGCTGGTGAACGACGCCTGCCTGAGCAAGCCTACTTACGACAAGGCTTGCCAGGAGGGCCGTATTAAGGTGGTGCAGCGCGGCGGGCAAGGCCACCCGGCACTGATCGACTGGGCAAGCCTGCCCGCCCGCTACCAGGAGCAGGTGGCCCACCACCTGGGCGGCGACCCGGAGGTGCTGGCCAAGGCCCAGCTGGTGGAGCGCCACCTGGTGACGCACGAGGCCGACATGCGCTACCTGGACACCTACAAGGCCAGCAACGGCCTGGGCTTGGGCACCGAGGCCCGCCAACAGCTCAGCCTGGCCTGCCGCATCGTGGCCCTGATGGAGGAGGCCACGCAGGTCCACAATGAGGGCGGCACGGAGAAGGTACTGGCCACATACGGCCTCAGCACCATGGAGCTGAAGAACGCCGTGGGCGACTATGTGAAGGCCAACCGCAAGCGCCTGCCCCGGTCCTTCCCGGCCAGCTTCGCGCGGCTGGAAGCCCGGAAGCGGGCCTACATGGAGGCCAAGCGCCAAGGCATGCCCGGCGCCTCCGCCCTGGTGCATGGCGGGCAAGGCAACAGCAACGCCAGCAAGGTGCTGGCACCGCAGCAGGAGCAGGCCCTGCGCCTGCTGGCGGCACGGCCGCAGAACCTGGGCAAGCGCCGCATCGCCGCCGACTACAACACACTGGCCGCGCAGCAGGGCTGGCCCACCATCACCGCCAACACGGTGACGCGCTTCCTCGGGCGTGGCGGCAACGGCCGCACGGTGACGCTCTACGCCAAGGGCAGCGCCGCCTACCACA
>DAOKZW010000068.1:0-3570 GCA_035325445.1 Flavobacteriales bacterium
CAAATGACCTGGAACACCACCACCGACCCCGATAGCGCCATACAGGACTGGGGCGCGGCCTACAAGGAGCTCTGCACCCTGATCCAGGCCAAGGTGCCGGAGATCAAGCACGTGGACCTGTACTACGGCCAGGAGAACATGGTGGATGGCGACGGCAACTGGATGCCCTTCCGCGCCCCGGCGGTGTTCCTGGAGTTCAACACCGCGCAGGTGGACGACCTGGGCGGCCTGTCCCAGCAGCTCACCATGGACATCACGGTGTACCTGTACATGGAGACCGTGCAGGACACCAATGCGGGCAGCGCCGGGCAGCGCCGCGCCATGGAGTTCATTGGGGTGCTCCGCAAGCTGCACAAGGCCCTGCACGGCACCAAGGGCGAGCACTTCAGCGGCCTGGGCCGCACCGCCCTGCGCCGGGTGGAAGCCCCCCCTTACGTGTACATGTACGCCCAAACCTTCCAGTGCGTGATCCTGGATCACGGGGCCGTGCGGCAGTGGCCCCAGGAGGACACGCCGCCGTTCGTGGTGGAGCTGGGATAGCGTGCAACCGGCAACCTTTCTACATTAGCGGCCATCAACCCATCAGCACCATGGAAGAGACTCAGACGAAGAAGTGGTATGACCGCACGTGGCTGGTCGTGCTTCTCTGCATTTTCTTTTTTCCGGTCGGACTATATGCCATCTGGAAGAGCCGTCGGATAGCGCTTGTCTGGAAAATAAGCTATACGGTGCTTCTTGCACTGGCCTTGTTCCTGCCACGAACCGAAAAGGAAGAAAGTACTTCCATTGCACAGGATAAGACGCAGGCCGCCGCACCCACAACTCCCGCCGCGCCCGAATTGACCCAGCAGCAGAAGGACAGCCTTGCCAAAGCCGAGAAGGTCGCTGAACTTGAAGCCCGAAAACAGAATACGGTAACGGCGGAAAGCCTCGTTCAGCACTATGTCAACAATGAGGTGCGCGCAGATGGATATTTCAAGGACAAGCGGTTCTACGTGGAAGGCATCGTTAGCGACATTGGGAAGGACATCCTCGGGAACATTTACGTCACATTGAGTGGCCCTCGGAATGAATTCCGTGCCGTACAATGCTACTTTAACAACCCGGGCTTAGCGTCGCAGCTCGATAAAGGGAACAAGGTCGCATTCCTTGGCACCTGCACCGGGCTCATGATGAACGTACAGATGAATGACTGTGACCTGGTAGAAGGGTCGTGGGCAATGGAGAAGGAACTGGAGCAGATGCACTGACCGGAACACCAAACCTAAAGCACCAAGCCCCGCTACTTGCGGGGCTTGGTGCTTTAGGTTGCCGCGGTCAGTGACGCACCCCTCGCCACACCACCCTTAACCGGCCTTCTTCCCCTTGCCCCTTTCGGCCTCCTTTTCCAGTAAGGCGCGAACACCTTCTATCTCTTCAGGCGTAAGGCTGACCTTGACCTTGGCCTTCGGCGCCGGTGCATTGAACTCATCGCTTGCAACACTTTGACGAGGAATCGACCTTCTCATCTCGCCAATACCTAATAGGAGCCAATCAGCATCCAGGTCTGGGTAGTGGGCCAAAACGGCCGCAATGGTATCACTATGTAAGCCACCTGCCTTGCGCAGCATCTTCTCTAAGGAGCCGCGCGCGAAGCCGCACGTCTTTGACACCTGATAAACGGTGGTAGGCACGGCTTGTATATAAGCCTGTAGGCGGGAGGCCACAGTCATTTGTTGAAAACTATTCATGGCGTCCAATTGGCCACGTGTCCAAATGGACGTTATTATTGCATCCGTATTCGATGCCAATGTATACACGGGCCAAAAACAAACGCAGGGGAGACGCCACGCTGGTGGCCGACATCACGGCCGCACGAGGTCTGAACGGCGGGCGAGGCTACAGCCGCACCTACGTGCAGGAGGTGCTCGGTGGCACACGCCGCAACGCCGACATCCACCGCATCCATGCAGAGATAGTTGCCCTGCGCACCCCTAAGCACAACAAGCGATGAATCAAATCACTGTACAGGACGTCCAGCGCTGCGATGCGATGCAGGTGGTGCGCATGAGCCAGGCACGTGGCATGCGCGACGGCAAGGGGTATAGTCTCAGCCTCGTGAGCAAGGTGTTGCGTGGCGAACGCCAGAGCGAGCCCATCCTCTCGTTGCACCGCGAACTCGTCGCGCTTCGCACGTCGGCGCATCAGACAACAGCCATGCCCGCCGTCGATGCGAATCGGCAAAAGGACACACCCCCTGCATGCCATGATGATCAACTTCCGCCGCTGGGGCAGTGTGTTCATCTCTGTACCAGTGGCGGCCGCGAGTACGCGGTTATGTCGGATGAGTCATCCGAAATGCTCCGATTGGCCTACACGCCGCACGTTTCCGACCTGATCCTCGAACATGACAAGTGGCGGGATGCGCACGCTCCAAAGTTCAACCATCAGACCAAAAGAGTGGAGTTTGCTGTGACTGCGATCAGGCGGCTCGAATCCAGCAATGCAGAGCTGACAAACAAGTTGGAGCGCGAGAAGCTGGAGAACGAGCGCCTGAAGGCGGTGCTGGATGATGCCACCAAAAGCCTGAGCGAGTTGGTGGACCGGGGCAATGAGAACACCCGCCTGGCCGAAGAGCTGGAAGGCCAGCACGAGCTGAATGCGCGCCTGCGCAAGGACCTGCTCGCTGCCAACGATGAAGCGTACCGGCTGGGCAAGCTGCTGGCCATCATCCGCAAGACCGCCAAGCTGGCCAAGGCATGATCGTACGCGAGGGCATAGTGCTGCTGGAGTACGCCGAGCTGGTGAACGACGCCTGCCTGAGCAAGCCTACTTACGACAAGGCTTGCCAGGAGGGCCGTATTAAGGTGGTGCAGCGCGGCGGGCAAGGCCACCCGGCACTGATCGACTGGGCAAGCCTGCCCGCCCGCTACCAGGAGCAGGTGGCCCACCACCTGGGCGGCGACCCGGAGGTGCTGGCCAAGGCCCAGCTGGTGGAGCGCCACCTGGTGACGCACGAGGCCGACATGCGCTACCTGGACACCTACAAGGCCAGCAACGGCCTGGGCTTGGGCACCGAGGCCCGCCAACAGCTCAGCCTGGCCTGCCGCATCGTGGCCCTGATGGAGGAGGCCACGCAGGTCCACAATGAGGGCGGCACGGAGAAGGTACTGGCCACATACGGCCTCAGCACCATGGAGCTGAAGAACGCCGTGGGCGACTATGTGAAGGCCAACCGCAAGCGCCTGCCCCGGTCCTTCCCGGCCAGCTTCGCGCGGCTGGAGGCACGCAAGCGGGCCTACATGGAGGCCAAGCGCCAAGGCATGCCGGGCGCTTCCGCGCTGGTCCACGCCGGACGCGGCAATACGAACGCCAGCAAGGTGCTGGCACCGCAGCAGGAACAGGCCCTGCGCCTGCTGGCCGCCAGGCCGCAGAACCTGGGCAAGCGCCGCATCGCCGCCGACTACAACGCACTGGCCGCGCAGCAGGACTGGCCCACCATCACCGCCAACACGGTGACGCGCTTCCTCGGCCGGGGCGGCAACGGCCGCACGGTGACGCTCTACGCCAAGGGCAGCGCCGCCTACCACA
>DAOKZW010000069.1:0-1975 GCA_035325445.1 Flavobacteriales bacterium
GCCGGTGCGTCCGGCTTCATTGCGATATATAATGAAATGTGAACGCAATCTTTTACCACTCCCTTTGCTTACGAATCCCGCATCCCTTGCGACTTTATCGGCTTCGGTGTTCGTGGATAGTTTGGCTTGCCGGTCGCCTGCTGCATACCGTAAGGCATGGAACAGGGCCAAGGTCTTCAGGTCATCCCATTCCTTCGCGGGCTTGGGCTTTGTGCTGGCGGTACTGTTATGGTCGCCCTTGCTGGCCACCCATGCGCTCAGTAGTTTCCTCAGTTCCTCAACCTTGTAATTGCGCGTGATCCGCTCCACATGCTTCACGAACGCGGCGGGGCTGCCCCCACGGGCGTGGTGATGGTCCAGCAGGGCGTTTACCGCAGCGTCCCGCAGGTTGAGCGGGCTTTCCCATGCCTTGCTCACCATGACGTTAAACAGGACCAAGGCGGTGTTGGCGGCTTGGCTCAGCCGCTTGCCATTGTGTTCCATGCTGGGGTGTGGGACCATGGCCCCGTCCAATAGGTAGTACCTTGGGTTGGGCAGGTCCAGCGGGTCGGGTTCCCCTTGGGGCGCGATACTGGCATATTCCCACCGTCGCACCTTGCCCCTCATGGTCTTGGCCAACCTGGGGTTGCCTGCTTGCGCCTGAATGACCTGCTCCGTGAAGACCGGCCTGAACAAGCCGTTGCCGTCCATGCCCTCCAATATGTCCGGGTAGGTGCTGCGGTTGCCGATGCTCACATTCAGGGGGAACGGGCTGAATGCAAAGCCGGGAAGCTCTTCGGCCAACATCCGGTCGAACTGCTCCACAGCCTCTTGCTCGAAGGCTTTGGGCCTCACCGTGTGCGGGGTTGCTTTGCGCTTCGCCATTGCTTACAGCAGTTCGTCCACTTCGTCCAGCACCTTGTTGGGCAGGCGTTTCAGATAGCGTTGGGTGGTGGCGGTGGTCTTATGCCCCATGCGTTGCGAAATGACCTCCACCGGAACGTCCTTCCAGTTGAGCGTGGTGGCAAACGTGTGCCGGGCTACATAGGTTGTCAGGTTGTTTTCGATCCCGAGGATCCCGGCCACCTCCTTCAACCGGCGGTTCGTCTCTTTTAGGCACTTGTCGATCCTCCCCTTTTTCTGCTTTTCGGTCACGTGGCCCGGCCCAAGGATGGGAAAGAGGTATTGCCCTCCGTGCCCAGCGTAAGCCTCAATGATCGCAGCCACCTCTCCCCCCACCTTGAAGCTCAATTCCGCATCGCGCCCCTTGCGCTTGGTCTTTTGGCGTTTGTACACGATACGCCCGTCCTTCATGTCCGAGGGCCGCAGCCGTGCAATGTCGGCGAAGTTCATCCCTCCCGAATAGTAGCTGAAGAGGAACAGGCGGACGGCATCGGCCAAGTGCGGATGCTCATCCACGGGGAATGCCTTCATCTTGTCCATGTCCGTGCCCGATAAGGGGCGCGGGTTGTTTTCACTGTTCAGTTGTGCGATCGCGTAACCGCTCCCCAGCTTTGTTTCAAAAGGGTATTGATCGGGGTGCATGTACTTCTTTTTGGTGGCCTTCCCCACCACGGCGCGGAGGGTCCGCATGTATACCGATATGCCTCCGCCGGTGCATCCGGCATCCCTCAAGTGTTGGTCGAAGGCTTCGAGCGTGGAGGCGGTCAGGTCGCCAAAGGGCAGGTCACGCCCCTTGGTGAAGCGCCTTAGCACCCGTGCGGTGTTGCGGTATGTGGCTGCATTGCCAGCCTTGTTCTTGCTCTCCATGTCCGCCACAAGTTCCTCCATGAAGGCCAGCACCAGCCCGGATGATTTGGGGTTCTTGTAGCGCCCCTTGAAATTGTCAAGTGACAGGGAACGTTGAACCACCAGTGCATTGACAATTTCCTTGACCTTCCCTTCCATGGCGTTCAAGACGGGGTTCACCTCAGCCCCACCTTTGGTGCGCGGCTTCATTCGTGCAGTGTCACTATCCCATTGCTCCAAGGTGCAA
>DAOKZW010000070.1:0-1440 GCA_035325445.1 Flavobacteriales bacterium
TCATGGTTCTGATTGGTTGTCAAACGTAGCTTGACACACTTTTCAGAATACCCTCGAGTAAACGGAACCGCGTACTACCTTGCCTCTCCCCATGCCCCGCCTTCTCCCCATCCTCTTCTTCCTGCATGCCCTCATGGCCATGGGTCAAACCGACTACCGGTTCACCAAGGACATCCTACAAGAAATTGAACAGGACAGCTCAGGGTGGAAATACCAAGTGGGTGCGACTCACCTCACGTTCATAGGCAACTACGCGGAAGCGCTTCGGGTGTGGGACCGGGACCACTTCCAGAAGCCGGAGGCCAGCGAGGCCGACAGCCTGTACTTCGTCCGTTGCCGGAAGGTGAGCGCGCGCGAGGTGATCCTGGAACGGGCGAAGGCGGCGGAGATCACCATCATCAACGAAGCGCATCACGTTCCCGCCCATCGCGTCTTTGCGCAATCGCTATTGAAGGACCTGTATGCGCAAGGCTACCGCTACCTGGGCTTGGAGTCCTTGCACGACACCACGATCAACGAACGCGGATTCCCGGTGGTGGAAAGCGGCTTCTACACCAAGGAGCCCGAGTTCGGCAATCTCCTCTACGAGGCCCTACGGCTGGGCTATACGCTCTTCCCCTACGAAGCATCCGCCGGGAAGAACAACAGGGAACGGGAGATCGAACAGGCAGCGAACATCCAGGCCTTTCTGGAAAGCGCCCCGCCGGGGAAGACGCTCATCTACTGCGGGTACCAACATGCCAACGAGGGCTGGCACCCCATCTGGGAGAAAGCCATGGCCGGCTGGCTGAAGGAGAACACCGGCATCGATCCGCTGACCGTGGGGCAAACCCTATTCATGGAACGCTCGGAACCGGAGAACGACCCCTTGTTCATCCGGCTCCATGAGGGTGATGAACCCATCATGCTGGTGGATGAGCACGGCGACGTATTCAACGGCCAAGGCGAGGACCACCAGACGGACCTCGTGGTGATCCACCCGCGTACGACGTACATCCACGGCCGACCTTCATGGGTAACCACCGGCAAAGAACGCTACACGATCCCCGCCGAGAAGCTTGGCACCGACCGGCCGCTGATGGTCCTGGCCTACCGCACCCGCGAAGAAGAACACGACGGCGTGCCCGCAGACGTGCTAGAGATCACCGATGCCAATTCACCTCCGGAGCTATACTTGGCCAAGGGGGCCTATACCGTCGTGATCAAGGATGCGGGGTATGAGGTGGTGGGGCAGTATGAGGTGGGCGTGAAATAGGTGTTCGTGACCTAGGACATCGACAGCGCCGTGTGCATCCGCTTCATCGAACAGCGCGAGAGCCGCACCTGGTTCCGCAGCGGCGGCGGTGTAAGCTTCCCCTTTTTAGGTGCGTGGGTTTGTAAAGAACGGCCGGATTCAACTCATAAACGCAATCGGATAGGCCCACAGAGGGGCTGAACATT
>DAOKZW010000071.1:0-1283 GCA_035325445.1 Flavobacteriales bacterium
TTGTAGGTGGCAATCTATTGGCCGGCTCCCTAACATCCAAGTGCCTAATTCAATATGGTTAAACAGGCAAACACAACGAACAGAAGCTGCACTTCCGTATAGTAGGGCCCGATCCGGCCCTGCGTGAAGTTGGGCAGGATCATGGTGAAGGCCACGATCGAGATGAGCGCCACCAACGCGATGCTCACCGAGTGCGATGAAAAGGTCTGTGGGTGGTGCTTGCGTCCACCGATAAAGAGGCTTAGGCCCACAATGCCGTTCAAGATGAGCATGACCGCCGCATACACCGTATCCCGCGCAAAGGCCGCATACTGCTCGCCCCCGGTCACCATGAGGGAAATGATGATCGCCACCTCTATGATGGTGATGGATACCGCCAGGATAATGGTGCCGTACGGTTCGCCCACCCGATGCGCGATGATCTCCGAGTGATGCACCGCGGACATCACGCAAAAGACCAATAGAAGACCTGCAATGCCTTGGAGCAGGATATGATCGTCCAAGTAGCCGGAGAAATACAGGATGCACGCCAATAGCGGAATGGAGATCGTCCACTCATATAGTTTCCTGATCCCACGCATTGGCCAAAGCAACTAAGCAACAGCTACTGTCCAACTAAAACAACTTCCTCACCTCTTCCTTCAGGGCCACCACGGCCTGTTGGGTGGGCAGGTGCGAGAGCTTGGAGGCGACCTCGAACACATGCTGGCTCAAGGCGGTCCCATTGGCATCGGGGGGCGTCTGCTCCGCAGCGATGTTGATGATCCGCAAGGTTTCCTCCTTGGCCATCTTCACCTGCTGCCAAGCGCGGTCGCTCACATAGATCTGCTGTGTGACATTGTGCTCGAACTCCTCGCGCACCGTGGCCAACAGTTCCGAATGCAGCATGCGCGCCGACATGTGTGCCTTGTGTACCCGGAAGACCAAGGTGCCGGGCGAGATCCGCTCAAGGAAGAGCGTCAGCCGCTCGTAGGCCTGCAGGCGCAGCGGCATTACGTGCTTGCGATCCTCCTTCTTGGCCTCGGCCATCAGCTTGGTGTTCAGCTCGCGGGAGTGGTTGGCCAACATCTGCCGCAACAGATAGAACGCCGTAAGAAAGACCACCACGGAGGGCAAGAGGGCAAGAAGGACTTGGTAAAATTGGTCGCCGGTCATGCGTGCAGGTTTGGGGGCTAAGTTCGGGTGTAACGGGAAAATGGGGGGGTAGTGGGCAGTCCGCCGGTTGGCAGTTGGCAGTTGGCAGTTGGCAGTTGGCAGTTGGCAGTTGGCAGTTGGCAGTTGGC
>DAOKZW010000072.1:0-1230 GCA_035325445.1 Flavobacteriales bacterium
CGGCAATTGAGCATCAATGAAAAGGCTGTTGACACACTTTTCATAATACTCCCCATGCCTGTGCTCCATGTGGTAGGCATTGTATCCATTTGAGGATCGGTCATACATATTCAGGGTTGCTCCATTCTGGTGAAGGAGTTCGTCAAGGCCCATCCCGTAGAAGTCGGCCAGCTTGTCCAATGCTATCGCCGTGAACATGGTATGCCCATTTTCAAGGTCCGAGTAGGCCGGTTGGCTGATGCCCAGGACAGCGGCCACCTCCTTCTGGTGCAGGTTGCGTTCTTCCCTCAAGGCCCTGATCCGCATGGCTATCTCCTTCTTGTGCATGATGATCATATTTCTGAGTTAAAGGTATCGACATTTCCAATATCGTCATTCGGAATAGTTATATGGGTGTCCCTTGGCGCGGCTGATCGGCACTTCCAGGCTAGCTTGCCTCTACAACCTAAACCCATAACCCCATGTTACGCAAAACCTATACACCCATTTTGCGACTGCTGACGCTTTGTCTTATGGTGCACCCACTGCTGTTGGTGTCGCAGACCTACGTGAATAAAGAGTGGTCGCAAACCACAGGGCTGCCGGGCAACATTGATTGGAGCGCCTCCGCTGTTGATCCACAGGGGAACATTATCGTGGTCGGCAATACACTGGTCGCACCGGGCGACCCAGACGTGCTGATCAGCAAATTCAATCGCGATGGCAATCTGTTGTGGCAGCAACAATACCATGGCAACACGGATGGGGAGGACTACGGAACGGCCGTGGCAATCGACCATCTTGGCAACTGCTATGTAGCAGCCACAGTGAGCAATGAAGGAGCCGCCTTTGATGTCGCGGTCCTGAAATACGACCCGGAGGGAGTGCTGGCATGGCATGCTGAATGGAACGGTGCCGCCAACCTGTATGATGTACCTTCCAGCATCGCCGTGGATGCAACCGGCAACATCTATGTGGCCGGCACCACGTACAGTTCGGCAATGAACCCGAATTACCTGCTCCTGAAATTGAACAGCAACGGTGCTTTTCAGTGGGCCTCCACCTATGATTATGCCGGGTTCCCCGATGTGGCCACCGGTGTATCCTTCGATCCGATGATGGACCCCGTGGTCACTGGCGGGAGAACCATGCCCGCCCCAACCCGGGGTTCTGCCCCCACCCCCATTGATCAAAGGAACCGCGGATGCAGCCCGCGGGAAGTCGCGGGGGTGGCGGGTGTGGACAATGCCA